>JBOGHK010000081.1:0-5062 GCA_050744325.1 Acidimicrobiales bacterium
CCCAAGTTCTTCGTGATGGACATGTTCCCCTACCCCAGCGGGGCAGGCCTGCACGTCGGGCATCCCCTGGGGTTCATCGGCACCGACGTCCATGCCCGCTACTGGCGCATGCGGGGGCGCAACGTCCTGCACACGATGGGCTACGACTCCTTCGGCTTACCGGCCGAGCAGTATGCGGTGCAGACGGGCCAGCACCCCCGGGCCACCACCGAGGCCAACATCGCCACCATGCGGCGACAGCTGCGTCGGCTGGGCCTGGGGCACGACCCGCGGCGCTCGATCACCACGATCGACGAGGGCTACTACCGCTGGACGCAGTGGACCTTCCTGCAGATCTTCAACGCCTGGTACGACCAGGAAGCCGATCGGGCCCGCCCCATCGACGAGCTGGTCGCCGAGCTGGACGCCGGCACCCGTCAGCCCGGCGAGGGCACCAACCCCACCGGCAAGACCTGGCGTGAGCTGTCGGCCCGCGAGCGGCGCATCGTCGGCGACAACCATCGCCTGGCCTACATCAGCGAAGAGCCGGTCAACTGGTGCCCCGGCCTGGGCACCGTGCTGTCCAACGAAGAGGTCACCGCCGACGGCCGCAGCGAGCGGGGCAACTTCCCCGTGTTCCGGCGGCCGCTGCGCCAGTGGATGATGCGCATCACGGCCTACGCCGAGCGGCTGCTGCGCGACCTGGACGACATCGACTGGCCCGAGCCCATCAAGCTGATGCAGCGCAACTGGATCGGGCGGTCCGAGGGGGCGACCATCGCCTTCCCGACGCAGGCCGGCCCGGCCATCGAGGTGTTCACCACCCGCCCCGACACCCTGTTCGGCGCCACGTACATGGTGCTGGCGCCCGAGCACCCGCTGGTCGACGAGCTGACGGCCGACGCCTGGCCGACCGACACCGACCTGCCCGAGCGCTGGACCGACGGCCACACCACCCCCGGCCAGGCGGTCGCCGCCTACCGGCGCCAGGCCAGCCGCCGCAGCGAGGTCGAGCGCCAGGTCGAGTCCCGAGAGAAGATCGGCGTGTTCGTCGGCTCGTATGCCGTCAACCCCGCCAACGGCGCGGAGATCCCGATCTTCATCGCCGACTATGTGCTGATGGGCTACGGCACCGGGGCGATCATGGCCGTGCCCGGCCAGGACGAGCGCGACTGGGAGTTCGCCGAGCTCTTCGACCTGCCGATCGTCCGCACTGTGCGGCCCCCGGAGACCTGGGACGGCAAGGCGTACGTGGGCGAAGGCCCGGCGATCAACAGCGCCAACGACGAGGTGAGCCTGGACGGCCTCGACATCGACGAGGCCAAGCACACGATCGTCCAGTGGCTGGAAGCGAAGGGCCTGGGCACCGGCACCATCACCTACAAGCTGCGCGACTGGCTGTTCAGCCGCCAGCGCTACTGGGGCGAGCCGTTCCCGGTGGTCTTCGATCCCGACGACGGGTTGCCGCGCCCCCTACCCGACCACCTGCTGCCGGTCGAGCTGCCCGAGGTCGACGACTACTCGCCGACGACGTTCCCCGAGGACGACGAGACCTCCGAGCCCGCACCGCCGTTGACCAGGGCGACCGAGTGGGTCGAGGTCGAGCTCGACCTCGGGGAGGGGCTCAAGCGCTATCGGCGCGAGGTGAGCACCATGCCCAACTGGGCCGGGTCCTGCTGGTACGAGCTGCGCTACATCGACCCCACGGACAACCAGGCCTTCGTCGAGCCGATCAACGAGCGCTACTGGATGGGCCCGCGCGACGACCAGGACGTCGGCGGTGTCGACCTCTACGTCGGCGGCGCCGAGCACGCGGTGCTGCACCTGCTGTACGCGCGCTTCTGGCACAAGGTCCTCTACGACCTGGGCCACATCTCGTCGCGCGAGCCTTTCCACCGGCTGTTCAACCAGGGTCTGGTGCAGGCCTTCGAGTACGTGGACGACCGCGGCTTCTACGTCGACGCCCGCGAGGTCGTCGAACGCGATGGCGCGTACTGGTACCAGGGCCGCAAGGTGCGCCGACAGCTGGGCCGCATGGGCAAGTCCCGCAAGAACTCGGTCGCCCCCGAGGAGATGTACGCGAACTATGGGGCCGACACGCTGCGCCTGTATGAGATGGCCAGCGGGCCGCTGGACACAAGCCGGCCGTGGGAGACGCGTGCGGTCGTGGGTGTGTTCCGGCTTCTGCAGCGGGTCTGGCGCAACATCGTGGACGAGGAGACCGGCGACCTCGTCGTGTCCGGCGACATCCCCGGCGACGAGACCAGCCGCATCCTGGCCCGCACCATCCAGGCGGTCCACGACAGCATGGAATCGCTGCGGTTCAACGTGGCGATCGCCAAGATCACCGAGCTGAACAACCACCTCACCGCGCAGTACCCGGACGGTGGCCTACCCCACGAGGTCGCCGAGACGCTGGTCCTGCTGCTGGCACCGCTGGCGCCCCATGCTGCCGAAGAGCTGTGGGCACGATTGGGCCACCACGAGTCGCTCGTGCGCGAGCCGTACCCCGAGGCCGATCGGGTCCTCCTGATCGATGACACCGTCGAGATCCCCGTGCAGGTGAACGGCAAGGTCCGCGCCCGTGTCGAGGTTCCGGTCGGGCTGGACGACGCCGGCCTCGAGGCCACGGTGCGCGCCGACGCCAAGGTCGCGGCGCTGCTGGAGGGGGCAGCGGTCCGCAAGGTGATCGCGGTCCGCGACCGCCTCATCAACTTCGTCGTCTAACCGTCCTTCGTTCTGCCCGCGCTCAGCGCTGGATTGCTCCGTGAGCGCGGGCAGTAGCACCTTGCCCATCCGCTGGGCCTCTTTGGGCCCCGAACAGTTCGAGGCAGGGGTCGAGGCCCTCGATCTCGATGTCGTCACGCCGCGCGGCTTCCCAGCCGTCGCGTTCGAGGACGAAGCGGAGCTGTAGCCGAGCCTGGCCTTCGACCGCGTGGACCTGGGTGCCGTCCGGCGAGTAGCCGACCTTGCGGGTCACGGCGAGGCTCGCGGCGTTGTCGACCGTGGCTGCCGTCTCGGCACGGTCGGCTACGAGCCCGGCGAACGCGAGGTGCAGGACGGCGGCGCGCATCTCGGTCCCAATGCCCTGGCCGTGATAGCGCTGCCCGAGCCAGGAGCCCGTGGTCACGGTTCGTCGGATGGCGAACTGTTCGCCGTTGACTCCTTGGGAGCCGACCACCTGGCCGCCAACAACGACCACGGGATTCCAGGACCAGTTCTCAGGGCGCCACTCGGCTCGCTGCAGCCAGTGGTACTGGATCACGTTCCGCTCGAGCTCACCGGCGGGGGCGCGGGTCCACGGTATGTCGAAGGGCATGACGTCGGCGTCGTGGACTCCCTGAGCGGCCAGTCCGGCGAGGGCGACGAGGTCGTCGTCGTCCGGCCACCGCAGCTCGATCCTTGGAGTGCGTACGACCAGGCCAGCGATCGGCCAGTGCTCCACGAGCGCTGCCATGCCCACATCCTGACCGACACGACGAGCCGCACACCCACCGATTTCGCCTGCGCGTGACCTGCTGGCCAGCGTGACCCTTTCGACGCTGGTCGAGAGGACGCTGCTCGACGGGCGAGCCGTGGGGAGGATGAGGCGTTGGCTCTGCTGGCCGTCCACCCACCGCACGAGCGGGGGATGCACGCCTAGAGTGCGTCCGTGCGCGGGGGATGGAAGGTGGGGTTCCTCCTGGCAGCTGTCACGGCCCTGGGAGGCGCAGTTGCCATCGTGTGGGCCATGGCCCGGGACGACGGCGCGCGTCCTCAGGACGCCGGCCCGCCACCGCCCGAGACGCCGGTCGAGGTTGTCACCGCCTACTACGACGCCGTGCGGGATGGTGACTGCGAGACCGTGGATGCACTGCAGACCGACCTCCTGCTCGACCTCGGCGCCATGCCTGGCGGGCGCAGCTGTCGGGACATCGCGGAGCAGGTCGCCGAGAATCCCGAGCGTTGGGAGCCCATCATCCCGCGGGTCACGGACCTCCAGGTCGACTTCGAGAGCGACGAGGTCGTGGTCGTCGTCGTGACCTTTTACGTCCCGTCCGAGGCCCACACAACGACCAGGAACACGCACCTACTGCGACAACCGAGCGGAGACTGGATCCTGGGCACGCCCGCTGAGGCGATCCTGGCAGACCCGGAGGTGTTCGCGTACGCCAACCGTGACGCCGACGAGGACCTGATCGTCTTCCTCGACAGGGCAGTCACGGACGACCAGCGGGCCGCTCTCGAAGCGACCATGAGCCAGAACGCCGACATCGCGACCTTCGACTACATGGACGAGGCGGCGTCCGTGGAGGACGCTCAGGAGCGGTTCGAGGGCAGTACCGAGATGCTCGAAGAGATCGAGCAACGCCCCGACGTCGTCCCGACCTCCTACCGCCTGACCCTCGTCGAGACCGACCAGGCAACAGCCGCCGACGTTGCCGCTCGGCTCGAGGGGCTGGCCGGCGTCATGCGGGTGGAATCGACCAGGTTCCCGATTCTGTAAGTCATCCGAAACGTCGGCAGAAACGCCGGAGACCGTTCGTCTCTGCCGCAACTTCGAGTGGCGAGTCAGCCGAGGCGATCGAAGTTCGGGGCCTCGGAGTCGTCGGGCTGGGTGGCGATGAACGCCGCCAGCATCTCGTCGGCGACCGTCGGCGAGGTCAACCGCAGCCCGAAGGCCAGCACGTTGGCGTCGTTCCACTTGCGGGCGCCCTCGGCTGTGGCCTGGTCGGTGCACAGCGCCGCCCGGACGCCGGCCACCTTGTTGGCCGCGATCGACACCCCCGTGCCGGTCCAGCAGCAGACGACGCCCCGGTCGGCCCGGCCTTCGGCCACCGCCTCGCCGACCCCGCGGCCGACATCCGGCCAGGCGATGTCTTCGCCGACCACCACGAGCTCGTGGCCCTGCTCGGCGAGCCAGTCCTTGACATGCCGGGTCAGCTCGGTGCTCTCGTCCGTCCCGAACGCAATCCGCATGGCCTCGAGGGTAGGGGCAACTGGTAGGGTGATCGCTCCTCACGGGGCTATAGCTCAGTTGGTAGAGCGCATCCATGGCATGGATGAGGCCGCCGGTTCGATTCCGGCTAGCTCCACGGTCAGC
>JBOGHK010000082.1:0-24934 GCA_050744325.1 Acidimicrobiales bacterium
GGCAACGAGCCGGTCAACGGGTCCCTCGGCCTGCTCGACATGACGCCCTACGGCCGCCGCGAGGCGTGGGAGGACAACCCCGAGGGCTGGCCCGAGGCCCCTCAGGCCGACTCGCCGGTCGGTGGGCATGGCTCGCCGATCTGCTGGTACTGGCGCTCGGACGCCGACGGCGTCGCCACTTGGGGCCCGACCAGCCGGCCCGTGCCGCAGTGGACCCGCCCCGGCGCGACCCCCGTGGAGACCCTCGGCCGCCAGGGCCACCACCACTGACGCGGGGTTCCGTCGGGCTGGACGTGGCCCCGCCACACAGCACCCGGTTTCGACCGTCGAGCCAAGAATTGCGACGTTGCCGCCCCCCGCACAGCGGCGCGCCTCGACCTCGATCCATCGTGGTTTCACGCGTCGATCACACCTGACCACGAACGGCAGCTGGCTCTCAACGACGGCAGCACGAACGTCAGCGACCGCACGACGTGCCCTGGCGCCAAGCGCATCCACGCCGACGCTTGAAAGTCAACAAGCAGGGATCACTTGCGTCATTTCACGACGTCGAATCGAAAGTGGGTCGCGCTCGGAGTCTCGATCGAACTTGTCCTCCTCAGTTCGATCGGCTCGGGGCCGAGATCCTCGAAGAGTCGGACGCCGCCGCCGAGCAGGACGGGGATGAGGTGGATCTGCATCTCGTCCAGTAATCCCGCCCTCAGATACTCCCTCATGATGTTCGCTCCGCCCCAGATGCCGACGTTCTTGTCGCCGGCGGCGGCACGGGCCAGCTCGAGTGCCGCCTCGATCCCATCCGTCACGAAGGTGTAGGTCGTACCGCCCTGCATGGACAGAGGCTTTCGTTCTTCGTGAGTCACTACACACCGGCATCCCGAACGGGGGAGGATCGCCCCACGGCTCGAACCCCACGTCGAACATCCGCTTCCCAATCAGGATCGCTCCCGTCGACGCGTAGATCTCGTCAAGGACCGCGGCGTCGGTCTCGGTCTTCGCGTCGAACATCCAATCGTGGAACCGACCCGGGTCGTCTCCGAGCGGGTTTCCGACGCCCTCGTTCGGTTCGGTGATGAACCCATCCAGCGACATCGAGATATGGAGCGCGACCTTGCCCATCCGAGACCTCCTAATCGCGTCGGTCTTCGACGAATGAGACGGCTCCCGGATAGAGAACTCATCGTTTCGGCGGCTGGCGGAGAGGACGCGTAGGGAAGCTCGCGACTCCCAATGGCGTCGGAGCCCGGGATCGCGTCCCGTCTCGTGGTGTAGGTGACCTCGTGCGTTCCCCGGAAGCTGGTTGGTCAGGTTCGGGGTGCTGCGGGCAACGCTAGCTCGACGTTGTGGTCGGTGAGTTCGGCGACGGAGGCGGCGGCGATGTAGCGGCGTTCGGTGTCCATCGTCGTGAAGATCGGCCTGGACGTCACTCGTCGTATAGGCCGAGATCCTGCGCTTCCGCTGTCAAGGCGTCGAGAGGATTTCGCGGCTCCGGGTCAGCGGCGCGGTCGTGAAAGAGGCCCCGAATCTCGACGCGGACGTCCTCACCGCGCGCGGCTGCGATCAATAGATCGCCGAATTCGGGATCGTCGGGCTTGATGATTCGGTCGGGCCCGAGATCGGTGTTGGCCCTGATGAACCAGCGGGCGATCAGCGCCGCGGTGCGCTTATTTCCTTCGTGGAAGCCTTGGGCGCTCGTCAGTTCGAAAGCCAGCGCCGCCGCGACGTCAAGGGGATCGGACCCCACACGAGCCCGTTCGAGCGCACGGGCAACCCGGCCGAGATCGTCGTCCTCAGCGCTCGGCGATACCTCATCGGGCTCCCGGACCGCCTCGTTGCAGGCGATCAGCTCCTCGAGGGAGGGGAACCTCACCGGTCGCGCAGGTATGTGAGCAGGTCGCGGCAGTACTCGATGTCGGTCTCGATCTCGGCGCGGAACGCAGGATCAACTGCCAGCAAGTGGGGCCGGCGGATCGGATCCACCACGGGCGCCGGAGGGTTGCTCACGACCCCAGTCTACGGAGGTGATACCAACGGGCGGGAGCCCCATGATTCTCAGGCGGCCAGCGACAGGCACCGGACGAGCCGCACGCGTGGGGTCAAGCCGCAAGTCCCCCCTCCGGCACGCAGGTGGTTCACGGCATTTGACCCCGCAACGAACCCATCATCTCCGAAATGCGTTGAAGCGGGCGTTGACGGTCAGAACGGGGCGCGGTAGCGGAGGTACACGACACCGTTGCCGAACCGGCGCTCGTCCAGCAGCTTGAGCTCGGCGCGCGTGTCGCGGGGGAGCGACGGCTTGCCCCCACCGACGAGTACGGGATAGATGAACAGGTGGCACTCATCGACCAGCCCGGCCTTGAAAGCGTGCGCGGCGAGGTTCGGGCCTCCCACGGTGAGATCACTGGTGGCTGAGGCCTTCATGTCACGGACCGAGTCGGGGTCCAAGTTGCGCTCGAGCTGGGTCTTGGCGGTCGGTACAGCGTCCAGGGTCGTGGAGTAGACGACCTTGTCCGCGGCCTGCCAGACGTTGGCGAAGTCGCCCATGAGTTCCGACTGGGCGGCCAGGGCCGAGTCGGTTTCCCAGACGGCCATCGTGTCGTAGAGGCGCCGCCCGTAGAGGTAGGTGCCGACGGAGCGCACGAGGTCGGTGATAAACGCGAAGACCTCGTCGCTGGGCGCGGTCCAGTCGAAATTGCCGTGCTCGTCTTCGATGTAGCCGTCGAGGGACACGTTCGACACATAGATCAGCTTGGCCATGCCGCTCCCCCCGGCCGCCGAAGAACACCTGGGTCTCGACGAGTATGCCGTCGCGCACGGTGATGAACTCGGCGTTGCGGCGGCACTCGCCAGTCTTTCAGCTCGTACTCGTACATGACGAACACACCGTGACTACCCGATCGGCGACGCATCACCGTCATTCGGTCGCCCGCGCAGACCCCGACGTGGGGTCGGCTACGTGTTCGCGGGCATCGAGCGCCCGCAGCGAGTCCGGGACCGCTGCAGGTGGGGACTTGGTCAGAAAGTTTATGCATCCGGCGTGATCGGAGAGTCCACGACGGGAGTAGTGCCTGGACTGATCTCGGGAGTAGTCCCGGGACTAGTCGCGTTCATGATCGTCTTTCACGCAGCGATCGCGAACCGACCAGCAGCGGGAGCGCGTGGGGTTAGGGTACGAGTCCCCCCTCCGACACGACTAAATGCACGGCCCAGGTCGGCGATCGCTACCACGGCGTTTTGGTCGGGCTGGTACGCCAGGTGGAGTCCAAGACCCTGGTACATGCTGGCCTTCTCCGGCGGTGTGGCTTCGCCGAGGATGCTCGTCATTCCGCCAAGCTCGGTCATCAGCGTGTCGATCTCCGCCGGGCTGAGGCACTTCGTTACGGCGTCGGCACCTCGAACTGCCGACGCCGTGACGGAATGCCGACCTGGCGGATTCACCGCCGACGACACGGGCCCACCTGGCGCGGGGCGGCTTCAGTCGTCGCGCCCGGCACCGCGATCGGGTGCGCTCATGTCCCCCGTCCTGGGCGTGCCATCGGCGAGCCCGTAGCGCAGGTACACGGTGCCCTTCGGACCGGCTACCGGCGGTTCGAGGAGTGTGACGTTCGTGGGCACCGCGCCACCGTCGAACACCTTCTTCCCGACGCCGAGCACGACCGGGTGCACCCAGAGGTCGAGACGGTCGAAGAGCTTCTCGCGCAGGAGGGTCTGCACCAGGTTCAGGCTCCCGACGACCTTCACGTGCTCGTGCCAGTCACGGATCTCGCGCACCGCGCCGGCCAGATCCGGGCCGAGCTGCGTGGACTCGGCCCACGAGAGGTCGGGCCTGCCGCGGGAGGCCACGTACTTCGGGACGCTGTTGAAGAGCGTGGCGATCTCGTTGTCCTGGCCGCCCTCCTGGTACGGCCAGTAGGCGGCGAAGATGTCATACGTCCGCCGGCCGAGCAGGAGGGCGTCCGTGCCCTCGTACGCGGCACCGACCTGCGCCCCGGCGACCTCGTCCAGCAGGGGCGCCTGCCAGCCGCCGAACGGAAAGCCCGCCGGGTCCTCGTCGGGGCCGCCGGGCGCCTGCCCGACGAGGTCGAGGGTTGCGAACATCTCGATGTGAATGAGGCCCATGCCTGACTCCCGATGAGTTGGTTGTCTCGGTCGGGAGGTAGACCTGTGGGCGCCGGCAGACTCATCGCTGCGACGGTCACACCATCCCTACCTCGGCTAGGTCCCGACGCTTGACCGTGCCGTGGAGATGGAACGGTGCCGTCACGCGTCGAAGGGCATGTGGACTCCCAGGGCGTTCCCTATGCGTAGGAGCGGTGGCGCCGTCCTCGTCGCCGCCGCACTGATGGCTGCGGCGTGCGGCGATGACGACGCCGGCGGCGCTCTTGACTCCGGCGAGTCCGGCTTCTGCGACGACTTCCAGCAGGTCTTCGGAGACGTCAGCGCCGGCACCGACGGCGAGCTGAGCCGCGAGGAAGGCATCGCCGCGATCGAGGCGATGGATGACCTCGATCCGCCGGATGTGATCGCCTCCGATTTCGAGGTTCTCGTTGAGTTCCTCGAGTTCGCCGCCGAGAACCCTGATGGTCCGTCCCCCGACGAGGAGACGCTTGACGAATGGAGGGCCGCGATAGGACGGCTCAACACCTTCGTCGAGGACGAGTGCGGGATCACGGCACCGACCGACTGACCAGCGAATGAGCGACTAGGCGCTTGCCCCTGAAGAACTAGGAACAAGAGGGTCGCCGTGTACCTCACTCAAGGCTTGCACCGTGCGTTGCGCCACACCTCACAGCTGCCGGCGACGATCTTCGGCGGGCGTGTCCGCACGGTGGCCGAGCATGCCGACCGGGTGGCCCGTCTCGCGGGTGGGCTCCGCTCGCTGGGGGTGTACGAGGGGGAACGGGTGGCGGTCCTGTCGCTGAACTCTGACCGCTACACCGAGTTGCTGATGGCGGTGCCATGGGCGAACGGTGTCCTGAATCCGGTGAACACCCGCTGGAGTCCGGAGGAGATCATCTACTCGCTGGCGGATTCGGAGACGTCGGTGCTCGTGGTCGACGACGCCTTCGTACCGGTGGTCGACCAGTTGATCGAGAGGTGCCATGGTTTGCAGGCCGTAGTCCACGCTGGGGAGGGTCCGGCGGCTGGCGGGGCGGTGGGCTACGAGGACCTGGTGGCCGCATCGGCATCGGCTCCCGACGCCCGCCGCGGCGGTGACGCCCTCGCCGCGATCCTCTACACCGGCGGGACGACCGGGTCCCCGAAGGGGGTGATGCTTACCCACGCCAACATCCTCAGCTCGGTTCTCGGTGGCCAGGCGACGTTCCCGTTCGCCCGCCCGGGTGGGCGCTTCCTGCACGCTGCGCCCATGTTCCATGGCGGCGTCCTGGCGGCATGGGCCGCACAGTGGATGGTGGGTGGCAGCCACGCCGTCGTGCCGGCGTTCGACCCCGTCGCCGTGATGACGGCCATCGAGCAGCATCGGGCGACCCATCTCCTGTTGGTCCCGACCATGATCCACAGGCTGGTCGACCATCCCGATCGGGACAGCTACGACCTGTCCAGCGTGCACGGGATCGCCTACGGCGGCTCGCCCATCGCCCGAGCCCTGCTGCGGCGGGCGATGGAAACGTTCCCCGGGGCCGACTTCGTCCAGGTGTTCGGGATGACCGAGGTCTCCATCGGAACGCTGCTCGGGCCCGACGACCATCGGCGAGGGGACCGTCTCGGGTCCGCCGGCCAAGCGGCGGCTCATTGCGAGGTGCGTGTGGTCGACGACGGCGGCCACGAGGTTCCTCGGGGGACCGTCGGTGAGATCGCGGTCCAGGGCGGGAGCGTGATGACCGGCTACTGGGGGAAGCCCCAGGAGACCGCGGCGGCCCTGCGTGGTGGCTGGATGCACACCGGCGACGCCGGCCACATGGACCAGGACGGCTATCTCTTCGTCGTCGACCGCCTGAAGGACATGATCATCTCGGGCGGCGAGAACATCTACTCGTCCGAGGTCGAGAACGCCCTAGGGCTCCATCCCGCGGTTGCCGCGTGCGCGGTGATCGGGGTGCCGGATGACAGCTGGGGTGAGCGGGTCCACGCCGTCGTGGTGCTGAAACCCGGCGCGGAGGCGACGCTCGAGGAGCTGCGCCGGCACACCAGCGGCATCGTCGCCGGGTACAAGGCGCCCCGCAGCGTCGAATTCGTCGACGCACTGCCGCTGTCGGGCGCCGGCAAAGTCCTCAAGCGCGAGCTGCGAGCACGCTATACGGGTCGCGCGGAGCGCCCCGTCAACTAGTGGGGTGCGCATGCCCAGATGTCACAGACCGATGAGGCCAACGGGACGCCGACCGGTCGATCAGGTGATCACGCTGCGGCGAGGTAGTGGCCGTGGCCATGGTGTTCTGTGCCTCGAGCTGGCGTTCGGGATGCTCGCACCCAGCGGACACGATGACGCCCTACTGTGAACCTATGGCCGCGGCCCGCCCGTCTCCGATCGCCATTGACGACTCCATCGCGGCACTGACGTTCCTCGCGGACAGGACGCCGACTACGACAGCAGAGCAATCGAGAGATGCGTTCAAGCTGCTGTCGAACTACCGCGAGGGAGGGATCTTCGTCGGGCACTGGGCAGGGAACAGCGAGTGGGAGCGTCACACAGCAGGCGACGAGATCGTCATGGTCATCAGCGGCGACACGACGATCTTCTACCTGACTGACCGAGGCGAGCAGTCTGCGCATCTGAGCGCTGGTCAGCTGGTCGTCGTTCCGCAGAACACCTGGCACCGGTTCGAGACGCCAGGCGGTGTGAAGCTCCTGAGCGTGACACCCCAGCCAACCGACCACAGCGCGCATCAACCAAGCTGAGACATCCTCGGGCCGCGGCGCCGAGATCGCAGACCTGGGCACCGGTGACGGAGTCGGAGCTGGTCCTGGCCGGAGACCGGAACCGCGGGTTCGGCGCCATCGCCGTTCTTGGTCGCTGACGTCGGCGTGGCGCTCGACGGGCACGACGTCGGGGGCGACGGTGTTCACGGTGATGCCGTGGGGTGCGAGCTCGCGGGCTCAGCTGCAGGTGAGGCCGATCTGGGCGCGGCGCGCCGCGGTGTGCGAGGAGCCGTTGGTCGAGTGTCGATGAGCAGGCTCTGGGCTGACCAGCCGAGCGGCTGATGGGTGTCGAACACGGCGCTGTGGCTGCAGCCGACCCCAGTGTCCACGACGGCGGTGTGGCTCTCGAGGCCGACCCACTCACCGGTTGCCTGCCGGTGGCACCACACGGTCAGGTCGGCGTTCACGTAGGTCCATCGGTCGAGATCGACCATCGAGGAGATGCCGTTGGCGAGGTCGGCGACGGCGACGACGCGCACCAGCGGCGTCGGGCGCTCACCGGCGACGACTGGTCGACCTGCTCGCCTCGTCGTGGGTTCGGGGCGCTTGCGCTGGGCCCGGTGGCATGGATCGCTGGCGACGCGTTCCTCCCCGTAGCGTGCGTGTACGAGCCAATCTGGGACGACGACGCACGGACCTCGGCGACGTTCGGCGTCACGACGAGCGCTGCCTTCGCCGTCTTCACCTGGGGGCGGCCAGCGCCCCTGACCAATCGAGGAGGCTCCCGATGGAGACCACGCCCGAGATCCGCATCGATCGGACCAAGACGCTGGCGGAGGAGCCCGGCACCGGCCACAACCGCTGGCATCCCGATATCTCCCCGGTCATCAGGTGCGACCCCGGGGACGAGGTGGTCCTCGAGACCCGCGACGCCTTCGACGGACAGATGGGTCCCGACGTCTCGCTGGACGTCGTCGCCGCGCCGAACCTCGACGTGGTGCACCCTCTGACCGGCCCCGTGTACGTCGAGGGCGCCGAGCCGGGCGACTTGCTCGACATCGAGATCCTCGACGTCGAACCCGACAGCTACGGCTACACCGTCCAAGTCCCCGGGTTCGGGTTCCTCCGCGACGAGTTCCCCGAGCCCTTCAAGGTCAACTGGGACATCGCCGATGGCTGGGCCACGTCTGCCGACCTGCCGGGCGTCCGCGTCCCCGGCGCGCCCTTCATGGGCACGATCGGCCTCTCGCCCGGCCACGAGCTGCTCGCCACTACCACCGTCCGCGAACAGGAGTTGCTCGACCGCGGCGGCTTCGTGCTCCCGCCGTCGGCCGCATCGGCTGTCCCCACCGACCCGGACATCGCGGCGCACGCCTTGCGGACCATCCCTCCCCGCGAACAGGCCGGCAACGTCGACATCAAGCAGCTCAGCAAGGGCGCGCACCTGCTTGTCCCCGTCGACACTCCTGGCGGCCTGTTCTCCGCCGGCGACGCCCACTTCGCCCAGGGGGACTGCGAGACCTGCGGCACCGCCATCGAGATGAACGCCACCCTGCACGTCCGCTTCCAGGTGCTCAAGGGCGAGGCGGCCCAGAAGGGGATCCGCCACCCCCGGTTCACCCGGCAGGACTACTACCTCCCGCCCGAGTTCGCCGCACCGCGCCGGTTCTACGCCACCACCGGCATCTCACTCACCCGGGACGGCGTCGACCACTCCGAGGACGTCACGCTCGCCGCCCGCAACGCGCTGCTCCACATGATCGACCACCTGATCGAGCGCGGCTGGACCGCCCAGCAGGCCTACGCCATCTGCAGCGT
Source organism: Acidimicrobiales bacterium (assembly GCA_050744325.1). GTDB lineage: Bacteria > Actinomycetota > Acidimicrobiia > Acidimicrobiales > VFJN01 > DASXTK01. Next base: position 8,635 of record JBOGHK010000082.1, read on the forward strand.
CGCGGTCGACCTCAAGGTCAGCCAGCTCGTCGACGTGCCCAACATGCTCGTGTCGGCCTTCCTGCCCGAAGACATCTTCACCAGCTGACCGCGCGGCGTCGCCCGGCGCCACGTCGAAGGACAAGGCCCAAGCCCTGGACCTGAAGCTGGAGGTCGTCGTCGTGCCCATCACCGACTTCGAACGAGGCATCTCCATCCCCGAAACACGAGTCAACGGAGCCGGGGCGACATCACTGTCGGTTGGTGCGTTGGGCCGCCTTGGTGGCGACGAGGCGCTCGATGATGCCCCAGCGGAGGCGGTCGCGTTCGCCGATGTCGAAGCCGAGCTCGTCGACGATCTGAGCGGGGCGGCGGGTGAGGTAGTCGCCGTCGATGCGGACGGACACGACCTCGAGGCCCTTCTGGAGCCAGTAGATCGGCGTGGCGGAGCTGCGGATGTGGTCGACGAGCACGAGGCGCCCGCGGGGCCCCAGCACCCGCCGCATCTCGCTGATCGCCTGGCGGGGGTCGGGGATGTTGCACAGGGAGAAGGTGCAGACGACGGTGTCAAACGACCCGTCGTCGAAGGCCAGCCGATGGGCGTCGCCCACTCGCAGGTCGACGTCGAGGTGGAGCTCGGCGGCGCGCTGGCGGGCGATGTCGAGCATCGCTGGGCTGAGATCGACGCCGGTGAGCTTCAGAGCGGTGTCGTAGAGCGGAAGGTTCAGCCCGGTGCCGATGGCGACCTCGAGGACGTCACCGGTCGCGCGCCGGCAGGCCCACGCCCGGTTGTCCTGCCCCAGCAGGCGGCGTTCCCACCAGCCGATCTGCCTGTCATAGCGCTCGGCTTGCTTGTCCCAGGCTCGCCGGCGCCGGGTGTTCTGCCGGTCCCATTCGGTCGTCGAGAGTGCCACGTCGCATCCTCCCCTCGTCGCCACGACCACCGTAGTGGTGCCGGGAGCGACGCCACCTCGGCGAGTCCGGCGGCGAGGGAGGCTGGCCGGCAGGCCGGAGCGGAGAGGTTCGGCGAGGATCTGGTGGCTCGATGGCGCGGTTCCCGGTGGGTGGGACTATCGCCGATCGGTGGCGTCACTGTCCCGCTTCGGCGGGCTCACGGAACTTCAGGTGGGCGCTGGGCGTGGCGCCCTCGCACCGAAGATCCGCACCTAGGAGCGGCCTTACAAGTACGAGATGTTGGCCCGGCCGTTGTGGTTGAGACTGGGGGCATGGAGTTCTTCTGCTACCCACCGCGACCGGCGCGGCTCTGTCGCGCTGCGCGATGAGCTGCTTGAACAGCATTGGACCTACATGGACCGCAGCTGGCAGTTCGGCGGTCGGCCGTCGTGATCTGATTGACGGTTAAAGCAAGCCGCGATGCTGAGCGTGTCGAGCGGGTGCCGGGAGATGGCGGCACCCGCTCGGAGTTCGCGGCATGCCGTGCGGACTGGACGGTCGGCCTCTGGGGGCTGCAGACGCGCGGCGGCTGGCTGATGTCGTCGCCGCGTCCTGGCGAGTCCTCAACGACACGTGGCCAATGCTGCGGCGGGCGCTGCGCAAGGGACCGAGCGGCGGCGGGCGCGATCGCGGCCACATCGTCGCGCATGTCGCCGGGGCGGAGTGCGCCTCCTTCGGGAAGGTCAGCCCGCGGGGGCGCGGACCGGCCAACGTTGGTCGCTGCCTTGCGTGCTGCCCGCGACCCCGTGCCCGAGCCCTGGAGTCCCTGGGCGAAGCCGTGGCCGTGGCGGTACGCCGCGCGTCGGGTCGCATGGCACGTCCTCGACCACCCATGGGAGATCGAGGACAAGTCGGGCCGCTGACGAGCGGACCCTTTCTGCCGCCGCTGGGACGAAGGGCCCAGTGGTCGGCCCCGACAGGCTCAATCAGGCGTTCATGTCAATGCGGAACACGGGGAGCGGCGCGACGAGCAACCACGTCGATGGCACCCGAGCCGTCGATATGGACGGGTCACGGCCGAGGAAGGTCGCCGACGCCGTCGATACCTGCCGGCAGGTCGTTACTAACATGCCTACGTCGACAGTCGGACGGTCTGAGATCGGCTGATGCCGTCGGCCCAAGTGAACGAGGAGAGGTCGCGTGCCGCCCATCGCAGTTGTTGCCCGTGTCCGTGTGAAGGACGGGCGAGCCGACGACTACCTCGCAGCGTTCGAACCGTTGCTCGAGCAGGCGGAGAAGGAGCCGGGAACACTTCTCTACGCCGTACAGCGGTCATCCGACGATCCTCAGCTGTTCTGGACCTCGGAGGTGTACGCCGATGAGGCAGCCTTCGCCGCTCACAGCCAGTCTGCGGTCCATGCGGCCGCGACGCCCACGTTCGCCGAGCTGATCGCCGACGCCGACGTCGTCAAGGGCGAGCTCGTGATGGGAAAGGGGCTCGGCGGTTGACCGTCTAGGCAGACCGTCCCGCGCCACGACTCGCGGTCCGCCCAACCCGCGGGTCGTCGTTCTGTCGCGGCTCACCACGATCGAGTCGCACGCCGAGCCGTCGATCGGTCGCGCCCGCGGGAGCGAGCATGGCCGCATCGCTCAGCCGGCATGGAGGAGCGCGCATAGGCGGCTCCGCACTCGGCAGGAGGCGTCTCGTGTCCCGGTTCCCCGACGTAAGCCCACTCACGTCGTGGTCGCCGCGGATCGGCGGCTTGGGTACGGCTACTTCGTGCGGCTTCCAACGAGCACCGCTCATGGCCCGAGCGCGGCGCGCAGCTGACTGATCCAGTCCATCGCCATAGCGCGGCCGTTCGGGACATCGTCACCCCGGCTCGCAGCGCCACGCGGTGACCATCGCCAGCATGAGGATCCAGCACTCGCGGACCAGCGATTGATCGGCGCCGGCATAGAGCGCGCCGACCTCGATCGGCGGCCCGTTCGCGTTGATGGTCGCATGGGCGAGGTCGAACTCGATGGGCCCGCGGCAGCAGGTCTCGAGGTCGACGAGCAGCAGCCCGCCGCTTGTCCTGAGCACGTTGCCCGGGTGCGGCTCGCCGTGCAGCAACTGCTCGGACACACCTCGGTCGATGATCGCGCGCCTCATCGTTGTCAACGTCGTGCCGAGCAGCTCGCGATCGGCGCCGGCGATCTCAGGGTTGTTGGTGGGGTCATCGACGAGGCGCTGCGCCTTGTCGACTCGATCCATGAAGTGCGGCAGCCGGTCGCCGGTCAGATCCGCCTGCTGCATGCCGGCGTGCAACCGCTCCAGCGCGCTCGCGTACTCGTCCGGCGCGATGTCGTGTGGCGGCAGGGGTGCGTGGTAGGTCCACAGCGTGACCGCGAAGTCGTCCTGCTCGTAGACGCGCGGCTCGACGAACAGCCCGCGACCGAATCACGGGCGCAGACCCGGAGCATTCGGTCGCGTCAGATCCGCACGTCGGGCCGTCGATCGGTCGCGGCGTCGCGACGCACGACGGGTGGCGACGGGTAAGCATCGACCGCGCCGCCCGACGAGTCCGAAATCTGCCACTGTGGCGGCATGGCCGATGGGCTGCTGCAGAAGGTCGACGCCGTGACGTTTCACGTGCCGGAGCTCGACTCCGGAATCGCGTTCTACGAGGGGACGCTCGGCCACCGCCTCAAGTGGCGGAACGATGAGATTGGTCAGGCCGGCCTCCAGCTCCCGGATGGCGACACCGAGATCGTGCTCACGACCGAGCAGGGTTACGAGCCGAACTGGCTCGTCGAGTCAGCGGACGACGCCGCTCGGAGCATCTTGAATGGCGGCGGTCGAATCTTGGCCGCTCCCTTCGACATACCAGTCGGACGTGTCGCCGTCGTTGCTGATCCCTTCGACAACGTGCTGGTCCTTGTCGACCTGTCGAAGGGCAGGTACATGACCGACGACGACGGCAACGTGACCTCCGTGGCGAGCGACGGGTAGCTGCTCAGACCGGCGACGGTCGGTGAGCGATCGGTCGCGGGTTCGACGTACGCGGAGCCGTCGATCGGTGCGTTTGCTTGTGGCTCGCCAGGCTCGCTCGCAAGGAAGTCGAAAGGGCCGGCGTCGGACTACGAGGCGGTTTAGCTTCGGGCGGCGATGAGGGTGCCCGACCGTTGTTTGGCGGATCTGCGGCAGCGGGGCTATCTGGTGTTCGAGGGCTTTCTCGAGGCTGACGAGCTGGCGGCGGCCCAGGATGCTTTGTGGTTGCACTACCCGCGGCCCGAGGAGTACTTCGCCGACCCGGCTGCTCATGGGTGGCTGGCAACCGACCAGTGGGCCGGCATCGTCGGCGGACCGTGGCGATCGTGGAGCCTGAACCGACTGGCCTTCCACCCCGACCTGCTCGACCTGGCGGAGCGCTTCGTTGGTTCGGCCGACCTGCGGCTCTATGAGGCGGAGTTGTGGGCCAAGTACGCCGGGGCCGTCGACTACGACCAGCGCCACCACCGCGATTTCGTCAACCACAGCCTCGTCGTGCCCAAGCGTTCCCAGCCGGCCACGCAGATGCTGAGCTGGATCCTCCTGTCAGACGTGGGCGATGAGGACGGCCCGACCAAGGTCGTTCCGCTGTCGGTCGGGGACAGCGTCCCGTACTGGCCGGTCCCTGGGCATCACGACATCACGAACTACCTCCCCGCGGGGATGTTCGCCGACGAGGAGGTCTCGATGACCGGTCCCGCAGGGACCCTGTTCACTTTTCGGACCGACGTACTTCACCGTGGGTCGCGCATGACCGGCGAACGATCAACCCGCTTTGCGCTCCTCGCCGACTATGACGTGTGGGGACCGCGCTGGACCGGCAGAGTCGCCTGGGCCGAGCGCGCGACGCGTCCAGACTGGTTCGAGATCGTCGAGCGGGCGTCTCCCCGGGAGCGGTCGGTGTTCGGGTTCCCCGCTCCGGGCGACCCGTACTGGGACGAGCAGACCTTGGCCGACACCCAAACGCGCTACCCCCGAGCCGATCTGACGCCCTACCGCTGAGAGGACCGCGCAGCCGCGAGGGCCGCGAATGGGCACGAACGCGTCGCCCCGTGGGCGCAGACGTGACCCGTCAGGCCGCCAGCGCGCCCGATTCGGCAGCGTTCGGCACGTGAGAGGACCCTCGACGCCTCTCACGGAGCGTGGCGACATGGGGCCAGCTGAGATCGTCACCCGGGGCCAAATCTGACCGTCATTCCCAGCGTGGTGAGCTCGCCGTCGCTGGCTTGCTGACCGGGTGTCGCTGGTGTGGCGGGGCGTCTGACCGCACCTGGTGCCAGAGCACCGTCGTCTCCTCGCGGAGAAGGGCACGGGCGCCGCGGACCAGCGACCGGGTCGACAGCCAGCAGAGCTGGGAGCTCCAGATGCAAGGAGTACCCGTGCTCGGCGCCCTCGTCGACGTCCGACAGCAGCCGCACACAGCGGGCAAGCCAACCGGCTGCCTCGACGCCGGTACCCTGAAACCGAAGATGACAGGCCGCCAGCAACGCTGACAACGACGCCCGCCGATCGTCACCGGCCTCGCGATGAAGCCGATACGCCTCCGCATAGGCGAGGATGCTCTCGTCGGTTCGCCCCAGCCAATGCGCCGCCTCCCCGAGGGCATCGAGATCGTCGCCGCTCAGACCATCACAGGAGCTGTAGGCGGCGTGCGCGACATCCCATCGGCGTGCGGCAAAGGCCTCCCGAGCCCGGTCCAGCAGCTCCATGGCAGCCATTCTGGCTGCCATGCAACCAGACCGCCCTCACAGCCCGACCGCCCCCACAACCCGAGCGCCCCCACAACCCGACCCCCGCACTCCGTCGCGACCAACCGTCGATGGCACCTCCCGAAACGAACCGGCCCAGCGCCGTCGATGACCACAGACCGGACGGTCCTGGCCGACCAGGGCGGAGTGGGGTGTCGTTGCTGCCACTGAACGCCGTACGTGACAGGATCGCGTGATGCGGATCGTGCCTCGGTACGAGGGTCCCACCATCCTCACGATCGCCGGCGGAGGTGACGTGAGTGAGCCGTTGGTTCGGCAACGTCGACGGCTGGAGGCGATCTTCGCATCGCTCGCTGACGACGGCTGGCGCGCACCGACTCGCTGCGAGAACTGGAGGGTGCAGGACGTTGCGACCCACCTCGACGGCGTGAACGGCTTCTTTCACAGCTCGATCGCCGCGGGTCTGGCCGGCACGCCGACGCGGGTCCTCGAAGGTTTCGACCCGAAGGCGTCGCCGGCGGCGATGGTCGACGCCGTGTCAGCCAAGGCACCCGCCGACACCCTCACCGAGCTGGTCGAGAGCAACGACGCCCTGTGCGAGCTGGTCGCCTCGCTCGACGATCAGCAGTGGTCCACGATCGCGGAGGGCCCACCGGGGCTTGTCCCGATCCGACTGCTCGTCCACCATGCCCTGTGGGACTCCTGGGTCCACGAGCGCGACGTCGGGTTGCCGCTCGGGCTCGCGGTCGCCGAGGAGCCGGACGAGGTCCTGGCGTGCCTGCGGTACGTGGCTGGATTCGGATCTGCCGTCGCTCTGACGTTGGGGAAGGCGAGGCCCGCGCTGATGGTGCTGGAGACCACGGACCCTGACGGCTGCGTTGCCGTCGAGGTCACGGACCGCGTCGTGGTCCATGACCAGCCGCTGCCGGACGCCACTGTGGTGTTGCGTGACTCGGCGGTGAGCTTCGTCGAGGCACTGAGCGTCCGAGGACCGCTCACCGGCGCTGTCCCGGCTGACCATCGTTGGCTGGTCGACACGCTCGCCGTGGTCTTCGAGACCGCGTGAACCCGCTGCCACGACGTCACCCTCGCCACGAGCGGCCCCGACCTGTTGTCGGACCCTCACACGGTTCCTCACACGGTCGTGACGCACACTCGCCGAGGCGGAGAGCACAGGGGGAGATCGATGACCATGGCGGTGAGGGAGTTGTTGACCGACGAGGTGCTCTGCCCGGGCATCGACCCCGACCGCACGCAAGGTTGGGGCTGACAGCTGTGACCCGCGACACCGTGGTGATCGACCACCGGTACAGAGGGTTTCCCAGCGCCGCGCTCGGCGGCTATGTCGGAGGGAAGCTGGCAGCCCTGGGGGGTTGGACGGCGGCGGAGGTGAGGCTGCGCGGCCGCGTGCCGGTCGGCGAGCCTCTGGTCGCGGAGAACACGACTGACCGACGGATCGGGCTGCTGTGGCGAGACCAGGCCGTGGCGGAGGGCGCGCCCTGGTCCGCTGGGCTGCCGGTACCGGACCCGGTGCCGTGGACCAGGCCATGGAGGCCGCCGAGCGGTTCCTCGGCTCCGGTCCGCACTGCTTCGTGCCCCAGCGGGCGTGTTTCGTCTGCGGTCCGGAACGCCGCGAGGGCGACGGGCTGCGGATCTTCCCAGGCACGGTCCCGAGGACGTCGCTTGTGGCGGCGCCGTGGACACCGCAGCCGGCCCCCACCGGCCCCGGCGGTGCAGTTTCGGCGGAGATCGTCTGGTCGGCGCTGGACTGCCCGGCGATCTGGGCGTTGATCGCTTCCTCACCTGCCGGGTGTCCAGAGAAGGTCGTCTCTGGCACGCTGGCGACCGCTCTCGGCGGCGAGGTCACGCCCGGGACGCCGCATGTCATCGTGGCATGGCCCGCCGGAGCACGAGGCCGTCGGCGGTTCGCAGGGGCTGCGCTGTTCACCGCCGACGGCCACCTCCTCGCCAAGAGCCTCCAGACCTGTGTGGTCGTCGAGGACGGTGTCCCGCTCGGCGCGCATCGCTGGCGCGAGGGTGCCCGGTGAGCGGCATCGACGCCAGCGGCAACACGCCGGTCGTCGGCCTAGAGCGGCTCGTCGGTGAGGACTGCGCCGAGGCGTGGGTCATGTTGGAGACGAGGATCAAGTACCCCCAACCCGGCGTCCACCACCCGCGCGTCCAGGGCCGCCTTGCTACGCAAGGCCCGAGTGCCTAGAGCTCGATCAGGTAGCCGTCGGGGTCGGTGATGTAGGCGAAGGCGATACCCGGAGCATGTTCACCGCGCTCAACGAGACGTCCACCTGCACGTTCGACCTCGGCGATCGCCTCGTCGAGGCGTTGAGGATCCTTCAGGCGGAAGTCGAAGTGCTGCACCCCAGCGTGCTTGCCGGCATGTGCAGCCTCCGCCGGGTCGGCGTTGAGAGTGATCGTGTCGCTGGCTCCCGGTGTCCTGAGGAACACCAACGAGGGACCGTCCCGGAACATCTCCTCCATACCGAACACCTGCCGATAGAAGCCAAGCGACCGGTCGAGATCCCGCACAACCAGGTGGATGTGGGTCAGCCCCTCGGTCTCAATCATTGGCCACCTCCCCACGTTGGAAGCACGGATCCACAGCTTGCCCCTCCCGGGCCGAGGTGTCGCCAAGCAATCCCGGGGCATACGTCGCGGATGTAGCTCCAAGGAACGTCATCGGACATACGCCATCGCTTACCCCTGCACTCCCCTGGATGAGCGGTCAGGGAGGTGGAGCCGGCGGTCGGGTCCGTCGCTCAGGGTCTGCCGGGCTCATCAGTCCGACGCTGTTCCCGTCTGGGTCCTCGACGATGGCGTACCGCGCGCCCCAGAACGCGTCATACGGCGGCTGCTGCCCTGTGTATCCAGCGCCTGCGAGGTCCTTGTACACCCGGTCGACGGCCTCGCGGTCCGGAAGTCTGAAGCCGATCACAGCCCCGGCACCACCTTCCGGCCAGCCGCGGTTCCACATCGCCGCAAACTGTCCGCTGTCCAGATCAAGGTCAAGCCCCTCGCCCGGCCCAGCTGTCCGGTGGTGCCGATCCCACGGAGCGGGCGCATCGTCAATCTTCAACCCAAGCCGCCGATAGAAGGCGACCATCGCATCCATGTCGCGAACGATCAGATTGACCTGATCCAGAACCGGTCCGGGTTCGTTCGACATGCCTTCGACACTACGTCCCCGGTGCCGCGGGGTCCCTCCGCGACACATCGGCTGGATGTCGTCGCTGCGTCGTCCGTCCGGGCACAGCTCGCTGGCTCGGGGCTGGTTGCATGGCGAGCCGTCGGTCTGTTTCGGCAGCTGGCCGGGCTGCGTTGAGGGCGGGCCAGGTGTGGCGGGTTGGTTCGTCGGAGGGGAAGAAGGCTTCGACTCGGAGCTCTTGGGCGGTGATGTCGATGGGGGTGCCGAGGGTCGAGACGACCGAGAAGAAGCTGAGGGTGGTGCCGTCGATGGCGAAGCGGACATCGAGGACCGGAGCGGTCGGCGTGGTGGCATCGGGCTCGACGAGCAGCGTGGCGACGTCGGGTCGGGCTTGTAGTTGGTCGACGAGCGCTGCGGTCTGGGTGCCGAGGATGCCACCGATGGCTTCGCGGCGGGCCCGCTCGAGGAGGGCGGGAACGACCGATGTCCAGTTGACGACGTGGTCGCGCACCGGTCCGGGCTCGATCATGAGCCGTAAGACGTTGGCCGGGTCGGGCAATGGATCAGGTGCGACCAGCCGACCGAAGAGGTTCTGGGCACCCTGGTCGGCCCGGAGGACGTCCCAGCGGCGGTTCATCACCATAGCCGGGTAGGGCTCGTGGTGAGCGAGCATCGACCCCAACGCGGCGTCGACCCGGGCCAGCTCTGGACCGTCGAGCGGGCCCCGGGCGTAGAGCGGGGCGTAGCCGGCAGCCAGCAGCAGGCCGTTGCGGTCGCACAAGGGAACGTCGAGGGCTGCGCTAGCCGAAGGACCATCTGGCGGCTGGGCTGGGCCCGTCCGGTCTCGACGAAGCTGACGTAGCGAGGGGTGGTCTGGGCCTCGGAGGCCAGGTCGAGCTGGCTCATGCACCGAGTTGCCCGCCACCAGCGCAGCAGGTCACCGGGCCCGCCGGACGCCCCTGGCGCTGCCGTCGCCGTCGCCGTGTCCTGAGCCATGGCTCGCACCCTATGGCCAGGGCCTTCCCGAGGCGCTTTCCCACCAGGGAATCGTGCCGGGGCCCGATCGGGCGGATCCTGGTCGGCACCGGCAACCCGCCGGTGTCCCGACATGACCACTGCAGACTCGACGACGAGAGGGAATCCTCGATGAAGCTCCAGATCCACACCAGCGACTCGGCCCCCGAAGCATCCCGGGCTCTCATGGACGGCATCACCGCAGACTTGGGCTTCGTTCCCAACCTGGCCGCCACCATCGCCGAGTCACCGACACTCCTCACAGCCTTCGACGCGCTCCGCCGAGCCGTCGGCGCCGCAGGGCTCGAGCCGACATCCTCGACGTCACCGCCGAATGCGTCTTCGCCTCCCTCGTCGGCATCATCGACAACCTCGCCGACCGCGTCGACCTCGACGCCTTCCTCCAACCCCAAGCCTGGTCCCGTGCCAGCCACGAGGCCTGATCGGCCGTGGGTGCCGTCGCCTGATCTGGACCGTGGGGTGCGGGCGTGGCTGGCGGTGGCGGACCGGCCGGTAGGTTGTGGTGGTGGCCGGTGGTGATCTGGTCGAGTTCGAGTGTCGGCGAGCACCGGGTCGGCTTCGCCCGCGTGTCCTGCTCCAAGCCAGGCGGTCCTGGAGGGTTCTCGGAACTCGGCCTCACCCTTCAGCGGCCGAGATGGCTGGCGGAGACCCGGCGTCACCATGACGGCGCGTTGGCAGACCGGCGACCGATCGATCATCGGCTGACGTGGATCGGGTCGTCGTCGTCACCGGGGCGAACCGTGGCATCGGGCTGGGGGTGACCCAGCAGCTCGCTGCGCAGGGCGACACCGTCATCCTCGGCGCGCGCGATCTGGGCGCGGGCCGAGCGGCAGCGGAGAACCTGAGGGGCGACGTCCGTCCTCGGCGTCTCGATGTCACCGACCAGGCGACGGTCGACGCGGTGGCCGACGAGCTGCGCCGGGACCTCGGCCGGCTCGACGTTCTTGTCAACAACGCCGCGATCCACTACGACACCTGGCAAACGGCGGCGCGCGCGGATCTCACGATCGTCGCCGAGGCCTTCGAGACGAATGTTCTCGGGGCGTGGCGTTGCGTCGAGGCGTTCCTCCCGCTGTTGCGATCCAGTGGGCACGGGCGGATCGTCAACGTGTCGAGCGAGGCGGGATCGCTGGCGTCGATGGGCAGCGGGACGCCCGCCTACAACACGTCGAAGGTCGCCCTGAACGGGCTCACGAAGATGTTGGCGAGCGAGTTGCGCCGCGACCGCATCCTTGTGAACAGCGTCTGTCCGGGCTGGGTGGCGACGGACATGGGCGGCTCGGGTGGGAGGCCAGTCGCCGACGGTGCCGCGAGTGTGGTGTGGGCGGTCGACGTGCCGGACGACGGACCCACCGGCGGCTTCTACCGGGACGGTCACCCCGTCCCGTTCTGAGGGCTCCGTCGACCATGTCGACCAGCGTTAGTCGAAGCGGGCGCGGGTGGCGCATCGGCGCTTCTGTCCGTCGGCGCCGGTCCGACGGCCACCTCGGGCTCCTCTGGCGGGTCTGTGTCGTGTCGCGCGGGTAGGAGGCAGTCTGCGATGGCGGGGAGGTGGGCGTGGGCGTCGAGGCTGCCGATGCGGACGACGACGTGTCGGGCACCGGCGGCGATGTAGCTGCGGAGCTGATCGAGGCACTGGTCGGGGTGGCCATGGATCACCGCTTGGAGCGGCTGGATGTGTTCGAGCCCGGCTCCGTAGTAGGCGCTGAAGTACCGGTCGAGCTCTCGGGAGGTGGCGGAGGAGTTGCCGGATAGGACGGTGACGTAGAGAGCGGGGGTGACGGCCGTTGGCGGCCGCCTGGCTTGTCTGATCATCGCCTGGAGGTCGTCGAGGGCGGCCCCGTAGGTGGCGGAGCTGGGCGGGTAGGGAAGCCAGCCGTCGAGGTCGGTGGCTGCTAGCGCCAGGCCGGCGGGCCCGACCCCGGCGTACCAGAGCGTGGGACCGTCGGGCCGGGCAGGTGGCGGGAGGCCGCGTAGATCGGGAATCTGCCAGATCCCGCCTTCGAAGGGCACGGGCTCGTCGCCGGATGCTGTCCAGGCTCGCCGCCAGAGCTCTACGGTCTCGCGCAGCCGTTGCAGCCGCCTGGTGAACGGCACCCCGACCGGGCGAAGTCTGCCGCGGTCTCGGCGTAGGGGAACCCCGCGCCTAGGGCCACGATGAGTCGGCCGTTGCTGATCCGGTCGAGGGTGGCGATGCTGTGTGCAGCGGGGAGCGGGTGTCGGATCGCGGGTGTGAGTGCGGCAGTCCTGATGGTGAGGTGTTCGGTGTGGGCGGCTATCGCGGCCAACAGGGTCAGCGGTTCCAGGCGTGGTCGTGCGAGCAGCGAGTCGCCGGCCCAGACGGAGTCGAATCCGAGGTGCTCACAGTCGCGGGCGAACCGGACGAGCTGGTCAGGATCGTTGTGTCCGCTGATTGCGGCTTCTCGGGTCGGCAGGACGACGCCGATGCGGACGGCGCCGACGCTGACGGGGTGGGTTGGTCGGTCAAGCGCTGGCTGCATCGGCGATGAAGTCAGCGACGGCTTGGGGTTCGATGATCATGGCGTCGTGGCCGCGGGGAATGATGATCGGGTCGCGGTCGACGGTGGTGGCCCAGTCGATGAACGGGAGCCCGATGTTGTCGGCGCAGACCGCGGCGCGGTGGGGGATGGCGTCGACTTTGCCGCTTAGTCGGGTGGTGTCGGTGAAGGTTCGGTAGGGGTGGGGTGTGAGGCGGGCGACCAGGCACGCGGCGTCGTTTGGGTCGGTGACGCCGACCAGCTCGGGCGCCGGTGGAGGGATCAGCCAGCCGAACCCGTTGGTGGTGGCTGATTCCGTCATGGCGTCGTTGAACCACTGTGGTGCCCGCGAGGCCAGGCTCTCGCCGTCGTTGCCGAACCATGCGTCGAGGAGGCCGACAACGCGGATGCGTTCGGGTACCCGGTCGGCGGCTTCGCGGACCACGAACCCGGCGTAGCTGTGGCCGACCAGGACGACGTGGTCGAGGTCGTGGCGCTCGAGGTGCTCGATGATGTCCTCGACGTGGGTCGACAGTCCGACTTGGGGTGACACCAGGTGTGACCGGTCGCCGAGCCCGGTCAAGGTCGGCGTGGTCACCTCGACGCCGGTGGGACTCAGCAGGCGTTCGACGCGCTGCCAGCACCAGGCGCCGTGCCAGGCGCCGTGCACCAGCACCACGGGCCGGTTCACGATCGCGACCGGGTGTCCACGACGCCCGCGTCACGGAGTCGTCGGTTGGTGACACTCAGCCATGCGCCGAGTGTGGGATCGGCTGGCATGTGCCGATGGTCGCGTCCAGCGTGGCGGTGATCGATTACCTGGGAGGTGTAGGACGACGGAATCGCTGGTCCTTAGGGTTGGCTCATCCACCCGTTCGGGCCATCAGGTCAGCTTGGCGAGTAGGCGCACGAGGGTCTTTCGTTCGATCGGCGTGAGCGGCGCGAGTACGGCGTCTTGGACATCGTCGAGCGCTGCATCGAGCCGCTCCAGTGCGACCGCGCCGCGCTGGGTGATGGTGACGACGTTGCGGCGACGGTCGACCGGGTCGGGCTCACGTTGGGCGAGGCTTGCCGCGACCAGGTCGTTCAGCGTGGCGACGACGTCGCTTCGATCGATGCCGGTGTGCCTCCCAAGGTCCGCCTGGCTCGTGGAGCCGTACTGGTCGAGCGCGGCGAGCAGTCGGAAGTGATAGCCGCGGACACCTTGGGCGGCGAACGCATCGGTGAGGAGGGATTGGGACCGCGCGTTGGCGCGGCTCAACAGCCACGTGGGCCTACCCGCGACCCGTCTCAGTGCCGACATGGGCCAGAGTCTACGGATCGTTGGTTGCACCAACCGATCCGGTATCGTTGGCCCAACCAATCATCCAGCGGGAGGTATCGATGTCCACTCCGTTCGGCCCGCGGCTCATCGGCGAGACCGAAAAGACCCTCAACGCCCTGCTCCGCCGTTTCCTCGAAGGGACAGGGCTCACCGAGCCGCAGTGGGTGACCCTGCGACTGGCCGACGTGCTCGATGGCACCGACGGCCTCGTCGCGGCCGTCGCCGATCGCGCGCACTTCCCCGACGCCGGCGAGCTCGTCGGCGAGCTAACCGACCGCGGCCTACTCGACGACGGCCGCCTCACGTCCGCCGGACGCGAGCTGACCACGGCGCTACAGGCCACGATCACCACCCGGACCACCTCGATCTGGGACGGCCTCCCCGCGGACGACGTCGTCGCCGCAACCCGCGTGCTCAACGAGGTCGTCACCCGGGCCCGCGTCGTGCTGCAGTGAACCGGACCAGTCGCTACGGCGCCCTCCCTGGGCGACGCCCTGGCGCGTTAGGGTTGATGTCAGCGCGTTGAGGGCGCACCCGGGGTCCGCGGGAAGGACTGAGTCCTCCTCGTCGGGTGTCAGCGTGGTTGGTAGGTGTCATCTTCTCTGCGCCTCCAGATGCGGACCGGGAGGGTGCAAGTGAGGAGATGGCGTGACTGCTCAGTCGTTGCCGGAATCGCCCGGATCTCGATCAGCTTCCTCGGCGGGCGAAGGAGTTGCGCGACGCTGCTCGTGACGGCGAACCCGGTGCTGGCCGCCTATGGCGTCTACCCACCCGCCGACGACGGTGAGGGGGATCAGGGATGAGCCGGGTACTGCGTGCTGACGATCCGCTGGCCCTCGCCGTGGTCGTGGCCATCCGGGGTGGCGACGTCGACGGGTTGCAGCGGCTGCTGCGCGACAACGTGGGCCTCGCCATCGCTACCATCCGCGACGAGGGCTGCGGCGAGGGCGGCGTCTCCCGGACGCTGCTGCACGTGGCGACCGATTGGCCTGGTCACTTCCCGGACGTGGCCGCCACGATCGCGGCGCACTTCGCCGGCGACCCCTTCGCGCGCCCTACCCGTGGGGCGCGAGTGGCGATCAGACGCCGGACGGGGTGACCGTGGCGTTCTGGTGTGGCTGCCATGGCGGGCAGCCCCAGACAGCCGAGTACCTGCTCGAGCGGGGCGCTGATCTCGACTGGATCGCGACCTGGGACGGGCACACGCCCCTGGACACGGCCCGCCGTGAAGGCGCCGACGACGTGGTCGCCTGGCTGCGCACCCGGGGTGCCAAGACCGCCGGCGAGCTCAGCGGTGGCGGCGAGGGGCGGTGATGGAGCACGACGAGTCAGGCGGGGTCCCGGATCGGTCGCAGCCGTTCGCGGTGACGGTGACGGTCGATCGGCAGGGCCGGACCCGGGTGCCCGTCCCGTTCGATCCTGACGAGGTCTGGGGCCCGAAGCCCCGCCATCACGTGACGGGCTCGCTGGCCGGCCATGGGCTGCGTGGCGTGATCGAGGAGGTCGACGGCGCTCGGGTGCTGGTCCTCGGCCCGGCGTGGGGCCGCGATTGCGGCCCGGCCGATGGCGCCACCGTCGAGGTGGTGCTCGCGCCCGAAGGCCCGCAGCGCGGCGACCTGGCCTCCGATGTTGTGGCGGCCCTCGAAGCGTCGCCGGCGGCTGGGGCGTTCTTCGACTCGCTGGCCCAGTTCTACCGGAACGCGTACCTGCGGTGGATCGACGCCACCAAGCGACGTCCGGAGCAGCGTCCTCTGCGGATCGCCGAGATGATCCGTCTCCTCGAGGAGGGCGAGAAGCAACGTCCGCAACCATGACCGGACACTCGGTCGCCACCTCGACGCTCGTCGCCTCGGTTCCCGGTCTTCGAGGCGGTCCAGGAGACCTTCGGGTCGCCGGGTCGAAGCCGGACGCTCCGACGATCTCACCGGCGCGGGTTCGGGCCCTGGTGTAGATGAGCGCCGGGCGTAGGTTCGTTCAAACACCAGACCGCTGGCACACGCGGACGGGCCCCGGCCACCGGGGCAGGCTCAACCGGCCGCGCGGCGGCCACTCTCGGCCTGTGAGACGATCCGTGCGATGCGGCTCGTTCGCGTCTCGGGCTTGCTCGCGCTGATCACCCACCACAGCATCTGCTTGCGTGCCGACGGCGGGAAGCTGTTCCACGCGGTGCGGGCGCGGGGAGAAGCGGCGAGGGAAGCAGCCAGGTCGTCGGGCTCGAGCAGGTCCTCGACCGGGTCGTAGATCGTCCACCATCCGTTGGCCTTGGCCACCTCGACGGCCCGGCGACCTGCGTCGGACATCCGCCCTTGCGCCTCCAGGGCAGCGACACGCTGCCGGTTCAGCCGTGTCCAGCTGCTCTTCGGCTTGCGTGGCGTCATGAGCTGCAGACCTCGATCGTCGTCGAGGATGTTCACCGTCGAGTCGATCCAGCCGAAGCAGATGGCCTCCTCGACGAGATCCTCGTAGACGACCGGATCCCGGGCGCTGGCCTTCCTCCATGATGCGACCCACACGCCGCGGGCGGTGTCGTGGTTGGCCTCAAGCCACACTCGCCAGGCCGCCAGGTCTTCCGGGTGGTAAATGGGGAGGTCGAACTTCCAGGTCGCCGGGTGCTCCGATGCGGTCGCCGGGACCCGCGTCACGTACCTCACGGCGAGATCCTATGAC
>JBOGHK010000083.1:0-34150 GCA_050744325.1 Acidimicrobiales bacterium
CCGGCATCGTCGTCACCAGTCTCAGACGACGTCGTCTCGGCCGTGGCGGGCTCGCCATCGGCCTCCGCCGGCTCGCGCTCCTCGCGGCCCGCGTCGTCATCCGCGTCCGCATCGGCGTGGACTTCCGTGTCGTCGGGGGGAGCCAGCTCGTCAGGGGCGGTCTCGACGGCCTCGTCGCTCTCGTCCTCGGTCTCGGCCAGCAGGCTGGTGTCGGCCTCGAGCACCCGCCCATCCGGGCCGACCAGCTTGGCCAGCTCGGGCCGGGTCCTGAAGTACAGCCAGAAGCCGTAGGGCACCATCGCCAGGCTCATCCACTGCGCCCCGGTCATCGACGCGACCCGCTCGTCGTTGACCCGCAGCGTGTCGAGCAGGAACCGCTCGACACCCACGAACACCATGAACACCGCCACCAGCGTGACCGGCAGCACCTCGTGACCGACCCGTCGCGCCCGCCAGATCATCGCCGTCATGACCAGGAACCCCAGCCCGAGGAGCAGGAACTCGTAGAACGCGGTGTTGTGGAACACCATGCCCTCGCGCAACGGGACGCTGCCCAGCGTCTCCTCGCGCACCTCGCCACCGTCGTAGCGGGTGCCGAGGAAGAAGTCGGTCGTCCGCCCGAAGTGCTCGCCCACCGCGTAGCAGCCGATGCGCCCGATCGCGACGCCGGCAACCAGGCCGTACGCGTAGCCGTTCAGCACGTGCCACCGCTGGACCTTGGTCCACTTGCGGAACATGGGGAACCCGACCAGCAGCGCGGCTATGAACCCGCCGGAGAACTGGATGCCGCCCCGCCAGATGGCGATGACGTCGACCAGGTTGTCGACATCCTCGGTGTGGGTCGCGACGTAGGTCAGCCGGGACCCGATGATGCCCGCCAACACCATGAGAGTGCCGGTGCGGTAGGTGTCCTCGCGATTGATGCCGAACCTCTCGCCGTAGTCGCTGCCCAACCGGGCACCGACCAGGACACCCAGGGCCACCATGAGGCCGAAGGTGCGCAAGCCGAAGGGAAGATCGGGGAACGTCGTATAGGGAATTGCGGCCAGCACGGCCCACATGGTGCTCGCTCCGACCAGCGATGGGAAGTCGACCGGCCGTGACCTGCTCAACCGGCGTTGGCGCGACCGTCAGCTCAGGGGCTCGATCCAGCCGCCGACGCCCGCGGCGACGGCGTCGGCGCGCGACGGGCCCCACGTGCCCCGGTGGTACAGCTCGACGGGGGGCGGGTCATCGATCACCTGCTGCACGATGCGCCACTGCTCGTCGAGGCCGTCGGCGCGCCCGAAGCGCCGATGGTCGCCGTCCATGGCGTCCTCCAGCAGCCGCTGGTAGGCATCCTGGCGGTGCGGCATCACCGACTCGTAGTCGACCTCCAGGTCGATGTCGCGGGTCGCGAGCTGCTCACCCGGGGTCTTGGCCTGGAGCTGCAGGGTCACGCCGTCGTCGTGGCCCAAGCGGAACCGCAGCCGGTTCGGGGTCGGACGCGCCGCCCGCCGTCCGGTGAACAGCAGCCGGGGCGGAGCGGTGAAGGTCACCGTGGCCTCGGTGGCGGTCACCGGCAGGTTCTTGCCCGCCCGGATCAGCCACGGCACGCCCGCCCACCGCCACGACTCGATCTCGAGCCGCAACGCGAAGTAGGTGTCGGTGTCGCTCCCCGGGTCGACACCCGGCTCGTCGCTGTAGGCCCGATACTGGCCGCGCACCACGTCGGCCGGTTCGATCGCCCGCACCTGGCGCCACAGCCGCACCCGCTCGTCGCGCAGGGCCTGCTCGTGTGCCGAGACCGGCGGCTCCATCGCCAGCAGCGCGACGACCTGGAGCAGATGGTTCTGGAACACGTCGCGCAGGGCACCCACCGACTCGTAGAACCGGCCGCGGCCCTCGACGCCGAACGACTCGGCCATCGTGATCTGCACGTGGGACACGTGGTTGCGGTTCCAGACCGGTTCGAGCATCGAGTTGGCGAACCGGAACACCAACAGGTTCTCGACCGGCTCCTTGCCGAGGAAGTGGTCGATGCGGAAGATCGCGACCTCGGGGAACACGCGGTGAAGCGCCTCGTTCAGCTCACCTGCCGACTCGCGGTCGCGGCCGAACGGCTTCTCGACCACGACCCGGCTGCCGGGTCCGTTGAGGCCGACGCTCGCCAGGCCCTGCACCACGTCGTCGAACAGCGACGGGGGGATCGCCAGGTAGAACAGCGGGCGCTGCACCGCCGCGAGCGTCTGCGCCAGCTGCTCGTAGGTGCTGCGTTCCCGGTAGTCGCCGCTGACGTAGGTCAGGCGGCTGGCCAGGCCCTTCCACACCACCTCGTCGACGTCGCCCTTGGCGGCGATGGACTCGCGGGCGCGCTCACGGAGCCGGTCGTCGTCCCACTCCGACGACGCCACCCCGACCACCGGGACGCTGCAGGCGCCAGAGCGCTCCATCTCGTAGACCGCAGGAAAGATCTTCTTGTAGGCCAGATCGCCGGTCGCACCGAAGAGCACCACGGCATCGCTACGGAGAGTGTCGCTCATGCGCTCGAGCCTTCCTGTCGGTTCGCTCCGTCGGTGGCCACCACCGGGTGGCCGCCGAACTGGTTCCGCAGCGCCGCGACGGCCTGCATCGCGACCGACTCCGGGCTCTGGGACACGAAGCGGGCATGGAGGGCGGCGCTGATCGCCGGTGTCGCGACCCCCCGCTTCACCGCTTCGAGCACCGTCCACCGCCCTTCGCCCGAATCCATCGCCACCCCGGCGATGCCCTCGAGGTCGGGGCGTTCGTGCAGCGCCTTCACCAGGAGGTCGAGCAGCCACGAGCGGACGACCGACCCGTGTTGCCACGCCTCCAGCGCGCCGACCACGTCGACGCCGAGGCCCGACCGGGCCAGCAGCTCGTAGCCCTCGGCGTAGGACTGCATCAGGCCGTACTCGATGCCGTTGTGCACCATCTTCGTGAAGTGCCCCGTTCCGATCGCACCGACGTGCGCGTACCCGCCTTCGGGCGGACGTAGTGCCTCGAACAGCGGCTCGATGACGGCGACGTGCGCGGAATCACCGCCCACCATCAGGCTGTAGCCCTCCTCGCGGCCCCAGATCCCGCCGCTGGTGCCACAGTCCACGAAACCGATGCGGCGCTCGCCCAGCGTCTCGCCGTGGCGCACCGAATCCTCCCAGTAGGAGTTCCCACCGTCGACCACGATGTCGTCGGGCGACAGCAGCTCGGACAGGTCGCGGACCACCGACTCGGTCGGCTCGCCCGACGGGACCATGACCCACACCACCCGAGGCGGCCGTTCGAGGGATGCGACCAGCGCCCCCAGCGACGCCACGTCCGACGCGTCGCTGTAGGCGTCGTAGCCGACCACCTCGTGGCCCGCGGCTCGCAACCGCGTGGCCATGTTCCCGCCCATCTTCCCCAGCCCGACCAGCCCGAGCTTCATCGGTTCACTCCCTCCGAGGGACCTAGGAGATCCTCGAGGGCGACCCTGCCGGCCCGGCGCCCCCGCTGACGCAGGGTACGCAGGTCGCCAGCCGCCTGGGCCTTCTCGAGCCCGGAGAAGCCATACCCCTGACCAGGGATGGCGACATCGTCGCTGGCTTCGCCGACCACCTGGACGAACACCCCGGTGTTCGGTCCGCCCTTGTGGAGTTGGCCCGTGGAGTGCAGGAACCGAGGCCCGAGGCCGACCGTGGTCGCCACCTGCAGCCGGTCGCGCAGTGCCGTCCGGACGGCTTCGAATCGGGCCACGAGCGGTGATCCCGGGTCGACGAACGCCTGGATCGCCAGGTAGTCGCCCGCCTTGACCTGGTCGACCAGATAGGCCAGCTCGACAGTCGGCTCGTCCGCGCCACCTTCGGCGAGGACCTCGTTGGTCGCGGCCTTCGCCGCGGCGACGTCCGGCTGGTCGAACGGGTGGATCCCGAGGATCGCCCCACACAGCGCGGTCGCGGCCTCCCACAACAGCACCTGGCCGCCCAGGTCGCCGAGGCCGTCGTAGGGCAGCAGGTGGACCGGATGGCCCGCCGCCGCCAGACGCTCGAGTGCACCGCCGACGTCGCCGGTGAGACCGCCGAGGGCGACGAACAACCGGTCGTCGCCATAGCTGTCCGGGCCCGCGAGCGATTCCCCGACGACCGGGATCACGCCGGTGTCGTCCTTGCCGGTCGACTCGGCGAGTAGCTGTTCGAGCCACAGTCCGAACGTGGCGATGTCGTCGGGGAGCACCAGCGTGACCTTGTCGCGCCCGCTGCGGACGCCTGCGGCCAGGACCGCGGCCAACTGTGCGCTCGGGTTCGCCGACGTCGCCGCGCGGAGCCGCTCGGCCATCGCCGAGGCCGACGCCAGCAGCCGGTCGACCTCGTCGGGCACGGTCAGCAGCGCGGGGACGATGCCGAAGTGCGACAGCGCCGAGTAGCGCCCGCCGATGTCCGGGCGGTTTTTCCACACGGCGGCAAACTCGCGTTTGGCCGCGAGCTCGGCCAGCTCGGAGCCGGGGTCGGTGATCACCGCGAAGAGTGACGGGTCCGGGTGGCGCTCCCATGCCCAGTCGAGGTGGCTTCGGGTCTCGAGCGTGGTCCCCGACTTGGACGCCGCGATGTGCAACGTCCGCTCCGGCGCCAGTTCGGCGGCGATGCGGGCGATCGCGCCCGGGTCGGTGGTGTCGACGACGTGGAGCGCCGGCCGGGCCCCGGAGGGCTCGCCGAAGGAGCGCGCGATCACCTCGGGGAACAGGCTGGATCCGCCCATCCCCATCAGCAGCACGTGGTCGACGGTGTCGGCCAGCGAGGCGCACTGTGCCCGCAGCGAGCCGAGCCCGACGATCATCTCGGGCACGACGGTCAGCCAGCCCAAGCGGTCGCTGATCTCGGTCGGATCGTCGCGCCACAGTGTGTGATCGGCGGCCCACAGGCGGGCGACCGCGTCGCGTTCGGCAAGCTCGGAGCGGGCGGCGGCCACGGCATCGGCCAGCGGGCCGAGCCGTTCGGGAGTCGCGTCGAGGGTCACGTCCCCCTTTGCTACCAGCCCTCGACCGAGAAGCCACGTACCCGGATGGTGACCACTAGTTTTCGGGCCGATGCCGCCAGCACAGGCGCACACGGTCGCCACGGAACCTGCCACCGAGGACGGCACTCCGGGCCCTTCTCCGAGGCCGGGTTGGTCGGGGCTGAGCGACCGCACGCTGGTGCTGGTGGTCGCGGTGGTGACCCTGCCGATCCTGTGGATGGGCTACGGCACCGACATCGACGTCGCCAACGTCCTGAACACCGCGACCGGTCTCCGGGACGGGGACTACGAGCCGTCGCGGACGCCCGGCGTGCCGGTCTTCGAGGCTGTGGCCACGGTGCTCGACCCGATCGGCGGCCACCTGCTGCTGAACCTGGCCACCGCGGTGGCGGCGGCGTTCACGGTGGTGGGGATCGCCCGCCTCGTCCGGGCATGGGGGCACGACAACGGCGATCTGGTCGCACTGGCCTTCTTCGCCTCGCCGGTCACCATCATCGCCTCGACGTCGGTCGCGGACTTCATCTGGGCGCTGGCCTTCCTCGTCTGGGCGGCGCTGGCGCAACTCCGCGACCGCAGCGTCCTGGCCGGGATCCTGTTCGGTCTGGCGATCGGTAGCCGCCTGTCGACGGGCTTCCTCGTTGCCGCGTTCCTGGTGGCCGACGGCTGGGACCCGGCCAACCGCCGACGGTGCCTGCGATCGGCCCTGGTCGCCGTGCCCCTGGCCGTCGCCCTGTTCGTGCCGTCGTGGCTGGCGTTCGACCGTTCGCTGCAGTTCCTCGAGACGGCGGAGGGCTACCGCAGCTTCGCCAACAACCTCGGCCGGTTCGTCTACAAGAACTACGCCAACGCCGGCCCGGTGCTGCTGGTCGTGGTGGCGATCGCGGTGCCCGCCCTGATCGCGGCGCTACGGCGCTGGCGTGACGACCCGATGCTGCGGTTCGGTGTGCTGGCCTTCGTGGTGACCGAGCTGCTGTTCTTCCAGCTGCCGTGGAAGGGCGCGCACCTGCTGCCAGCCCTGCTCGGGCTGGTGCTATGGCTCGCCGCCTCCGGGCGGAACCATCGGCGGTTCCTGTGGTTGGTGGTCGCCGCGGTGGCGGTCAACGGCGTGGTCTCGCTGCGGCTGCTGGCACCCGACAACCCCCACGAGGCGCAGAGCGGTCGCTGGTCCCCGGCGCTCGGCGCCGGCCTCCTGGTCAACGACATCGACTGCCGGCTGGACGTCATGTCCGACTACCCGACGGTCCCAGTCTCCGAGGACGCGTGGGACTGCACGCTCGAACCGATGCGGGGCGCGGGGAACCCCGAGGACCCCTAGCTAGCCGGCCGGTGTCCGGCCGACGTGCGGGTCCTGTCGCCGAAGCTCGGCGGCCTACCGCCGCCTCCGCATACGCTCCGGCAGCGGCCGGCGACCCTCCACCCCACGTCGGCCTGCGTGGGCTATGGGTCCCCACCCCGCTGTGAAGGAGAGGCGAGGGCGTGGCGTCGGGCTACGTGGGCTATGGGTCTCCACCCCGCTGTGAACAGAGGTCGTGGCGTCGGGCTTCGGGCGACTCGCTCTCCATCGTCAGGGGGTGAGGGCGTGGGGGATCTCGTCGAGGGCCTCGTCGGTGTGGGTGAGGCCCGGGAACATCACCTCGTAGGCCCCAGGGGCGATCGCGACACCCCGGTCGAGGAGTGTGTGGAACAACTGGGCGTAGGCAGCCTCGTCGGTGCGCTGCGCGGTGGCGTAGTCCACGGGCATCTCGGCCCCGAGGTACAGGCCGACCAGTGACGCGACCACGGGCACCTGAGCCTCGATCCCGCAGGCCGCCAACCCCGACCGCAGGTGTGCGGCGAGGGTCTCGGCGGTCTTGCGCAGCGCCTCGTAGGCCGCGTCGTCGAGCAGGCTGAGCGCCGCCAGCCCGGCTGCGGTGGCCAGCGGGTTCCCGGACAGCGTGCCTGCCTGGTAGACGGGACCCAGCGGCGCGACCGTCCCCATGACCTCGGCCCGGCCCCCGTAGGCACCGACGTTGAGGCCGCCACCGATCACCTTGCCGAGCGTGGTGAGGTCAGGCGTGACGCCGTACAGCCCCTGGGCCCCACCCCGAGCGACGCGGAACCCGGTGATCACCTCGTCGAACACCAACAGCGCACCGACGCGGTGGCACTCGGCCCGCAGCCCCTCCAAGAAGCCTGGCTGTGGGGCAACCAGCCCCATATTGGCGGCGATGGGTTCGACGATCACGCATGCGGTCTGTTCGTCGAGCGCCGGTATCTGGTTGTACGGCACGACGACGGTGTCGGCGACGGCGCCCTCGGTGACCCCCGCCGATGCGGGCAGCCCGAGCGTGGCCAGCCCGCTGCCGGCCTCGGCGAGCAGCAGGTCGCCGTGGCCGTGGTAGTGGCCGGCGAACTTGACCACCTTCGGGCGGCCGGTGAACCCACGGGCCACCCGGATCGCAGACATCGTCGCCTCGGTGCCGCTCGACACCAGTCGGACCTGCTCGCACGACGCCACCCGCTCGCAGATGGCCTCGGCGAGGACCACCTCGCGTTCGGTCGGAGCGCCATAGCTGGTGCCGTCCACCGCCGCCCTCTGGACGGCCTCGACGACGACCGGGTGCGCGTGTCCGGCGATGATCGCACCGTAGGACTGCACCAGGTCCAGGTAGCGCCGCCCCTCGACATCCCACACATAGGGGCCCTCGCCCCGTGCGACGAAGTACGGGGTCCCGCCGACGGCCCGGAACGCCCGCACCGGGCTGTTCACACCCCCGGGGATCACCGCGTTGGCCCGGGCGAACAGAGCGTCGTTGGTGCTGCCGACCATGGCCGCTCAGGCTACGGCGCTCCTAGCGGGCGGACTCGGCGAAGGCGCGGGCCGCGTAGGTGAGGATGATGTCGGCGCCCGCGCGGCGGATGGCGGTCAGGTGCTCGCGCATGACGGCGTCACCGTCGATCCAGCCCCGCTCGGCGGCGGCGCGCACCATCGCGTACTCGCCGGACACGTGGTAGGCCGCCAGCGGGACGTCCAGCTCGGCGCGTGCCCGGGCGATCACGTCCAGGTAGGCCACCGCCGGCTTGACCATCACCATGTCGGCACCCTCGAGCACGTCGAGTCGGATCTCCTCGAGCGCCTCGCGGCTGTTGCGCGGGTCCTCCTGGTAAGCCTTGCGGTCACCGCCACCGACGATCGTGACGTCGACGGCGTCGCGGAACGGGCCGTACAGCGCCGACGCGTACTTGGCCGCATAGGCCAGGATCGCCACCTCGCCGAACCCCGCCTCGTCGAGCCCGTCGCGGATCGCGGCCACCTGGCCGTCCATCATCCCCGAGGGCGCCACCACGTGGGCGCCGGCCTCGGCCTGGGCCGCCGCCACCTGCTGGTAGAGCTCGAGTGTGGCGTCGTTGTCGACCTCGCCCTCGGCGGTCAACACACCGCAGTGGCCGTGGTCGGTGTACTCGTCGAGGCACAGGTCGCCGATCAGCACGACCTCGTCGCCCACCTCGGCCCGCAGGTCAGCGAGAGCGAGCTGCACGATGCCCTCGGGGTCCCACGCGGCGGAGCCCTCGGGGTCCTTGTGGGCGGGGATCCCGAACAGCACGATGGCCGGAACCCCGAGGTCGGCGAGCTCGTGAACCTCCTTGCGCAACGACTCGCGGGTGTGCTGCACCACACCGGGCAGCGAGACGATCGGCTGGGGATCGCTGATGCCCTCGCGCACGAACAGCGGGGCGACCAGGTCGTCGACCGAAACGGCAGTCTCGGCCACCAGGCGGCGGAGAGCCGGGGTGCGGCGGAGTCGACGCATCCGGCGTTGAGGAAAGCTCACGACGCCGATGGTACGCCCCGGACGCGCTTCTGGTCGCGCTCAGGCCTGGATGCCGGCCTGAGCGCGATCAGAAAGAAGATCCCTACTCGATGATCAGGTCCTCGGGGGTGATGCTCTCGGTCTCGCCCTCGAAGTCGTAGACGTCGCCGACCGGCTGGAAGTGGGTCTCGGCGAAGTTGTACTGCACGAGGTTGAGCCGGTCGCCGAGGAAGACGTCGCCGTCGTCGCTGTCGGTCAGCACGCCCGTGCCCGGCAGCATCAAGCCGACGTCGTCGCCCAGGTCGAGGTTGCGCACCGACTCCATCACCGCGAGCCGGGTGGGTGCCTCGGCTGCCTCGAGCGCCTCGACCAGCACGGCGCCCTGGGTCCAGCCGTAGGCCACGATGCTGTTGTCGATGTCGGCCTCGGGCTGGTACTGCGCCACCGTGTCCCGGTACAGCTGCATGGCCTCGTCGTCCGCCCACTCGGGCGACTGCGGGTCCTTGATGTTGGCGATGCTGTAGACGCCGTCACCGGCCTCGCCGGCCAGGCCCATCAGGGTCTTGGACAGGCAGGTGCTCGACACCCACGTGATCGACCGCTCCCAGTTCGCGCTGGCGGCACTGGTCAACGCATCCGGGCACGCCAGCAGCGTGGCGCCGTTGAAGAACACGTCGGCACCGCTGGCGGCCAGGCTGGTCACCTGAGCCGACACGTCGGTGTCGATGCCCGGGGCATAGCGCTCGGTCTGCACCACCTCGATGTCGGTGTCCTCGGTGACCGAGAGGAAGGTCTCCTCGTAGGCCCGCCCGAAGTCGTCGTCCTGGACCAGCATCGCGACCTGGGCCTCGGGGTTCTCCTCCTCGAGGAGCTGCGCGAACACCTCGGCCTCCAGGCTGTACGCCGACAGCGTCGACCCGATCGTCCACGGCAGGTCGGGGTTGCCCCATGCCGGTGCGCCGGTGGCGGCGAACAGGTTGGGCACGCACAGGTCGCCCAGGTTGGTGCGGACGGCCAGGTTGTTCGCCGTCCCGACCACGCTGAACACCGCGAACGCCCCGTCACCCTCGCTTCCGACCAGCTCGTCGATGTTGGTCGAGGTGCGGGCGGCGTCGTACTGGTCGTCGCGGGTCTCCCACTCGATCTGGTACGACTGCCCGCCGATGTCGACGCCGCCGTCGGCGTTCACCATGTCGAAGTAGGCCTGCCAGCCGCGGGCGATCTCGGAGAAGGCGGCCGTCACCCCCGACTGCGGATAGCTGGAGACCAGGCGGATCGTGTCGCCCTCGATCTCGGTGTTGGGGTCGGTGATGCAGCTCTCGGTGTCGATGCTGCTGCCACCCGCGGACTCGCCGCCGTCCTCGCCCCCGGACGTGCTGGCATCGTCGTCGTCACGCTGGCTGCACGAGGCCGCGATCAGGGCGAGCAGGGCCAACAGCGACGTGAGCGATCGGCCCCGCCGGAAGGGGTGCACGGAAGGGGTCATTGCTGAGCCTCCTAGAGTGGCTCGGGGCTGGGGGAACTGGTCGAGCTGGGAGAGCTTGGTGGCTGCATGGTCGGCGCCGGCGGACGGTGCGCGACGCGGGCGACCAACCGGCGAATCCCTCCCATTACCCCGTCAGGCAGGATGTAGACGATCACCATCAGCGCGGCGCCGTAGAGCGCAGGCGACAGCACCTCCTCGCCCTCGATGAGGTCCTCGCTGTTGCGCCGCAACAACACGAGCAGGAAGGCGCCGACGATCGGCCCGAAGATCGTCGCCGCCCCGCCGATCACCACGGCCACCAGGAACTCGATCGACCGCTGGAAGTACAGGACCGGGTTGGTGCCGTCGGCCAGCCGATCGACCATCACCGACAGCGAGCCGGCGACCCCGGCGTAGGCCGCGCTGATCGCGAACGTGCCGACCTTGGTGCCCGCCAGGTTGACCCCGAGGGTGGAAGCCGCGAGCTCCTGGTCGCGGCACGCGACCATGGCCCGCCCCATCCGTGACCGCACCAGGTTCCAGGCCGTGAACGCCAGCAGCACCGTCAGCGCCAGGCAGACGAAGTACATCCACTGGTCGTCGTCGAGGGACCTCAGCAGGGACGCGAACTCGTCGCGGCGGGGCTGCAGCAGCGGCCGGCCGCCGGTGCCCTTGACGTACTTGTTCGCCACCTGGGGCGCCAGCACCGCCAAGCCCAGCGTCACCAGCGCGAGGTACAGGCCTCGGACCCGCAGCGCCGGGAACCCCACCGCCACACCGACGGCGCCGGCGAGCAGTGCGGCCACCGGGATCGTGGCCTCGAAGGTCCAGTGGTGGTCGACCATCAGGATGCCGGTGGTGAAGGCCCCGACGGCGAAGAACGCCCCGTGGCCGATCGAGACCTGGCCGTTGAACCCGGTCAGCAGGTTCAGCCCCATCGCCGCGACCGCCAGGTACAGGGCCTGGGACAGGATCCGGTTGTTCTCGGCGGTGAAGTAGAAGGGCGCGTAGAGCGCCACGGCTGCCAGCACCACGCCGAGGACGACCCGCGTGATCAGGACCGGCCGGGCCAGCGGCGGATACAGCGACCGCGTGGGCGTGGTCGGCGCGCCGGACCCGAGTGTCAGGTCGGCCGCGGGCGCCGCGTCGTTCACGCTGGCATCGGACTCGGCCATCTCAGACTCGCTCCACGGTTCGCCGGCCGAACAGGCCGTTGGGCCGGACCAGGAGGACGACGAGGATCAGGCCGAGCGGCATCACCAACTCGATGCCGTCCAACGCGTCGACGTACTCGATGGTCAGTGCATGGGCCACACCCACGATCAGGCCCGCCACCACGGCGCCGATCAGGCTGTCGAACCCGCCGAGAGCCGCCGCCGCGAATGCGTACACCAGGATGATCTGCATCAACGACGCGTCGATGCCGGTCCGCTCGGAGGCGACCAGTGAACCCGCTGCCGCGCCGAGAGCCGCCGCCATCCCCCACCCGAGCATCAGCATGGCGCCGGTCTTGATGCCGACGAGACGGGCGGACTCGGGATTGGAGGCCACCGCCCGCAGCCGCAGGCCGAGCCGGGTCCGCTGCAGCAGGAACCACAGCACGACGCACTCGGCGATCAGCACCGCGATCAGCCCGAGCGTGCCCTTGCTGACGTCGATGGTGTCGCCACCGGACGAGAACAGCTCGACGCTTCCCGACGGGAACGGCGACGGCATCAGCTTGGGCTCGGTGCCGAAGGTGAGCTGGGCGAGCGAGTTGATGGCCAGGAACATCCCCAGCGTGACGATCACGACGTTCAGCGGGCTGCGGGCCTCCTCGACCGGGCGGATCAGCACCCGTTCGATGACCGCCCCACCCACGAAGGCGACGGCCATCGACAGCAAGATCGACAGCCACACCGCGACCCCGGCATCGGTCAGTTCCCAGGTGATGTAGGTGGAGAACAGCGCCATCTCGCCCTGGGCGAAGTTGAGGATGCCCGTGACCCGGAAGATCAGCACCAGCGCCAAGGCCACCGAGCCGTAGATGACGCCGTTGCCGATGCCGTTGAGCACCTGCGACACGAACAGTTCCACGATTCTTCTTGTCCCCTCAGAATCCGAGGTAGGCCTGGCGCACGGATTCGTCGCCCTGCAGTGTGTCGGCCGACCCCTGCACCGCGATGCGACCGGTCTCCAGCACGTAGCCCCAGTGGCCGATGTCGAGGGCGAGGTTGGCGTTCTGCTCGACCACCAGGACCGTCAGGCCCTCCTCGCGGTTCAGCTCGCCGAGCCGGTTGAACAGCTCGCGGGTCACCAGCGGGGCCAATCCGAGCGACGGCTCGTCGAGCAGCAACAGCCGGGGACGGGCCATCATCGCCCGGGCGAGCGCCAGCATCTGCTGCTCGCCGCCGCTCATGCTGCCGGCCTCCTGGTGGCGACGGCCGCCGAGCCGCGGGAACACCTCGTACCAGCGCTGCAGGTCGGCGTCGATGTCGTTGTCGCGGCGGGTGTTGGCCCCGAGCCGCAGGTTGTCCTCGACGCTGAGCTCGGTGAACGTGCCCCGACCCTGCGGGACATGGGCGATGCCCCGGCGGGCGATCATCTCCGGGCGGCGGCCCAGCAGCGGCTCGCCGCCGAACACGATGTCGCCGCTGGCCCGGATCATGCCGGTGATGGCCCGTAGCGTGGTGGTCTTTCCCGCGCCGTTGGCGCCGAGCACCACGACGACGTGCCCTTCCTCGACGGTCAGCTCGATGCCGGACAGGACCTGGACCGGCCCGTAGCCGCCCGACACGTCGTGCAGTTCCAACAGCGCGGTCATGCCGGGGCCCCCAGGTAGGCCTCGATGACCTTGGGGTCGTTGCGGACCTGGTCGGCCGTGCCTTCGGCGATCTTGCGCCCGAAGTCGAGCACGACGATGTGTTCGGACAGCGACATCACCATCGCCATGTGATGCTCCACCAGCAGGATCGTCAGCTCGAACTGGTCGCGGATCTGGCGCAGCGTGTCGCCGAGCTCGTCGACCTCGCTGTGGGTCAGCCCGTTGGCGGGCTCGTCAAGCATCAGCAGCTTCGGCCGCGCCGCCAGAGCCCGTGCCAGCTCGACCCGTTTGAGGGTGCCGAACGGCAGACCGGCAGCAGGGCGATGGGCCAGGTTCGCCAACGACAGCCGGTCCAGGAGGTCCAGGCACTCGCGGCGCACCGGCGTCTCGCCGCCGAGCGTCGCAACACCGACCAGCCCCAGGCCGAAGCCGACCTTGCCCCGCGCGTGCGCCCCGGTCATCACGTTGTCGAGCACCGATAGCGCCGGCACGAGGGCGACGTTCTGGAACGTGCGGGCGACGCCGTTGCGGACGATGCGGTGCGCCGGCACCTTGAGCAGGTCGCCGCCGTCGAACATCACCCGCCCCTCGTTGGGCTGGTAGAGCCGGCTGATCACGTTGAACAGCGTGGTCTTGCCGGCACCGTTCGGACCGATCAGCGCACAGATCTGCCCGTGGTCGACGGCGAACGACAGGTCGTCCAGAGCGACGACCCCGCCGAAGCGGACGCCGACGTTCTCGACACTGAGCAAGGACTCCACGGCGTCACCATAGTTATCGACGGCGCGGGGCCTCGTGCCGTGACCACGAACCTTCGCCCGTCCACGGCGAAGGTTCATGGTCACGGCACTAGCGGGGATGGATCGCGGCCCAGGCGAGGATCGCGTCGACCAGGCCGTCGATGCTGTGGACCTCGGCCTCGATGTCGACCCGCAGCCCCCGCTCCCGGGCCGTCGCAGCGGTGATCGGGCCGATCGCAGCCACGATCGGGGGCATGCTCTCGTGCCCCGCGGCTTCGAGGAACCGGGTGACCGTGGACGACGAAGTGAAGGTCACGAGGTCGGCATGCGCCAGGGCCGAGCGGTGGCGTTCGTCGACCGGAACCGGTTCCGTGCGGTAGGCCTCGACCACATCGACGTCCCAGCCCCGGGCCCCGAGCCCGTCGGGAAGCACGTCGCGGGCGGCCCCGGCCCGGGCCAGCAGCACCCGCCCGGGCCGGCCGTCAGCCCGGGCCGGCGGATCGGGGAACGCTTCGACCAGCGACTCGGCCACGAACTCCGGTGGCACCAGGTCGACGAGCACGTTCCCGGCGGCCAGCGCGTCGGCGGTGCCCGGACCGATCGCGGCCACGCGCGCCTCGCCGAACACCCGGGCGTCGAGGCCCTGCGTCCGCAGCGCCACCAGCAGCGCCCGCGCGCCGTTGGGTGAGGTGAGCACGACCCAGTCGTAGGTGGCCATCTCGGAGACCGCATGGCGCAGCGCCTCGCCACCGTCGGCGGCCTCGCGCACGGCGATCGCGGGGACCTCCACGGTCTCGGCTCCCAGCGCGTGCAGCTTCGACACCAGCTCGGACGCCTGCTCGCGGGATCGGGTCACGACGATGCGCCGGCCGAACAGCGGCCGCTTCTCGTACCAGGCCAGGTCGGTGGCCGCGACCTCGCCGACCACGATCACCGCCGGGGTCGCCAGGCTCTGGTTGGCGATCGTCCCCAGCGTCGCCCGGACCGTGTGCTGCTCGGGCCGGGTGCCCCACTGGACGGCAGCGACCGGCGTGTCGGGCGAACGGCCCCCGGCCATCAGCGCCGCCGCGATGCGCCCGATGCGTGCCACGCCCATCAGGACCACGATCGTGCCGCCGACCTGGGCGACCGCCCGCCAGTCGACGGTGCCCTCCTCGCCCGCGCCCGGTTCCTCGTGGCCGGTGACGATGGTGACGCTGGTCGACGAGTGGCGCATGGTGACCGGGATGCCTGCGTAGGCCGGCACCGCGATCGCGGAGGTGATGCCGGGGACGACCTCGAAGTCGACGCCCGCGGCGAGCAGCGCCGCGGCCTCCTCACCGCCACGGGCGAAGACGAACGGATCGCCCCCCTTGAGCCGCACGACGCTCTGGCCGCCCTTGCCGCGCTCGACGAGCAGGGCGTTGATGTCCTCCTGGCTACGGCGCGCGTGCCCCGGCGCCTTGCCGACGTCGATGCACTCGGCCCCCGCCGGCGCGAGGTCGAGCAGTGATTCCTGGGACAACCGGTCGTAGATCACCACGTCGGCTTGCTGCAGCACCTGCAAGGCCCGCACGGTCAGGAGGCCGGGGTCTCCCGGCCCACCCCCGACGAGATACACGGTCACAGGGCTGAGGCTAACGACGTCCGCCGGAGGCGGACGCCATCACGCCGTGGGGGGCGGGGGCAGGGCTGGAGGGGCAGGTGCGGCCGGGGATCGGGGCCCCCGTCCCTCCCCCAAGTCGGGCGGCCCTGTTAGTCCTGGCGGGCGAGAAGTGCGGCGCCGCCCTGGTCCTCGAGCAGGTGGTTGGCCAGCGACCGGCCGAGCGCCGCGCCCGCCGACGACGGCCCCGTCGCCTCCTCGCGCAGCAGCGTGCGGCCGTCGGGGCTGGCGATCATCCCCTCGACCCGCAGACCCTCCCCGGCCAGCGTGGCGTGGGCCGCCGCCGGCAGCGAGCAGTCGCCCCCGAGCTCGGCGAGGAACCCCCGCTCGGCATCGACGCAGGCCCGCGTCGCCGCGTGCTCGATGCGCTCGACCAGGGGCCGGACGTCGTAGTCGTTGCGGCGGCACTCGACAGCCAGCGCGCCCTGCCCGACCTGCGGCAGCATCACCTCGATCGCCAGGCGCTCGGCGATCTGGTCGGAGTAGCCCAACCGGTCGAGCCCCGCCGCAGCGAGGACGATGGCGTCGAACTGGCCGGCCTTCTCCAGGCGGGTGGGGACGTTGCCCCGGAGCCCCTCGAACCGCAGGTCCGGCCGTCGATGGGCGAGCTGGGCCTGACGCCGCAACGACCCCGTGGCGACCACGCCGCCCTGCGGCAGGTCCTCCAGGGTCGAGCCCACGAGCACGTCACGCGGGTCGGCCCGTTCGGGCACCGCTCCGACCACGAGACCGTCCGGGGTCGCGCTGGGCAGGTCCTTGGCCGAGTGCACGGCGATGTCGGCGCGGTCCTCGAGCACCGCATCCTGGATCTGCTTCGCGAAGACGCCCTTGCCGCCCAGCTCCCAGATCGGCAGGTCGAGGCGTTGGTCGGCGTCGGTCTCGATCAGCACCAACTCGACGTCGAGCGACGGTTCCGCTGCTAGAAGAAGGTCGACGATGTGGGCTGCTTGCCACCGGGCAAGGGCCGAGCCGCGGGTCGCCACCCGTAGGCGTTGGGGCAACTTAGTGCGCCCTCTGCTCCAGGTGGGTGTCCGCCGGGGTCGCTGTGTCTATGCCGAACAGCTCGCGGAGCGCGACCAGCAGCCGGTCGCCGCGAGGTGTGCCCGCCGCCCCCTTGAGCACGACGGTGGGCTCGTGGAGCAGCTTGGCCACGATGCTGCGGGTCAGCGCCTCGACCGCCTCGAGCTCGGATGGCTCGAGATAGGCGAGGCGGCTCTGCACCCGCCCGAGCTCGGCCGACCGCATCTCCTCGGCCCGGGCGCGCAGCGCGACCACCGCCGGCGACACCTCGCGCGCGGACGTCGCCGCCAGGTAGCTCTCGAGCTCGGCTTCGAGGATCGTCTGGACCCGCGCCGCCTCACGGCGCCGCTCGGCCACGCCTTCGTCGACGAAGGCCTGGAGGTCCTCCATGTCGAGCAGGGTCACGCCTTCGACCGCACCCACCGCGGGGTCGACGTCGCGGGGAACCGCTATGTCGACCACCAGCAGAGGACGCCCGCCGCGGCGCTGCATGACCGGCACCACGTCGGGGGCCTCGACCATGGCGGCCCGGGACCCGGTCGACGTCAGCAGGAGATCGACCTCGGCGAGCTGGTTGGGCAGGTCGAGCAACGGGACCGCGCGACCGCCGACACGGCCCGCGAGATCGGACGCCCGCTGCGGCGTGCGGTTCGCGACCCGGACTTCGCTCACACCCGCCGAGCGCAGCGCTCTGGCCATGCCCTCGCCCATCTCGCCGGCCCCGACCACCAGGACGGTCGCCCGGTCCAGCGACCCGAGCCGATCGGTGGCCATCGCCACCGCGGCCTGCGACACTGACGCTATGCCGCGGGCGATGCCGGTCTCGGTGCGAGCCCGTTTCCCCGCGTGGAGCGCATGGCGGTAGAGCAGGTTGAGCGACTTGCCGGCCGTTCCCTCGTCGCGGGCGCGGTTCCAGGCCTGGCGGACCTGGCCCTGGATCTCGCTCTCGCCCAGGACCACCGAGTCGAGCCCCGCAGTCACCGAGAACAGGTGAGCTGCCGCGGCCGAGTCGTAGTGGACGTACAGATGGTCGGCGAAGTCCTCCGGGGGGAGGAACGACAGGTCGGCGAAGAAGTTGCGGATGTCGCTGTACGCGCCGTGGAACCGCTCGGCGACCGCGTAGACCTCGATGCGGTTGCAGGTCGACAGGACGATGGCCTCGCTGAGGTTCTCGCGCGTCGTCGTCAGATCGTGCAGCGCCTTGGGCAGCTGACCCTCACCGATCGCCATCCGCTCGAGCAGGTCAAGCGGTGCGGTGCGGTAGTTCAATCCGATGACGACAACAGACACGCGCGCAAGCGCTCCTTCGCCTCTTCGATCTGACCAGCTCGGACGAGATCCAGGATCCCCGACTGTAATGCTCGCCGCCAATCGAGGGACTCGGTCGCGCGGCCTGTGGTTTGGATCTCGCTCCTCACGTCAGCCAACACGCCAATCAGCTGGTCGTATTCCGGGCCGAGCTCGGCGGCGAACTGCTCGCGCAGCCATGCCGACAGCGCCGGGCTGTGGCCGCCGGTCGACACCGTTACGGTCAGGTGGCCCTGGCGCACCACCGCCGGCAACGTGACCGTGCAGCGTGCCGGGTCGTCGGCGCTGTTGACCCACACCCCTGCCGCCTCGGCGTCGTCGTAGACCTGCTGGTTGACCGCCGTATCGCCGGTCGCCGCGACCACCAACCGATAGTCCGCAGCCTCCGGCCGTCGGTAGCGGCGCCGCTCGCAGCGAACCCCGAGCGCGGCGATCTCGGCGACGATGTCCGGCGCGACCACGGTCACCACTGCCCCGGCCGCAACGAGGCCCCGCACCTTCTGCGCCGCCACCCGGCCACCGCCGACGACGAGGCAGGAGCGCCCGGCGAGCAGCAGGTTCACCGGGTAGAGCGGGGTCTCGACCGGCACGTGGTGCTCCGCTCCGGCCACCTAGTGCGACGACGGGAGGACCGGCGCAGCCTCGCTGCCGCCGACCACCGGAGTCGTGCCCCCCGACAATGGGCCGTCGCCACCCTTGCGACGCTGGTAGAAGCTGAGGATCTGCAACTCGACGGCGAGGTCGACCTTGCGCAGCGACACCTGCTCGGGCACCGACAGGGTGGTCGGCGCGAAGTTGAGCACCGACGTCACCCCTGCCTCGACCAGCCGGTCGGCGACCTCCTGGGCCGCACTGGCCGGTGTGGCGATGATGCCGATCGCGATGCTGTGCTCGACCACCAGCTGGGGCAGGTCGTCGACGTGGCGGACGGCCACGCCGTTGATCTTGCTGCCGACCACCCGTTCGTCGGCGTCGACCAGCGCCGCGATCGGAAAACCACGCTCCGAGAACCCGCCGTAGTTGGCCAAGGCGTGGCCCAGGTTGCCGAGCCCGACGATCACCACCGGCCAGTCGCTGGTCAGGCCCAGCTCCCGGCTCATCTGGAACAACAGGTACTCGACGTCGTAGCCGACACCGCGGGTGCCGTAGCTGCCGAGGTAGCTCAGGTCCTTGCGGACCTTCGCCGCGTTCACCCCCGACAGCTCGGCGAGCCGCTCGGACGAGATCGTCGGTGCGCCGCCGTCGGCGACCTCGAGCAGGCTGCGCAGGTACAAGGGAAGCCGGGCAACCGTGGCCTCGGGAATCCGTCGCTTGGCCCTTCTGGAGCCCTGGCCAGTGCCTCGGTCGGCCATACGGCTCGCACTGTACGCGCCCTTGTTCATCTGCTCACAAACCGCGCTGCCCGCCCTCAGCGAAGGGTGCGGCGGAGGACCTTGCCCGCGGGGCCGTGAGGCAGTTGCTCGACGACCACCACCTTGTCCGGGCACTTGTAGCGGGCCAGGCGCTGCGTGCAGTAGGCGACGACGTCGTCCTCGTCGAGGTCGTGCATCCCGGGCTCCGGCACGACGTGGGCGGTGACCGCCTCGCCCGAATGCGGATGCGGCACCCCGACGACCGCGGCGTCGGCGATCGCGGGATGGGTGACCAACACCTCCTCGACCTCGGCCGGATAGACGTTGAACCCCGACACGATGATCACGTCCTTGGCCCGGTCGACCAGGTAGAGGTACCCCCGGTCGTCCACGACGCCGACGTCGCCGGTCCGCAGCCAGCCGTCCGCTGTGAGCGCTCGGGCACTCGCCTCGGGGTCGTCCCAATAGCCCGTGAACACGTTCGGTCCCCGCACCCAGACCTCCCCCGGGTCGCCCACCAGAGCGTCGTCGGCCGAGCCGACGTCGACCAGCCGCAGCTCGACGTCCGGCAGCGGCACGCCGATGCTGCCGTCCGGCGCGTCGATCCCGAGCCCGGTCGTGACCGCAGGCGATGCCTCGGTCAGGCCGTAGCCCTCGGTGATCGCCAGGTCGAACCGTTCGCGCACTGTGCGGCGGACGAGTGGGTCGAGCGAGGCGGCCCCGGATGTCGCTATCCGCACCGACGAGAAGGTCCCCGGCAGCGGGCCGGGCAGTGACGCCCATGCCGACCACATCGCCGGGACGCCCGCGACCACGGTCACCCCCTCGGCGCTCAGGGTCTCCAGCGCGGAGTGCGGGTCGAAGCGCTCGACGAGCACCACCCGGCTGCCGACGGCCAGCGACAGGCCGAGGACCATGTTCAGCCCGTAGATGTGGAACATGGGCAGGACGCCGAGGACGATGTCGCTGGCCACCTGCAAACCGCGGGCCGACTGCACCTGGTCGATGTTGGCGAGCAGGTTGCCGTGGGTGAGCATCGCCGCTCGGGGGGCTCCGGCGGTGCCGCTGGTGAACACCAGCACCGCGAGGTCGCCGGGCTCGCGGGGTTGGACCGGAGCCGGACTGCTGGTCTGCAGGTCCTGCAGCGAGACGGCGCCGGTCACGTCGACGCCCAGCGGGGCGATGACGTGCTCCAACCCGGGGAGCGCGCTGCGGTCGAGATGGGCGGTGGTGCGCGCCGCGGACGGACCGACCACGACCGCCCGCGCGTCGACAGCTGCCAGCTCACGCTGGATCTCCGGGGTCGGGCTGAGTGGGTTGAGCGGCACCGCGACCGCACCCAGGCTCAGCGCCGCCAGGTAGCCCACCACGAACAGGCGGTTGTTGGCGGCGATCAGCGCGACCCGGTCACCGGGGGCCATCCCGAGGCCCGCGAGGCCACTGCGCAGCCGTGCCACCTGGTCGCGCAGTTCGCCGTAGGTCGTGGGCCGCCCGTGCGCGACCAACGCGACCGCGTCGTCCGGGTGTCGATCGATGACCGAAGCCAGGTTCACATGGGCCAGTCAAGCAGTAGGGGCCGGGGTCGTGCCTTGCGGTGTAAGCAGCAGCGCCGGTTCGAGTCAGCGGCGGGTTTCGACCAGCGCCTCGAGGCCGTCGAGCAGCCGCTGGAGACCGAACTCGAACGCGTCAAGTGCCTCGCGGACCGTGTAGGGCGTCTCGTCGTCGGGCCGGTCGAGCTGGTCGAAGGCATGCTCCTCGGCGAGACGACTGGCCGTGGGATAGCGCTTGGACCAGGCGTCGCCGACGGCCTCGTCGAGCAGGGGCGACCGGGCGTTCCACCAGTCGTCGTCGCTGAGACCGGTGGCCTGCTCGGCGGATCGAGCGTCCGCGACGGCCTTGGCCGACCCCCGCACGAAGCCCGCGAGCGCCGAGACCGCCCGGCTCATCTCCACCCCGGTGAGCCCGAGACCGTCGAACAGCCGGAGCTGGGTCTCGTAAGCATCGAGCTCGTGCGGGCCCAGTAGCGCACGCGCCCCCGACACCTGCAGCACCCATGGATGGCGCTCGTAGAACGCCCAGCCGTCGCGGGCGCTGGCTTCGACCGCGGCCCGCCAACCGTCGTCCCGCGGGTACTCGGTCGGCAGCTCGCCGAGCACGGCGTCGAGCATGAGGTCGAGCAGCTCGGCCTTGCCGGGCACGTAGGTGTAGAGCGACATCGCGCTCTTCCCCAGCCGGTCGGCGACCCTGCGCATGGACACGGCGCCAAGCCCCTCGGCGTCGGCCACCGCGACTGCCGTGGCGACGATGTCGGCCACTGCGAGGCCGGGCTTGGGGCCACGGGTCGGCGCCTCGACCAGGCCCCACAGCAGCGCCATCGACCGCTGCGGGTCGCCGCGGGATGCGTACTCGGTCATTGCCGCTTGCTACTCCTTACGCCGTACGATATTCTGCCAGCTAATTATGTACACCGTATCGAGTTATCGACGAGATGAGCCGGCCATCGAAGCGTCGGCACTGGTGAAACGCTACGGCACGACGCAGGCCCTCGACGGCTTCGACCTGGCGGTCCAAGCCGGCTCGGTGTGCGCGCTGCTCGGGCCCAACGGCGCCGGCAAGACCACCGCCGTGCGCATCTTGGCCACCCTACTGAGGCCCGACGGAGGCCAAGCGAGCGTCGCCGGGGCGGACGTGATCCGGGCGCCGCACGAGGTCCGCCGCCGGATCGGCCTCAGCGGCCAGGAGCCAGCGGTCGACGAGATCCTGAGCGGCCGCCAGAACCTGGTGCTGTTCGGGCGCCTCAACCGCCTCGACAAGCCCACCGCCGGGCGGCGCGCCGACGAGCTGCTCGACCGCATGGGGCTGGTCGACGCGGCGGACCGCTCGGTCAAGCACTACTCGGGCGGGATGCGGCGGCGACTCGACCTGGCCGTGACGCTCATCCTCGCACCTGTGGTCCTGTTCCTGGACGAGCCGACGACGGGGCTCGACCCACGCAACCGCAACGAGGTCTGGTCGGCGATCCGGTCGCTGGTCGCCGGCGGCACGACGGTCCTGCTCACCA
Source organism: Acidimicrobiales bacterium (assembly GCA_050744325.1). Lineage (GTDB taxonomy): Bacteria > Actinomycetota > Acidimicrobiia > Acidimicrobiales > VFJN01 > DASXTK01. Next base: position 22,175 of record JBOGHK010000083.1, read on the forward strand.
CCCAGTACCTCGACGAGGCCGACCAGCTGGCCGACCAGGTCGTCGTCATCGACACCGGCCGGGTGATCGCCGGGGGCACGCCCGAGGCGCTCAAGGGCCAGGTCGGCGGCGACCGCCTCGAGGTCGTGGTGGGCTCGGACGACCAGTTGCGCGCAGCCGCTTCGCTCGTGGCCCGCGCTGCCGCCACCGACCCCGAGGTCGAGCCGGACACGAGGCGCGTGACCGCCCCGGTCGCCCAGCCGGTCGCAGCGCTCACCGAGGTCGTCCGGCTGCTGGCGGACCACGGCGTCGAGGTCGACGACATCGGCCTGCGCCGACCGACGCTCGACGACGTGTTCCTCAACCTCACGGGACACCGGGCCGAGGCAGCGGCAACCGACGAGGAGGAGGAGGCCGCGGCATGACGACCGTGACGATTGCACCCCCGGCGCCCACTGCCGGCTTGGACCGACTGCGGTGGGCGCTGCGCGACGGCTGGCTGGTCGCCCAGCGCGACATGGCCCAGTGGGTTCGCGAACCGCAGATGATCGTATGGGGGCTGATCTTCCCGGTGACCTTCGTGCTGCTGTTCGCCTACGTGTTCGGCAGCGGGATCATCGTCCCCGGTGGTGGCAGCTACCGGTCGTTCCTGATGCCGGGCATATTCGCCCAGACGATGGCCTTCGGGATCGGCGAGACGCTCGCCGCCGTCCAGGCCGACACGGCCAAGGGCGTGACCGACCGCTTCCGCTCGATGCCCATGGCGCCATCGGCTGTGGTCGTGGGTCGCTGCGTGGCCGGCATGGCCTACTCGGCCGCCAGCCTCGCCCTGATGGCCGCGACCGGCCTGGCGATCGGCTGGCGCTGGGAGGGCACCCTGGCCGAGGCTGCCGCAGCGTTCGGGTTGTTGCTGCTGCTGAGGATGGCGTTCCTGTGGATCGGGATCTTCCTCGGCCTCAAGGCCCGCAGCGCCGAGTCGGCCAACTCGATCTTCGGGCTGCTCTACCCGGTGACCATGCTGTCCAGCGCGTTCATCGCACCCGAGCTGATGCCGAACTGGCTGGGCACCGTCGCCGAGTGGAACCCGCTGTCGTCCACGATCGCAGCCACCCGCGACCTGTTCGGCAACCCCGGTGCCGACGCTGCCGGCTGGATCGGTGAGCACACGATGCTCATGGCCGTGCTCTGGCCCCTGCTCATCACCGCCCTGACCCTGCCCCTGGCGGTCCGAGCCTTCCAGCGGCTCAGCCGATGATGCGGCTCAGGCGATGACGGAGCCAGGGTGGTGTTCGAGCAACTGGCGTCAGTTTCGACGGTCAGAGGGCGAGCAGCAGCTGGATGGTGCCGGCCAACAGGATCATCAGCAGCAGGATCGCGATGGCGATGGTGGTTCCGGGCCTCATGTCGGCTTGCGCTCCAGGGTCACGGGGATCGAGATCCCGGGCTGGTCAGGCTGGTCAGGCTCGTCGTCCAGCGGGGTCAACGACATCTCGTCGCCTGCCGCGATGCCGAGGAGGTCGGCCGCCGAGCCCTCGGCCACCGCCACCGCCAGCAGTCCGTAGCTGTCGACCACCAGGCCGAGCTCGCCCCGGCCGAGAGCCGCGAAGTTGATCGCCCGCTTCACCGTGCGCACGCCCGAACGGGGGCCGGACCACCGCAGCTGGACCCGGTCGTGCCAGCCCTCGAGCTGGTCGGGATCGAGGTTGAGCTGGCAGTTGCCGTACCGGTCGATCCACAGCACCTGGCCGACCAGTGCGCCGTGCTCCTCGCGGGGCAACGGCATCACTCCCGGCAGAAGGCTTGCGACGTCGATGGTGGTGCCCAGGTCATCCAGCGGCACGCCGACGCAGAGGTAGGCGGCCGCGGGAGCGAAGATGTCACGCCCGGCGAAGGTGGCGCCGGGGGCCTCCAGATGGAGGTCGGGATTGTCGAGCTGGACCGCAGCTGTGGCGCCGCCCACCAGGCCGACCGCGGGGGCGAGCAGCCCGTTGTCGGGGCCGACCAGGTAGGACTCGCCGTCGCCGACCTGGATGGCGACCCCGCGCCGGTCACTGCCGACCCCCGGGTCGACCACGGCGAGGACCACGCCGGGGCACAGGTACTGGACGCTGCGGGCCAGCGCCAGCGAGCCGGTCTTCACGCTGTAGGGGGGCACCTCGTGGGTGATGTCGATGACCGTGACGTGCGGGGCGATCGAGCGGATCACCGACTTGACCACGCCGACGAACTCGTCGTGGGTCCCGTAGTCGGACAGGAAGGAGATCGTGTCGAACCGGGGTTCCGTCTGCGGTTCTGTCCGTGGTTCCATGCCGCGTGCGACGCTACCGGGAGCGGCTCACCCCGAGGCAATGACGAACGCTGTGGTACGCCTGAGGCAATGACGAACGGTTTCCGTTCGCTATCGCCTCAGGCTCAGCCGGGCGTTCGCTGTCGCCTCGGGCCGGGATCGGCGTTCGCTATCGCCTCGGGCCGGGATCAGGTCTCGCCGAGCTCGCGGCTGCGGGTGGTCGCGGCCATCACCGCCTCGAGGAACGCCGCACGGACGCCGGCGCGTTCCAGCTCGCGGAGGCCCGCCGCCGTGGTGCCACCCGGCGACGTGACCGCGGCCCGCAACGCCTCGGGCGTCTGGCCGCTCTCGACGACCAGCCGAGCCGCGCCGAGGACCGTCTGGTGCGCCAATGTCTCGCTGAGCTGCCGAGGCAGCCCCGCCAACACCCCGGCTTCGACCATCGCCTCGACCACGAGGAACACGTACGCCGGGCCGGAGGCGGACAGGCCCGTGACCGCGTCCAGCAGCGACTCGTCCACCCGAACCACGGCACCCACGGAGCGCAGGATGCCCTCCGCCCAGTCCAGGTCGGCGTCGCTCGCGGCGCGGCCCGGCGCCACCGCTGCCGCCCCGGCCCCGAGCAGTGCCGGCGTATTGGGCATCGCGCGCACCACCGGGGTCCCCGGAGTCAACGCCGCCTCCAGCCGGCTCGCGGCAACTCCGGCCGCGATCGACAGCACCGGCGCCCGGTCGCCCACGGCGGCCAACGCGGCGCAAGCAGCATCGACGTCGTTGGGCTTGACCGCCAGGAGATGGCCCTCGGCGGCGGTCGGCTCGCGCACCACCGGCGTGTCGGGGAACCGCGCCCGTAGCTCGTCGCCGCGCCCCGTCAGCTTCTCGACCACCTGCAGCTCGGCCGGGGCGGCCCAACACCCACCGATCAGCCCGCCCACCAGGGCCTCGCCCATCTTGCCGCCACCGATGAGCTGGAGCTTCGGCACAGTCATGGCCGCAGACCGTACCGGGCGGTCGCGGTACGGCTGGGTGAGCGACCCGGGAGGGCGGGACTTCCGTAAGCCCGATCCCCCGACGGGCCTCCCGCACCACTCCCGGGTCGCACGTAACTGTATCAGAACATCTTGAAATAGACGAAAATGATCTAGCCGGGAAAGCGGGACGCGTAGCCGATCCGCATCGCCGGCCGGAAGAACTGCTCGACCCACTGGTACAGCGACCCCAGGACCCGGTCGAGCTCGTCGTCGTCGATGCTCTCGTTGGCCAGCTGGCCGATCAGGAAGATCGCGTCCTCCTCGCCGATCGCGAACGCCGCGCCGTAGAGCCCCCGGTTGCGACGCAGCAGGTGCTCGAAGAACGCCGCGTGGTTCTCCTCGGGGGCGGGCATGACGTAGGTCTCGTAGTGCAACGTGCGCTGGCCCAGGTGGAACCAGATCGAGAAGACGTCCTTCTGCTCCCCCCGCACCCGCATGAACCAGCGCCGTTCACCCGACTCGGTGTCGCGCTCGACCGCCGCTACCACGGGATTCTCGATCCGTTGCCGCTCCAGCCAGTCCTCGATGGTGGCGTCGAGCTCGTCGAGCTCGTCGACGGAGAAGACCCGTTGCATCAGTCGCCGGTCGCGCCGTCGATGCTTTCGCGCAACAGGTCCGCGTGGCCGGCGTGGCGGGCGGTCTCCTCGATCATGTGGATCAAGATCCAGCGGAGGCTGTAGTGCTCGCCGCGACGGTTGGGCTTGCGCGACATCGCGTCGAGGTCGCGCACCTCGTCGGTCACTGCCCGACTGCGCTCGCAGGCCACGTCGTAGAGCCGGGATAGCTCCTCGGGCGGGTCCGCGGTGGCTGTGTGGAACTCCCAGTCGGGGTCGGCATCCCAGTCGACGCTCGCCCACGGCTCGGGTATGTCCCGTCCGGCCAATCGCTCCTGGAACCAGCGGTCCTCGACCAGTGCCCCGTGCTTCAGGAGGCCACCGATGGTCAGCTCGGATCGGCCCAGCGTGACGGCGAGCTGCTCGGCAGTCAGGCCCTGCGCCTTGCGTGCCAGCACGGCGCGCTGGTACTCGAGGAACTGGGTCAGGAGGGTGAGCTCGTCACCAGCGTGGTCGGGATCGATCAACTCCATGGCTCGGGACCGTACTGCGGCACGGTGACGCCGGCCGTCTCAGACCCGGGCCAGCAGCTCGCCATGGAGCACGACGAACACCGCATCGTCGGCCGCGGCCCAAGCTCGCCAGGCGGCCGCGATCGCGGCCAGGTCGGCCGGCATCGCGAGGCCGTAGGCGACGGCCTGATCGGCGAAGCGCGTCCCGACCACCCGTTCGGCCCACAGGTCGGCCCACCACGCCCGATCGGCGCGAGTCGCGAAGGTCCACGTCGAGGTGGTGTAGGTGAGATCGACGAGACCGGCCTGCCGGGCCCATCCCACCAGGTGGCGACCGGCATTGGGCTCGGCGCCGTTGTGCCGCGTCACCTGCTGGTACAGGTTCATCCACCGGTCGAGGCCCGCGTCGGCCGGTGCCCAGGTCATCGCCGCGTAGTCGGAGTCCCGGACGGCAACGAGCCCCCCTGGCCTGGCGAGGCGCACCATCGCGGCCAGCGCGCCGACCGGGTCGCTGAGGTGCTGCACCACCTGGTGGGCGTGAACGACGTCGAATGATGCCCGACCCAGGCCGGCGGTCCGGAAGTCGCCCGCCTGGAACGACACGTTGTCGACGCCGGACGAAGCCGCATGCGCCTCGGCTTCGCCGACCACCTCGGATGCGACGTCGATGCCCAGAACCTCCCCCGGCGCCACCCGCCGGGCCAGGTCGGCGGTCAGCGTCCCCGGGCCGCACCCGACGTCGAGCAGGGCCAGCCCCGACCGGAGGTGCGCGAGCAGGTAGCCAGCCGAGTTCTCTGCGCTCCGCCAGCGGTGGGATCGCAACACCGCGTCGTGATGGCCGTGGGTGTAGACGTCGTCGGTCACGGACACTCGACCAGCTCGCGGACGGTCAGGTCCGCGTAGATCCGGCGGAGGCGGGCCGCCGCCGTCGACCAGGTGTAGTTCCTGGCCCGCCGAGCCGCGTCGGTGGACAGCATGCGTGCCAGGTCGGGATGCTCCTCGATCTCGCGCACGTAGGCCGCATAGACCGCCGGATCTCGTCCTTCGACCAGGAACCCTGTCTGGCCGTGATCGACCAGGGTCCGCAGGCCACCGACCGCAGCCGCCACCACCGGGGTACCGCAGGCGGCGGCCTCCAGCGCCACCAGCCCGAACGACTCGGTGCGGCTGGGCACCAGCACCACGTCGGCGGCGCGGTAGTAGGTCGACAGCAGGTGGTGGGGTTGCGGATCGACGAACCGCACCCGGTCGGTCAACCCGAGCTCGGCTACCAGCTTGTGGATGCGGGCGACCTCGTTGAGCCCTTGGGGGCCGCTCGCGCCACCCACGACCACGAGCATCGGGTCGAGATCCTGGAGGCTGGCCAGTGCCCGCACCGCGACGTCGAGGCCCTTCAGCGGCTGGATGCGCCCAACGAACAGCAGGACCGGACCCGACCCGAGGCCGAGGTGTCCGAGCGCCGCCCGGGCACCCTCGCGAGGGCCAGGCGAGAAGAATGCGTGGTCGACCCCAGGGGGAACGATCTCGATGCGGGTCGGGTCGGCTCCGTAGAGCTGCTGCAGCTGGCGGGCCTCGGTCAGGCAGCTGGCCAGGATCGCGTCCGAACAACCGATCACCTCGGCCTCCGCCTGCACCCGGAGCTGCGGCTCGGGCTCGCCGGTTTCGGCCTTGACCCGGGCCAGCGTGTGGAAGGTCGACACCAGTGGCAGGTCGAGCTCGTGCTTGAGCTGGTGGCCCACCACGCCCGACAGCCAGTAGTTGGCATGCAACGCGTCGACATCGGACCGGAGACGGTCCCGGACGCCGGCCGCGAACTCGTCGACCACCCCGCCGAGCGCCTCCTTGGGCAGGTCAGATGGCCCCGCCGGGACATGGATCACCCGGAAGCCCGGCTCGACCTCCATCACTTCGGGCAGGTCGTCCGCCCAGCGCCGGGTGTACACGTCACTGGGGACACCGGCCTGAGCAAGCGACGCCACCAGTTCACGCACGTACACGTTCATGCCTCCGCTGTCGCCTGCTCCAGGCTGGGTCAGCGGCGACGTGTGCAGAGAGAGGACGGCGAGACGACGCACGAACCCCCTCAACAGTTCGCGCGGCCCCCTGATTCCGGACAGACCCGGACAGGCTCAGTCCGCCGGCGCTCCGTTCTCCAAGCGGAACGAGAGGTAGATGCGGAGCAGGGCCTTCTTCTGCTCCTCGGTGAGGTGGGAATCGCGGCGGATCTCAGCCGACAGGTCGGTGTCCGTCGGGCGCTCGTCGAGGATCCCGGCCCGCACGTAGAGCGTCTCGGACGAGATCTCCAGCGCCCGTGCGATCTGTTGCAGGATATCGGCCGACGGCCGCCGCATGCCCCGTTCGATCTGGCTCAGGTAGGGATTGGAGATCCCTGCGAGCTCTGACAGCTTGCGCAGGGACAGGTGCGTGATCCGGCGTTGCTCGCGGATGAACTCGCCGAGGTCGCGCCAGCGATGCTCCAGCTCGTCGCGGATCTCGTCCTTCATCCCGGCCATGCGAATTGAACAGTACGCGACGATCGCGAACAACCTGACACCTGACCACCGACAGTGCCGGTTGGTGTGTGCGATCGCCGGAGGCGGGTAGGTTCGGCAACGAGCCCCACGTCCCCCATAAGGAGTGCTCATGGCATTCGAGCTGCCTGCCCTGCCCTACGCCCGCGACGCGCTCGCACCCCACATGAGCGAGCAGACCCTCAACTTCCACTACGGCAAGCACCACCAGGCCTACGTGACCAACCTCAACAAGTTGGTGGAAGGTACCGAGCTCGAGGGGAAGACGCTCGAGGAAGTGATCAAGGCGGCCGACCCGGGCGGTGTCTTCAACAATGCTGCCCAGATCTGGAACCACTCGTTCTTCTGGCACTGCATGGCTCCTGGCGGTGGCGGCGACCCCGAGGGCGACCTCGCCGACGCTCTCACCCAGGCCTTCGGGTCGGTCGACAACTTCAAGCAGTCCTACGCCGACAAGGCGAAGACGCTGTTCGGCTCGGGCTGGACCTGGCTGGCCAAGACGGACTCGGGCCTCGAGATCGTCCAGACCAAGGACGCCGACCTGCCGCTCAAGCACGGTCAGACCGCGCTGCTCACCATCGACGTCTGGGAGCACGCCTACTACCTCGACTACCAGAACGCCCGGCCCGCCTACGTCGATACGTGGCTGGAGAACCTGGTCAACTGGGAGTTCGTCGGCGAGAGCTACGCCAAGGCATAGGGGACCCCCCGAGAGCCTGGCAAGCCTGTGGCTCCGGTCTGGAGGTCACGCTTCGGTCAGGAGAAGACCCCCGAGGCGAGGGCCCAGACCGGTGCCAGCAACAGCATGGTGTCGATGCGGCGTAGGGCCGGCGCGTACGCCCCCGGACGGGGAAGCGTCGCCGACGCGATCCACTGGCCGATCGGGCAGCATGCTGCTGCGATCCCGAGGAGGGTGGCGCCCATGACGTCGAACGGCTCGACGAGCAGCAGCGCCAGAGGGAACCCGGCGATGATCACTGCCGCGCCGCCCGCGAGCGGGCCTTCGACTGGGTTCGACGCCGCCGACCCGACCAGGAAGTCACCCATCTCGTAGGCGCTCGCCAGGCCCACCAGCAGGAAGGCGGCTGCGACCGACTGGTCCCGCACCAGCACGACCGCCGCACCCGCGATGGCCACGGGAAGGGTTGCCTGCAATAGGACACCCGCGGCGGCCACCCGGCCGTTGCTGCCTCGCAGGTTCGCGAGCGGCACCTGCAGGCCCGCGACGAGTGCCACACCGGTTGCGACAACCAGGCCGATCACTCCAGGCCCGAAACCGGCCACGGTGGCCACGATCGGAACTGCCGCGAGGCCCGCGGCGAGATCCGCCTGCCACTGGACACCACGCCAGGCTTGCACGCTCTGCCGTGCAGCGAGGCCCGCGGCGACGGCGTAGACGAGAGCGGCGGACAGCGGGCTGACGATCACCGCCGGGAATGCCACCGCGAACCATCCCAGCCCGAGCCGGACGCGCGGCCCACTGGTGTCGTAGACCGGGGCGACCTTGTTCCAGTCGTCCGCCGGGCGGCGCCGGCCCGGACGGGGCGCCGTGCGGCGCACCTGTGCGCGCCTGGCACCCGACGGCTTGGCTGCCGTCCCCTTGGCCCGCTTGCCCGTCCTAGGGGACTCGGCGGGCGGCTGCGCCAGCCCCGGAGCCCGACCGCGAGCGCCCTTGTGCCGGGCGGGCTGCGGACCCGGTGGCGCCTGACGCGAGGGCACAGGGAACACGTCGTCGTCGAACCAGTTGTCGGCCGCCGGGGCGCCCACCGGACGGGGGGCCCGTCCGTTGTGGGGTACCGCGTGGGGATCGGAGCGTGTGCGACCTGGACCGGCGCGGCCGCCGCGGGTCTCGCGACCGGGTGCCGCGGGCTGCCGCCGACCTCCGTCTCCGCCCGAGGCCGGACCGGAGATCGACCAGCTCTGGGTACCCGGCCCCGGCGGCCCGTCCGACGGGGTCGACGTGCGGCGCCGGGAGGAGGCAGGCCGCGCCGGGGGCGGGTCGGACCATTCGTCGGTGAGCCGGGCGGGCGGTGGAGACCACGACCCGTTGACGTCCTTTCCGGAGACCTGCGGCGGCACGGTCATCCCCCGGACACCGGTGGTAGGACGGCCACCTCGTCACCCGGCTCGACCGGCTGGCTCGGCACGGCTGGCTCGCCGTTGACCCAGACCCGCGACTCGTCGAGCACCGCTGAGAACGCCGTGCCATAGCGGGAGCGGGCCGCGGCGAGAACAGCCTCGACCGTGCCACCAGGCACCTCGTCGCGGCCGGTCCCTGCGGCCTCACGCGCCTGAGCGAACATCCGCAGTGTCGCCACGGCTCAGCCCCGAGCCTCGTCGATCGGTCGCATCGTGCTCACCTCGGACCCGGTCACGTCGTTCAGGCCACCTCGGCGCGGCCGTTCTTGATGACCACCTCGCCGGCGCTCGTGGCCTCGAACGCATAGGCCCGGAGGCCCTCGGCGGCGGTGCCGGCCCCGTACACCGTGCAGACGACGTCGTTACCGGGGAACACGTTCGCCGCGAAGCGCACGGCCAGGCGCCGCACCCGCGTGGGATCGCCGTCCGCGGTGGTGCGGATCACGGTCTGGCTGCACATCGCCATGGTGCACAGGCCGTGGGCGATGATGCCGGGCAGCCCCACGGAGCGAGCCACCTCGTCGTCGACGTGGATCGGCATGTGGTCACCCGATGCGTCGCGGTAGCGGTAGGTCTGGTCGTCGTCGACATGGATGGCCAGCTCGCCGACCGGCCGTGACCGGACGTCGTCGCCAAGATCGTGGCCCGGTTTGTCGGGGCCACCGCTGTCGCCGTCGGCCATCCCGCGAATGAACAGGGTCACGTACTGGGTCAGCACGGGGTCGCGGGTCTCGTCGTCGACGCTGTCGACCTTGACCGTGAACCTGGTGCCGCTGCCGCCGACCCGGACGCTGAACGCCTCGGACTGGGTGGTGATCGCCCGCCCGGGCACCAATGGCTGGTGGAAGTGCATGTCCTGCTCGCCGTGGAGCACGAACAGCGCCGCCTCGGGCGGCACCACCTCGGCGACGGCCAGCGCCATGCACTCCCAGGTGGGGACGACCCCGAACACCGGAGGCGCCACCTTGCCGGAGGTGTAGGCCGGGTTGTCGTCGTTGGTCGCAGCGGCGTACAGCTTGGCCCGATCGCCGTCGATGGTCGCGGTGCGAGGCCCGTAGATGGTGCCGAGCTTGTCCAGTGGCAGAGCCACGTTGCCTTCCCTCCTCAGGGGTGCTCGGACGGCCGCCGTCCCGACAGCCGACGCGCGACAGATGCCCCGCAAGCGTAGATGACCATTCGGTGACGGTCGCGTTCGGAACCGGGACCATGGTCGAGAGGGCCGACACGGCCGGCCCAGGGGGCAGCCAGTAGCGTCGGACGTGATGGAGATCACCGGCCGCCCCGACCAGGCCCGCAACGGACCGGCCCTGCGCGTGCTGCTGGTTCGACACGGTCAGTCCGAGTGGAACCTCACCGGGCGGTGGCAGGGGCAGGCCAACCCGCAGCTCACCGACCTCGGCCGACGCCAGGCACGGCAGGCGGCGCGGGTCATGGGCGACGTGGTCGCCATCTGGTCGTCCGACCTCCAGCGGGCCGCCGAGACCGCCGCGATCGTCGGCGCCGAGCTCGGCGTGGGCCCGGTGGTCGTCGACAGCGACCTCCGCGAACGCGAGGTTGGCCCCTGGTCCGGCCTGACCCGTGCGCAGATCGACGAGCAGTTCCCGGGCTACCTCGCCCCGGCCGACGGTGACTCTCCCGATGTCTGGAAGCCCCGTCGACCTCCGGGCTGGGAGTCGGACGCCTCGGTCGTCCTCCGCCTGCATCGCGTCCTGGCACGCATCCGGCACGAGGTCGGGGCGGGCGACGTGCTGGTCGTCAGCCACGCCGGCCTGCTCTACGCCGCGGAGCGCGAGCTGGGCGCCGACGGGTCGCGCCTGGGCAACCTGGAGGGTGTGACCCTGGAGGTCGACCCCGCGGACCAGCCCGGGCTCAACGGCCGGGTGGTCGACGAGTCGGCGCCACTGTCGGACATCGCCCGATACGGCGGCCGGGTCCAGCTGTTGCCCAGCGAGGATGTCACGGTCCCCCACCAGCTCTAGTGGGGTGTCTCGCACAACGCCGGTAATCGTGGCCCCCGACGCCGCTGACTGCGTCCTCGGACATTGAAAGGCTGGTGCCTTCCTGCGTCCTGCGTCCTTGCCAGCGACGCCGGATGGCACGCCGATTACCGGGCGAGCGTTACGAGACACCCCACTAGCGGAGTCGGGTTGGCGGGGCCTGGGCCCCGTGATCAGGTCTCGGCGTCGGACTGGTGCTGGATGCAGAAGCGAGTCGCCGGCACCGCCTCGAGCCGCTCGTCGCCGATGTCGCGGCCGCAGGCCTGGCAGGTGCCGTAAGAGCCGTCCTCCAGGCGCTTCAACGCCCGCTCGACGTCGTCGAGCTCGGTCTGGATGCGGTCGAGGATCGAGAACTCCTTCTCGCGCTCGAACGCATCGCTCGCCGCGTCGGCCGGATGCTGGTCGAAGTGCGAGAGCTCGGCCGACGAGTCCTCCTCCGGCTCGTCGTGGAGGTGTTCGTTCTCGAGGGACGTCCGCAGGTGGGCGAGCCGTTCATGCTCCGCCTCCAGGTGACGACGTGCTGAATCGGCTTCCACGCCGGAAAGAGTACGCCGCCCCGCACTCAAGGTCGTGCTTGCCTCTCACCCTTCGTGACCAGCCGAGCGTGAAGGCCGCCCGATGCTCGTCAGGCGGTGCCGCTGGCTCAGCTGGAAAGCTGTGCGAACAGATCCACCATGTTGCCGTCCGGGTCGAAGACAGTGGCATAGCGCTGACCCCACGGCGCGTCGTAGGGGTTCAACGAACCCACATGGCCCGCCTTTGTCAGCCGTTCGAACATCGTGTCGACGTCGGCGGGCGAATCAAGTCCAAAGGCGAGCGCGACCCGACCGGCAGAGTCGGGAGGAGTCCAATCCGGATGCATGCCGGTGATCGTCCGTTCGGCGTCGAACGACAGCTGATTGCCGCCGGGAAGCTCCACGTCGACATGCGGGTCCGGGCCTTCGGG
>JBOGHK010000084.1:0-19670 GCA_050744325.1 Acidimicrobiales bacterium
ACGCCGCTGACTGCCACTGCTGCGGATCGGAGGGCGGCACCGTGAACCCCGACGGCGCCGCCACGGCCACACCACCCACGGGCGACGGGTGGGCCAGCGCTGCGGATCGGCAGGCCGCAGCCCGTGATGCCTACCGGCGCAGCATCGGCGAGGGCGAGCCGTTGACTGCGGCTGCGCTCGCTGACCGCTTCGACCGGTCCCTGCGGTGGGCGCAGGAACGTGTCGCAGAAGTCCGCAACCAGCGCAGCGCGGAGACCAACGGACGCAGCACGATCAGCGACGAGCGCAGCACCGTCCAGGACGGGCGCAGCGCCGCCGGGCAGGCTCGCAGGACCGGCGGTGGGCGTGCAGGACAGCCGGCGAAGCCCAGCAGGGCAGCACAACAGCGCGTCGACACGCTCATCGCCACCGTGGTCGCACTGGTGGCGGCCGCGGCGTCATACGAGCACCAACGCAGCCTGGCCGAGTTGGCCGGTGAGGGTGCCCTGGCCTGGGCGCTGCCGATCAGCGTGGACGGGATGATGCTGGCCACCAGCCGGTCTATCCTGCGCCGCCGCCGGGCCGGCCTGCTGGTGCCGTTCCTGTCCTGGTTCGGGTTCGCACTCGGCTTCGCCGCCTCGGTGGCCGCCAACGTGGCGGCGGCAGAACCGACTCTGGCCGGCAGGTTGCTGGCCGCCTGGCCGCCGGTCGCCCTGTTCATCACCTACGAGACCCTCGCTGCCGACCACGGCGAGTTCCGGGATCGATGACCACCAGCCGACCGCCGCAGCCCAGCGGGCGTCGGCGACGCCCCGACGACCGACCATCCGGCGACGACTCCGGTCACGTGCTGCGCTTCACGCCACCATCGGCCGGATGGGAGCCGCCGGATGAGGCAGGCCGGGCGATCCTCCGAGTCGTCCTGGCGGTGAAGAGGCGCCGCGACGCCAACCGGAAGGACGCTGCCTGACATGCCCGGCCGGCCGGTTCGCTCCGCCTACCCTGGCTCACACACCCGGCGTGTGGAGGTCTGGCGGTGACCGGTCCGTTGTTGTTCGCCTTCGTCGGCCGAGTCTCGACCGAGGACAACCAGGAACCTGAGGCGTCCCGTGCGCGCCAGGTCGCCAAGGCGCGTGCCATCCTGCCGTCCGGTGCGGAGATCGTCGCCGAGTACTTCGACATCGGCGACAGCCGCTCGGTCCCCTGGGCACGCCGCCCCCAGACCGGACGGCTCCTGACCGAGCTGCGCGCCGGCACCCACCGCTGGAATGCCATCGTCGTGGGCGAGTTCGCCCGTGCTTTCGGTGCCCCGATCCAGTACTCGACCACCTACCCGCTGCTTGCCCACTTCGGCATCGAGCTGTGGCTCCCCGAGATCGGCGGCCGGGTGGACTACGGCTCGGCCACCACCGAGATGCTGCTCGGGATGCTGGGCGGCACCTCCAAGCAGGAACGGGACCTGATCCGCACCCGCGTCCGTGACGGCATGGGCGTGCTCGCCAAGGATGGACAACGGCACCTCGGCGGCCGGCCGCCCTACGGCTACCGGCTGGCCGACGCCGGCGAGCACCCCAACGCCAAGAAGCGCGCCCTGGGCCAGCGGCTCCACCGGCTCGAACCCGACCCCGTGACGGCGCCCGTCGTGCGGCGCATCTTCGAGATGTTCGCCACTGGTCAGGGTCTCAAGCAGATCGCCAACACCCTCACCGCCGAGAACATCCCCTCACCGTCCGCCCACGACCGCCGCCGCAACCCCCACCGTGACCCACGCGGCTGGGCGCACACCGCCATCCGGGCCATCCTGCTCAACGAGCGCTACCTCGGGCGGGCCGTGTGGGGCAAGCAAGCCCGCACCGACGAGCTACTCGACCTCGACGACGTCGCCGCCGGCTACATCACCCGCCAACGCTGGACCGCCAAGGATCGCTGGGTCTACGGACCCGACGACGCCCACCCGGCGCTGATCGACCGAGACCTGTGGGACAAGGTGCACGCCCGGCTTGCCGTCCGCACTCACGAAGCTCAGAAGGGCACCCGCTCGCCGAAGACAACCGACACTCCCTACATGCTGCGCGGCCTCGTGCACTGTGGCATCTGCGAGCGGAAGATGCAAGGCAACCAGGCCCACGGCACCTTGCGCTACCGCTGCATCACGACCCAGACCCGTGCCCTACCCGCGTACCTCGCCGACCACCCCAAGGCGCTCTACGTCCGCGAAGAGGCCATCATCAAGCCGCTCGACACCTGGCTCGGCCGACTCGCCGACCCCGACTGGCTCGCCGCTGCCCAGCAACCCGAACCCATCATCGAGGCCCAGCACGCCAACCTCCACGCCCGACTCGCCGAGATCGACAAGGCCACCACCAACCTCGTCTCGGCCATCGAGGCCGGCACCGACCCCGCCATCGTCAACCCCAGGCTCAGCCAGCTCCGCTCCGAGCGCGAGATGGTCGCCCACCAGCTCGCCAACCTCGCCGCACCAGACCGGCTCAGCCCCACCGACATCGACGCACTGATGACCGAACTCGGCGGACTAACAGCAATCCTTGGAGAGGCGACGCCACCCGAGAAGGTCACCATCTACCAGGCGCTCGGACTCCACCTCGTCTACCAACCGGATCAGAACGCCGTCGTTGCGACAGCGGATCTCGGCCGTGTCCTTAGTCGTGTCGGAGGGGGGACTTGAACCCCCACGTCCTTATCGGACACTAGGCCCTCAACCTAGCGCGTCTGCCAATTCCGCCACTCCGACGTGGCCCCAGGCTCGTCCCGGGAAGTCGCCACTCTAGCGCAGCGCACCAGGCCGCCCAATTGCCCTTTGAGCAGGGCTAACGCTGGCGGTGTAGGACGACGTCGAGACCGTAGGCGTCGGCGGCGGGTCCGTCGTCGGTGGCCTTCACGTCCTTCACGAGCCGCATGATCCGGTCACGGAGCTCGACCGCGCCCTGCGCGGACAGCCTGACCGCCAAGCGGGCCCGGGCCAGCACGTCGTCGGGGGCGGCGGCCTGCTGCTCGGCGCGCAGGGCGTCGACCACGGCGAGCTGGCCGACCGTCTGGTCCTCTGGCCGCGACACGGACAGGATCCACGACTTGCCGGTGGCACGGTACGGCTTCTCCAGCGCCCCCCGGGCACCGGTACGCACGGCCTCCTCAGCCAGGAACCCCGTGCTGACCAGGAGGCGCACATGATGCAGCGTCGTCGCCGGATCGGCGCCGAGCCGGTCGGCCATCTGCTTGTTGGTCAGCGCCTCGTACAGGCAGATCCGGAGGATGCGCAGGCGCAGTGGGTGCGCCATGGCCTTGAACTCCTCGGGCGTCGCCTGTCGCCTCGCCGTCGGGTGCCCCGCGACGTCCGGAGAAGTCGAGGGCGAGGACGAGGACGAACGCGAGGGCAAGGGCGACGCCGGGCTTGCTTCGGCACCGGCATCGGCCCGACGCTGCTTTCCCATTGACGACATCTTACCGATTGACTTTCCTCAATCGCTTGTCCACGATGGGCCGCTCGGCGCCCTCGCGGGCAGCTTCGTGGTGGCGTCCGTCGAGCAGGTCATGGGGCGGCCGCGCGCCCTCCTCCTCGCGGTGCTGGTGTGCAGCCTGGCCACGGCTGCCCCAGGCATCTCCCCCTCGGTCGTCGTCGTGGGCGCCACTTCGGTGCTCGCGGGCACGGGTGCCGTGGTGTGGAACGTCATCACCGTGTCGCTCCGCCAGCGGATCTCGCCGGACCACCTGCTCGGGCGGATCAACGCCGGCTACCGGCTGCTGGCCTGGGGCAGCGTGCCCCTCGGCGCGCTCGTGGGCGGGGTGCTCGCCGACCTGTTCGGCCTTCGTGCGGCCTTCCTGATCGCGGGGACCGGCTCGCTCGCAGCCATCCCCCTCCTGCTCGCGGTCGTGACCGACCGCGCCATTGCCTCAGCCGAGGACGCCGCATCCGGGCCCGAGCCCCCGGGAGCGCCGTCGCTCGTCAGCTAGTCACGGCACTAACTCCAGCGCTCGAGGTCGGACAGCGTGTCGATGTCCGCTGGATGCCCCGGGCACGGCACCTCCACGACCAGGTCGGGCCGTCGGCGGATCAGCAGCGCCGCTCCCCCCTCCCCACCCCGAGGCAGCAGTGGCCACACCCGGCGGTCCAGACGCAGTGGATGGCCACGACGCCCGTCGTAGGTGGCGACCGCGATCCTCCCGGTCGCCTCGGACACCTGGCGCCAGGCGTCGCCGACGACCAGCGGCTGGTCGCCGAGCCCGATGACGACCGCGCTGTGCCCCTCCCGCGAGGCGGCAGACACCCCGGCCAGCAGCGACGACGACAGCCCCTCGGCCCAACGCTCGTTCTTGACGTACGTCGCCCCTTCGATGAGCGGCACCTCGACGGCCCCCACGACCACATAGGTCGCGGCAAGCTTGGCCGAGACTGCCGACAGGATGGCCCATCCCACCACGTTCCATCCCATGAACGGCGCGAGCAGCTTGTGGCCCTCGCCCCCGCTTGCTGTGAACCGTGTGCTTCCCCCCGCCGCCAGCACGATTGCCGCAGTCGTCACTCTTCCCCTATCTGGGCTCTCGGCGCGGGCGCTCCATGTTCGGGGTGCTTACCGGGGCACGCAGCCGTGCGCAAACACCGTGGCTGTGGGCTTGGGATCGGAACCGCGCGGCCCCCCGGCGCGCCTCGACGACCTCAGTCGAGCAGGAGTGACAGGGCCATCACGGTGAAGCCCCAGATGAGCGCGACGACCACGGTGAACCGGTCGAGGTTGCGTTCCATGACCGTCGACCCCATGGCACTCGACCCCATGCCGCCGCCGAACATGTCGGACAACCCGCCACCTTTCCCGCTGTGCAACAGCACCAGGACGATGATCAGCAGCGAGGAGATGACGTTCAATGTGACGACGACGGGGGTGAGCACGGGAGAACTCCTCCAGCGGGACCAGTTCGGCGTGCCAGGCTACCGGGCGAGCCGTGGCCGGTCGAAGACGGCCGCGCAATCCTCTTCCGTCCCCTGGGGGGTAGGTTCCGGACGACACCGCCGTCATTGTCCCGGGGGACTGGATGACCCGAGCGTTTCGCTGGTTGTGGCTTCCGCCGTGGCGGCGCGCTCCATGGCGCACGCTGCGGAACCCGCCGCTGCTGCTCGGGGTCGCGGTCGCCGCCTTCGTGCTGGGCCTGGCGGGCGGGTCACGTCCGATGCTGGCATCCTCGGTCGCCACCGAGACGCTGCGGCGTGACGTCGAGGACGGTTGCCGGTTCCTGGTCGGCCTCCAGATCGGCCGTCAGGTGACCATCGGCGAGCCGCCGGCTGGTGGTGGCGAGCCGGGCGATCCTGCAAGCTACGGCCCGGCTGGTCCTTACTTCGAGGTGGTCGACGAGGCGATCGACACCGCCGTCGGGACTATCTCGGGCATCGGCCCGCCAGTGGTGACCGTCGACGGCGGCCTGGCGCAGATGCGCGGTGCCCGCCCTCCGGCAGACGCGACGGACGCGGCCGAGACCGGCGGCGGGAGTGGCCCGGCAACGTCGGTGACCCTGGTCAGCCGCACGGATGCCGAGGACCACATCCGAGTGGTGGACGGTGCGCCCGGGCCTGGGATCTGGCTCCCCGACGTGCTGGCCGAGAACCTCGGTGTGCGGGCTGGCGACGACGTGTCGCTCACCATCCCGGAGGGCACGGCATCGGTTCCCGTCGCCGCCGTCTACCGCGACCTCCGAACCGAGCGCGACAAGCACTGGTGCTCGATGCGCGACCTGTTCGAGACCCGGACCGGTGACCCAGCCCCGCCCGTGGCGCTGTTCGAGCAGGACCAGCTCCTCGACCTGCTCGACTCGATGCAGGCGTTCGGGGCCTTCGTGTCCTGGGAGCACGCTCCGACGGGCGAGAACTGGGTGCTCCCCGAGGCCCGGCGGGCCCTGGGTCGCCTCGACGACATCGCGGACGACGCCAACAACCGCAGCACGCGACTTGGCCAGGCCGTGCTCTTCGGCGGCACCAGCTCGGACGTGGTTGGCAGCATCAACCGGGCGGAACGCACGTCCACAGCGGTCAGCTCGATGTCCGGCCCGGTCGCGCTGGGGACGGTCGGCGTGGCCGTCGCGATGCTGCTCGCCGCGGCCCGCAGCTGGTCGCAGCGGAGGTCCCAGGAGGTGACCGTGCTGGCGCTCCGCGGGGCCGGGCCCGGTGCCGTCGGGATCAAGGCGGTCCTCGAGCTCTTGCCGCCGATGCTGGTCGGCGCTGCCGCAGGCCTGGCGATCGGACTGGTCACGGTCCGCACTGTCGGGCCAGGCAAGCGGGTCGAGAGCACCGCCATCCTCGACGGCACCGCCTTCGTCCTGGTCCTGCTGTTGGTGGCCCTGACCGCGACGGCATTCGTGGTGGCCGCCGGGGTCCGCCGGGTCGGGATCGCCGTCGGCACGGTGGCCGCGTCACGCCGGCTGTGGTGGGAACCGGTGGTCCTCGGGTTGGCGGGTGCTGCGTTCTACGAGCTGCAGACCAGGGAGAGCTCGGTCGTCGACGACACGCGGGTCGACGGCCTGCTGCTGCTGTTCCCGATCCTGCTGCTCGCCGGAGGCACCGGCCTGCTCGCCCGCCTGTCGTTCGCGGCAGGGCCGCTGTCGTGGCTGGCCCGTCGACTGCCGACGGCCGGGTGGCTCGCCGCACGCCGATTGGCGAGCTCCCGCCAGCGTGCCAGCCTGATCGCGACGGGCGCTGCGCTGGCCATCGGCATCGTGACCTTCGCCGGGGGCCTGTCGTCGTCGTTGCGGGCGACGTCGTACGCGAAGACCGTGCTCGGCCCAGGCGCTGCGCAGTTCGTGCGGCTGTCCGACCCGATCCCACCGCCGGATGTCCCCTCGATCCAGGGCATCAGTACCCAGGTGACCCGGACGACCGAGTCCGGCGGCGCCCGGCGGGGCCACGACAACGCCGACGTCCTCGGTGTCGATCCCGCGACGTTCGCCGACGGCGCCTTCTGGGACGCAAGCTTCGCCGACCGATCGCTCGACAGCCTCCTCGAGCTGATCGACACGCCGCCGGACGGCGAACCGGCACCGGTCATCGCGATCGGCAACGGGCTCCCCGACGAGCTCACGTTGCTGTTGCGCGGCGAGGACGGCAACGTCGAGATCCCCGTGACCGTCGTCGATCGGGCGGAGGCCTTCCCGGGCTACGGCTTCCAGACCGACAAGCCGCTCGTGGTCGTGCACCGTGAGGTCCTCACCCGCAACCAGGTGGTCGAGCACGCGGAATTGTGGATCGACGACCCGTCGGTCGCCATCGTCGACGACCTCGCTGCAGCCGACGTGCCGATCGTGTTCTCGGTGCGACCTGCCGCGGACGAGAACCGCTCGCTGCTCGAGCCCCAGGACTGGGCGACCGAATACCTGGAGGTCATTGGCTTGGCGGCCGGTCTGGTCACGATCGCGGGTCTCGGCTTGTACTTCGCGGCCAACGCGGCGCAACGGAGGCTCGGGATGGTGTTCGCCCGCCAACTGGGCATGCCCACGCGGCGCAGCGCGCTCGCGACTGCGATCGAGGTCCTGTGCATCCTCGTCGCCGGGTTCGTGTTCGGCACCGGGCTGGCGTGGCTGGCCGTACGGCTCGTCGTCGACAAGGCGGACCCGCTCCCGGCCAGCCCTCCCGACCCGCTCCTGCGCTTCGATCTGGGCACGGTCCTGCTGTGCGGGGTCGGCGTCTTGCTGACGACCCTGGTCGCGACCGTGATGATCGAGCGCCGGGCCGCCCGGAGCTCACTTCCGGAGCTGTTGCGCCATGGCCGCTGATCCCGAGCTGGCAGCGTCCTGTCGCGACCTGGTCCAGGTCTACGACTCGGCGAGCGGGCCGGTGCATGCCCTGCGCGGGGTCAGCGCCGACATCCCGGCACGGTCGATGACCGCGGTGGTCGGCCCGTCGGGGGCGGGCAAGTCGACGTTCCTGCGGCTCCTGGCCTGCCTCGAGCGGCCGACCGTCGGTGAGGTCACGATCCACGGCCAACCCACCGCGCACCTCGGCGGGCGTGCCCGCCGCCGGATCGTCGCCAAGCAGATCGGCTACATCTTCCAGCAGCCGGCGGACAACCTGCTCGACTACCTCTCGGTGGCCGAGCACGTCCGGATGGCGTGGCGGATGCGGCAGCCCGAGACCGCGGGCCAGGTGCCGGCCCTCCTGGAGATGACCGATCTCGTCAAACTGTCTCCGCTGCGGCCAGGCGACCTGTCCGCCGGCGAGCAGCAACGCCTCGCGTTCGCGATGGCGGTGGCGGGGCGTCCGGCGCTGGTCATCGCGGACGAACCCACCGCGAGCCTCGACCCGGCCGGCGCCCAGGCGCTGATCGACCTGCTGCCGGCACTCGTCGAGGACGGCCAGAGCCTGGTGATCTGCACCCACGACCGGGCGGTCGTCGACGCGGCCGACCAGGTGCTGGCGGTGTCGAGCGGCACGCTGGCGGCGACCGGGGTCGGTGGCGGCGAGCTGTTCGCGGTGATCGACGACGCGGGACGCATCCAGCTCCCCAGCGACCTGACACGACTGTTCCCTGGCGGCCGGGCCCGCATCGTCACCCTCGACCACCACCTGCGGGTCGAGCCACCGTGAGCCCGTTCCGCATCCATGCCACCGGCCTTACCCAACGGTTCGCCCGCGGGGGCGCCATGGTCCACGTCCTCGACGGCGTCGACCTGACCCTCGCCGCTGGCGAGCTGGTCGCGATCGCCGGCCCCTCGCTGTCGGGCAAGACCACATTGGTCGAGCTGCTGGCCGGCTGGCGGCAGCCCGACCAGGGCACGGTCGCCTGGGACGGCGCCGGGGCCAACGGCGGTCCGCCGCCCTGGTCATACCTGACCGTCGTCTCCCAGGCCCTGGCGTTGCTCGACGAGCTGACCGTCGCCGAGAACATCCTGCTGGCCTCACGTCTGGTGCGGAGCGAGCCCGCCGCGACCGCACGGCTCGGCGAGCTCCTCGCAGCACTCGGGCTCGAACGCCTCCGCGACCGGGGCGCCGCCGAGATCTCGATCGGCGAGCGGCAACGGACGATGGTGGCCCGCGCCCTGGTCGACCAACCGCAGATCGTCCTGGCCGACGAGCCCGTCGCGCACCAGGACCAACGGCACGCCGAGGCGGTCCTCCGCCTGCTCAGGGACGCCGTCGACGCCGGAGCATCCGGCGTCATCGCCACCCGCCAACCGGACGTCGCTGCGGTCGCCGACCGCAGCATCAGCCTCGGTTAGGTACTAAACCACCTCGTGGGTCGTCGCGAAGTGGCAGGCGACCGGGTGCCCCACACCCTTGTCCGAGCGGATCTGCAGCAGAGGATCCTCGGTCTCGCAGATCGCGGTGTCGGTGCCCTGCTCCTCGAGCTCGAGCTTGCGCCAGCAACGGGGGTGGAACTGGCAGCCGGACGGCGGGTTGACCGGGCTTGGTGGGTCGCCGGGGAGGATGATGCGCTCGCGCGCCTTCTGGCGCACGGGATCCGGCACCGGAACAGCCGACAGCAGCGCCTGGGTGTAGGGGTGGCCTGGCTGTTCGTAGAGGCCGTTGCAGGGGGCGTGCTCGACGATCTTGCCCAGGTACATCACGGCGACGGCATCGGAGATGTGGCGGACCACAGCCAGGTCGTGGGCGATGAACAGATAGGCCAGGCCCAGGTCGTCCTGGAGCTCCTCCAGGAGGTTGACCACACCGGCCTGGATCGACACGTCGAGCGCCGACACCGGCTCGTCGAGCACCAGCAGGTCGGGATCCAACGCGAGCGCCCGGGCGATGCCAATGCGCTGCCGCTGCCCGCCGGAGAACTCGTGGGGGAACCGGTTGACGTGCTCGGGCTTGAGGCCCACCAGCTCCATCAGTTCCTTGACCCGCTTGGTGCCACCGTTGCGGTAGCGCCCGTGGATGCGCAGCGGCTCGCTGATGATCGACTCGACGGTCATCCGCGGGTTGAGCGACGCGTACGGGTCCTGGAACACGATCTGCATGCGCTCGCGCAGGTGCCGCAGCTGACGAGCCGGCGCGGTGGCGATGTCGACGCCGTCGAACAGGACCGACCCTTCGGTCGCCTCCAACAGGCGCAAGACCACCCGGCCGGTGGTCGACTTCCCGCAGCCCGACTCGCCGACCAGCCCGAGGGTCTGGTGGCGCGAGATGTCGAAGCTGACCCCCGACACCGCATGCACCGTGCCAGCCTGGCGCCGGAACAGCCCGGATCGGACCGGGAACTCCTTCACCAGACCGTCGACCTGGAGCAGCGGAGGGGGCCCGGTCTCGGGCTCGGGCTCCGGGGCGTCCTGGACCTCTTCTGCAGTGGCTTGGCTCATCGACTCATGCTCACTCGGACTTGGGCCGACCTTGGTCGTGTTCGGACAACAGCCGCTCGGCGAAATGGCACGCCGACAGATGGTTCATCGACAGCTCGATCAACGCCGGCCGCTCGGTGTTGCAGACGCCGGGCAGCTCGGCCTCCGGGCAGCGGGGATGGAACGGGCAACCGGACGGGACGTAGATCAACGATGGGGGCTGCCCGAAGATCCGGTGGAGCTTGTCGCTCTCGCGGCGGTCGATCCGCGGCAACGACGCCAACAGCCCCTGCGTGTAGGGATGCGCCGGCTGGTAGAACAGCTCCTCGACCGTGCCGAGCTCGGCCTCGCGGCCGGCGTACATCACCATCACCCGGTCGGCGACTCCGGCCACCACGCCCAGGTCGTGGGTGATCAGCAGGATCGACGAGCTGGTCTTCTCGGCGACCCGCTCCAACACGTCGAGCACCTGCGCCTGGATGGTCACGTCGAGCGCCGTGGTCGGCTCGTCGGCGATCAGCACGTCGGGGTCGTTCGCGATCGACATGGCGATCATCGCCCGCTGCCGCATACCGCCCGAGTACTCGTGCGGGTACTGCGTGGCACGCTCGCGCGGGTTGGGGATGCCCACCAGGCCCAACAGCTCGGCCACCCGCTCGTCGAGGTCTCGCTTCTCCATCTCGCGGTGGACCGTGATCGCTTCGGCGATCTGCCACCCCACGGTCATCACCGGGTTCAGCGCGGCCAACGCGTCCTGGAACACCATCGCGACGCGGTTGCCGCGCAGCGGGGTCATGTCGCGTTCCTTGAGGCCCACCAGGTCGCGGCCGCAGAACAGGATCTCGCCGGCGACCTGTGCGCTCTTGGGCAGCAACCCGAGGATCGCGAGTGAGGTCACGGTCTTGCCCGAGCCGGACTCGCCGACGATGCCCAGCACCTCGTCGTCGCGGAGGACGAAGCTCAGGTCGTCGACCGCATGGACGAGGCCGTCGTCGGTCGGGAACGACACCGACAGGTTCCGCACCTCGAGCAGCGGCCCCCGCCACGCGTCGCGCTCGGGGATCGTCTCGACGTCGAGCGTGCTGGACGTCGGCGTTGGTGTGACTTCGATTTCGAGATCAGCCATCTGTCTACCTGATTCAGTGCTTGGCGTGGGGATCGAGGGCATCGCGCAGGCCGTCGCCGAGGGCGTTGACGCACAGCACGGTCAACAGGATGGCCAGCCCGGGGAAGTAGAGGAGGTGGGTGTGGTTGTCGTAGTTGCCGCGAGCCTCCTCTAACAGGTTGCCCCACGACGAGTCGACGCCGAACCCCAGGAACGACAGCGTCGACTCGGCGATGATCGCCACGGCGACCTGGAGGGTCGCGTTCACGACGATCGGACCGACGCAGTTGGGAAGGATGTGGCGCACGATGATCCGCGGCCCTGAGGCACCCACCGCGCGGGCGGCCTCGACGAACTCCTTCTCCTTGAGGGCCAGCGTCTGCCCGCGCACCACCCGCGCGATCCACATCCAGAACAACCCGGCGAGGACGAAGCTCACCATCGAGGCGCTGCTGCCGAACCTCTCGCGGGCGAGGGCCAGCACCGCGAGACCAGGGATGATCAGGAACAGGTCGGTCAGCCGCATCAAGAGCTGGTCGAGCCAGCCGCCGTAGTAGCCCGCGATGGCGCCGGTGATGGTGCCGACGGTGGTGGAGATCAACGCAACGGTCAGCCCGATGCGCAACGAGATCTGGCCGGCGTAGAGCACCTCGGTCAGGTAGTCGCGGCCCAGCTG
Organism: Acidimicrobiales bacterium; assembly: GCA_050744325.1. Classification (GTDB taxonomy): domain Bacteria; phylum Actinomycetota; class Acidimicrobiia; order Acidimicrobiales; family VFJN01; genus DASXTK01. The sequence continues at coordinate 12,036 of JBOGHK010000084.1, forward strand.
ATCCGTACCGAAGAGGTGGTCGAAGCTCGGGCTCGAGAAGCCAGGGTCGTCGAAGTTCTGCTCGCCCTGCTCGAAGGGCATGTATAGATGGACCCCGTAGCACAGGACGAACAGCAGCGCGAGGACCACCATCGAGACGATCGCCAGCTTGTGGCGCTTGAACCGGCGCCGGAAGAGCTGCCACTGGGACAGCGGGACCGGCTCGGCGGTCGCGACCAGGCCCTCCTCGGCCGCGAGCTCGGATTCGGCGACGGCGCCGGGAAGTGTCTCGCGCACCTGGGTCGCGAACAGCGGGTCTGTCTGCTCGGTGTGCTCCCTCTGTTCAGTCATTGGACTCGGATCCTTGGATCGAGAACTCCGTACAAGATGTCAGCCGTGAGGTTGAACGCCAGGATGAACCCCGCGACCACCAGCATCCACGCTTCGAGGATCACGACATCTCCGCCCTGCAGCGAGCTGAGGAACAGCCGTCCCATACCCGAGACCGAGAAGATCGACTCGGTGATGATCAGGCCACCGAACAGCAGGCCGATGTCCACTGCCATGACCGTGATGAGGGGGATCAGGGAGTTGCGCACGGCGTGGCGCATGATCACCCGTCCGCGTGGGACGCCTTTGGCCCGTGCCGTCCGGATGTAGTCGGACGACAGGACGTCGAGGGTCGCCGCCCGCTGGAACCGGGTCCAGCTGGCGATGATCTGGATGCTCAGCGTCATCACCGGCAACACGAGATGGATGACGTAGTCCCAGTTGAAGCCGGACTGACCGACGCTGTGCAGGCCCACGAACCGTAGGGGCGGCTCGTCGAGGCCGAACCAGTCCTGGGGCGCGACCGCGAGGAAGTGGATCGCGACTAGGCCGAACCAGAACGGCGGCATGGATATGCCGATATAGGACAGCCCGGTGAATATGTAGTCGCCCGCGGAGTACTGCCTGACCGCCGAGTACACCCCGATGGTCACCGCGATGACCGCCGCGACGAGGATCCCCCAGAAGATCAGCTGAATCGTGTTCCACATCGCACTCGAGATGACTTCGGTCGCCGGCTGGTTGGTGCGCGAGCTCTCGCCCCAGTCGCCCTGCACGAAGTCGCCCAACCAGATCCCGTACTGGTTGACGATCGGCTCGTCCAGGCCCAGGCGCTCGCGCTCGGCCGCCCGCACCTCAGGGTCGCGCACCTGTGCCAGCCGAGCTGTGGGGTCGTAGGTGGTGCGCACCATCCAGAACAGCAGGAACGATGCGAGCAACAGGACTGGGATCGAATAGAGCAGACGTCGGAAGAAGAGAGTGCTCATCGGCGACACCATCACGTTGTCAACGGCCAGGACAGTCGCCGCCGTCTGGGGCCCGACGGGTGGCCGGGCCCCACACGTGGCGAGGAGTTGGACTACGGGCTAGCCAGCCAGCCCCCATTCCTCCATGTTGGCGTACGGACCCCAGATCGGGTTGTTGATCTTGGGACCGACGACCGTGTCGCTGATGATGAAGATGTTCGGCAGCGGATCCAGCGGGATCGACGTCGCCGACTCCGCCAGCAGCGCATCAGCGTCGGCCATCGCGTCGGAGCGTTCCTCCGGATCGGGGTTGGAGTCCGTCTCCAGGAGCGGTTCGTCGGCGTCGGGGATGATGGTCCGGGTCCAGTTCAGGCCGGCGTTGTTGTTCGCCGGCCCTGGGATGTTGCTGGACACGAACAGGCTGGCGACGCTCGGCTCGAGCGACGTCAGGACCTGCGCGTACAGCGCCAGCTGGTAGTCACCGGCCGGAAGCTGGGTGCCGAACAGGTCGCCGGCCTCCTGGTTGTCCGTGGTGATCTCGAACCCGGCCTCAGCGGCCTGCTCGATGATGATGTCCTGGGTGGTCTCGCGACGGGCGTTGCCGGCGGTGGTCTTGAACACCGCGGTGGCGCGCTGGCCGTCCTTCTCCCAGATGCCGTCGTCGCCCATGGTCCAGCCGTCGCCCTCCATGAGCTCGGTGACCTGGTCGAGGTCCTGCTCGTAGATCGAGAAGGCGTCGGGGTCGCCGAAGTCGCCCAGGATCGGGGCGTTGAAGGTTTGCATGGCCTCGGTGATTCCGAGCCCGCCGAACAGCCGCTCCACGATCGCGTCACGGTCCAGCGCGTAGGCGAACGCCTGGCGCACCGCCTCTGAGTCGAACGGCGCCACCGAGTTGTTGATCCAGAGGGCCTCGAGGTTGGGCGAGTTGGCCTGCACGTCGACCGTCGCCCCGTCGAAACCAGACTCGACCTGCTCGACCACGTCGACCTGCGGCTGCGGGTAGATGCTGCGCACCTCGCCGCCGGTGAACGCCTCGAACTCGGCGTTGGTCTCGGGGATGATGCGGAACGTCACGCTGTCGAGCCGCGGCACCTCGCCCCAGTAGTTCTCGTTGGGGACCAGCACCACCTGCTGGTCGCGCGCCCACTCTTCGAGCATCCAGGGCCCGCCGGACCAGTCGTAGCCGTCGTTCATCGCGGCGTGGCGGTCCTGGCCTTCCAGGATGTGCGCCGGGTAGATCCCGAACTGGCCGCCGAAGATCGACTTCCAGCCCGCGTAGCTCTGGCTGTAGGTGGTCACCACGGTCTTGCCGTCCTCGCCGTCGGGACATTCGACCGACTCGACGTCGCGGTAGCCGGTGGTGTCGTAGATGTCGGCGCCGGTGACGATCTGATCCCAGGTGTACACGTAGTCGGCGCAGGTGATCGGCGTCTCGTCCGACCAGATGGCGTCCTCGGCGATCTGATACGTGACCACCTGCTGAGGATCGGTCTCGAGCTCGGGCTCGCCCTCTAGCAGGATGCTGGGTTCGTAGACCCAGCTGTCGCCGTCCTGCACGATCTCGAACGACGTCGGCATGGTGTTGACACCAGCCATCCAGAACTGCCATGACGAACCGGCGGTCGCATGCATCCAGTCCATGCTTTCGCCGTTCTGCTCGGCACCGATGACCAGGTCCCCGCCTTCGGGCACCTCTTCCTCGGCCTCGGGCTCTTGGCCGGCCTCGTCGTCATCATCGTCGCCACCACAGGCGGCGGCGAGGAGCGAGAAGCCAAGAATGAGAGCAAGGAGCTTGAAGCTCCTGCGCTGTCGTCTCACTTGTGGACCTCCTAGGGGTTACATCGGACCCGACCACGAGGTGTTACCACCCAGCGGAGGACGACGGCCTCACCATGCGCCGCCGGTCATCGTCTACCTTCGGTGCCCTGAATCACGCATCGTCCTCCGGTGCGATGAGCCGTCTACGTATACGTAGGTAGACGCGGCGGACGGTAGCAGAAGCGTCGGAGAAAGTCCTCGTTCGCTGACCAAAGCGCAACATGATCGACAGATCCCGTTGAGCATTTCGACCAGGATCGAAAAGGTTTCCCGGCAATTCGTCCGTTCCGTAGCGCCTCGGTATGCGTACTGCGACCTTCAGGACGGATCCGGTCGCCGCCCCACTTCGATGAAGTGGCACGCCGCGAGGTGGCTGGCGTCCTCGCCCTTGGCGTCCAGGGTCGGCTCGGTGGCCGAGCACGGCGTGGTGTCCACCCCCGCTGCCTCGAGCTCCTGGCGCCGCCAGCACCGGGTGCGGAACCGGCAGCCCGAGGGCGGGTTCGCCGGGCTCGGCACGTCGCCCGTGAGGATGATGCGCTCGCGCTCGGTCTCGCGGTCGGGATCGGGCAGCGGCACCGCCGAGAGCAACGCCTTGGTGTAGGGGTGCTGCGGATCCTCGTAGATCGCCGACCGCTCGCCTCTCTCGACGATCTTGCCGAGGTACATGACCGCGACCCGGTCGGAGATGTGTCGCACCACCGACAGGTCGTGGGCGATGAACACGTAGGCGAGGCCGAGCTCGTCCTGCAGCCGGCTCAACAGGTTGACCACGCCGGCCTGGATCGACACGTCCAGCGCCGAGACCGGCTCGTCGAGCACGATCATCTCCGGCTCCAGCGTCAGCGCGCGGGCGATGCCGACCCGCTGGCGCTGCCCGCCGGAGAACTCGTGGGGGAAGCGGTTGACGTGCTCGGGCGACAGGCCGACGGTCGACAGCAGCTCGCGGACCCGCTCCTCGATACGCTCCTTGGGCCAGCCCATGTGCACCCGCAAGGGCTCGGCCAACGTGCTCCCCACGGTCATCCTGGGGTTCAACGACGCGTAGGGATCCTGGAACACGATCTGGAACCGGCGGCGGGCCTCGGCCAGGGCCTTGCCACGCAGGTTGTTGATCTCTTGCCCGTCGAACAGGACGACCCCCGCCGTCGGGCGGATCAAGTTCAACAGCAGCCGGCCGGTGGTCGACTTGCCGCAGCCCGACTCGCCGACCAGGCCGAGCGTCTCGCCGCGACGGACCTCCAGGTTGACCCCGGCGACCGCGGACACCCAGCCGATCGTGCGGCCCAGGACGCCGCCACGGATCGGGAAGTCCTTGACCAGATCACGAGCCACCAGCAGCGGCACGTCGTCGGTCGGGGTCGCGTCCTGGACATCGGTCACGGCTGCGGTCACGAGTCCCCCTCAGCGTCGGTCCGGTCGGCGACCTCGACCAGCTCGACCGGGATGCCGATGTCGGCGATCTCGGCGTCGGCCACGACGTCGACCCGGGACCGCAGCTCCTCCACCGTGACGCCGACCAGGTTCTCGCTGAAGTGACAGGCCGCGGTGTGCTGGTCGCCGGCGACCAGGCGCAGCGGCGGGACGGCGTCGACACACACGCCCGGCACCTCGCCGAACCGGCAGCGCGGATGGAACGGGCATCCCGCCGGGACGTGGATCAGCGACGGCGGCGCACCCAGGATCGGGACCAGAGGCTCGTCACCGACGTCGTCCGGTCGGGGAAGGCTGGCCAGGAGGCCGAGCGTGTAGGGATGCCGGGGCTCGTAGAAGATCTCGCGTGTGGTCCCGACCTCGGCGACCCTCCCCGCGTACATCACCATGACCCGGTGGGCGAGGCCGGCGACCACGCCCAGGTCGTGGGTGATGAGGATGATCGCCGAGTCGATCTCGTCCTTGATCTCGAGCAGCACCTCGAGCACCTGGGCCTGCACGGTGACGTCCAGCGCCGTCGTCGGCTCGTCGGCGATCAGCAGGTCGGGCTTGCAGCTGATCGCCATCGCGATCATCGCCCGCTGCCGCATCCCGCCCGAGAACTCGTGGGGGTACATCTTCGCCCGCTTGCGCGGCTCGGGGATCCCCACCAGTTCGAGCATCTCGACCGCCCGCTCGAACGCCGCTCTCCGGGACAGGCCTTCGTGGATCCGGGCCATCTCGCCGATCTGGCGTCCCACGGTGTGCACCGGGTTCAGCGCGGTGAGCGGATCCTGGAACACCATCGCGATCTCCTTGCCGCGGATGGCGCGCCGGTCGTCCTCGTTGACGCTGAGCAGGTCGCGGCCTTTCCAGACGATCTCGCCCCCCTCGACCTGCAAGGTGGGGAGCAGCCCGAGGATCGACATCGCGGTCACCGACTTGCCGGAACCGGACTCGCCGACGATCGCGAAGACCTCGCCCCGGTCGAGGTCGAACGACACGCCGTCGACGGCGTGCACCACACCGTCGTCGGTGCGGAACACCGCCCTCAGGTCGCGCACGGACAGCAGGGTCTCGGACTGGTCCAGCGGGCTCGGAAAGGCCGGTAGCGCCATGGTCGTGGTCCCTCGGTCCTACTTGAGCTTGGGGTCCAGCGCGTCGCGCAGGCCGTCGCCGACGAACACGAAGGCCAGCACCGTGCAGAAGATCGCCGCTCCGGGGAACAGCAGGACGTGCGGGGCGGTGGTCAAGGCGCCCTTCCCCTCGGCCACCATCAGGCCCCAGGCAGGCGTAGGGTTCTGCGGGCCGACGCCGAGGAACGACAGTGCGGCCTCGGACAGCACCACGGTCCCGACGGCGATCGTCCCGTAGACGATGATCGGCTGCAGCGCGTTCGGCAGGATGTGGCGGAAGATGATGCGCCGCCGCGAGAAGCCGAGGGCGTGGGCCGCCTCGACGTACTCCAGCCGTGTGAGCGACAGGAAGCTGGAACGGACGATGCGAGAGATGCTGAGCCAACCCGTGAACCCGAGGATGAAGATCACCGAGTTCTCGCTGCGGCCGAGCACCGTCGCCAGGGCGACGGCCAGGATGATGTAGGGGATCGCCAGGAAGACGTCGACGAAGCGCATGACCAGCGTGTCGAAGAGCCCGCCGATGAAACCGGTGAGAGCGCCCACGGTGACACCGATGACCAGAGCGATCGCCGTCGCCGACAGTGCGATCCGCAGTGAGACCCGGGCTCCGTGGACCACGCGGCTGAACAGGTCCAAACCGATCTGGTCGGTCCCGAACCAGTGATCGGCGGAGGGAGCGGCCCGGAACACACCCGGCGACCGCTCGGTGATGCCGTACGGCGCGATCAGTGGAGCGAAGATCGCCGTCAACACCAACAGGACGACGAAGCCCAATCCGATCATGGCCAGGCGGTTGCGCCTGAACCGCCGCCAGACATCGACCCGCAGGGGCCGAACCTCGGTACCCTCCGGTAGGCCCGCGAGCTCGCTCGGACCAGCGGCTGCGGTTTCACCGACTTCGATGAGCGTCATGCGTCAGCTCCCTTGCCAAAGCGGACCCGAGGGTCGAAGTACGCGTAGGACAGGTCGACGAGGAGGTTGATGAAGGCGTAGGCCAACACCACCGCCAGCGTCAGCCCCAGCAGGACGGGAAGGTCGCGTTGTTGCACCGACTGGGCGATCTGCGAGCCGAGCCCCGGCCACGAGAACGTGGTCTCGGTGAGGACCGCGACCCCGATGGCCGTCCCCAGGTCGATGCCGATCAGCGTGATCACCGGCATCATCGCGTTGCGTAGGCCGTGGCGCACGATCACGTCGCGCTCGCGCAGCCCCTTGGACCGGGCGGTCCGCATGTAGTCGGCGTTCAACACCTCGAGCATCGAGCCCCGGGTCATCCGGGCCAGCAGGGCCGTGGTCACACAGGCCAGCGTGATCGCCGGCAGGATGAGGTAGCGCCATTGCTCGCCGGTCGGGATGAAGAAGAAGGTCCAGGAGTCGGGCCCGATGCCCGAGGTCCGCAACTGGGCCCACTCGGGCCACTCGAGCTTGTTCGGCCCGGGAAGGACCGCGAAGAAGTACTGCAACAGGAACCCCAGCACGAACACCGGGATCGCCGACGCCCCCGCGGTGACGATTGTGGTTGCCCGGTCGCCGAACGAGTAGCGGCGGATCGCCGACAGGATGCCCACGGACAGGCCGACGATGATCTCGATGATGATCGCCCACATGGCGAGGCGGACGCTGTTGACCGCCTTGTCGCCGAGGATCTCGTTGACGCTGCGGCGGTTGAGGTACGACTCGCCGAGATCCCACTGGAGCGTGCGCTTCCAGTAGTTGGCGAACTGCACGTGCACGGGGTCGTCGAGCCCGTAGCGGGCCTCGATGCGCTCGAGGACGCCCGCGTCGATGTTGCGTTCGGCCCCGCCGGCGAGGAGTTGCGCCGGGTCGCCCGGCAGCAGGAAGAAGATGAAGAACAGGATCGACAGCGCGACGAAGACCGTGGGCCCGATCTGCAGCACCCGCCGGATGATGAAGCTGGCCATGGCACCCCCTTCCCGTTCCGTGACCTGTGCGTCGCGCCTTCACGCGGCGCACAGGTCACAGAACGGACGAGC
>JBOGHK010000085.1:0-11627 GCA_050744325.1 Acidimicrobiales bacterium
CGCCTTGAACTCCGGGGTGAAGGACCGACGGGCACGGGGCTTCTTCGGTTCCATGGCCTCCATGATGGGCATCCACTCCGGGGCAACACCCCTGATGGTGGATGTCCGTCAAACCGGAGCAAGCCCACACCCACTTATCGGACGGACCATCGACGTCCGCTCCGGTCACCTCCACCAGTGAGCGATCACCGCCGCATCACATCGCTCATGTTCTCCGCGAGCTGTGCCAGGGCGGCCTCCTGAACCTCGGGATCGGGAGGCGTGCTCCAGCTCGAGATGGCGAGCCTCAGGTTCAGGATGAGGACGTCGTCAAGCACGACCAGGGTGACATCCGATCCGTAAGACGTCTCCTGACTCGAAACCCGGCTGTCGTCCCACCGCCCGGCCGGCCCGTCGTCGCGATCGATCCGAGCCTCCCCTAAGCCGTCGTAGATCTGCCTGGCGATCTCGGCTGTGTCGTAGATCACGACGGAGGCGACCATCAAGCCTCGTGGGCCAGCGTCCTGGGCGCCGCGGCCGGGGCTGTCATCCAGGATGCAGACGGTTTCATAAACCGCGCTGGTCGCGCGCGTCGAGCTGGTCTCGTCCTCCGAAGTGCCCTCGGTGCGCTCCTCCACGGTTGCGGTCATGAAGGCGTGCACCTCGAACACCGGTGTGAAGTCGACCGCGTTGCACAAGTCGTCCACGGGGCCGAACTCGCGTCGGCGGGCCGACGGCTCAGAGCCGTCAGCCGAACAGCCGGCGAGGACGGCGAGCACGAGGAGCGCCACCGAGGCGACGGCGCGCCCGACCATCCAGCCGGTACTGCTCCTTCGCCCCCACGAGAGCTCGGCGTCCGAGCCCGCAGACCCGCCCATCCACCCATCGTCACACAGTCGTGGGCCACCCCGCCGACCGCCGCGGACCGTGCGCTACGCGGGTTCGTGGACCGTGCGACGGGCCTCGTACCAGGTATCGCCGACGGTGAGCGCCTTCGAGGGTTCCAGCTCCACGAGATCGTCGGGGTGATCCGCACGTAGTGGCCGGGGCCGACCATGCCGACGCGCTCGACCGGGTCGTCAGCTGTGCCGTAGATGCGGATGCCGCGCGCCACGAACGGTGCGAACGACGGCAGATCGTCGACCACAAGGGCCACACGGCGGTTGCCGGCGGTGATGTTGCGGATCTTTCGCGTCCGTAACACCGCGTCGCCGGCATCGCACACCCAGAGGATCGTGCCGTCCACCTCGAGGGCGATGGGTGTGACCTCAGGTTGGCCGTCGGGGGCGACGGTGGCGAGGCGGGCAAGAGGCTGGGATCAGAGGTATCGGCGCGGAGACCACTGCGAACGCTCGTGGTCACCCGAACATCTCGCGGCGGGGTCGGCCTGGGCATCCGACACGAGAGTGACCCGCCACCAGCGCGATCACCCGCCGGCGACCTCCGGAACGGCGGGGCAGTCCCTGAGACACCTCAGGGGCATCCCCGATGGCCCGTGGATACCGGCCTTCTTACCGTTGTCCCATGGACGCCACCATCGAAGCTCATCCCATGACATCGACACCGAGGACCACCCCCACCACGCTCGTGGTCGCGAGTTTGGCCTCGCTGGGCGCAGGTGCCATCCATGTCAGGGCGGTCGGTCTCCACGGCGAGCACGGGGAGGCGGCCGTGGCCTTCGCGCTGCTGGCAGCGTTCCAGGTGGCATGGGGCGTGCTGGCGCTGGTCCGGGCCCACCGGTTCGTCGTCGCCCTCGGCGCCCTCGGCAACGCGGTGGCGCTGGGCGGCTGGCTGATAACCCGTACGTCCGGGATCGGCTTCATCGACGGGCTGGAGGTGGCCGAGAGCCACGGCTTCGCCGACGGCGCCGCGGCCGCGCTGGCGGCGGTGGCGGTGCTGGGTGCGGTGGCCTACATGGCCGCCCCGTCCCGGCTCCGGCTGCCGATGCTGGCCGGGCTGTTCCCTGCCGCCGCGGTCACTGGCACCCTCGTCGTGGCAGCCATCGTGGCGGCCACCGGCGACACCCACGCCCACAGCGACGACCAGCCTGTCCCCTACGACGGCACGTTACCGGTCGACCTGAGCGGCGTGCCCGGCGTGACGCCCGACCAGGAGGCCGAGGCCGAGGCGCTGGTCACCGCCAACATCCACGCGCTGCCGCGTTTCGCAGAGCCCGATGTGGCCTACGCCGCCGGCTACCGGTCGGTGGGCGACTCGGACACCGGCGTAGAGCACTTCGTCAACTGGAGCCTGCTCGACGACGGCCGCAACCTCGACGCCCAGTACCCGGAGTCGCTCGTTTACAAGGTCGAGCCGGGCGGCGGCCGCACGCTGGAGGCGGCCATGTACGTGCTGGAGCGGCCGGCCACGCTCGACACCGTCCCCCCGCTCGGCGGCACGCTGGTCCAGTACCACGTGCACAACGACTTGTGCTGGGAGGGCGAGGAAGGCGCGTACGTCGTCTTCGCGGCGGACCCGCTGCCCGCCCCGTGCCCCGCCGGCAGCCACCGGCGACTGCTCGAGCCCATGCTCCACGTGTGGATCGTCGGCAACCCATGCGGGCCGTTCGCCGCCCTGGAGGGGATCAGTGGCGGCCAGGCGCCTCCCGGCGAAGAGGTCCTCTGCGACCACGTCCACGGCACGCACTGACCGGCATGAGTCTGCCACGACTCGCCGATCGCGCGACTCTGGGACGCGTCCCGGTCAGGTCGAGCGCGACGTCAACTGCCGCGATGGCATCTCGTCTGTTGCTGTTGCCGTGAGAGGCGAGGGGCGCAGGCTCCGGAGGGTGACCGACTCCCTGGGCTCTGCCAACGACACAGCTTGCTCGTGTTGTGCGGTTGGTGGTTCCTCCGGAGCCTGCGCGATCTCTGCCCGGTCGCCCGCATGCCTTGCGCTGCATTCGCAGCCCGCGGTCGGCGGTGCGATTCCGGCACGTCGGCTCGCCTCGCGCGTTTCTCCGAGGTGCCGGACTGCCAGGCGACTCTCGGGGTGACCCTGAACGTCGTCCTCGAACGCTGAGTAGAGGCGTCGACCGGGCACGAGTTGTCTGCAAGCCTCCCGGCATGGACGAGACGCAGCTCGAGGGCGGCATCGCGAACGCAGGTGCTGTGGTTCGAGCTGGTAAGCATGTTGTTCGTCCCCGAGCCAGCACTCGGGAGTCGATCCACACGTTCCTTCGGTCCGTGAGGCAGGCAGGCTTCGCCGGGGTTCCCTTGCCGGTCCGGATCAACGAGGACGGCCGTCGTTGTCGCGGCCGAGGGCGAACCGGAGGTGGTGATGTTCTCTGGCGGCGAACCCTCGATCCACCCCGCAGCCCAGAAGTCGATGAGCGTCTCGATGCCGTGGCAGTCGATGACGATGTCGACGTTGGGTTGTCCCATCGGCCCCTCCTCGAGGAGTCCTCCAACCCCGGTTCGGGCGAGCAGAATGGCCGGCGCACCAGGGTCGCCCAGCCCTTCCAGGGTCTAGAGGCCTTCGACGGCGGTGGTGATGACGATGGCTCCTTGGAGGCTGCGAGCGACGGGGCATCCCTGTGGGTGGGTGGCCACCACTCGTTGGATCGTGTCGCGGTCGTCGTCAGTGAGCTCGAAGCCCGAGTACGTGACCTGGATGTGTTTGAGGACGAGCACGTTGCCGTCGAGTTCGATCTCTCCTTTGGCGTGCCCCACCAGACCGGCGGGGTCGATTCGCCGGGCCATGAGGGCACCGGCGAACGTGCCCGTCAGTCAGCCGCCGGCTGCGGCCACTACGTAGTCGAGAGTGGTGGCATGTGGCGGGTACTGCTCGGGATGCACTCCATAGTGGGATGCGACCGGGCCATGGACGCCAAAGACCACTGGCTGGTCCTCGGCGGGCAGGTATGCCTCCCGGATGGGTCCGCCGAGCCGCTCGATGCGCACCTCGGAGACGTAGACCGGTTCACCCATCGTTTCCTCCTCCGATGCTGGCCAGACCTCGCTGCACTACCCGTTCCCCGGGTCGTCATCGTCGAGATGTCGAACGCTGAGACCCCCGCTATCGGGTGGCCGCACGGGCGCGGGTGTCGGTGACGGAATCGGGTTCGGGGCCGGTCCCCGGGGCTCCCGTGGGAGCGAGTGAGAGTCCGACGGCGGCCAGGACGCCGGCGGTGACGGCCTTGGATCCCAGGCCGAGGAGGAGTCCGTCGCTGCGATAGGTGAGCAGGAGGATCACTGCGGCGGCGACGAGGCCCCAGCCGGCGGTGACGCGCACGTGCTGGTCGGCATCTGCGAAGACCCAGGCCGCGATGGCGACACCGAGGAGCAGGAGCCCGAGGGCTATCGATCCGGGGAAGGTGCCTCGTCCTAGCTCGTCGGGGATGTCGTTGCCGCCGGTGAACAGGGTCCAGGTGTCATTGCCATCGCCGGTGAAGCCGGCTTCGGCATGTGCGACAGCGAGCATGGCTCCATACAGCCCGACCGTGACCGCCATGGCTTTGGCCGAGGTGGGTCGCAGGCCCGGGGCGAAGCTCAGGATGGCCAGGTGGACGCCGACCATGAGCAGGTAGGCCCAGTACCACTCGTCGGGGGCGTTGGCCACGGTCAGGCCGATCGCGAGGCTCTGCGCGACGCCGAGGGCTGCAGCGATGCGCAGGTGACGGCGGCTGAGCAGCAGCGCGGCCAACGCGGTCTCGGCCAGCAGGGTGATCCACCCGAACAGCGCCAGCTGTCGTTGGACGATGTTGTCCAGCACCCAGCCCGAGCCGGGCACCACCGGATGCTCGATCCCGTCCTCGACGAAGCCGCACAGCCCCGCGCAGCCACTGGCGGTGTCGCCGAAGTCCGATGGCACCTTCCAGCTCACGCTGGACAGCCACATCAGCCCAGCCAACCAGACCACCGCGATGGGCACCCCACGGCCCGACCAGAGGTCGACTCGGTCACGGATCCGGGACAGGTTCATCGGGGCTGTCCTCCTTGGCGCTAGGCGCAGGGGAAGGTGCTGGCCAGCACGTCGCCACGGAGACGATGGGCTCGGAACTCGTCGGTCACGGCGGCGATCACCGAAGGCAGCGGACGCCACCGGTCGGCGACGCGCATGGCCGGGTCGATCGCCGCGACCGGGTGCCACCACACGCCTTCGCTGCTCACACAGACCTCCGGCATCAGCGATCGTCGGGAGACCACCAGGCCGGCGTTGGCGGCGCCCTGTCGGGCCACCCGGCGCACCACCCGTTGATCCTCGTCGAGGCCCAGGTCGTCGAACAGGGCGACGAGCCGCTGCTCCTCGTCGCCCGCGTCTGCTCCGAGCGTCGCCGCCACCCGTACCCGGAACCCGAGCGCGGCGGCGCGCGCGATGCCCTGCAGGGCCCGCTGGTGGCTGCCGCGGCCGCGATGCCGGTCGTGGAGCTCGGGCCTCGCGGAGTCGAGGCTGATCTGGAGGGTCAAGTTGTCACGGGGCAGCGCTTCGAGCCGGCGGCGCCGCTCGCCGTGCCAGGCCATGCCGTTGGTCAGCACGGTGGTCGGCAGCGCGTCGGCGGCGATGCGCAGGCGTTCATCGAGGTCGACCAGCATGAACGGCTCACCTCCGGTGAGCCAGAGCTCGCGCACACCGGCGGCCACAGCGGCGTCGACCAGTTCGGCGAACTCACCGGTGGCGAGGATGCGGGGCTCGGTGTGGGGTGACGAGCCGACGCAGCAGTAGTCGCAGGCCAAGTTGCAGTGGAAGTTCGTGTACACCCACAGCCGATGCCCAGGCCTGCGCTCCCGTGGGAGGGCCGCCACCGGGTCGGTCGGCCGGCCCCGGTAGATCTCGACTCCTGTGTCGTCGACCATCAGCACGGTGTTCGCCGTGGCGTCACACCACCGCCGTGCCACCTCCACCTCGTCGGGCCCGTCGACGTCGACCCGCACGGTGGATCCCACCGGGGCGGCGCCGACGGCCTGGACCAAGCGGGCGGCCACCGGGAAGCGGGACACAGACACGCCGAGGCTCACCAGTCGTCGGCGATGCCCTGGGCGTGCATCGCCGCCATCAGCGACGTGTAGCCGTCGAGCTCGGCGCGCTTCCACTCCCGCAGGCCCTCCAGCTCGAGGATCTGCCGGTGGTGGGGATCGTCCCAGTCCATCGCCAGCAGGTGCTCGACCCAGGCCTCCGCTCGGGCCTCGTCCAGGGACGGCAGGGCGCTGAAGTTGCAGTGGTTGTAGTCCTCGGACTCCCAGACCACCTCGAAGTCGGCGACCGCGGTGTCGCCTGCCGCCCTCAACGCCTGCCAGGTGTTGATGCCCACGGCTGCCACGTCGGCGTCGTCGTCGGCCACCGCGCGCAGCGCGTCGAGGTCGGAGCGACCGGTGTCGCCGTGCTTGCCCACGTCCGAGTCGAACAGCACGAAGCGGGCATCGTCGGGCCCGATGCCGGCGCGGGCCATGAAGTGGAGCGGCAGGATCCGGGCCTGGCCCGAGTCGCGAGAGCCCAACGCCACCTGCCGGCCCCGCAGTGCCTCCAGCCCGCGGAACCCGGTGCCCGTGCGGGCGACCATCAAGGTCCGGAAGGTGAGGTCGGTGTCCCGCATGGCCAGGGCACGGGCGGTGCCTCCGCTGCGGCGCAGGGTGCGCACCCAGGCGACGTTGGTGTTCCAGGCGATGTCGATGTGGCCCGCCAGGAGCGCCTCGACCTGGCGCTCGTAGTTGGAGAACAGCACGAAGTCCATGGGCGCCGCGCTGTCACGGAAGTAGTCGCGGATGCCCTCCCAGATCGGCACGACGTTCGCCGTGTAGGCCACCGCTCCCAAGACCAGCTCGTCGTCGCTCATCGGGCACCTCCGCCGATCAGAACAGCTCGATCCCACACAGGGCGCGCCCGGCGAAGTCGTAGAGCGCGTCCGACGTCGGCCCCATCACGAACCCGGCGCGGGCGTCACGGTACGGGCGGTCGATGCCGACCTGCTTGGAGAAGCCCGCGCCACCGGCGACCCGCAGCGCGGTCTCCGTCACCCGCAACGCCATCTCGTTGCACGCCGCCTTGACGGCCAGCACGGCCAGCAGCGTCGCTTCATCGGGTTGCACGACCCTGCGGGCAGTCTCCTGCAGGAACGTCTCGTGCGCCGCGAGATCGGACCACGACTTGGCCAGATACGCCCGGATCGTCGGCAGGTCCGCCAGCGACGTGTCGAGATGGGTCAGCCGGGTGCGGGCAACATGCGCCGTCGCGGCGTCCAGCGCGGCGCGGGCCAGCCCCACCGACACCGCCGCGTTGCCCAGGTTGAACAGGGGCAACACCACCTGCATCATCAGCCCGAAGCCGGCCTTCTCGGCGCCCAGACGAACGTCCTCGCCGACCTCGATGTCGATCCGCATCGGCGCCGAGTCGTTCCCCCGCAGCCCCAAGCCGTCGAACCGGCCGGTCACCACGACACCTGGCGTCGTACGCTCCACGACGAACAGATCGGAATCGGTGGACGGCTCGGCATCCGGCGACCGGCTGCTGACCACCAGCACATCGGCGTGCGACGCAGAGGTGACCCAGCTCTTGTCGGCCCCGATCTGCAGCCGACCTGGGCCAACCGGCCGAGCCTGTGACACCGGAGCCCAGAAGTGGCTGCGCGAGCCGGGCTCGCTGAACGCCAGCGTACCCAGCCGCTGCCCGGAGGCCAGCGCAGCGAGCAGCTCGACCGGGCCGCTCGGTGGTGCCGCGGCGATCACCGTCGTCGCGGCCAGGTGCATCAGGTACACCATGGCCGTCGAGCCACAAGCCGACGCCACAGCCGTCACGGCATCGACGACATCGGTCGGGCCTCCGCCGAGCCCACCCACCTCCTCGGAGATACCGACACCGAGCAGACCGGCCTGCGCCAGAGCGTCGACCGACGCCGTCGGGAACCTCGCCTCGGCATCGACACGCTCGGCAGCCTCCTCGACGTCGGACAGGGCCGCCTTCAACCGGTCATGCAGATCCATCGGGTCACGCTCCTCGCTGACGGTGGCCGCAGCATGCTCAGTGTCCCCCGGGGCTCCGGCTTGTCACCTCCTGGTCGGCGAATGTTTCGGGTTCTGTAATCGGATGTCTGGATCAGGACACCAACGGACTGATGCGACGGCGTCAGTCTTCGGCGAGGATGCGCACTCGTTCGCCGTCGCTCACCGCGAGGCGGCCATCGGTCAACGCCGCCGCCCCGGTTCGGCATCCCGTGGCTACCTCTCCGCCGACCCGCGGCTCGCCGTTGACGATCTCTACGACGTCGAGCTGGCCGTCGAGATAGCCGCATAGGCCAAGCCGGCCGGGCTCGAGCTCGACGAGGGCCGAGGGCGCCCGCTTGCCGGGCAGAGCCGGCCGGTCGCCTGCCGCGCTGTCACCACGCCCGATCCTCTCGGTGGTGTCGCCTGGGGCGTTGTCGGCGACCCAGATCGCGCCGTCTGCGGTGACGACGAACGCGAACGGATTGTTCCACCCTCCGCTCAACGGGACCGGCACCTGGTTCGGGGGACCCTCGGCGTCCAAGGCGAGGAGCTTGCCGTTCGGGGTCGCCGGGTCGTCGACCAGCTCCGGACGTTGCAGGTCGCCGATACCCACCAACAGGCGACCATCGGGAAGGAAAGCGAGGTGACCACCGTTGGCGAGCGCGCTCGACACTGGTCCTTCCCACACGATCCGCTCGCCGTCCCCGGACACTTCGCCGACGACGATCCTGCCATCGGCCCCACGTGCCCAGGCGGCATAGATGCGCTCGCCGGTCACAGCCAGGCCAAGCAGACCACGCTGATCGTTGGCAGCAGCGACTACCGCGACGTGGGCCACCGGGTCGGTCAGGTCCCCATCGGCAGTGATCGTGCGGATCAGTCCCGTGCGGCGCTCCCCGACCAGCAGCCCCCCATCCGGCAGCGGCGCGAGCGCGGCCGGCTCGGTGCCGTTCTCGAACTCGATGGTCGACTTCACCTCGACGTCGACGCCGTCCCCGTCGCCACCGCACCCGGCGACCCCCACTGCTAGGACGGCGACTGTCGCCGTGAGCACGACCCGGCACAACCCGTGGCAGCGTCCGATCCTCGTCACGGTGGCCACGCCGCGTTGGCCGTCACTGGCGCAGACCGATCCGAGCCGCCGGGTGAGGATACCGGTCACAGCGCCGCGGCGAAGATCTCGGCGATGCGGGCGTGGCCCTCGGTGCTGGGATGGAAGCCGTCGGCGGAGACGAGCTCGGCGAAGGCGCCCTCGTCGACGGCCTCGACTCCCGCGGCGTGAAGGTCGACCAGCTCGGCGCCTTCGGCCGTGGCGACCCGCTCGATGGTCTCGTTGTATGCGGCGACCCGCGCCGTGACCTCGTCGGGTGAGGGGAACTGTGCACCGGCGAGGGCCTGGTAGGCGGGTAGCTCCTCGAGGGGCGGGATGTTGGCGACGAGCACTCGGGCTCTGCCGTCCTGGCGCAAGGCGTGCACCAGGGTGGTCAGTTGGCGTTCGTAGGTGGCGGAGGGGACTCCCGCGGCGAGGTCGTTGACGTTGAGCCAGACCGTGACCAGCGTCGGGCGGAGCTCGAGCGCCAACGGCAGCTGTTCGGCGAGGGCCTCGTCCACGGTGCTGGCCTCCACCCCCATGTTGACGAACACCGTGTTGCGGTCGAGGGCGGTGCGGTACAGGACCCGGGGCCAGGCTTCGACCGGCGGACGGTCGGCACCGACACCGACCGACTCGCTGGCGCCGACGGCGACATAGGTATGGGGCGGCGCGGCGGTCGCGGCGGCGGGAGCGTCGGCGGCGCCCGAACCGCCCGAGCAGCCGGTGACCAACGTGCCCAGCAGGGACGCCACGCAAACGACGGCGACCGCGGCGCCACGCCTCATGCCTCGACCGCCTCCCGGGGAGACAGGCGGGCGGCGCGTCGCGCCGGAGCGGCTCCGGCGAGGATGGCGAGCAACCCCGCGCCCACCACGCCCGCCACCGCGATCGTGACCGGGAGCTCGGGTCGCACCCCCTCGAGCCCTTGGTTGCGCAGGTACCCGTTCACCACCACACCGACCAGGGTCGCCAGCGCCAGACCCAACAAGGTGCCGACGAGTCCGCCGATGGCGCCGAGCACACCGGCCTCGACCAGGAACAGGCGCAACACGTCTCGGTCTCGGGCGCCGATGGCTTTGAGCACGCCGATCTCCCGGCGTCGCTCCCGGACTGCAGCGAGGAGGGCGTTGGTGATGCCCAGCGTGGCGATGGCCAATGCGATCAGCCCGATGCCGGCCAGCACTATCTCGACCACCCGGAGGTAGCGCTGCACGCTGGCGATCAGGTTCTCGGGGGGCGCTGGTGGAGTAGCCGATGTCGTGGATGCCGTTGCGGACTGCGGCCACCCGGTCCAGCCCGCGGGCGACGACGAACGCCCCGCTGTACGGGGACGAGGCAACGTCGAGCCGGTCGTCCGGTTGTCCCGCCAGCGACCACGCCCGCGCCGGGCCCACGGCTTCGATCGGTGCCAACAGGGCACCCGAGGTGGCCTCCTGGGCGACCACGCCGACGATCTCGAGCCGCATCCAACGGGCACGGATGGTCTCGCCGAACGAGCGCGGCGCACCAACCTCGATCTCCACGCCGAGCATCCGGGCCGCGTCGGTGCGCTCCAGCCCGAAGCGGGCCAGCCAGGTGGACGTGACCGCGACCTCGGTGTACGAACCTGCCTGGGGGAGCCGTCCAGCGAGCACCGAGATCGGCAGGTCGTCCGCGTTGCGGACATCAGCCCCGACCAGCGTCTCGAACAGCACACCCCGCGGGCCGTCGTCCCGGTCATAGCGCCGCTCGGTCGTGACTGTCGTCCCGTCATCCAGAGCGACAGGATCGGGCACCGCGACCGCGACCCTGGTGCTGACCAGAGGGATCACCGTGGCCACGTCCGGGAGGGCGGCGATGTCAGCCAGCGCCGCGTCGTCCAGATCACGCGGGTCGCCAGGGTCGGCATCGTCCCGGTCGACCTGGGTGGGATCAGGGGCCGCCGCCGCGACCTCGATGCCGGCCAGCGGACCGCCGTCGGCCAGCTGATCGAGCACCCGCACCTGAGCGGTGCGCGAGATCGTCAGCAACGCCGAGAACAGCGCCGCCGCCAGCGCCACGGCCAGCACCGTGAGCACGGCGCGGCCAGGCCGGCGAGCCACCCCGCGAGCTGCGAGGGCGACGACGTCGCGCCAGCTCATCGAGCCCGCCGGCCCTGGTCGAGCGCGACGCACAACGAGGCCCGACCTGCGAGGGCCCGGTTGTGGGTGACGACCAGCAGGGTGCAGCCGCGCTCCGCCCGGAGCTGTTCGAGGAGCTCGATGACCGTGGTGGCCGAGTCCTCGTCGAGGTTGCCAGTCGGCTCGTCGGCCAGCAGCAGGCGCGGGCGGTTGGTGAGGGCCCGAGCGATCGCGACACGTTGGCGTTCACCCCCGGAGAGCTGCAGCGGTTGGTGGCCCGCGCGATGGCCCAGGCCGACCGCGTCGAGGAGCTCGGCGGCCCGCTGGCGCCGGGCGGCGGGCCGCATGCCCGCAAGAGTGCCGGCCAGCTCGACGTTCTCGGCCGCGGTGAGCGCTTCGAGCAGACCGAAGTGCTGGAACACGAAGCCCACCGTGGCCCGCCGGTAGGCAGCGAGCTCGTCGCCCTCCAGCCCGGCGAGGTCGACGCCGCCAACCACGGCGGTGCCCTCCTGGAGGCGCTCGAGCCCGCCGAGGACCGAC
>JBOGHK010000086.1:0-111717 GCA_050744325.1 Acidimicrobiales bacterium
CACCTCGTCGCGTTGGTCCGCGCCGGCGCGAAGTTCGAGAAGGGGAAGCTGGTCGAGCGGCCCGACGAATCAGGAGCTGAGCAGCAAGTCGCCTGACACCCCGATCCACAGGTCTTGACAATTCCTCGGTTGACGAGACGAGGATCGACTCTGACCTGTCGTTGGTGGCGCAGTAACGGTTCATGGCGCCGGCTCCGGGCTCTGCAGGCCAACGAGGTACTCGCTCACAAGCGGGTTCCCTCGGAACCAGAGGGGCTGTCAGGTGGGACCACTCGTTGGCGGACAGCGGCTCGTCGAGCCGGAACACCTTCGTATTGGCGTACCTGGGGGTTGCGCCCAGGCGGATCGCACAGGGCAGCGGCTCAGTCCTCCGGACCCGGGATGTAGATCAGCTCGGTCTCGACGATTTCGCGGGCGGTCTGGTTGGCCCAGGCCACGCGGTCAAGGAAGTCGGCCCAGGTGATCGTGCCGTTGTTCGGGTTGACGCCTTCGAGCATCCCATCGCGGATGGACTGGTAGTAGGCCGACGCCTCGTCGTCGAGGTCGGCGAAGAAGCCGTCGGGGTCTTCGAGGGCCGCATACCGGTCGGGTAGGTGACGCTGCCAGTGTGCGCGGGCCAGATCTCCCCAATGGCTCATCGTCTCTGCCTCCTGTCGTCGTGGTTGTGGTTGTGGTTGTGGGCTCGGACCCGTACGGCCAGCTCGAAGGCGACGGCGAACGCCAGTGGGGGCCATGCGGCGACCAGCCGTCCGACAGGCGTTGGGGTGGCGGCGGCCACGTTGGCGGCGAGGCTGGCTCCGATGCCGGCGATGAGGGCGAGCCAGGTAAGCGCGCCCGCTGGTAGTCCGGCGCGGCGCTGCACCAGCATCGACATGGACGCCGCGACCACCAGGCCGTCCACGGAGATGGGCAGCATCCAGGCCCGCCAGCCTTCACCGGCGAGTTCGGCGAGCACGCGCTGGTGGTCATAGGACGCCACCGCGGCCACCGCAGCGACGGCCAGGACGGCCAGCGTCGTGATCCGCCGCACCGCCGGGGTCACCGTAGGCGTGTCGACCGGCCGGACGCGAGCTGGGCTCGCAGGCCGACGGGTTGTGTTGCCAGCGGCGGGTGTCGCCGCTTGGGCACGACCGGTACCACCGCGCCGGTCGGCCGGCGGTGACGCGGCCGTAGCACGGCTGGTGGTCTTGGGGTGTTGGCTCTGCGGCTTCGCGTCGCGCTCAGGCGGTGTGGCGGTGGTGTCGGAATGAATCGCGGTCTGGACCTCGGTGACGCGCTCGCGACCCCAACGAGGCGACGAGCCGAAGCGGCGGCCCAGCTCGGCGCCGCTGAGCGGTCGGCCGGCGGCCAGCGATGCCCGGTAGGCGTCTCGGGCGTCAGCCCGCCGCTTGGCCCAGTCCACCTGACCATTCGGTGGTGGCATCGTCGTAGCCAGCGTCATCGCCGCACACCCCATCGCTCGTCGGAGCGGACAAGCGCCGCTTCGTCAGCAGCCCCGGACTTGCGCAGTGCCGCCGCTTTGCGTGCGACCTCGGCTCGGTGCTCGTCAACTCCGGTCGGCGGGTCGACTGTCGCGGTCTGCCCGCCGTAGCAGCGGTCGCCCCGGCTGCACAGGAAGTGGATCAGGTGCTGGCCCAGCTCCACGCGCTGCCGGCCGTCGAACGGGCCGTAGCCATGGGCTTCGCGCCCCTTGGCCGTGTCGTAGAGCAGCCCGAACGTGAATCGCGGGTCCGGCTCGGTGGTCGTAGAGTCGCTGGTAGTTGCCCTCATGGGTCCTCCTGGTAAGGGGTACCAATGAGGAAGCTCCTTTGACCATCAGGACCTCGCTGGCGACCACACCCCGGGCCATGACGGCCCGGGCGGGCGGCCACCCCAGTCGGGGTGGCTGCCCGACGGCACGGTCCTCGACACCGCCACGATCCAACGGCTGGTCTGTGACTGCGCCATCCACCGGGTCGTGCATCAAGGCCGCTCCAGCATCCTGGACTTCGGGATGAGCACCCGCACCGCTCCTGCCAACCTTTACGCCGCGCTGGTCGCACGCGATCAACATTGCCGGTTCCCCGGCTGCGACCGCCCCGCAGAATGGTGCGAAGGCCACCACGTGCCCTCGTACCTCGACGGCGGCCCCACCAGCCTCACAACGATGGTCCTGGACTGCTCCCGCCACCACCACCTCGTCCACCAACCCGGCTGGACCGACAAGCTGTTGCCTGACGGCACCTACATCGTCACCAACCCCCAAGGCCAAACCTTCACCACCTACCCGCCAGGCCGACCACCCGACCTCTTCGAACCACCACCGCCGTAGGAGCCTGTCGGGGCAAGGGCGGTTTTCGGAGCACGGGGTCACGGCGACGTGGTACTGCGACGGGCGGCCAGCCCCTACGCTCAGTCAGTGAACCCAGTTCACGGCGGGTCTCACCGAGGACGGACGGGTTCAGGTCACGGCACGGAGGGTGGGATGGCGACGGGTCGAGCGTTCGAAGGCGTAGTCGGTCGCACGTACGAGGACTCGACGGGGTGGTGGCCTCCGCTGCCGGCGGCGCCCGACGGGTCGCCCAACGTGATCGTGGTGCTCCTCGACGACGTCGGCTACGCGCAGTTCGGTTGCTACGGGTCGGACATCGCCACGCCGTGCTTCGACCGGCTCGCGGCCGACGGACTGCGCTATGCGAACTTCCACACGACCGCGCTCTGCTCGCCGACCCGGGCCTGCCTGCTGACCGGCCGGAACCATCACTCCAACGGCGTGGCTCGGATCGTCGACCTGGCGGCGGGATTCCCCGGCTACAACGCGACGATCCCGAAGGAGAACGGCTTCCTATCCGAGATCCTCCTCGGCGAGGGCTACGCGACTTTCGCCGTCGGGAAATGGCACCTCACGCCCTTGACCGAGACGACGATGGGCAGTCCACGCGACCGTTGGCCGCTCAGTCGAGGGTTCGAGCGCTTCTACGGGTTCATGAGCGGCGAGACCGACCAGTACCACCCCGACCTGGTCTACGACAACCACTCGGTCGCCCCACCCCGAACGCCCGACGAGGGGTACCACCTGACCGAGGACCTCGCCGACCACGCTGTCGAGTTCGTCAAGGACCTTCGTGCGGCGTCGCCGTCGAAGCCGTTCTTCCTGTGGTTCACACCTGGTGCCTGCCATGCACCCCACCAGGCCCCAGCGCCGTGCATCGAGGCCTATCGGGGCCGCTTCGACCACGGCTGGGACCGGTGGCGCGCGGAGGTGTTCGCCCGCCAGGTCGCGTCCGGTCTGCTGCAGCCGGGCACCGAGCTGTCGGAGCGGCCGTCGTGGGTGCCGGCCTGGGACTCGCTCAGCGCGGACGAGCAGCGGCTGTACGCCCGGATGATGGAGGTCTTCGCTGGGTTCCTCACCCACACCGACGCGCAGGTGGCCCGGGTGCTGGACTTCGTCGCCGCGCTCGGCGAGCTGGACGACACCGTGGTCGTGGTGATGAGCGACAACGGTGCATCGGCCGAGGGCGGCGCGAGAGGTTCGTTCAACGAGCAGTACTTCTTCAACTTCGTGCCCGAGAGCCTGGACGAGAACCTCCGCCGGATCGACGACCTCGGCACGCCCCGGGCCAACAACCACTATCCCTGGGGATGGGCCTGGGCCGGGAACACACCGCTCAAGCGCTTCAAGCGCGACACCCACGAGGGCGGGGTGGCGGATCCGCTCATCGTGCACTGGCCGTCGCGCCTGGGCCGGCCGGGCGCCACGCGCCACCAGTACGTCCACGCCATCGACCTGATGCCCACGTTGCTCGACGTGGTCGGGATCGAGCCGCCCAAGGCCGTCGCCGGCGTCGAGCAGAGCCCCGTCGAGGGCGTCAGCTTCGCCCCGTCGCTCGCCTCGGCCGACGCGCCGAGTGACCACGCCACTCAGTACTACGAGATGCTGGGATCGCGGGCCCTCTACCACGACGGCTGGAAGGCGGTGGTGTTCCATCCGACCCGGTTCCTGGCCTACGACGGCAGCGACGTCAGCCATCCCTTCGACGACGACGTCTGGGAGCTGTACCACGTCGCCGAGGACTTCTCCGAGGTGCACGACCTCGCCGACTCCCGTCCTGACAAGCTGGCCGAGCTCAAGGAACGCTGGTGGGAGGAGGCCGAGCAGTACCAGGTGCTCCCGCTCAACAACGAGCCCGGGCGGTTCGCGGACCGGCGTCACCGGCGCGGCCACTACGAGCTCCACGCGGGCATCGGCCCGATGCCCGAAGCGGTCGCTCCCCACCTGAAGGGCCGGGGCTTCGTGATCTCGGCGGAGCTCGACGTGCCAGCCACCGGCGAGGTGGAGGGGGTGCTCGTGGCTCATGGCGGTCACGCCGGCGGCTATGCCTTGTACCTCCGGAAGCGTCGCCTGCACTACGTCTACAACTTCGTCGGCACCGACATCACCACGGTGTCCGCCAGCGTCGAACTACCGGTGGGGCCCGGCGTTGCGCGGGTGACCTTCACGCCGACCGGGCTGTTCGCGGGCGAGGTGCAGCTCGCCTACGGCGACGTGCCCGTCGGGGAGGGGACGATCGCACGGACGACGCCCTACACCTACGGCACGCACGGGCTCGCCGTCGGCTATCAGCCCGGGAGCCCGATCAGCCCCGAGCTGGAGGGCCGTGCCGAGGTCGCCGAGGGGGTCCTCCTCCGCGTGGTCATCGAC
Source organism: Acidimicrobiales bacterium (assembly GCA_050744325.1). Taxonomy (GTDB): domain Bacteria; phylum Actinomycetota; class Acidimicrobiia; order Acidimicrobiales; family VFJN01; genus DASXTK01. Next base: position 4,682 of record JBOGHK010000086.1, read on the forward strand.
GTCGAGGGGCGTCCACCGCGGGATCCGGCCCGTCAGGCCCGCGCCGACCTCGCGACGCAGTGACCAGCGTTCTAAGCGAGGCACGCACGCCGCACTCCGCACCGAGCCGACGCGAGCATGCCGGGCCCTTGGTTCTCCTGGCACGATGGTCTCGTGGAGGTGACGAGGGTCGATCGGTGGCTATGGGCGGTGCGGGTGTACAAGACCCGGGCGGCGGCCACGACTGCGTGCAGGGGCGGCCATGTCCGGGTCAACGGGTCACCGGCCAAGCCGGCAACGTCCGTCCGGGCCGGTGATCGCGTCGACGCCAACGTCCATGGCCGGCCCCGGTCGCTGGAGGTGGTCCAGGTCATCGACAAGCGGGTCGGCGCACCCGTGGCCGCCACCTGCCTCGTCGACCACAGCCCGGTGCCCACCCGTGCCGAAGGTCGCGAGCCTCGCGTCTTCGCCCGGGACGCGGGCGCGGGACGCCCGACCAAGCGCGACCGACGCCGGCTCGACCGTTTCCGTACCCGCTGACCGCCGGTCAGACCGCGGCGAGATCGCGCACGGGCAGGGACCCGGACCGGCGTCAGTGCTGGGTGTCAACCGATCGGTGGATCACCGATGACGATCAGGGCTTGCGGCCGACCCCGACGTGGTAGGGGGGCCGCCAAGCGGTGGACGAGGCCGGATCGGGCTCGGTCGGCTCGCCCCGCCGCCACTGGTGCCACTGGTCGAGCGGGACCAGGCCCGGCTCGAGCATCTCCATCCCTTCGAAGAACCGGGCGACCTCGGCGTTGGTCCGCAGGACCAGGCTTCCCGGTGTCGTCTGGCGGATGTGGGCGGCCAGCCGCGCCATCTCCTCGCCCTGGATGTCCGCGGCGGCGTGGGAGATGACCAGGTAGCTCTGCGACTGCATGGCCTCGACCAGCTCGGCCACGATGTCCTGGGGACCCTCGTCGTCTTCGAACAGGTGCAGGATCGCCACCAGCACGATGGCGACCGGCTCGCCGAAGTCGAGGGTGGCCGCCGCCTGCTTCAGGATCGTCGTGGGGTCGCGCAGGTCGGCGTTGACGTACGCGGTGGCGCCTTCCGGCGTGCTCCTCTGCAGCGAGTGGGCGTGTGCGAGGACCAGCGGATCGTTGTCGACATAGACGATGCGCGCCTCGGGGGCCACCTGCTGGGCGACCGCGGGGACGTTCTCGGCGGTCGGGATGCCGACGCCGATGTCCAGGAACTGACGCACCTCGAGCTCGCCCGCGAGGCGGCGGAACGTGTCGTCCAGGAAGGCCCGCTGGGCCCGCAGCCCGACCATGGCCTTGTCCATGCCGCCGATCTGGGTCGCCACCCGGTCGGCGATGTCGCGGTCGACGGCGAAGTTGTCGTCGCCGCCCATGAGGTAGTCGTAGACCCGCGCGGTCGACGCTTGGGTGCTGACGATCGTCACCGGGTCGTCGTTGGGATCGGCGGACGGAGCCGAATCATCAGGCACGGCGGAATCTCCTCCAGGTGCTCCACCACTCTGCCACGAGACGGCGCAAGTGGGGTGTCCTCATCTCGCGGGTGGCGCTGACCAGCCCACCACGGCCGCCCGTGCCGGCCACACTGAGGCCACGACGATCGGGGACACGATGGACGGTTGGACGCGGCGTGACTTCTTGACCAGGGCCGGTGGCGTCGCCGGCGCCCTCGCGGTGACCGCTGGCTGCAGCTCCGAGGGCGACGGCACCGACGGCACCGACGGTGACCGCGGCGAGGGAACCTCGGCCGACGACACGAACGCCATGTCGGCGCCCTTCGATCCTGGTGACTGGGGCTCGGTGCGCGACCAGTTCCCGCTCACTCCCGACCTTCGGCACTTCGCCGCGTTCGTCCTCGCCGCGCATCCCCGTCCGGTGGCCGACGCGATCCAGCGGTATCGGGACGCGCTCTCCGTGGACACCCATGGAGCCCTGGAGGAGTTCGGCGGGCAGGAGGAGGCCGTCCGCGGGGCTGCGGCCGACTACCTTGGTGTCGACGCCGGTGAGGTCGCGCTCACCGACAGCACCACGATGGGGCTCGGGCTGGTCTACGGGGGCCTGCGTCTCGGCGCTGGCGATGAGGTGGTCACCACCGAGCACGACTTCTTCGCCACGCACGAATCACTGCGACTGCGAGCGGAGCGTGACGGCACCGTGGTGCGACGTGTCAGTCTGTACGACGACCCGTCGGCGGCGTCGGTCGACGAGATCGTGTCGCGGTTCGTCGCTGGCATCACGCCCGCCACCCGCGTGGCCGCGGTCACGTGGGTGCACTCGGGCACCGGTGTGAAGCTGCCGATCGCGGCGATGGGGTCGGCGCTCGCCGGCGTCAACGAAGGGCGTGACGAGCCCGACCGCGTGCTGCTGTGTGTCGACGGGGTGCACGGCTTCGGCCTCGAGCCGGTCGGCGCCCAAGACCTGCAGTGCGACTTCCTGGTCAGCGGCACCCACAAATGGCTGTTCGGGCCCCGAGGCACCGGCCTCGTCTGGGGGCGGCCCGCCGCATGGGCTCGCTTCCAGCCGCTCTTCGCCTCGTTCTCGGTTCCGGCGTCCGACGACGGCGGGCCTGCGCCGGGTCGCTGGGCGACGCCTGGCGGCTACCACAGCTTCGAGCACCGCTGGGCGGTCGACGAGGCCTTCGCGTTCCACGAGGCGATCGGCAGGAATGCCATCCACGAGCGCACGCAGGCCCAGGCCTCGGCGCTCAAGGCGGGGCTGGCCGAGATCGACGGGGTCCGGGTCGTGACCCCCTCGGCTCCCGAGCTGTCGGCGGGGATCGTGTGCGTCGACATCGACGGCCAGCAGCCGTCCTCGCTGATCGATCCGCTCCTGGAGGGCGCGATCGTGGCCAGCATGACGCCGTACGACGATGCCTACCTGCGGTTCGGGCCCAGCATCGTCACCAGCCCCGAGGATGTGGACGCGGCCGTGAGCGCCCTGGCCTCACTGGCCTGAGAGAGGCCCGTACATGTGGTTCACCCTTCGCGGGTGAGGCGGTCGTACCGACCCTGGTGGCTAGATGGCCCAGAGGCACAGGGGTGCCGTGTCGACAGGAGCCACCATGGTCTTTGCCGAAGTCGGTTTGAGCGACCTGATCTGGACGACGATCTGGGTCTTCTTCCTGGTCATGTTCATCTGGGTGTTCATCACCGTCGTGGGCGACCTGTTCCGCGACCACACGCTGTCGGGGTGGGCCAAGGCGATCTGGGTGGTGGCGCTGGTCGCGTTCCCGTTCCTCGGATCGCTCGTCTACCTCATCGCGCGTGGTCAGGGCATGGCCGAACGTCACGCCGAGCGCGAGCGAGTCGCGCGGTCCGAGCTCGACAGCTACATCCGCTCGACGGCAGCAGCGACGGGCACCGCACCGGTGGACGACCTCACCCGGTTGGCCGAGCTGCGCAGCCGCGGGGTCATCAGCGACCCGGAGTTCGAGACGATGAAGTCGCGGGTCGTCGGCGGGATGTCACCGGCGTCGTAGCGCCGGGTCGTGGCGGGACGGGTGGCCCCGGCCGCACCGTTGACGAGTCGTTCACGCGAGGGGCGGATCATTGATGCCTCGTTTACGGCTTCGTCCATAGGTTGAGACGGGGCCGGACGGCCTACGCCAGAGCACGGATCCCGGGGGGTGATCTTGTGATCAGACCGTCTCGCATCGTTCGACGGCTGCCAGCGCGGGTGACTCGGACAGTCGCCTTCGCCGTCGTGTCGTCGTTGCTGCTCGTCTCGACGGCGTCGGCCGCGCCCGCCGAGCCGGCACGCGGCGCTCAGGCAGCCCAGGACGTCACCGTCGCGACCGACCGTGCCGTCTACACGGTCGACGAAGGCCGCGTCGCTCGCGTCGGCGTCACGGTCACGACACCGGACGGCGGGCCGTTGACCGCCGACACGCCGGTGCCGTACGCGGCTACCGGGGAGCTCACGCCGGCATCGGGGTCGGTGACCTTCCGCGCCGGTACCGCGTCGGGGACAACCACGTGGGTCTCGCTCACCGCCCGCCGCGACCACCGTGCAGAGACCGCGCAGACCGTCCAGCTCACCGTGGGCGACCAGGTGGCGACGCTGGTGGTCAACGCCAACGGCTTTCCGTATCTCGACTCCCGGCGGCCGACCGACGCGCGGGTCGCCGACCTGCTCGGGCGGATGACGCTCGAGGAGAAGGTCGGCCAGATGACCCAAGCCGAGCGCGGTGCGGTGTTCGACGACCCGAGCCTCATCGCGGAGCTCCAGCTGGGCTCGGTGCTCTCCGGCGGCGGCTCGACCCCGCCGACGAACACACCCGAGTCCTGGTTGGAGATGGTCAACACCTTCCAGGCCCACGCGCTGACCACGCGGCTGCAGATCCCGCTGATCTACGGCATCGACGCCGTCCACGGCCACGGCAACGTGTTCGGTGCGACGATCTTCCCGCACAACATCGGCCTCGGGTCCACCCGTGACCGTCGCCTGCTCGAGGAGATCGGCGAGGCCACGGCGGCCGAAGTCCGCGCCACCGGGATCCCGTGGAACTTCTCGCCCTGCGTGTGCATAGCCCGCGACGAGCGCTGGGGTCGCACTTACGAGAGCTTCAGCGAGAGCCCGCATCTGGCGACGGACATGGGGCTCGCCATGATCGACGGCCTCCAAGGCCGTGACCTGTCCTCGGACGACAACGTCCTCGCGACCGCGAAGCACTTCGCGGGCGACGGTGACACCGAGTTCGACACCGTCGCTGCGGAGGCCAACGAGGGCCGGCCGTCGTCCGAGCAGGTCTACACGATCGACCAGGGGATCACTGTGACCAACCGGCGTGACTTCGAGCGGTTCGACTTCGCCCCCTATCCGGCGGCGATCCGGCGTGAGGACGTCGGCAGCGTGATGCCGTCGTTCTCGAGCATCGACTGGACCGAGGACGGCGTCGGCAATCCCACCAAGATGCACGCTCAGCAGGAGCTCATCACCGGGTTGCTCAAGGGCCGCACCGACTTCGACGGCTTCGTCATCTCCGACTGGGAGGGCATCCACCAGATCCCGGACCCGGCCGATCCGGGCAACGCGGGCCTGACCGCCCACAAGGTGCGTGTCGGGGTCAACGCGGGCACCGACATGTTCATGGAGCCCAACAGCGCCGGTCAGTTCGAGGACCTGCTCCTGGCCGAGGTCGAGGCGGGCCGGGTCAGCCGGTCACGGATCGACGACGCGGTCCGCCGGATCCTGCGGACCAAGTTCGAGCTCGGGCTGTTCGAGCAGCCGTTCGCCTCCGACGACAACCTCGACGAGGTCGGCAGCGACGAGCACCGGGCGTTGGCCCGTGAGGCCGTGGCGGAATCGCAGGTGCTGCTCAAAAACGACGACCGCCTCCTGCCGCTGGCACCGGAAGGCAACATCTACGTGGCCGGACGGAACGCCGACAACATCGGCAACCAGGCCGGCGGCTGGACCATCCAGTGGCAGGGCGCCTCGGGCGACATCATCCCGGGGACGACGATCCTGGAGGGGATCCGCGAGGTCGCCTCGGACGCATCGGTGACCTACAGCGTCGACGCCTCGGCGCCGACGGACGACGCGGACGTGGGGATCGTGGTCGTCGGGGAGACCCCGTACGCCGAGGGGTTCGGCGACATCAGTGGCCCCGAATGCGGCTTCTGCACACCGGAGCAGCTGGAGGAGAAGTCGCTGTCGCTGCTCCCCGCGGACCGGGCGGTCATCGACCGGGTGTGCGGCGCGATCGACGAGTGCGTCGTGCTCGTGGTGTCGGGGCGGCCACAGGTGCTGACCGACCAGCTCGGGCAGATGGACGCCCTCGTGGCCTCGTGGCTGCCGGGCAGCGAGGGTGCGGGTGTCGCCGACGTGCTGTTCGGGCGCGAGCGCTTCACCGGCCGGCTGTCGATGACCTGGCCCCGCAGCGAGGACCAGGTGCCGATCAACGTCGGCGACCGCGACTACCGGCCGTTGTTCCCTTACGGCTGGGGCCTGCGGCCCGGTACCCGGGATGCGGTGACCCGGTTGCAGGACCAGGTCATCGCAGGTGAGGCACCGGCCGACTGGGCCGCGCGCATCGCCACGATGCCGTAGACCGCGACCGCGACCGCGGCCATCGCCTCAGGGTGGCAGGCGCGATGCCTGTCCCCCTGACGTGGGTCCGCCGAGGTGTCGACACTGGGCATCCCACCGATGTCGAAGCCGAGGTCAGCAGGGCGCCGGGTCGGCGTCACCTGAGCCTCTAAGTTCCGAATCGGAACCTAGAGGCTACCGTTCGATGCTGCACTGTCGGCGACCACGATCGGCCGCGGCCACCCCCAGGCAGCCCTCTGCCACAATGCCGTCTGTGGCGGATCCCGCGACCTATACCGGTGACGATGGCTACCACTACACCATCAACGGGTTGAGCGCCAAGGGTGGTTCGCTCTCTTCGGCGCAGACGACCGTGGACGGTCTGATCCATGCCCGACGGGAGCGAGCAAACGCGGTCCTGCAGTCGGCGTCAGGTCCGTGGGCGGTCGACTTCCGTGAGAAGGAGGAGCGCGTCCTGTCGGCCATGGCCAACGCGTGGTTCTTCCTCGGATACTGCTCGAGCGCCTGCGGGACGTTCCCCGAACCGAGCTACTACGGCGGCTCGCCGACGTCGATCGGCAACGCGATCGCGTCGAAGTCGCAGCTGGCCGAGCCGAGAGGCGACGGCTCGGACGGCACGGTCGCGGTCGAGCTCGAAGCGCTGGGCAGCTACATCACCGAGGCGCAGGGTCAGCACGACGCCAACCTGGCCCACCTGTTCGACCACGTCGACATGGAAGGCATCACCGGCCAGAAGTACCCCTTCCCGGCCGGCTCGCCGGACTGGGCGCCGCTGCTCACGGAACCGCTCGCCACGCCCCTCACCCGCGGTGAGCTCGAAGGTCAGCTGACCTTCCTGCGCCACGACCCGGTCGACGTGACCGCCTTGTCGACCGACGTCCTCGAGTTCGCCAACGACCGCAAGACCGACCTGACCAACGCCGGGAACGGGGACGGCAGCGGGAACGGGGACGGTGGCGACGGCGACGGCGACGGTCGAGACGGTGGGCCCGACGACGTCGTGCCGCCGGTGACCGACCCACCCCCGACGACCGAGCCTCCGCCGGCAGAGCCGGAGCCGCTGCCCGTCCTGGAGGCCCTCACGCTGGTCGCTGGCAGGTTCACCGCGCTCGACCGACCCGGCACCGAGGGCACGCCGGCCGACGGCCGCCTCACCCGCGCCGAACTGGCGGCGGCGGCCCAGGACACCACGTTGCCGCCTCCGCTCCGGGCCGCTGCCGCGCAGCTCGCCGCCAACCCGGAGTTGTTCGCGGCGGTCGCGGTCGTGAACCAGCCGCTCGTGGCGGATCCGGACGGGGTACTGCAGTTCGTCACCGTCGACGACGTCACCACGTTCCTCGGCAGCGCCGACGCCGTCGCCGCTCTCGACACGCACGTCGACGCCGTCGACCGGCCCGGGCCCGACGGGCAGTCACCCGACGGCGTGATCACACCAGACGAGCTGCAGGCCGCGGCCGGCGATCCACAGCTCGATCCGGAGGCACGCGAGGCGGCCGCGTTCCTGCTCGACCATCCCGTCGTCACCCAACGGCTGGCGCACTACGACGTGCTGTTCCCTGGTGACGGCGGCCCGATCGACCCTGAGTCCCTTCTGCTTCCGCCGGTCCTCGACCCGGAGACCGGCCAGCCGGTGGTCGATCCGACCACAGGGCTGATGCAGTTCGAGGTGGCAGCGTTCAGCAGCGACAACCTCGAACGCCTCGCGGCGGACCACGGCGAGCTGCTCGGGACCGGTGACGGGGCGGCGGGGCCCACCCCGGACGGCCGCGTCCTGCGGCGCGAGATGACGGTCGCCGAGCGACCCGTGCCATCCGAGCCTGGCGTCGTGGTCTGATCGGCCTCGCCGGCCCCGTCAGCGGCAGCCGCTGACCGCAGCCTCTCGCGGCGCCGCCCGCGGCCGCCGGTGACCGTTCATGTTCGTTTGATGCGGACGGCGAGAACTTCACGCCTCGTCTACGGCCCGGTTCTTAGGGTGAGGTCGGGCCAGTGACCGGATCCGGGGGGTGATCTCGTGATCGGACCGTCTCGCATCGTTGGATCGCGGATTCTGTGGGTGACGCGCAGGGCAGGGCTCGCCGCGCTCGTGGCGTTGGTGTTCGTCCCGGCCACCGCCGCGGTCCCGACGATCGCTCCGGCCGCGGCCCAGCCCGCGGCGCAGAACCGGCTGGGGATCCCGATCATCTACGGCGTCGACGCGGTCCACGGCCACAACAACGTGGTCGGCGCCACGATCTTCCCGCACAACATCGGGCTGGGCGCGACCCGCAACCCGACGCTGGTCCAGCAGATCGGGCGCGCCACCGCCGAGGAGGTCTCGGGCACCGGCATCGACTGGGACTTCGCCCCGTGCCTGTGCGTGGCGCGCAACGACCGCTGGGGTCGGACCTACGAGTCGTACAGCGAGGATCCTGCGATCGCCAGTTCGATGGCGACCTACGTCACCGGCCTCCAGGGCTCGAGCCTGAACGGGACGGCCTCGGTCATGGCCACGACGTGCTCGCCGACGGCAACCGGATCACCACGGCCGACGGTCGTGCCATCAGCGACGAGTTCGGGCGGGCGGCACACCGAGCGCATGGCTCGGCCGACTTCCTTGCCGTCGTTGACGGTGACGCCATCGGATGCGGATCTCTCCAGGTGCTGTGCGGCGTCCTCACCGACAGCGACCTCGTCGTGCTCGCCATCGCGTCAGGTCACGCTCCCTGCGCCCTACCGGCCGGCTTGGCGTGTACTCCGGAATCGCCGCGGCTCCGGTCCGATCTGACCACGGACGACGCCTACGCCTACATGCGGCTCCAGGACCGGAGATCCCTTCCCGTCGTTGACGACGACGACCGACTCCTGGGCACGGTGTGGATCGACCACCTCGCGGCGGCGAGCTCCCAGTCCGTGCCCTCCACTGCACCGGTGTAGACAGCCGACCTGGGTTGGACGATGGGTCCGGCGGCCAGGGGCGCCATGAACGGCATGGTCGTCGGCTGCACGACCGCGGGCTCGGCTTCCGCCGCCACGGCCGGTGTCTCAGGGCATGGGTAGGACGACGGCGGACGCGTCCTCGTGGTCGGCGATGGCGTCGCGCAGGCTGCCCGCGGTCCGCCGGAACCGTTCGACGGTGTCGGTCACCTGCTCCAGGTGGCCCTTGAGGGTCTCGCGGTAGTCGTGGGCGGCTGTGCACTGGAAGTCGGGCATGTTGTCTCTGGCCTGGGCGCGGGCGGTGTTGGCCTCTTCCAGCTTGGACGCCACCCGCTCGAGCTCCACAGCCAGGTCCTCGGCCAGGGTGGTCGGGAAGGAGAAGCGATCGTCCGTGGGGCGTCCCATCAGTCACCGCCCCCCTCGAGGGGAACGCGCATCGGGTTGGCGGTGCGCACGGTGGGTTGGCCGGCCGACCCCACCCCGCAGTCCTCGTCGGGGGTGGGGACGACCGTCGGCCTGCCCTGCGGGTCGCTGCCGAGCCGGCCCCACGACACGTGCGCCGCGTCGGTCTCGTTGCTGTACCTGATGGTGGCGGCGTCGACCACGGCGACCCGGTCCCCGGTCTGGGGGTCGACGTAGTAGCTGGCCTGGGTGCGGTGGACACCCATGTGCCGGGCGTCCGCCTGCTTGGCCCCTTCCCGGAGCGCGTTCTCCGGTTCCCACAGGCCGGGAGGTGCGTCGGGCATCGGCTCGTCCTGACCTGCGACGTCGGGCCCGACCTGGGGGATGCCGTTCTCGCCGAAGTGCACGTAGTCGTAGGCCTCCGGTGGTGCCGAACGGAACGGAGGGTCGAGCGCGCTACCCGAGAGCCCGATCTGGCCGGCCACAGCGATCCCGAGCCACAGGTGCGGGTTACCGAGGTCGACCGTCGACTCGGTGCGCGCGAGCGCCGGCGCACCAGGTGGTGGCACCGTCCGCACGAGGTACCACTGGCCGTCGGGCCCGCGGACCTCGTAGCCGCCGTCGGCTGCCCGGAACTGTGGCATGAAGCTCCCGAGCATCGAGGCCAGGTTGCTCTCCGGCAGGACGTACAGGCCCGCGGCCGGGTAGCCAGGGCCCGCAGGGCCGACGTACCGCTCACCAGCGGAACGGAATGCCCGGGCCACCTGGGTCAGCCGTGAGTCGATGGTGTTGCCGGTGGCGACCGCGGCGGACAACGGGCCGGTGTGGAGGTCCGGCTGGACAGTGAGCCGGTCGGGTTGCTGGCTCGCGCGGTTGAACGCGGCGATGCGCTCGGCCAGGCCATGCTGACCGACCGCGGCCGCGAGCGCGTTCCTCACCTCGACCGGCACCGCTACCGCCGCGTCGTCCAACTTGTCCGGGTTCGCGCTGGCCATCCGCGGGTTCGACGGCACCCGTGGTCCGATGTCGAGCGGCGAGGGCCCTGGCGGCGTCGTGATCCACGGTGGTCGTACGCCGGTGGGCGGTGGACGTTCGAAGGGCGACGGAGGTGGGGGTGCGCCGACCCACGGTGGTTGCGGTTCCGTCGGGGCCGGGGCGTCCCGGGGTTCAGCCATCAGTCGGACATCCACTGGTCATCCCACGGCACGCGTGACGTGGCCGTGCCGCGTAGACGGCACCGCCACGCCGGAGCTGCGGGCGGTCAGGCCGCGGTCAGTTCCGCTGGAGGACCGAGAACGCCGCGCCCTCGGCGTCGTTCAGCACCGCGACGCGGCCGACCTTGGGCAGGTCGAACGGGGCGACCGACACCTTGCCGCCCAGCTCGTCGGCACGTGCGGCGGTGGCGTCGGTGTCGGCGACCGCGAAGTAGACCATCCAGTGGGCGGGGGTGTCCTCGGGCCACATCTCGTTCATCTGCAGCATCCCGGCGACCGCGTGGTCGGCACCGGGGCGGAAGAACTCGGTGTACGTCGACTCCTCGCCATATGGCCAGGTCGTGGCCTCCCAGCCGAACATCGTGTTGTAGAACCGCTTGGCAGCGTCGATGTCGCGGCAGACCAACTCGCTCCAGGTGAACGAGTTGGGCACGTCCACGATGTCGGAGCCGGTGTGCGCCTCGGCCTCCCACACCGCGAAGCGGGCGCCCAACGGGTCGGTGAACACCGCGAGGCGGCCCGCGTCGAAGACCTGCATCGGCCACGCGAGGATCGCGCCGCCGCTCTCGACGACCTGGTCGGCCGCCGCGTCGATGTCGGACACGCTGACGTACACCGTCCAGCCCGGCTGCCGGCCCGGCGCCAAGCCGCCGATGTCGCCGCCGTCCTGCTGGAAGATCCAGTAGCCGGCGTAGTCCTCGAGGGGCCGGTGCCGCGCCAACACGCGCCAGCCGAACAGCCCGCAGTAGAAGCGGCTCGCCGTGGTGGTCCCCAACGTCGTCTCGAGGTCGACCCAGGCCGGCGTGCCGGGTTTGTAGCTGCGGAGACCTCCCATGGACTGCATCCTCCCGTGGTCTGAGCCCTGGAACCTACCAAGTGCCCCGACTGGCCAGGACCCGAGGCCCGCCGCATCGCGGACCTGAGGAGCCCGATGGGCGAGAGTTCCGACGGTCATCGTGGTCACACCGAGGACACTACGGGACCAAAGTGGTCAGCCTCCGTCCACTTTCTGCGCCTGCTTTCTGCGTCCACTCTCTGCCGCCGCGTTCTGGTCCGAATCCCCGATGGGTCAGGCGGCGTGGGTGGTGCGGGGTTGCAGTGCTGCGGCCTCGGCGACCAGCTCGTAGGAACGCAGTCGGTCGGCGGGATCGTGCGTCATCGTGGTCACGATCAGCTCGTCGGCACCGGTGCGTTCGACCAGCTCGGCGAGCTGGTCGCGCACGGAGTCGGGACCGCCGACCACGTGCGACGTGGTCCACGCCTTGACGATCTCTCGCTCGTGGGGCGTGAAGGTGTACTCGGCGGCCTCTTGCGGCGTCGGGTACAGGCCGGGTCGTCCCGACCGGAGCCGCAGGAAGGCGAGCCGGCCCGGCCCCGCCAACCAGCGGGCCCGCTCGTCGGTCTCGGCGCAGACCACGGCCACGCCGAGCATCAGGTACGGCTGGTCCAGGTCGCCGATGGGGCGGAACGTCTGGCGGTACGCCGCGACGGCCGGCCCCGTGTTCCCGGCAGCGAAGTGGTGCGCGAACGAGAACGGCAACCCCATGAGCCCGGCCAGCTGTGCGCTGTATTCGCTGGACCCGAGCAGCCACAGCGCCGGCTGGTAGCCCCGTGCCGGCACGGCCGTGATCGTGCGGTACGGGTGGTCCTCGGGGAACGACCCGGTGAAGAAGCCGATCAGCTCGAAGAGCTGCTCCGGGAAGTCGTCACGGGCCACGGCCTGGACGGACTGGCGCAACGCCACCGCCGTGCGGTGGTCGGTGCCGGGCGCCCGCCCCAGCCCGAGGTCGACCCGGCCGGGGTGGAGCGCTTCGAGCATCCCGAACTGCTCGGCGATCACCAGCGGCGCATGGTTGGGCAGCATCACGCCGCCCGACCCGATGCGGATGGTCGACGTCACCGAGGCCAGGTGGGCCAGCAGCACCCCCGGCGACGAGCTGGCGATGCCGGGCATGTTGTGGTGCTCGGCGACCCAGTGGCGGTGGTAGCCCAGCTGCTCGGCCCGCTGGACCAGCGCGAGCGAGCTGCGCAGCGCCGCGGCAGGCGAGGATCCTTCGCCTACCGGCGCGAGGTCGAGCACCGACAGCGGCACGGACAGACGGGTCACGCAGGGGCCAACAGCCGGGCCGCCGACGCTGTTCCCGGGCCATGCTTGACCTGTGTGATATTGATCTATCGCACGTAATCGAACGCAGACCGCTCAGTCGGCAGGGGGGACTGGTGGGCGTACCCGACGCTGGCAACCCAGTGCTCGCTCTGGACGGGATCTCCAAGCGCTTCGGCGCCACGGAGGCGCTCGTCGACGTGGGCCTCGAGCTGCGGCCGGGCGAGGTGCACGCGGTGGTCGGCGAGAACGGCGCCGGCAAGTCCACGCTGATCAAGGTCGTCACCGGCATCCATCAGCCCGACCAGGGCAGCGTGGTCGTCGACGGCGAGGCCACGACGGTGCACGGGGCTGCCGACGCCCAACGGCTCGGCATCGCGGCGATCTACCAGGAGCCGTTGATCTTCCCCGACCTCAACGTGGCCGAGAACATCTTCATCGGCCACCGCGACCAGGGCCGCATCGTGCGCTGGCGCAAGCTCTACCGCGACGCGGCCGAGATCCTCGACCGGCTCGACGTGCCGATCGACCCGCGCCTGCCTGCCAGCGGCCTGCCGGTCGCGGCGCAACAGGCCGTCGAGATCGCCAAGGCCATCTCGCTCGACGTCCGGGTGCTGATCATGGACGAGCCGACGGCCTCGCTGTCGGCCCACGAGGTCGAGCGCCTGTTCCGCCAGGTGCGGGGGCTGCGGGATGGGGGGGTGTCGGTGCTGTTCGTCAGCCACCGGCTCGACGAGGTGCTCGAGATCGCCGACGTGGTGACCGTCCTGCGCGACGGCCGATGGATCTCGACCCGGCCCTGCTCCGAGGTGACCCGGGCGAGCCTGATCGCCGAGATGGTCGGACGCGACGTGTCGGACTTCTTCGCCCGCACCGAGCACCCCGCCGGCGAGGTCGTGTTGCGGGTCGCCGGCCTCCGCCGTGCCGGCAGCTTCTCGGACGTGACCTTCGAGCTGCGGCGCGGCGAGGTGCTCGGGTTCGCCGGCCTGGTCGGCGCCGGCCGCACCGACGTGGGCCTGGCCCTGTTCGGCATCGAGCCGGCCGACGCCGGCACGATCGAGCTGGACGGCGCGCCGGTCACGATCCGGACGCCACGCGACGCGCTCGACCACGGCATCGCCTACCTGTCCGAGGACCGGCGCCAATTAGGCCTGTCTCTGCCCCAGTCGATCACCACCAACATCACGCTGCCCTCGCTGCGGTCCTACGTCGCACGTCTGGGGTTGGTCGACCGCACCGCAGAGCGCAAGGCCGCCGAGCGCTTGCGGGACCGGCTGGGGATCCGCGCCGCCAGCCTCGACCAGCCCGTGGGCCAGCTGTCCGGAGGCAACCAGCAGAAGACGATGCTCGCCAAGTGGCTCGACACCGACCCGGCGGTGCTGATCCTCGACGAGCCGACCCGGGGCATCGACGTCGGCAGCAAGGCCGACGTCCACGGCTTCGTCGACGAACTGGCCCGGTCGGGGATGGCGGTGATCCTCATCTCCTCGGACCTCCCCGAGGTGCTGGCGATGAGCGACCGGGTGCTGGTCATGCGAGACGGCCGGCAGATGGGCGTGTTCGCCCGGGCCGACGCCGACGAGGAACGCATCATGACCGCTGCGGTCGGTGCCGCATGAGCCGCCCCGGGCGAGCCGTGCAGCCGGACGCCGCCGCCCACCGAGCCACCGACGGGGGACGCACGAGCTCGCGCCCGCTGGGCCCAGGGCTGTGGATCCGGCCGGAACGGATCAAGGAGCTGTCGCTCGCCGGGGTGCTGGTCGTCACCGCGCTGCTGTTCAGCCTGCTGGTCGACGACTACCTGACCGGCCGGTTCTTCAACCGCGTGACCACCAGCGTGGCGATCACCGCGGTGCTCGCCGTCGCGCAGAGCCTGGTGATCCTGACCCGCAACATCGACCTGTCGGTCGGATCCATCGTCGGGGTCACCGCCTATGTGACCGGCGAGCACCTCGTCGACCATCCCGACACGCCCGCGGTGCAGGCCGTCGGCATGGCCATGCTGATCGGCGGCGGGCTCGGGCTGGTGAACGGGATCCTGGTGGCCTACGGGAAGGTGCCGGCGATCGTGGTCACGCTGGGCACGCTGGCGATCTACCGCAGCTGGCTGATCGAGCACGCCGACGGGCAGACGATCACCACCGACTCGCTGCCCGGCTGGGTGGTCGACTTCCCGCAGCGCACGGTGTTCGGCGTCGGCGATCTCGATCTCCGGGGTGTCTTCGCGATCACTCTGGCGTTGGTCGTCGTGCTGCAGCTGGCCCTCGGGCGGTTGCGTTGGGGCCGTCGCCTCTACGCCATCGGTTCGAACCCCGAGGCCGCGGCGCAGTCGGGTCTTCCACAGCAGCGCCTGGTGCTGAGCGCGTTCGCCGGGTGCGGGGCGTTGTCGGGGCTGGCCGGGTTCCTGTTCCTGTCGAGGTTCGGCACGATCACGGTCGTCGCCGGTCAAGGCCTCGAGCTCGACTCGGTCGCTGCCGCCGTGGTCGGCGGGGTCAGCATCCTCGGCGGGGCAGGAACCCTGGTCGGAGCCCTGCTGGGAGCGCTGTTGATCAACCTGCTCGACCTGAGCCTGGTGCGGGTCGAGCAGGTCAGCGAGTTCTGGCGGAACGCCATCCTGGGGACGCTGATCCTCGCCGCGGTGGTCGGCGACGTCGCGCTGGGCCGGTGGTTCCGCCGGAGGCTCTCGATCGAGGGCCGGCCCACCCGTGCCATTACCGGTTCTGTGACCCGAAGCGTCGCTCAATCGCGGGACGGTTCAGGACACAGGACGACCGAGCCGGCGGGGGCGCACGATGCCTGAGGCGCTGCGGAACCGCAGCTGGGAGCTGCTGCTGGCCGCGGTGCTGGTGGCGACCGTGGTCTACAACACCACCCAGTCCGACGTGTACCTCGACGTCGACAACTTCGTGAACCTGTTCCACCTGTCGATCGAGAAGGTCATCGTCGTCGTGATCATGACCTTCGTCATCGTCAACGGCGAGATCGACCTGTCGGTGGCCTCGGTGATGGCGTTCGCGGCGGCCGTGCTCGCGTCGCTGCACGAGGGCGGCGCGGTCCCGTTCCCGGTGGCGATCGTGATCGCCCTGCTCGCAGCGAGCGCGGCCGGGTTCCTGCAAGGGATCGTGGTGGCCAAGACCGGCCTGCCGTCGCTGGTGGTCACCCTGGCCGGGCTGATCGCCTTCCGCGGCGCGGCCCGCGTGCTGGTGGAGGACCGCTCGGTGGGTGACTTCCCCGAGTGGTTCGGGCGCCTCGGCCGGCGCGACCTGGTCGGCCCGCTGCCGTTCGCCCTGATCCTGTTCTTCGTCGGCCTTGCCGTCGGTGCCGTCGTGCTGCACCGCTCGGCGTTCGGGCGCAAGGTCTACGTCATCGGCAACAGCGCCGAGGTCGCCCGGTACTCGGGGATCGACGTCGGCCGGGTCAAGGTCGCCCTGTTCACGGCGTCAGGGCTGGTGGCGGGCATCGCGGGCGTGCTGTTCGCGGCCCGGCTGGGGTCGGTGCGGGCCAACATCGGCGACGGCTTCGAGCTGGACATCATCACGATCGTGCTGCTCGGTGGGGTGAGCATCTTCGGCGGCACCGGGAACCTCGTCGGCGTCGCGCTGTCGGTCCTCGTGGTGCTCAACCTCCGCAACGGCATGAGCCTGGCCCGCGTCGAGGACACGATCCAGACCGGCGTCGTCGGCGGGCTGCTGATCGCCTCGGTGCTCGCGCAGAACCTGCTCGACCGGATGCTCACGTTCTCTACGGCCTCCCAACGACTACAGGAGAAGAGGGGGAGTACATGAAGATGCGACAGCAGCGGCTGGTGGCCGCACTGGTGGCGTCCGCGCTCCTCGCCGCGGCGTGCGGCGGGGACGACGACGACACCGAGTCAGGGGGCGAGGACGAGGGCGGCAGCGACGCCGCTGCCGAGACCGTCACGATCGAGGGCGGCGACGACATGGACGCCATCCTCCTGCCGAAGTGCCTCGGCATCGCCGTGTTCGACCAGGCCAACGAAGGCGCGCAAGAGGCGGCCGAGGAGCTGGGCACCAGCGAGGCCGAGTTCCTCGGACCGGCGACGTGCGAGGACCCGACGGGCCAGATCGACACGATGACCAACGCCGCCACCCAGGGGGTCGACGCGGTCATGATCTCCAACAACGCGGGCGAGCAGATCCAGTCCGGCGTCGACGCGGCCGCCGACGCCGACGTGGCGGTGGTGAGCTGGGACTCGCCGATCCCCTCCGGTGAGGGCGAGAGCCTGTTCGTGGCCCAGGTCGACTTCGACGAGACCGGGGTCGTGATGGCCGACATGGCGTTGAACGTCCTGGGCGACGACGGCGGGCAGCTGGCGATCCTGTCGGCATCGCCCGACGCCGCCAACCAGAACGCCTGGATCGCCGCGTTCGAGGAGGCCTTGGCCGACCCGCAGTACGAAGGCATCGAGGTCGTCGACACGGTCTACGGCAACGACGACGCCGACGAGTCCTACAACCAGGCACTCGCGCTGGTCGACTCCAACCCGGACCTCGAGCTGATCATGGCGCCCACCACCGTGGGCATCGCCGCGGCGGCCAAGGCCATGTCCGACGAGGGGCTCTGCGACCAGATCAAGGTGTCGGGGCTCGGCCTGCCGGACGAGATGCGGGAGTACACGGAGAGCGACTGCGCGCCGGAGTTCGCGCTGTGGAGCTTCGTCGACCTCGGCTACCTGACCTACTACGCGACCTACGGGATCGCCACGGGGCAGATCGAGGCGGTCGAGGGCCAGACCTTCGTCGCCGGGCGGATGGGCGAGTACACGATCGAGACCGACCCCACCCGTGACCAGGGGCTGCGCATCGTGATGGGCCCGTTCTCCGTCTACACCGCGGACAACATCTAGAAGTTCTGGTCGCGCTCAGGCCCTGATCGGGCACTGAGCGCGACCAGACGTAGAGAGGAACCATGAACCGAGTGGGTTTCACGTTGCAGGTCAAGGTCGAGCGGATCGACGAGTACCGCCGCCGGCACGCCGAGGTGTGGGTCGAGATGCTTGACGCGCTGCGCCGCTGCGGGTGGCACAACTACTCGCTGTTCCTGCGGGACGACGGCACGCTGTTCGGCTACCTCGAGACGCCGGGATCGTTCGACGACGCGCTCTCGGCGATGGCGGCCGAGCCGGTGAACGCCCGGTGGCAGGCCGAGATGGCCGACTTCTTCGACGGCGGCGGCCGACCCGCGGACCAGATGATGCGGTCGCTCGACGAGGTGTTCCACCTTGCGTGAGCCCGACGAGGTGGAGGCGCTGCTGAAGCGGTCGCACGCGCTCGGGGCCGACCCGACCGTGACCAACTACGGCGGCGGCAACACCTCGTGCAAGGTCACGGGGACCGACCCGGTGAGCGGCGGACCGGTCGAGCTGCTGTACGTCAAGGGCTCGGGCGGCGATCTCGGCACCCTTACCACCGACGGCCTGGCCGTGCTCACGCTGGACCGGGTCCGGGCGCTTCGGCACACCTACCGCGGCCCCGACCACGAGGACGAGATGGTCGAGCGGTTCGACCATTGCCGGTACGGCCGCGGCGGCGCGGCACCGTCGATCGACACGGCGATGCACGTGTTCGTCGACGCTCCGCACGTCGATCACCTCCACCCGGACGCCGTGATCGCGCTCGCCGCAGCGGCCGACGGCGCCGCGCTCACCGAGGCGTGCTACGGACGTGACCTGGCCTGGGTCCCCTGGCGTCGGCCGGGCTTCGAGCTGGGACTGCAGATCGGCGCCCTGCACCGCGACAACCCCGGCCTGCGCGGCGTGGTCCTGGGCGGCCACGGGCTCACCACATGGGGCGCCACCGCGGAGGAGTGCCAAGCCACCTCGCTGGACGTGATCCGCCGCGCCGACCGGTTCGTCGCCGAGCACGGACGCCCGGATCCGCTCGGCACGGTCCGACCTGGCTACGGGTCTCTGCCGGCCCTGGAACGCCGCCGCCTCGCCGGGCGCCTGGGGCCACACATCCGGGGGATGTGCTCGACCGACCGCCGGGTGGTGGGCCGCTTCGACGACAGCGACCTCATCCTGGACTTCCTCGCCCGGGAGGCGGCGCCGCGCCTGGTGCCGCTCGGCACCTCGTGCCCCGACCACTTCCTGCGCACCAAGGTGCGGCCGCTGCTGCTCGACCTGCCGCCGAGCGCGCCGATCGGCGAGCTGGTCGCGCGGCTGCGCGAGCTGCATACCGGCTACCGCGACGACTACGCCGCCTACTACCAGCGCCACGCCCGCCCCGAGTCGCCGGCGATGCGCGGCGCCGACCCGGTGATCGTGCTGGTGCCCGGGGTCGGCATGTTCAGCTTTGGCGCCGACGCCCGCGCGGCGCGGATCGCGGGCGACTTCTACGTGAACGCGATCAACGTCATGCGAGGGGCCGAGGCGGTGTCGACGTACGCGCCGATCGACGAGGCCGAGAAGTTCCGCATCGAGTACTGGGAGCTGGAGGAGGCCAAGCTGCGCCGCCTCCCACCGCCGCAGCCGCTGTCCGGGCGGGTCGCGCTGGTCACCGGCGCCGCGTCCGGGATCGGCCGGGCGATCGCGACCCGGCTGGCGGGGGAGGGGGCGGCGGTCGTGGTCGCCGACCGTGACCGGAAGGGCGCGGCCACCGTGGCCGAGGCGCTCGGCGGGCCGGACGCCGCAGTCCCGGTCGACGTCGACGTCACCGACGAGCAGGAGGTCGTCGACGCGGTCCTCGAGGCGTGCGCCACCTACGGCGGGATCGACCTTGTGGTCAACAACGCCGGCCTGTCGATCTCCAAGCCGCTGCTGGACACGACACTGGCGGACTGGGACCTCCACCACGACGTGATGGCCCGGGGCTCGTTCCTGGTCAGCCGCGAGGCGGCGCGGGCCATGGGTGACCAGGGGCTGTCGGGTGATGTGGTCTACGTCGTGTCGAAGAACGCCGTGGTCGCGGGCCGCGACAACGTGGCCTACGCCGCGGCCAAGGCGGACCAGGCGCACCAGGTGCGGCTACTGGCCACCGAGCTCGGCCCGCTGGGCGTGCGGGTCAACGGCGTCAACCCCGACGGCGTGGTGCAGGGATCGGGCATCTTCGCCGGGGGATGGCGCGAGCAGCGGGCCAAGGTCTACGGCGTGCCGCCCACCGAGCTCGGCCAGTTCTACGCCGGGCGCACGCTGCTGCGAACCGAGATACTTCCAGAACACGTGGCCGCCGCGGTGTTCGCGCTAGTCGGCGGTGAGCTGAGCTTGACCACCGGGGCCATCGTCCCGGTCGACGGGGGCGTGCCGATGGGCTTCCTGCGTTAGGGGGACACGATGAGCGAAACGATCGAGATGACGAGGATCCACGAGGAGAACGAGCTGCGGCGCTCTTGGCACGAGCCCGACCTCGCGCATGCGCTCGACGTGGTCGGCCGGGCGGGGATCGACGGCGAGGCGGTGGTCGCGGAGGTCGCCCGGTTCGGGGTCGCCGCACCGTCGTGGGCCGTGGGCACCGGCGGCACCCGCTTCGGTCGCTTCCCGGGCGGGGGAGAGCCCCGCGACACCTACGAGAAGATCGACGACGTCGCCGCGCTCCACGCGCTCACCGGCGCCAACCCCACGGTCAGCCTGCATGTCCCCTGGGACGACCCGGGCGACGACGCGGCCACGCTGCGACGCCACGCCGAAGAGCGGGGCATCGACTTCGACGCGATGAACTCCAACACCTTCCAGGACAACCCGTCGACCACCCGGGGCGGCGAGATCTCCTACAAGTTCGGCAGCCTGGCCAGCGTCGACCCAGCGGTGCGTGAGGCCGCGATCGAGCACAACCACTACGTGGTCGACCTCGGGATCGCTCTGGGCTCGCGCGCGCTCACCGTGTGGCTGGCCGACGGTATGAACCATCCTGGCCAGGCCAGCTTCCGGGGGCAGTTCGAGCGGGTGCTCGACGGCTTGCGGTCGATCTACGCCCACGTGCCGGCCGACTGGGAGCTGTACGTCGAGCACAAGCCCTACGAACCGGCGTTCTACTCGTCGGTCAACAACGACTGGGGCACGTCGCTGCTGCTGGCGCAAGGCACGGGCGACCGGGCCAAGTGCCTGGTCGACCTGGGCCATCACCTGCCGAACACCAACATCGAGCAGGTGGTGTCGCGCCTGGCGATGGTCGGTCGGCTCGGCGGCTTCCACTTCAACGACTCGAAGTACGGCGACGACGACCTGACGGTCGGCTCGATCACGCCGTTCCAGCTGTACCTGATCATGCTCGAGCTGCTGGAGGCTGGCGGGGGGCGGATGCCGTCGCTCGCGTACATGATCGACGAGAGCCACAACCTCAAGGACCCCCTGGAGGACCTGATCCAAGCCACCGACGCGATCCAGCACGCGCTGGCCCAGGCGCTGTGCCTCAACCGCGCCGATCTGGTCGAGGCCCAGCAGGCCAACGATCCGGCCCGGGCCGCCGAGGTGTTGCACCGGGCGTCGCGCACCGACGTGCGGCCACTGGTGGCGGAGGCGCGGCGCCGCAACGGGGCCGCCCTCGACCCGCTCGCCACCTACCGGGCGGTCGGGTACCGGGCGGCGCGGATCGCCGACCGCGGCGCGGACACGGTGGCGACCGGCCTTTGACCGAGCCCCCTCGCTTCCCGTTCCGGCGTTCGGGTGCCGCGAGCACCACGACGGACGAACGCCGGGTCGAGGGTGCCGGGAGGACGGCACAGTGACCGCCGTCGTCGCGGTCGACCTGGGGGCGTCATCGGCGCGGGTGTGCCGGGTGGATCTGGCCGCGCGGCCGCCGGCGCTCGAGGTCGTCCACCGGCAGCCCCACCAGCCCGCACCGGACTCGGCCGGCCACCTGCGCTGGGACTGGGACGGCCTGATCGCCGCGGTCGAGACCGGTCTCGCCACGGCGCTCGACGGGGGGTCGGTCGCGTCGATCGGGGTCGACACCTGGGGCGTCGACTACGGCCTGCTCGACCGCGCCGGGTGCCTGGTCGCCCCGCCCTACTCCTACCGCGACCACCGCACCGACGGTTACGACAAGATGGTGGCCAGGCTCGGGGCCGAGCGGCTCTACGCCACCACGGGCATCCAGCTCCAGCAGATCAACACGGTGTTCCAGCTGGCGGCCCACGACCGGGCCGAGCTGAGCCGGGCGCGTCAGCTGCTGATGCTGCCCGAGCTGCTGGTCCACCACCTGACCGGCGAGGTTCTGGGCGAGCGGAGCAGCGCCGGCACCACGGGCCTCGTCGACATCGCCACCGGCGAGTGGTCGGCCGAGCTGGCCGAGGCGGTGGGCGTGGACCCCGCGATCCTGCCCCCGCTCCACAGCGCAGCCACGCCATCGGGGTCCTGGCGTGGCATCCCGGTCCACCTGGTCGGGGGACACGACACCGCGTCCGCGGTGGTGGCGATGGCACCCTCGCCCCATCTGGGTGCCGCGTTCGTGTCGTCGGGGACCTGGCTGCTGGTCGGCCGGGAGCAGGACGAACCCGACCTCAGCCAGGCTGCTCGCCAGGCGAACCTCACCAACGAGGCCGGGGCGCTTGGCGGCATTCGCCTGCTCAGGAACCTGGCCGGCTCGTGGCTGATCGAGCAGTGCCGCCCCAGCTGGGGCGATGCCGCGGTCGACGAGCTGCTGGCTGCGGCTGCGGCGGCTGGCCCCGTCGCCGCCCGCGTCGACGTCGCCGACCCGCGCTTCCTCCACCCGGCCGACATGCTCGGTGAGGTCACCCGGGCGGCTGGCCTCGCCGCCGATGCGCCGGCCCCGACGGTGGTGCGGTGCCTGGTGGAGTCGATGGCGGCCGGTAGCGCCCAGGTGCTCGACCAGCTCGGCGGGGTCACCGAGGTGCACGTCTTCGGCGGCGGGTCGCGGTCGGCCCTGTATCGCCGGTGCCTCGCCGACCTGACCGGTCTGCCGGTGACCGCGGGCCCGGTCGAGGCCACGGCTCTGGGCAACGCGCTGGTCCAGGGCATCGCGCTCGGGGTCTACGACGACCTCGCCGACGCCCGCTCACACCTCGAGCCGCGGGAGGAGGGCGCCCCATGAGGCTCGACGCCACCGGCGCTGCCGGCGCCCGCCGTGACCACGTCCAAACCGCGCCGGGAGGTGCCAGATGAGCGTCGACGCCCTCGACCGGATCCAGAGGATCGAGGCCGAGGTCCGGCGGGCCGGCCGGGTCAAGGTGGTCGAGCTTGCTGCGGCTCTCAAGGTGAGCGAGATGACCATCCGCCGCGACCTCGACCTGCTGGCGGAGCAGGGGGCGGTCCGGCGCATCCGCGGCGGCGCGGTGAGCATGGGGCCGCAGCCGTTCGCCGAGCGGTTCAGCCGCCAGGTCCGTGCGAAGGACCGCATCGCCGCCAAGCTCGCCGACCTGGTCGGTGACGGCGGGGCGATCGGCATCGACGCCTCGACCACGTTGCTGCGCTTGGCGACACAGCTCGACGGTGTCCGCGACCTGACCGTGGTCACCAACGGCCCGGACACGTTCGCGGCGCTGCAGGGTCGGGTGGGCGTCACCGCGCTGCTGACCGGGGGCCAGCTCGATCTCCGGACCGGCAGCCTGGTCGGTCCGCTGGCGACCCGATCGGCGCAGGACCTGCTGTTGCGGCGGCTGTTCGTGTCCGGCGCCGCGCTGCACCCCGAGCACGGCACGTCCGAGAACACGCTCGAGGACGCCGAAGTGAAGCTGGCGCTGGCCGCGGTGGCCGGCGAGGTCATCGTGGCTGTGGACTCGAGCAAGCTAGGCCAGAGCTCGACAGCGCGCGGCCTCGGTCCCGACCGGGTGGTGCTGCTCGTGACCGAGCTCGACCCCCGCGACCGACGCCTCGACCCCTACCGCGACGCCTGGACCGTTCTTTGACCGCAAACGGTTGAAGGGCAACCACCTGCGGTCAAAGAACGCGAGCGATCGGTGTCGCCGCCGAGCGGCGGTGGGGAAGCTCACGATCGGTGGGGTCAAGGGGAGATCAGAGGACGGCGCTGGCGGAGCACCGCAGCGTGGTCGCACGATCTGCGGATTCGGCGTCCAGCAAGTGCCGCCCGGTGGACGTCGCGGGCGCCAGCTGGTCGGCATCGGTAAGCGGGGCGCGGCGCGAGAGCTCGTCGCGGTCGGTGCGCACGAGGTCGCTCTGCGCCCAGCGGACCTCGATGGTCTCGACCCACGGCGCCAGCAGGTTGTGGGTGGCGAGGATCGCAGTGGCCAGGCCGTGCGGGGTCGCCGAGGACGGCGTCGACGTGGACCCGTCGCGGTTCGCGACCAAGTGGGCGACGTCGGGGTCACCGAGCGGGTTGTCCACCGAGTAGGACGTCCGCCAGTCGGTGTCGGTGTGGCGCGACAGGCACGAGGCCACGGCGTCGAGCTCGGCGGTCACGATGTCATCGCGCACCCGGTCCGCCTGGCCGCGGACCGGCCCTGGCAACCAGGCCAGGCCGTCGGCGCCGGACGCGAGGCTGTCGGTGGGATGGGGCAGGGCCGCGACTGCGACCGTGGCGACGCCGAGGCAGGCGACCGCGAGAGCTACCAAGCTGCGGTCGGAGAGCCGGGTCGCCCACCGATGGACGGCGGTGGCGCGCCGCTCCCGGCCGTCACCCACGCTGGTGAGCAGCATCACGCAGACCAGCGCCACGGCGACGCGGAAACCGTCCGCCCAGGCCCCGAGCCGGGCTGCGGCCACCACGCCGTGGTAGCCCGTGCCGCCGCCCGCATCGACCAACCAGATCACGACGGCGACCGAAGCGGGCAGCACGATCGCGGCGATCACGGTCCTGGCCGTCAGGACGGGCACCCAGATCAACGACCGGGGGTGCAGCAGCCCGAGCGAGCGTCGCGCCACTCGAGCGGGGAGCAACCGAGGCGATCGGCCGCTCATGAGGAAGGCCCGGACGCCGGCGACCAGACAGACGGCGACGAGCCCGGCGAGCCACGCGGACGGAGCCACGAACGCTCCCGACGCACCGGCGATGGCGAGCACCTCCAGGAGCCACCGATCCGCCGGCCGGGCCCAGAGTGCTCGGGCCGTCCGCGCATGGGCACCCGGCTGCCGCGTCGGCGCGGTCGGGATCGTGGCGGGGTTCGCCGCCGCCACGACCCATGCGACCGGTGGCCGGGCCGTTTCCGTCGGTGTCGGTGTCGGGGTGGGGGCGACGGCCTCGGTGGCGGTCTCGGTGGCAGCATCGATGGTCGCGAGGTTGTCCAGCTCGGCGAGCAACTCGATGTTCTCGAGCGTGACGTGCTGTCGGTCCTCGTGGCTGAGTGCGTAGCGCGGGGCATCGTCGCCCGGCTGCCCGGCCGTATCCCCCAGCCTGTCCATGACGTCCCCTCCGGCGACTCGTGGTCACCCGTCTGTACCGCCGAGACCCGGCGGCTGGATCCGCGTGCGTCGCGTCCTCTTCCAGCGTCGTTAACTTCCCCCTGCGTGCCCCTCCCACGCCTCGAATCCTTAGAAAGCTAGGGCCTTTCGCGGGTCGAGTGCCGAGTCGGGTGGCGACCACCGAACAGCCGTGCCACAGCGGCGGCACGCCGACGTCACGCCGATCAGCACGTGAGCGCGACCCCCAAGAACCAGGACCACCACGAGCTGATCCGGCAGGGATATGTCGCCGACGCCATGAGCCAGGCCGCCGGGTTGGTCGCCGCGTGTGACCTGCCGCCCGACGAGCTCCGCCGGCGCGGGCGGCGCGGCTGGGACACCGCCCTGGCCCACGCCCGCGCGGTGTCGCCCTGGCACGCCGAGCGGATGGCGGGCCTCGATCCCGGGGCGGGACCGGCTGATGTGCCGACGATGACCAAGGACGACCTCGTCGCCAACTTCGACCGCATCGTGGCCGACCGCCGCTGCTCGCTGGACCGCTGCGAAGAGCTGCTCGCCGCCGTCGAGGATCGACCCTGCATGGACGAGGACCACCTCGTGCTGACCTCCGGCGGGACGTCGGGTCGCCGCGCCGTGTTCCCCTGGGCGCGCAGCGGCGCCGCCCGGATCTTCCTCGGCGCGGTGCGCTGGGCGCTGCGCGGCCCGCTCGATGGCCAACCGCCACGGCAGGTCACCAGCGTGGGCGCGCGTTCGCCTCGCCACGCGACGGCTGCCATGAGCTCGATCTTCGGCACGCCTGGCGACGGAACGAGGTTCCCGGTCGACCTCGACGTCGCGGACATCGTCGCCGGACTGAACCGAGCCGAGCCGGACATGCTGGTCGTCTACGCGTCGATGGTGCCGATCCTGGCCGAGGAGAGCATCGCCGGACGGCTGACGATCCGGCCCCGTGTGGTGAGCCCCACGTCGGAGCCCTCGCCACCCGGTAGCCGCGAGGCCGCGGCCGAGGCCTGGGGGATCGAGCTGACGGAGATCTACGGCACCAGCGAGGTCGGGACCGTCGCCGCCGGCTGCGGCGCTGCCCCAGGTATGCATGTCAACGAGGACTTGGTCCTGGTCGAGACGGTCGACGCCGACGGACGGCCGATCGCACCCGGTGAACGATCGGCCAGGACCGTGGTCACCGCGCTCGGCGCCGGCCATGTCCTTCCGCTGGTCCGCTACGTGCTCGACGACGAGGTGGTGACGCTCGACGAGCCGTGCCCGTGTGGATCGCCGTTCCGCCGCATGGCCGAGGTCACCGGCCGCGCCGACGAACGGCTCGCCTGGGGTGGTGTCAGCGTCCATCCCCACGTCATCCGGTCGGCGTTCGCCGCGCACGCCGGGGTCCTCGAATACCAGGTCCGGGCGGTCACCGACGGTGTCGAGGTGGATGTCCGGCCGTCGGGCCGCGTCAGCATCGACGTCCACGGCCTCCGCTCGGACATCTACCGGACGCTGAGCCGCGCCGGCCTGGTCGGCCCCCGGGTCGACGTGGCCGTGGTCCCCGGGGCTCCCCGGACCGCCGCCGGGAAGCTGCGACGCTTCGTCCCGCTCGGCGACGGCGCCCGGACGACGGCGGGCACAGGAACGGGCACGGCGACCGATGTCACCGTCTGACCCGCTGCTCCGGCCCGTGGTCGCCTACCACCCGGCGCAGGCGGCCGTGGTCGTCGTGTTCGGTCTGCTCGTCGCCTGGGCCGGCGGCGTGGAGCTGTGGCGGTACCTCCGCAGCCGCCGCCGACTCCAACGGACCTCCGGGATCATCGTCGGGCTGGTCGAGGTCGGCGGCATGTTCCGGGCGGGCTCCAAGATGTTCGCGGCGCGCATCCGGTTCACGACCCATGACGGACGCGTCGTCGAGACGACGAGCGCGGCCAAGTCGTACCCGGCTCCCAGGGTCGGCAGGCAGGTCCCCGTCGTCTACGACCCCGCCGACCCGGCGGCGACGGCCGAGCGCGCGGGCGTCCGCAAGCCCAGCTCAGCCTGGCGCCACTGCTGGTCGCCGGTGGTGCGGCCTTCGCCGCCTGGGGGGTGACCCTGCTGTGATCAGGCCCGGACGGCCTCGACCAGGTTGAACGCCGCGGGCGGTGCCTCCTGCGGGTCGACCCGGGACTGGCGCAGCCCCGCCGCCTGGAACAGGTCGCGGTGCTCGGACAGCGTGCGCTGGCGACCCGTCCCCATCACCAGCATCGCCACGTCGATCAGCTTGGCAGGCGAAGGCTCCACCTGGTCAGGGAGCACGGCCTCCGCGAGCACCACCCGACCGCCGTTGTTCAAGCCAGCCTGGCAGTTCGCCAGGATCCGCACCGCTCGCGAGTCGTCCCAGTCGTGGATGACGTTGGACAGCAGGTACGCATCGCCACCCGGCGGGACGACGTCGAAGAAGTCGCCGCCGACGCAGGTCGCGCGGTCGCCGACCCCGGCATCGTCGAGCAGAGCCTCTCCACCGGCTGCGACCTCGGGCAGGTCGAACAACACCCCACGCAGGTGGGGATGCGCCTTCAGCACCGCCGCCAGCAGTGCACCGTGCCCACCGCCCACGTCGACCACGGTGCCGATGGTGCCGAAGTCGTAAGAGGCGAGGAGTGGTGCGATCTGCTGTGCCGAGCCGGCGGTCATCGCCGCGTTCAACAATGCCCCCGCCTCGGGATGGTCGCGGAAGTAGTCGAAGCCGAGCTGGCGGTGCACCCGCTCGAACGCCGGCTGGCCGGTGCGGACGCTGGTCAGCAGGTCGGTCCAGGCTTCGACGTGGAACGGCGCGCCGTTGAACGTCGCCCACGCCCGCATGGAGTCGGGGGTATCGCTACGGAGCAGGTCGCCGATCTCGGTCGATGCGAAGCGCCGTCCTTCGAGCTCGCGGAACACGCCGACATCGGCGAGCGCTCGAAGCACGCGGTAGAGGGAGTCGGTGTCGGCACCGACGGCCTCGGCGAGCTCGTCGACCGGACGCGGGCCGGACGAGAGCTGGTCCGCGACCGCGAGCTCGGCTGCGACGCTCACGGCCTGGGCAACCCAGGCACCGGTGGTCAGCTCCATCATCCGGGCCGCCGGGGGGACCGGCGGTGCCATCGGGTGTTCCAGGTCGTCGTGTACCTGCATGTGCGCTCCTCCTCTGGCCGCGCGGGCCTTGCTGGTCGCTAGTGCGTCGGCGTGACGCCGCCGTGCCGCGCGCGTGGCACAGGGTTGGGGGGTCGTAGGGTGGATGAGTGGCCAAACGGCTCGCTTCCACGCTGGAGCGGTTCGTCGGGCGGGCCAACGAACTGCGCAAGGTCGACGCCGCGTGTGGCGCGGCGAGCGACGGTCGGGGATCGGTGGCGGTCGTGTCGGGCGAGGCGGGCATCGGCAAGACCCGGTTCTGCGAGGAGGTCGCACGCCGCGCCCGCGACGCGGGTCTCACCGTGGTGGTCGCCCGGTGCTGGGTGGACGGCGGGGCCCTGCCACTGTGGCCGTGGCAGCCCATCCTCGCCGAGTTGGGCGGCCACGCCGTCCTCGACGGACTGGGTGGCGGGCACGAGGAGCCCGATCCGTCCGCCTCCTCCGAGCCCACTGCGCCGGAGCACTCGGACCACCGCCCGCCCGGCGACCGGTTCGAGCGCTTCTCGGCGGTCACCGACCAGCTAGCGGCCGCGTGTGCCCGATCCCCGCTGTGCCTGGTCGTCGACGACGTGCACGCCGCGGACGCCGGGACCCTGCTCCTGATCCGCTTCGTCGTCCGCTCGCTCGCCAGCCTGCCGCTCGCACTGGTGCTCAGTCGGCGCGACGCGATGCCTGCCCCGGGCCCCGAGGCCCAGCTGCTCGACGAGATCGAGGGCCAGGCCGTCCGGATCGCGCTGGGTCCCTTCGACCGGCGCGAGACCTCGACCTTCCTCAGTGCATCCGGGCACCGCGACGTCGACCCCGAGCTGCTGGCCGCCCTGCATCGGATGACCGGCGGGCATCCGCTGTTCCTCCGTCGTCTCGTGGCGCTGGGGACGCTCGGGCTGGCCGATACGCTGCCCGGCGCCCTGCACGTCGCGATCGACCAGGCCTTGACGCGGCTGAGCCCGGATGCGCAGAGGCTGTTGCGCACGAGCGCGGTGCTCGGGTCTCGGCCGCGGCTCGTCGACGCTGCCGTCCTGTGCGAGACCGAGGTGGCTTCGGTGGTCGACGCCGTCGGGCAGGCGGTCGACACCGGCCTGGTCGCCTTGGAGGGCAGCGAACGATTCGCCTTCAGTCACGACCTGGTGCGCGCCACGCTCGAGGAGGCGTTGTCCGGCGCAGAACGCCTTGACGCCCACGCGCGGGCGGGCGTCATCGTGGCGCGGGACGCCGGCGTCACCGCGACGGCCATCGCGGACGGGTCGCGGTCGGCCGTGTCGTCCGAGCATCTGGCCCGCCGCGCCCACCACGCGTTGGCCGCCGCGCCACGTTCGGCTGTCGACGCTCGGCTGGCCGTGGCGGCGTGTGAGGCCGCTGCCGAGGCGATGGTGCGCGACCTGGCCTACGAGCAGGCCGACGACCTGCTGTCGGCGGCGGTGGAGCAGTACGAGTCGTCGAACATCGGGCCGACGCCGGCAGGGCTGCTGGTCCGCTGGGCCGAAGCCGCCTCACGGTGCGGCCGCATGGCCGACGCCCGCGCTCGCTTCGACCATGCGGCATGCGTGGCCCGAAGCGTCGGCGACGCGGTGCTGTTCGCCGAGGCGGCACTCGGTCTCGGTGGCCACGGGGTGAACGAGCACCGCCTGGTGGTGGAGCGGGCGCGAGTGCTCGGGCTACAGCGTTCGGCCCTGGCGGAACTACCGGAGCACCAGGCCACCTTGCGCCGCCGGCTGGAGATCCGACTGCTTGCCGAGGCCGTGGCCGGCGGCGACCCGATCGAGCCCGTCTACGAGGCAGTGGACCAGGCGCGTCGCGGCGGCGACCTCACAGCTCTCGCCGAGGCGCTGGCCCTGTGCCACGCCGTGCTGCTGACCCCCGAGCACACCTGGCGGCGGATGCAGGTGGCGGACGAGTTGATCCGGGTGGCGGCCGAGGCTGGCGACGGGGTGCTCGGGCTGATGGGGCAGTGGTGCCGCACAGTCGACCTGTTCCACCTCGGCGACCCGGCCGCCCGCGCGTCGCTGGAGTACCTCCGCGTCCGGGCCAGCGTGCTGGAGTCGCAGAACATCCTGGCCAACCTCGCCGTCCTCGACGTGATGTTGCTGATCCGAGCCGGCCGCCTCAAGGATGCCGAGGTCGAGGCGCAGCGATGTTTCGCGCTGGGCGAGGCGGTCGGCGAGGTCAACCAGGTCGCGTACCTCGGTGCGCAGACTCTGGGCATCCGCTGGATCGAGGGCCAGCAGTCCGACCTCCTCGACCTTGCCGCGCTGGCTGACGACGTCGACGCGTCACCAGCCGTGGTCGATGCCAACTTCGCCTTCCGGGCGTCGGCCGTGGCGTTCGTCGCCCGCGGCGGTGACCTCGCCCGCGCCCGCGTCGGGCTCGGGCAGCTCACCCGTGGAGGCCTCGCCGCGCTGCGGCAGTCGAGCACGTGGCTCGTCGGGATGACGGCCGTCGTCGACGCGGCCGCAGCTCTCGACGACCCCGTGGTCGCCAGAGCTGCCTACGAGCTGTTGCTGCCGTACGCCGACCTGCCGGTCATCGGCGGAGCCGCCGTGTTGTGCCTCGGCTCGGCCGAACGGCCGCTCGGTGCCGCGGCGGCCGCCTTCGACGATCTCGACCAGGCGATCGCCCATCTGGAGCGGGCCGTCCACGCGAACGACCGGCTGGAGCACCGGCCGATGGTCGCGTTGTCGCGAGCCGACCTGGCCGCGGCGCTGGCCCGACGGGACCGCGAGGGGGATCGGGCGCAGGCGGTCGACCTCTTCGAACAGGCCGTAGCCGATGCCGACGGCTTGGGCCTCGCTGTCCGGGCCGATGCCTGGCGACAGGAACTGGCCGAGCTACGGACCCGACGGACCGGTCGCGACGAGATCCTCCGTGGGTCGAACGGCACCCGTCACGGGGTGATCGGTCGCTGCCACGACCGGTGGGTGATCGCTCTCGACGGTCGTCGGGTGCGGATCACCGATCGGGTCGGGATGAGACACCTCACCCACCTGCTGACCCATCCTGGCGAGCCGATGTCGGCACTGCATCTCGCAGCCCGGGCGGGCCAGGGCACAGGAGCATCTCCGGACGACGCCTCGGACGCGAAGGCGGGTTCGGCGGGCGTGGCGGGGGAGGCCCCCGAGCGGGCGCGCACCGCGGTCCGCAAGGCGATCAAGCGGGCCGTCGACGCGGTGGCCGACGCCGATCCCTCCATCGCCGACGTCCTCCGCTCGACGGTGACCACCGGCACGACGTGCGTCTACACCCCCGACCCGAACGACCCCGTCGCCTGGTCACCGCCGCCGGTCGACGGCGAGGACCCCGACCTCGATGGCGCGACGGTTCACTGACCCTGGGCGCCGGCCGATTGTTTGACGTCATCTCAATTTGCGATATCTTCCCCAACGATGACCGCCGCCACTAACACCAAGAGTGCCGAAACCGCCGTCCGTACCTATCTTCTCTACCTCGAGGATCCCGGCAAACTGCGGGATGAGTCCGAGATTCAGAAGAAGACGGCAGCGGTGCTTGATGCTAACGACCCAATCGAGAAGCTCAAGGCCCTCGCTGACCTCGAGCGTGTCGCGAACATCGACGAGGTGCCCTTACGGGAAGGCTTCGTCCAACACGCCAAGCGGTGGGCGACCGAGCAGAGCATTCCGTTGTCGGCCTTTCGTGAGCTCAAGGTTCCCGACGACTTGTTGCGTGAAGCCGGTTTCGACCTTCCGGCGTCCCGGCGGCGTGGTCGTGGCGCAGGTGCAGGCGACGGTCGGCAGCGCGCGAAGGCTGTGCCGGTCGACGAGATCAAGGCCTTCGTCCTCGGCCAGAAGGGCACCTTCATCCTCAACGACGTGATGGGCGGCGTTGGCGGCAGCCCTGCGACCGTCCGCAAGGCCGTCGACGAGCTGATCGATGCCCGCCAGGTCGACAAGCTCGGGCCGGTACCCGACTACCACGGCCGGGGTCGGGCGCCGATCCAGTACAAGACGCGCTGACCAGCAGATTGCTGCTCGCCGGGTAGGTCGGTGACCTGGCCTGCCGAGGTGACGACCATCTCGAGTTCGTCGCGGAAGAGCTTGAGCATGCCGCGTGCGTAGGCATAGCGGCGGCGCACATGGTCGGGATCCTGGGGGATCTAGCGGTTGTCGAGCAACCGCAGGATCCCCTGGCCGGCCTCGCGCTTGTTGTCGGGAAGGAACCGTTGAACGGCTGGCCCGTGAGCCGATGTCGACGATCGCGTGGCTCTGGCCTACCCGGCGATAGCGCGCAACTCGGTGAACACGTGACCTCGGGCTCGCGGGCAGCTACACGGTGCAAATGTGCATAGTCGAGGCGGCTGTTGACAAACTCGGGGCAGTCGCCCGCACCGGGCGATAGTTGTCGATCAACTCAGCGCGAAGCGTCCATCACACTCCGAGTAACGCGTCGTTTCGTTGTCGGAGCCGTTGACCGCGACTTGATCCCACAGGCCGGCGTGTGAGTTCTGCGCAGCGCGCTCCGCCGCGACATAGCGGGCATGCTGCCCTGCAAAATCGGCATTTCCGTACTTGTTGAAGTACGGGCTGTAGCCGTCGGTGATCAACCACACCAGAAGCCGGCCGAAGTTCGCGATAGCGCTCCAGGCACTGGTCGAGCGGCTCGTTGCCCGCGAACTCGAAGGTGAGCGGGGTGCCGGCGGGAGAGCCGTTCGGTCGCCCGCTGCTTGGCCCCGCCGGTGTCCCGCGCCTCCTCGCCGTGGTCCTACAGCGTGGATCAGAGCGTGCAGCGAGCGCCCAGGCGGTCAAGGGGCCACTCGGTCGTTGACAAATAGTTTGGATGCCTTATAAAAGAACTCGTGTCGGAGGTCACCTTGGGGGAGACGCCGAGTCGGGCCTTCCGGCCGCGCGGCAAGGTGCTCCCCGGACATGGACGGCAGCACAATCGCAGCCTCATCCTCCAGCAGCTGCTGCACAACGGCCCGCAGTCGCGGGCCGACCTGGCTCGGGCCACCCAGCTCACGGCGGCGACCGTGGGCGATCTGGTCGGCGACCTCCGCCGGGAGGGGATCATCGAGGAGCACGGCCGGCGCTCGACGGGCCCGGGCAAACCGGGCACTCTGCTGCGCATCGTCCCGAACGCCCGTCTCACCGTCGGGCTCGACCTGTCGGACCGCAACCAGTTCGTCGGCGGCGTGGTCAACCTGGTGGGCGAGGTCGTCCAGCGCCATGAGGTGGCTCGTCGGGATCGGACGGGCGCCGAGGCGGTCGGCCTGGTCGCCGAGCTGGTCGAGGCGCTGCTCGCGCGGACCGAGGGGCCGGTGGTCGGCATCGGCATCGGGTCGCCTGGCGTCGTGTTCCCGGACGGCGTCGTCCAGGAGTCGTCCAACCTGCACTGGCACGGCACCGCGCTCGCCGCGAAGGTCGGCCGGGGACTGGACCTACCAGTGCACGTGGTCAACGACGCCGACGCGGCGGTGCTCGGCGAGCGCCAGTTCGGCGGTGCCACCGGGCCGAACCTGCTGGTGGTCAAGATCGGCCTGGGGGTCGGTGCGGGCCTGGTGCTCGACGGGCACCTCATCGAGGGCGAGGCCTTCGCGGCGGGCGAGATCGGCCACGTGGTCGTCGACCCGTCCGGCGACCGCTGCGCCTGCGGCAACCGCGGCTGCCTGGAGACCGTGGTCGCGTGGTCGTTACTGCACGAACAGCTCGACGGCCTCGACGGGGCCGGCCGGGATGCGGTGCTCACCGCGGCCGGCAACTGGCTGGGGATCGCCCTGGCGCCCGTGGTGAGCGTGTTGAACCTGTCGCAGGTCGTCTTGTCCGGCCCGCCCGACCTGCTCGGCAAGCCGTTCAGGCAGGCGGTAGTCGACACCGTCAAGCAGCGGACGTTCCCGATGGTGGGGAAGCGGTTCGAGACGAGGCTCGCGACGACCGGCCGCGACGACGTGGTGCTCGGTGCCGCGGCCGTGGTCCTCGAGCACGTCCTGGGGGTGCGGTGACGGGTGATTGAGGGGCGGAAGACCTGGAGACACACGACAGCGAGGTGAGAGGGGAAGACGCCATGCAGACGAGGAAGCTCACGGTCCTAGGCGTAGCCGCCGTCCTGGTGGTTGGCGCCTGTGGCTCGGGCGACGAGGACGCGGGCGGTGGTGGCGACGGTGACGACGAGGCCGTCACCCTGGTCATCGAGAGTTGGCGCGCTGACGACGCGGCCGTCTGGGAGGACACGATCATCCCGGCGTTCGAGGAAGGCCACGACGGCATCCGGCTCGAGTTCCAACCGACCGCGCCGACCGAGTACAACGCGGCACTCGAGAACCGCCTCGACGGCGGTGAGGCCGGCGACATCATCGCGTGTCGCCCGTTCGACATCTCGCTCGAGCTGTTCGAGGCCGGGCACCTGCAGGCGGTCGACGACCTCGCCGGCATGGACGCTTTCGGCGACGTGGCCCGCAGCGGCTGGGTCACCGACGACGGCAGCGAGACCTACTGCGTGCCGATGGCCTCAGTGATCCACGGCTTCTACTACAACCGCGACGTCTTCGACGAGCTCGGCGTGGAGCCGCCCGAGACCATGGAGGACTTCCACGCGCTGCTCGACACCATCGCGGGCGCCGGCGGCGCGACCCCGATCGCCCAGGGCACCGTCGACCAGTGGGACATCGCCGAGGTCGACTACACCGGCATCGGCCCGAACTACTGGAACGGCGAGGAAGGCCGCCAGGCGTTGATCGACGGCTCGGCGCAGTTCACCGACCCGCAGTTCGTCGCGCCGTTCGAGGAGATGGCGACGTGGGGCCAGTACATGCCCGACGGCTACGAGGCGCTGAGCTACGACGACGCGAAGGTGCTGTTCACCAACGGCGACGGCGCGATGTTCCCCGGAGGCTCGTGGGAGATCACCGGATTCGAGGAGAACGCTGGCTTCGAGCTCGGCGTGTTCCGGCCACCGCTACCCGAGGCGGGCAACCCGTGCTACATCTCGGACCACGTGGACATCGGCATGGGGATGAACGCCGACACCGAGCACGCCGAAGAAGCCCAGACCTTCCTGGAGTGGGTGGCGTCCGACGAGTTCGCCGAGATCTACACCAACGCGCTGCCCGGGTTCTTCTCGCTGCGGGACGGTGCCGTCGACGTGGACAACGAGCTGGCCGGCGAGTTCGTGTCGTGGCGTGACGACTGCGACAGCACGATCCGGCTGCCGGCACAGAAGCTGAACCGTGGCGACCCCGCGCTGTGGGACGAGCTCTACGCCGTGTCGTCCGAGGTCGTGAACGGCACGCTCGAGCCGGCCGCGGCGGCGCAGCGCCTCCAGGACGGTCTGGACAGCTGGTACTCCCCGGGTGAGTGACGTGGCCGCTGGTTCCGGCGTCGACGTGGTCCCCACAGTGGGGCCGCCGATCGGCGCCGGGATCCGGCCGCGGCCGCGTGGCTGGTGGCCGGTCCGGTCGCCACGGTCGCCCGGCAGGCGCGCCCTGCTGTTCTGCGCGCCGGCCCTCGTGGTCTACACGACGTTCATGGTGTGGCCGCTGCTGCAGAGCCTGCGGTTCGCGCTCGCGGATAGTGCGGGCGACTGGGTCGGCCTCGACAACTTCGACACGCTGTTCTTCGACGACCGCTGGTCCGAGCGGTTCTGGCGCGCGCTGCGGCAGAACCTGCAGTTCTTCCTGTTCCACTGTCTGGTGCAGAACCCTGTCGGCCTGCTGCTCGCCGCGCTGCTGACCGTGCAGCGGCTGGGGGGCGCCAACGTCTACCGCACGCTGATCTTCGTGCCGACCACGCTGTCGGTGGTGATCGTCGGCTTCGCGTGGCGGCTGATCCTCAGCCCGCTGTGGGGGATCGTGAGCACGCCACTGCTCGGGCGGACGTCGACCGCGCTGCCCACGCTGTCGCTGATCTCGGTGTGGCAGTGGATCGGCATCCCGATGATCTTCTTCTACGCGACGCTGATCTCGATCCCCCAGGAGCTGATCGACGCCAGCCGGGTCGACGGCGCGTCCGCGTGGCGGACGTTCTGGCGGGTGAGCTTCCCGCTGGTGCTCCCGATGTTCGGAGTGATCACGATCGTGACCTACATCGCGAACATGAACGCGTTCGACCTGGTGTTCACGGTGCAGGGGGTGCAGGCCGGGCCCTCGTCGTCGACGGACCTGCTCGGCACCTTGTTCTACCGGTCGGCGTACGGGTCGGTGCAGGGCGGCGGCGACCGGGCCATGGGGGCGACGGTGGCCAGCGCCACGTTCGGCGTGATCCTGCTCGGCCTGCTGGTGTTCTTCCTGGTGTGGCGGCGTCGGGTCCGGACGTACCAGCTATGACCGCGCCCGCCGTGCCGCTGCCGCTGGAGCGGCGACCTCCACCGGCGCCCCGAGCCCACTGGGGCCGCCGGGTCGGTGCCCGGGTCGCGGTGCACGCCGTGCTGATCGGCTACAGCTTGGTGGCGTTGGGGCCGGCGCTGCTGGTGGTCGCGAACTCGTTCAAGGAACGGAGCCAGATCTTCGACTCGCCGTTCATCCCACCGCTTCCGTCCACCTGGGACACCAGCGGCTACGAGACGGTGTTCGACGAGGCGTCGTTCGTCAGCTACTTCCGCAACAGCCTGGTCGTGACCCTGCTGTCGGTGCTGGGGGTGCTCGTGGTGTCGGCGATGGCCGCACACGGGCTGAGCGAGTTCGACTTCCGGGGACGGGGTGTGCTGCGCCTGTACCTGCTGGCCGGGATCATGGTGCCGATCCGCCTCGCCACCGTCGGCCTGGTCGAGATGTTCGGCAGCCTGGAGATGATCAACACCCTGTGGGCCCTGATCCTGG
The DNA here is from genome assembly GCA_050744325.1 of Acidimicrobiales bacterium. Classification (GTDB taxonomy): domain Bacteria; phylum Actinomycetota; class Acidimicrobiia; order Acidimicrobiales; family VFJN01; genus DASXTK01. The sequence goes on from JBOGHK010000086.1 coordinate 41,538, forward strand.
TCTACACCGCGATGGGCATCCCGCTCGGCGTGTTCATCCTGTCCCAGTTCTTCGCGCAGGTCCCGAGCGAGCTGAAGCAGGCCGCACGGGTCGACGGAGCGGGGGAGTGGCGGGTGTTCGCGATCACGCTGCCGCTGGTGCGCCCCGGTCTTGGCGCGGTCGCGGTGTTCACGATGCTGCCGGTGTTCAACGACCTGTGGTTCCCGCTGGTGCTGGCTCCCTCGGAGAGCACCCGGACCGTGACCTTGGGCGCGCAGCAGTTCCTGGGCCAGTTCGAGACCGACTGGAACGCGATGCTCGCCGCCCTGAGCCTGGCGATCGTGCCCGTGTTGGTTCTGTACGTGCTGTTCTCGCGCCAGTTCCTGCGGGGTCTGACCGAAGGGGCCGTCAAGTGAGCACGTTGAGGTTGGACAACGTCACCAAGCGCTACGGCTTGTCGAGGGACGGGGGCGCGTCGGCCGCGGCGGCCGTAGAGGACGTGGGCTTCGAGGTGGCCGACGGCGAGTTCCTGGTGCTGGTCGGGCCGTCGGGCTGTGGGAAGTCGACGCTGCTCAAGCTGATCGCCGGGTTGGAGGACGTCACCGCCGGCGAGATCACGATCGACGGCTACCGGGTCAACGGCCTCGGCCCGCGGGAGCGCGACGTCGCCATGGTGTTCCAGAGCTACGCGCTCTATCCGCACCTGACCGTGCGCAAGAACATCGCGTACCCGCTGAAGGTGGCCAGGGTCGACCGCTCCGAGGTCACCCGGCGCGTCGCCGAGACCGCCGAGCTGCTGCAGCTCACCGAGCTGCTCGACCGCCGTCCCGCCGAGCTGTCGGGTGGCCAGCGGCAGCGGGTGGCGATGGGACGGGCGATCGTGCGGCGGCCGCGGGTGTTCCTGATGGACGAGCCGCTGTCGAACCTGGACGCGCGCCTGCGGGTGCAGATGCGGGCCGAGATAGCGAACCTCCAGCGCGAGCTGGGCGTCACCACTGTGTACGTGACCCACGACCAGGTGGAGGCGATGACGATGGGGTCGCGGGTGGCGGTGCTGCTGGACGGTCGCCTGCAGCAGCTCGCGACGCCCCGCCAGCTGTACGACGAGCCGGCGAACCGGTTCGTGGCGGGCTTCATCGGCTCGCCGCCAATGAACCTCCTGGAGGCCACGGTCGTGGAGGCCGAGCCCGCCGTCGGCGGGCAGCGCCCGGCGCCCGGTGACGATCCACCGCCGTCCGACCTGCCCGGCGCCGGGGATGCTCGTGGCGCGGACCCCGACGGCGCGCTCGACGATGTTGCGCTCGGCGCCGGCGCGAGCTACCGTCTCGGCCTCGACGTCGGCGGGCAGCGTCTCGCGCTCGGCGACGATCCGCCGCCGGGACTACCCGCCGTCGGGCAGACCGTGGTGGTCGGGCTCCGGCCGGAGGACATCGCCCTGGTGGCGTCCGACCCGGCCGGTGACGCCGGCTCGACCGGTCCCGACGTCGGGGGCGGTTCGCTCACCGCCACCGTGGCGCTGGTCGAGGAGCTCGGGGCCGAGGAGGTCGTCCACCTCCGGCTCGGCGAGCCGGGCGACCCGGACGGCCCCAAGGTCGTGCTCCGCACCGCTGGTGCCAGCAAGCTGGCCCCCGGCGACGTCGCCCAGGTCAGGGTGCGGCCCGAGCGCTTCCGCTTCTTCGACGCCGACACCGGCGTGGCTCTCACTCTTTGACCGCAAACGGTTGTTGGGCAACCACGACCGGTCAAAGAGTGTGCCGACACCCTGGTTCGCTGCCAGCGGCGAGAGTGGGCGACGATGGACCGGTGCAGCTGCCGGTGATGCCGCCCGTCGCGCCGATGCTGGCCAAGCCGGTGTCGGCGATCCCGCCCGGGCAGCTCTACGAGCCGAAGTGGGACGGGTTCCGGTCGATCGTGTTCCGCGACGGCGACCAGGTCGAGATCGGGAGCCGCAACGAGCGGCCGATGACCCGCTACTTCCCCGAGCTGGTGACGGCGATCAAGGAGAACCTGCCGCCCCGGTGTGTGATCGACGGCGAGATCGTGGTCGTCGACCCCGAGCGTCAGGGCCTCGACTTCTGGGCCCTACAGCAGCGGATCCACCCCGCGGCCAGCCGGGTGCAGATGCTGGCCGAACGGACACCAGCCACCCTCGTCGCCTTCGACCTGCTCGCGTTGGGCGACGTCGACTACACGGAGCGGCCGTTCGCCGAGCGCCGTGGCGCGCTGGAGCAGGCGCTCGAGCCAGCTGCTCCGCCGATCCACATCACCCCGATCACCCGGGACGAGGCGCAGGCTCACGAGTGGTTCGAGCTGTTCGAGGGCGCCGGACTGGACGGGCTGATCGCCAAGCGCGCCGACCTCACCTACCAGCCCGACAAGCGGGTCATGACCAAGGTCAAGCACGTGCGTACCGCAGACTGCGTCGTGGGTGGCTACCGGGTGTACAAGCGTGCGACGGACGCGATCGGCTCGCTGCTGCTCGGGCTGTACGACGATGCCGACGAGCCCACGATCCCCGACGAGTTCCGCGGCGAGGGCGAGGGCCCGTTCCTGATCTCGGTCGGGGTGGTCGGCGCGTTCCCGTTGGCCTGCCGCCGCGAGCTGTTCGTCGAGCTACAGCCCCTGGTCACCGGGTTCGAGGGCCATCCGTGGGACTGGGCCGCGCACGAGGTCGACGCCCGCCAGCGGCGGGGCGAGGGCTCGCGGTGGAATGCCACCAAGGACCTGTCGTTCGTGCCGCTCCGGCCGGAGCGGGTGGTCGAGGTCCGCTACGACTACATGGAGGGGTTCCGGTTCCGGCACACCGCCCAGTTCGTGCGTCGGCGTCCCGACCGCGATCCGCTGTCGTGCACCTACGAGCAGCTGGAGCGGCCGGTGCGCTACGACCTCGACGCGATCCTGGCCCCGCGGTGAGCTTCCGGGTCGGTGGCGGCGGCGCCCAGCCGGGTCCCTCCGGGTCGGTGACGCCAGCCGGGCCTTGTGGCACAGAGCCGGGCCGATGAGTTTCGGCCCGCCACGCGGTCAGGACGGTCATGACAAGGCATGTGTCGTTGGAGCCGGTGATCGGGGAGCGGGGCGAACAGCCCTACGTGGCCGTCCGGGGCGTGGTGACCATGGAGACCTTCGGCGAGATAGCCGATCGGCTGCCGGGGGTGTTCGACTGGCTGGCCCAGCGAGGGATCGAGCCCGCCGGCCCACTGTTCTTCCGGTACAACCTCGTCGACATGGAGCGGCAGCTCGAGGTCGAGGCCGGTGTCCCGGTCGCAGCCGGCATGATCGGTGGTAGCGACGGGGTCTTCGCGGGCTCCCTGCCCTCGGGCCGCTACATCTCTGTCACCCACGTCGGCCACCCCGACCAGCTGGTGGACGTCACCGCCGAGCTGATCCGCTGGGTCGCCGAGCGAGGCCTCGCCTGGGACATGCTGCAGACCGACGAGGGCCAGGTCTGGGGCTGCCGCCTCGAGGTGCTGAAGACCAACCCTGCCGAGGTGCCCGACCCCAACGACTGGGAGACCGAGCTGGTGTTCCGCCTCGCCGACGCCTGAGGGAGGCCTAGTGAGGCCGTGGTCTTCGCGGGCGGTGACGGGGGCACCGCTACGATCGCCGGCGTGGATCGCGAGCGGTTCCCCGGTGTCGGGGACGACTGGGTCCGGCTCGACGGCCCGGCGGGCACCCAGGCCGTCGACGAAGCCATCGAAGCGGCGGCCGATTGGTGGCGGTCGGGCGATCCGGCCAACGCTCACGGCCCGTTCCCCCAGGCGGTGGCGACCGACGCCCTGGTGTGGTCGACCCGCCAGGCATGTGCCGAGCTGCTCGGGGGCGAGCCGGAGGGCATCGTCTTCGCCGAGTCGATGACGTCGCTGACCATGCGGTTCGCAGCAGCCGTGGGCCGGGTCCTCGGCCCAGGCGACGAGGTCGTGGTCACCCGCCTCGACCACGACGGCAACATCCGCCCGTGGCTGATCGCCGCCCAGCGGGCGGGCGCCACCGTGCGCTTCGCCGAGCTCGACCGGGACACGCTGGTCCTTGAGCCGCAGCACGTCGCCGCCGTCCTGTCCGACCGCACCCGGTGGGTCGCCTTCACCGCGACGTCGAACGTCGTCGGCACCGCCCCCGACGTCGCTGCCATCTGCGCCGTCGCCCGGGATGCCGGGGCCCGGACGTTCATCGACGCGGTCGCCGCCACCCCACACCGGCGGATCGACCGGCCCGGCTGGGGCGCCGACGCTGTCGTCTGCTCGGCCTACAAGTGGTATGGCCCGCACATCGGGGTGTTGAGCGCCGATCCGTCCCTCCTGGCCGAGCTGGGCCCCGACAAGCTGGTCCCCTCACCGGACACCGTGCCTGAGCGGTGGGAGCTCGGCACCCTCCCGTTCGAGCAGCTCACGGCGGCCCGGGCGGCGGCTCGGTTCATGCTCGACAGGGTGGTCCCGCTGGGATGGGCGGAGGAGCAGGTCCTCGGCGACAAGCTCGACGCCGGCCTGCGCGCGATCGAGCGGGTCACCGTGATCGGCGAGCGCCGGTCCGGCGACGCGCCCACCCGCTGGTTCACAGTCGCCGGTATCGAGCCTGAGACCGTGGCCCGTCGGCTGGCCGAGCACCGGATCGCGGTCTGGGCGGGCACGAACTACGCCTGGGAGATCGCCCACTGGCTTGGTCTCGGCGACGCCGGAGCCGTGCGCGCCGGGCTGGTCCACTACAACGACGCCACCGACGTCGACCGCTTCCTCGACACTCTCGCCCAGGTCGCCGACTAGCGCGGCACAGGTCGTCACGTCCTGGTGCGGTCGCGCAGGTGGGCCATGCTGCTCGATCGCCCGGGCCGGTGCGCGGGCCGGCTGCCGACGCCGCGCGGCAGACTGGTGCGATGCACCTCGCCCAGCTGAACGTCGGCCGTCTGCGAGCACCGCTCGAGGACCCGCTCATCGACGACTTCCGGAACAACCTCGAGCCGGTCAACGCCATGGCCGACGTCAGCCCGGGCTTCGTCTGGCGCCTCCAGGACGAAGACGGCGATGCCACGGGAATCAAGGTGTTCTACGACGACCTCGAGATCATCAACCTCACGGTGTGGGAGTCGATCGACGCCCTCGCCGACTTCACATACCGCAGCGGCCACGTCGAGTTCCTGCGTCGCCGCCGCGACTTCTTCGAGGCTCCGACCCAACCGATCCTGTGCCTCTGGTGGATCCCCGAGGGCACGATCCCCACGGTGGACGAGGCGGTGGAGCGCCTCGAACACCTGCGTGCCCACGGCCCGACGCCGACCGCTTTCACGTTCCGCCGTCGCTTCGAGCCCGACTGCGACGAAGCCCAGCTCGGCAGCGGGCGCGACGCCTGTCCCGCCTGATCGGCGCCCCGTCATAATGCCGGGGTGGAACGCGTGTCGCTGGTCAAGGGGTTCGGGTTCGTCGAGGGGCCGCGCTGGCGTGGCGACCGCCTGTTCTTCTCCGACATGAGGTCGAGACAGGTCCTGACCGTCGATCTCGACGGGGTGGTCGAGGAGGTCTGCGTCGTCGAGGGGCGGCCGTCGGGCATCGGATGGCTGCCGGACGGCCGCATGCTCGTCGTGTCGATGAACGACCGCAGCGTGGTCCGACTCGAAGGCGACGGCACGCTGACCACGCACGGCGATCTCTCGGCCCTTGCGGCCGCGCCGTGCAACGACATGGTCGTCGACGGGCGTGGCAACGCCTACGTCGGCAACCCCGGCTACGACATGCGCCACCCGCCGTCGCCGTTGCCGGCGGCTGAGTTGGTGCTGGTGCGCCCGGACGGATCGGCGGAGGTCGTCGACCGGTCCGTCGTGTTCCCGAACGGCCCCGCCGTCACCCCCGACGGCCGCACGTTGATCGTCGCCGAGACCATGGCCCAGCGGCTCACCGCGTTCGACATCCACGACGACGGGACGCTGTCGAACCGGCGAACCTTCGCCGATCTTCCCGGCCGTGCTCCGGACGGCATCGCGCTCGACGCCGAGGGGGCGGTGTGGGTCGCCGACGCCGACGGCAACGCCTGCGTACGGGTACGAGAGGGCGGCGCGGTCACCGACGTGGTCGACACCGGCCGCGGCTGCTTCGCCTGCGCCCTGGGCGGCCCCGACCGCACGACGCTGTTCCTGCTCACCGGCGAGGGCTTCACCGCCGAGGCGATCAGGCAGCGAACCGGTGCCATCGAGACCGTCGAGGTCGCCGTCCCTGGGGCGGGGCTGCCCTGACCCGCGCGAGCCTGGCGATCAGGCCAGCTTGACGCTCAGTCGGCTTGGCGGACGGGTGTCTCGGGGAGCTTCGAGTCCACCTCGTCCTCGGGCGCGTCGCCGGGCAGGGTGCCGAGGTGCTCCTCGATGCGGCGCAGCGAGGCCTCGATGCGCTCCCCGCCGTCCTTGGATTCCGCGCTGCCCTTGTGGATGTAGAGAGCGGCCAGGACGACGAACGCGAACAGCTGGAGGAACTCGGATTGCCAGTTCTCCAGCGACGCCTGCCCGAAGGCGGCGACGAAGTCGCCGACCTCCGCCGCTTGGCCGTGCTCCTGTTGTTGGTCGGTGAAGGTCTGCCACTCGGTGATGCCGTGGGCCACCCAGGTGGCGAAGAACAGCGTCATCAGCCCGAGACCCAGGCCGAACTCGCGCCAGACGCTGCGTCCCGGGGTTCGCTCGTTCAAGATGCTCTTGGTCATCGACACGATCAGGAACGCAAGGGCACCCAGCGCCAGCAGCGCGGCGACCGCCATCATCCATCCTCCTGCGCTCATGGGCTCCTCCTGACCGATCGTCGCGACGGCCGCCACCGACCGCGCGAAGCGTCTGTGTCAGGGACCTACCCACAGGCAACAGAATCGAGCCACCGGCTGCTGGCCCTACCGGGTCATTCGCCGCGGTAGGTGCCGAAGCTCCAGAGGTTGCCCTCAGGATCGCGGACCGTGAACCCCCGCGAGCCGTAGTCCTCGTCGACCAGGCCGCGCACGACCTCGGCGCCGGCCGCTGTGGCCTGAGTGAAAAGGGCGTCAGGGTCGTCGCAGACCACGTAGACCGAGTCGTTGCCCGGTATGCGCTGGCCGAACGGCGAGTCGTCCTTCGCCGTGCTGCCGAACATGATCCCGCCGCCGAGAGGCCACCGCATCTGGCCGTGCTCGATGATCGAGGGGTCGTCGTCCCGGGCGTAGGCAGCCTGCTCCTCGAAGCCGAAGGCGTCGACGAGGAACTTCATCGCCGCCCGAGCGTCGCGGTAGGTGAGGATCGGCCAGACGGTCGGTGAGGCGGGGTTGGGGTTGGTGCTGGTCATCGGGTCATGGTGCGACGATCAGGTCGCCGGGGTCTTGGAAGGATGGAACATCCTCCTCGACCAGCAGACGGCCGGGCGGGCAGCCGGCCAGCTCGACGAAGTCGCGGGTGAGATGGGCCTGGTCGTAGTAGCCGCAGGTGGCCGCGACCTGCGCGATCGACACGAACGGCGGGCTGGCCTGCAACATCCGCCGCGCCCGCTCGAAGCGGACCACCCGAGCGGCGAGTTTGGGCGACAGGCCGAACTCGTCCTTGAAGCGCCGGGCGAGGTGCTGGCGGCTCCATCCGACGTCGTCGGCGATGTCGGCCACCGTGACATCCCCCGCCGACGCGACCAGCAGCTCCCACGAGCGCTGCAACTCGGCGGTCACCAGCTGGTCGCCGAGCAGCCGGCCGAAGACGTCGTCGCACGCTGCGAACCGGTCCCGCCAGGAGCCGACCGTCTGGAGCCGTTCCCAGAGCTCGGTCGCGACCGATCCGATGACGTCGTCGAGCTCGAGGGACAGGTTCCACAGCGCGGCGGCTGGCAGGCCGAGCAGCGAGCGGCACCCCACCGGCGTGAGCTCGATCTCGACGCCTTCCTGGTTGCCGTCGTGGGCGACCAGCGCGTGCGAGTCCTGCAGGCCCCCGACGACGCAGCGGTAGTGGCTGGGGGTCTGCGACGGGTCGGTCTGGGCGACCACGTCGATGTCGTCGCCGATGCTGACGATCAGCGTCATGTGCCGCGACGGGAGCCCCCGGTGCAGCCCGGGCGGGAAGCCCACGAGGCGGTACCCGACGTAGTGCTCGACGAACGGCGCAACGTGGGGCGCCGGCCGCCCGAGCAGATACTCGGTCTGCACCTCACCCATGCCGTTCTGTGTACTGGATCTCTACCGGAACCGCGACATCCCATACACCGAACGATCGGAGGGGAGGCCTAGCAGTCGTCCTCGACGGCCGGGTCGCAGACCTCCCAGTCGGCCTCGTAGTCCTCGAAGTCGTTCCACCGGAACAGGTCGCCGGTGAACAGTCGATAGAGGATGCCGCCTTCTTGTAGGTCCGACCGTTCGATCCCCTGGAACACCTGGAGGAACAGGTCGCTGAAGCTGCCCAGCGGGTCGATGTAGAACGCCCCGTCGCGCTCGACCACCACGATGCCGGGCTCGAGGTCGGAGAACAGCTCGCCGAGCTCGCGCAGGTCGGCTTCCTCCTCCTCGGACAGGTCGCCGAGGTCGCCGACGTCGTCGGGGCAGACCCGGTTGGTGCCGAACTCGTCCTCGAACTCCACGGCCTCCTCTCCCGAGACCTCGATGCACCCGTCGGCGTAGGCCACGCTGGTCTCGCCTTCGAAGCTGTCGACGGTGATCCTGCCGGCCGTCGGTGTGACCCGGGTGCCTTCCGCCACCGAGCTGCTGTCGAACTCGAGCCCGTCGACGGTGATGTCGACGCCCTCCTCCGCTCGGAAGTCCTCGATGTCGGCCTGGGCGTCCTCCAGGAACAGCGGGGCGTAGACGTGCAGGGCGCGCATCTGGTCGGGCGGCAACAGGGCGATCATCCGCTCCAGGTCCAGGTCGGCCGCAGCCTCGGCGAACTGGCGCACGGCGTCCTCGGCGCTGGGCGCGCCCTGGGGCGTGACGCCGGCGGTGAGGTCGGGGAGGGCGTAGCCGGCGTCGCGCCGGGCGTACTCGGCGATCGTGAAGAACAGGCTGAGGTGCCAGCGGTCGTCGGTCTCGGTCGCGACGAAGAAGAGGCCGTCGTCGGCGTCGACCTGGCTCTCGTCCTCGGTCGCTTCGATGTCGACCTCGCCGCCGTTGGCCTCGATCAGGTCGTTCAGCACGTCGCCGATCGGCACCGCCTCGGGAACGCTGCGGAACCGGAACACGCCGCCGGTGACCGTGATCTCAGCCATGCCGCTCGTCAGCTCGGTGGTGTTGGTCTCCAGGCCCTCGACGTCGAGCTCGAAGCCGGGGACGTCGCCGAGGTCCATGTCCGTGGTCAGCCCGAGCCGGCTCAACTCGGACTCGAGCCGCTGGACGAATGGAAGCATCACGTCGCGTTCGGCCGGGTCGAGCATCTCCAGCACGCCGATGAGGTCCTCGTCGGCGAGGGCGTCGAAGAACCGGGTCGCCGCCTCCTCGGGGGATGCGGCACCGGTCTGGCCGCCAGCGCGCAGGTTGACGACGGCGAACCCGCCCGCAAGCACGGCGAGCACCACCACCAGCGAGATCAGCAGGCCACGGCCGCCACCGCCTCCATGGGTGACTCGTCGACCATCCGTCGGGGGCGGCGCGTAGCTCGGCATCGGTCGGCCGGTGGGCTGGCCAATGGGCATCTGCCAGCCGGGGGGTGGCGGCGCGCCCGCGGGCGGATGCGCCACGGGAGGGGGTGGTGGCGGAGGAGGAGGTGGGAGTGGAGGAGCGTGCGGCGCCGGAGGCCGCGGGTCATCGGGGTTCGGGTACCAGCTCATGTCGTCCGCCTTCAACGAGTTCGAGTATTGCCCCCGCGACGACCGCGGCCGCGGCGATCAGGACGGCCCGGACCCCGACGAGGGTGGGCACATCGGTCTGCTCCAGGCTGAACGCGGTGGCGAGGCCCAACAGACCGGTGGTCAGGGCCAGCAGCGCGCCGATCCGGGGACGGTGCAGCAGCACCGCGAGCCAGCACAGCGTGGCCGCCAACGGCACCACGTACCACGCCAGCGCGAAGGCCCGATGGACCCCGGACTCGAGCACGTCCAAGGTGCGGGCGGCGTCGATCAGCTCGAAGCCGTTGCGTTCGCGCTGGCCCGTGCGGATCCAGGGGAGGAACCCGGCGACCGCCTCGACCGCCAACCCTGCCAGCATCATCACCCGCCCGACCATCGGCGCTCAGACTACGACTGTTGGTCGCTCTGTCCCGGTCACCCCACCGGCCCGACCGCGGGTTCGCCGCCGACCGCCGTGAGCGCCACCACTGGCTCGCCCGGCCGGTAGGCGAGGTGGGTGTAGGACGGCGCGTCGAGCACGACGAAGTCCGCCGCGGCGCCGACGGTGAGTCGGCCGATGTCGTCACGGCGCAGCGCGGCGGCGCCGCCCCGCGTCGCCGCAAGCACCGCCTCCTCGATGGTCAGCCCCATCTCGCGCACCGCCAGCGCGATGCACAGCGGCATCGAGGTGCTGTAACTGGAGCCCGGGTTGCAGTTGGTGGCCACCGCGACGGTGACGCCGGCGTCGAGCAGGCGCCGCGCGTTCGGGTAGGGCTGGCGGGTCGAGAACTCGGTGAGCGGCAGCAGCGTCGCCACCGTGCCCGCAGTGGCGAGCGCGTCGACGTCCTCGTCGGTGAGGAACGTGCAGTGGTCGGCGGACGCGCAGCCGAGCTCGGCTGCGAGCTGAGCGCCCGGCCCCGGCCCGAGCTGGTTCGCGTGCAGGCGGAGGCCGAGCCCCAGCGCCTCGCCGGCCAGGAGGACCGCGCGGCACTGGTCGGCATCGAAGGCCCCCTGCTCGCAGAACGCGTCCACCCACCGTGCCGACCCGGCGACGAGGGGAAGGATCGCGTCGCAGACGTGGTCGATGTAGTCGTCGGCCGTGGTGAACTCCGGCGGGACGACGTGGGCGGCGAGCACCGTGGCCTCCGTGGTGTGCTCCGTGGCCAGCCGCAGCAGCCGGTGCTCGTCGGGTGCGGTGAGGCCGTAGCCCGACTTGATCTCGACGGTCGTCACCCCGGCGGCGTACGCGGCCCGTCGCCGTTCGGCGAGCCCGCGGCGCAGCTCCTCGTCGGAGGCGGCGCGGGTCGCGGCGACGGTCAGCGCGATCCCGCCGGCCTCGTAGGGCTGGCCGGCCATCCGGGCGACGAACTCCTCGGAGCGGTCGCCGGCGAACACCAGGTGGGTGTGGCAGTCGACGAACCCCGGCATGACGCAGCGACCGGCGGCGTCGATGTGTCGGTCGCAAGCGGGCGTCGGCCCTCGGCCCACGGCCACCACCCGACCGGCCTCGGCCACCAGCCAGCCGCCCTCGATCCGGCCGAGCGGCCCGTGGCCGAGGGCCGGATCGTTGGTGACCAGCAACCCGATATCGCCGACCAGCACGCTCGTGGTCACTGCCTCTCCAGATCCGTAGATACCCAGGGCCCAGAACCAGAGGTGACCGCGGTCAGCTCGGCGACGACGTCGAGGTCGACGTGGTTCCCGTCCTGCACGACGAACCGCCCGCCGACCATCACCTGGTCGACGTCGCCGGCGGTCGCAGCGAACACCGCAGCGTCTACGGCCGTCCGCCGGTCGGTGCCCGCCAGGCGGACCGAGTCGAGTCGCAAGGCCACCAGATCGGCCAGCGCACCCGGGGCCAGCCGTCCGCCTTCGGGCCAGCCCAGGCTGCGGTACCCGCTAGCCGTCGCCGCCTCCAGCAGCTGGGCAGGTGCGTGGATGCCCCGGCGCCCGGTCGCCAGGCGCTGGTGCAGCTCGACCTCCCGCGCCTCGACCAGCACGTCGATCACAGCGTGGGAGTCGGTGCCGACCGCAAGCCCGCACCCTGCCGCGGCGAGCGCCTCGGATGGCCCGATGCCGTCGGCGAGGTCGCGCTCGGTCGTCGGGCACAGGCACACCGTGGCCCCGGCGGCTCCCAAGCCAGCCACGTCCTCGGGGTCGAGGTGGGTCGCGTGCACCGCCGTGACCTGGGTATCGAGCACGCCGGCCCTGGCCAGCAGCGCTGTCGGGCTGCACCCGTACGCGGCGTGGCACGCAGCGTTCTCGGCGGGCTGCTCGGACAGGTGGACGTGCAGCACGCTGCCTCGGTCCCGCGCCCAGCCGGCCACGACCGCCATCGCGTCGGGATCGACGGCCCGGACCGAGTGGATCCCCGCCGCGAATCGTGACCGCGGCCCGTCGGCACGGCGGCTGGCCCGGGACGCCCACCGGTCGGCGTCGTCGTCGCCGAACCGCTGTTGCGCACCCTCCAAAGGCTGGTCGATGCCGCCGTGCAGGTAGCAGGTATCGATCAGCGTCAGCCGGATGCCGACGTCCTGGGCTGCGGCGACCAGCGCGTCGCCCATCGCGCTCGGCGGGGCGTACGGCGCGCCGCCCCGGTCGTGGTGGAGGTAGTGGAACTCGCCGACACAGGTGATCCCGGCCAGCAGCATCTCGCCGTAGGTCGCGCGGGCGATCCGGTACAGGCCCTCGGGATCGAGCCGGTCGACCAGGTCGTACATCGCCGCCCGCCACGACCAGAACGACCCCGCCGACCGTTCGGTGCGGCCCCGCAGCATGCGCTGGAAGGCGTGGCTGTGGGCGTTGGCCAGCCCCGGCAGGGTCAGCCCGCGGAGCGCCACTGCCCCGTCGGGCGGTCGTGCCACCCCTGAGCGGAGGGCAAAGATCCGGTCGCCGTCCACACTGATCAGCACGCCGGCTTCGGCCTCCGCATCGGCCCCGGCACCTGCGCCGCCGCCCAGCCACGCCAGCTCGCACCACAGCTCGGTCACGCTCTGGCCCGTCCGTCGCGCGCCGCCGCCCTCCTCGGCCGCGCCGCCGTCCTCGGCTGGCCGGCGTGGTGGACGCAAAGGTTCGTGGTCACGGCACTAGTCCATCGGGCGGCGGATGCCATGTCGTTCGGCCGCTTCTTGCGCCTCGGGATATCCCGCATCTGCGTGGCGGATCACCCCCGTGCCGGGATCGGTGGTCAGGACCCGCGACAGCCGCTCGTCCGCCCCGGCCGACCCGTCGGCGACGCACACCATGCCGGCGTGGATCGACCGGCCGATCCCGACCCCGCCGCCGTGGTGGATGCTGACCCACGTCGCACCCGCCGCCGTGTTGACCAGGGCGTTGAGCAGCGGCCAGTCGGCGATGGCGTCCGACCCGTCGGCCATCGCCTCGGTTTCGCGATACGGCGAGGCCACCGACCCGGAGTCGAGGTGGTCGCGTCCGATCACGATCGGCGCCTGCAGCTCACCGCGCCGGACCATCTCGTTGAACCGCAGGCCGAGCCGGTCGCGCTCGCCGAAGCCCAGCCAGCAGACCCGGGCCGGCAGCCCCTGGAACGGGACCCGCTCACCGGCCAGCCGGATCCATCGGGCCAGGTGCTCGTCCTCCGGGAACTCGTCGAGCACGGCCCGGTCGGTCGCCGCGATGTCGGCGGGATCGCCCGACAGCGCCACCCAGCGGAACGGTCCCTTGCCCACGCAGAACAGCGGCCGGATGTACGCGGGGAGGAAGCCGGGGTAGTCGAAGGCCCGCTCGAGCCCGCCGAGCTGGGCTTCTGCTCGCAAGCTGTTGCCGTAGTCGAAGACCTCGGCGCCCCGGTCGAGGTAGCCGACCATCGCCTCGCAGTGAGCGACCATCGCGCGACGCGCCCGTCGGGTCAGCTCGTCGGGGTCGGCGACCCGCAGGTGGGCGGCGGCCTCCAGAGTCAGGTCGTTGGGGACGTAGCTGAGCGGGTCGTGGGCGCTGGTCTGGTCCGTGACCACGTCGGCGGGGAAGTCGCGGCGCAGCAGCTCGGGCAGCACGTCCGCGGCGTTGCCCGACAGCCCGACCGACAGCGGACGCCGGTCGCGCGCCGCGGCCTCGCACCAGGCGACGGCCTCGTCCATGTCGTGCGTGGCGCGGTCGAGGTAGCCGATCGACCGGCGGCGCTCGATGCGCGCCGGGTCGACCTCGGCACACAGAGCGACGCCACCGTTCATGGTCACCGCCAGCGGTTGGGCGCCACCCATCCCGCCGAGCCCGGCGGTGAGGGTGATCGTGCCGGCGAGGGTGCCGCCGAAGCGCCGCCGCGCTATCTCGGCGAAGCATTCGTAGGTCCCCTGGAGGATGCCCTGGGTGCCGATGTAGATCCACGATCCCGCGGTCATCTGCCCGTACATAGTCAGCCCGAGGTGCTCGAGGCGGCGGAACTCGCTCCAGGTGGCCCAGTCGGGCACCAGGTTCGCGTTGGCGATCAGCACCCGTGGCGCCCACTCGTGGGTCCGGAACACGCCGACCGGCTTGCCCGACTGGACCAGCAGCGTCTCGTCGTGACCCAGGCCGCGCAGGGCACGCACGATCGCGTCGAAGGCCTCCCACGAGCGGGCGGCCCGCCCGGTCCCGCCGTAGACCACCAAGTCGTCCGGCCGCTCCGCGACCTGGGGATCGAGGTTGTTCATCAACATCCGCAAGGCCGCTTCCTGCGGCCACCCCCGGCACGAGATCGTGGGTCCCCGGGGTGCGGATACCGACCGTGGTTGGCTGGGGACGGTCATGAGTTGGTATGAGACCACCATGAACCCGAGGTGTCCATGAAGCCTGCGAGGCCCCTGCCGCTCGACGGACCTGGGGTGACGGTCGACCAGGTGGTCGCCGTCGCCCGCCGGAACGAGCCCGTGGAGCTGACCCCGGCGGCGATCGACCGGATGGAAGCCAGCCGGGCGGTGGTCGACGATCCCGAGGCGGGCCTGCGCTACGGCATCTCGACCGGTTTCGGTGCACTGGCCACCGTGGCGATCCCCGAGAACCAGCGGGCGGCACTGCAGGTCGCGCTGATCCGGTCCCACGCCGCGGGGATGGGACCGCCCGTCGAGGACGAGGTCGTGCGGGCGATGACGTTCCTCCGGGCACGGACGCTAGCGATGGGTGCGAGCGGCGCCCGCCCCGACGTGGCCCAGGGATTGGTCGACCTGCTCAACGCCGGGATCACACCCCGCGTGCCCGAGTATGGCTCGCTGGGCGCCAGCGGCGACCTGGCCCCACTCGCCCACGTTGCGTTGACGCTCCTCGGCGAAGGCGAGGTCGACCACTACGGCCAGCTGCGTCCGGCCGCGGCTGCGCTGCGGGACGCCCGGATCGCGCCGCTGGTGCTCTCGCAGAAGGAAGGCCTGGCGCTGACCAACGGCACCGACGGCAGCCTCGGGATGCTCTGCCTGGCCTGCCACGATGCCGCCCACCTGCTGCGGATCGCCGACGTCGTCGCCGCGCTCACCGCCGAGGGTCTGCTCGCGACCGATCGGCCGTATGCCGCCGACCTGCAGGCGCTCCGGCCCCATCCGGGCCAGGCCGTCAGCGCCGCGAACTTGAGGTGCATGCTGGCGGCGTCGCCGATCGTCGCGAGCCACCGCGAGGACGATCCCCGGGTGCAGGACGCCTACTCGATCCGCTGCACGCCCCAGGTCCACGGCGCGGCCCGTGACACACTCGCCTTCGCCGTGGCCGTGGTGGATCGGGAGCTGGCGTCGGCCATCGACAACCCGCTGGTACTGGCAGACGGCCGCGTCGAATCCTGCGGGAACTTCCACGGTGCGCCGCTCGGCTACGCGGCGGACTTCCTGGCGATCGCCCTCGCCGATACCGGCGCGATCGCCGAGCGGCGGACCGACCGGCTGCTGGACCCGGCCCGCTCGCACGGCCTGCCGCCGTTCCTCGCCGAGCAGCCGGGCGTGGACAGCGGGCTGATGATCGCCCACTACACGGCGGCTGCGCTCTGCGAGGAGAACCGGCGCCTGGCCGCGCCGGCCAGCGTCGATTCGTTGCCGACCTCGGCGATGCAGGAGGACCACGTGTCGATGGGGTGGAACGCGGCCCGTAAGCTGCGGCGGGTGCTGGCCAACCTGGGCCGCATCCTGGCGGTCGAGCTGGTGGCCGCGGCCCGCGGGGTCGAGCTGCGGGCGCCGCTGGCACCCGCCGCGGCGTCCGGGGCGGTGATCCGCGTGCTGCGCGAGCGGGTCCCGGGGATGGGACCGGACCGCTTCGTCGCCCCTGAGCTGGCGGCGGCAGAGGACCTCGTGTGGTCCGACGAACTGGGTGAGGCCGTGCGCGCGGCGACCGGGACCGAGCTCGGGTGAGCGGAACCGAGCCCCTTCCGTTCTGTGCCCGAGACCCCGGCGTTCGCCGGATCCCGTACACAGAACGGACACGGAAGGAGCTCCGGAGGAGCGAGGACGACCGGTAGGGCGGGTTCCCGCCGCACTCGCCGCACCGGTCGTCCTCTCTGCGACCATCATGCGCCGGGACTCAGCCGGCGGCATCAGTAGCGGGGTACTGAATCCGCGCGCTACGCGTGGCGCTCGTCGTCGGTACCGGGCGCGTCGGTCCCGGCCCCGCTGTCGTCGGCCATGAGGTGGGCGAGCTTCGCGGTGCCGATGCGCAGCAACGACGGCACTGCGGCCTCGTCGATGCCCAGCTCAGCGGCGATCTCCGCATTCCTGTGGCCGGCGTCGGCCAGGCGCAGCGCGCTGGCGTAGGTCCCCGCGATCTGGTCCAGCGCCTTCTCCCTGTCCACCGCGGCCGCACGCTACCGAGGCGGCCCCGCCAGGTCGTCAGTACTCCTCTACTGCATCCCTGAGGTGCTCGACCGAGCGCCGGGCCATGCGGACCGATCATGATGGTGCGGTGCCGCCGCCCCGCCCGCATGGGGTCGACCGTTGGCCACTGGTGGGCCGAGGTGAGGAGCTTGCCTACCTGCGCGACATCCGTCGTGGCGACCAGCCGCCGCTGGCCGCCGTGCTGGGCGGGGTGCAGGGGGTGGGCAAGTCCCGGCTGGCCGACGAAGCGCTGGTCGAGGCCCGTGCGGATCGGTGGGCGGTCGAGCGGGTCGACGGTGCCGCGGCGACCGCGGCCGTGCCGTTCGGCGCGGTGGCCCACCTCGCCCCGCCGGAGGCGGCCGGCGACCCCTTGCGGCTGCTGGTCTCGACCGCCGACCATCTCACCCGCCGTGCCCGGCGCCGCCCGTTGCTGATCCTGGTCGACGACGCCCAGCACGTGGACGAGGCTTCGCTGGCCGTGCTGCGGCGGCTGGCTACGGTGCCCAAGCTGACCCTGCTGCTGACCGTGCGCAGCGACCAGCCCGTGCCCGCGCCGATCGTCGGGCTGTGGAAGGACGGTTACGCACACCGGATCGAGGTGCAGCCGCTGAGCCGCGACGAGACCTACCGCCTGGTGTCACAGACGCTGGGCGGTGAGGTCGAGCCGGCCAGCCTGCGGTGGTACTGGGACAGCAGCCTGGGCAACCCGCTGTTCCTGCGTGAGCTGGTCCTCGCTGACCAGGAGGACGGGGCGTTGCGCCCGAGCGCGGGTGGATGGAGCCGTACGACACGAAGTGGCCCGCCCGGTCGGCGGCTGGCCGAGGTGGTCGAGGGCCGGCTGGGGCAGCTCGACGACATGCCGCGCATGGCGCTGGAGGTGGTGACCGTCGCCGGCCCGCTGCCCGTCGACGTGCTGACGGCCGTCGTCGCCGAGGAGGCCCTGGAGTCACTGCTCCATCAGGGTCTGCTGGTCACGCGGGGTCAGGGTGGCAACGACCGCCATGACCGCGAGCTCACGGCGCACCTCGCTCACCCCATCTACGGCGTGGTGCTGCGCGGCCACCTCGGACCGGTCCGGATCCAGTCGCATCGGCGCCGCCTGCTGGAGGTGATCGAGGCCCGCGGCGACCAGTCACCGCTCGACACCGTTCGCGTCGCCACGCTGCGGCTCGACCACGGGACCGACGTCGACACCGCCCAGCTGGTGCGGGCGTCCCAGTACGTGCAGGTGGCCTTCCCGCAGGCGCTCGCCGAGCGGCTGACCACCGGCTCGGCGCGGGTCGACGAGGTCACTGCGGCGGTGGCCGCCGGCGATCCGCCCGGTCGGCCGTCCGACGACGACCTGGCCGTGGCCGAACGGCTGGCCCGCGCGGCCTGGGAGGCCGAGCGCTCGCCGGCGGCCGGCCGGGCGTTGACGGCGATCCTGGTGGCGGACGGCCGGGCCGGGGACGCCGAACAGGTGATCATCGAGCTGGACAGCGTGGCTCGGACCCCGGCCGACCACGTCGACGTGGCGCTGGCGCGGGCGGCGCTGCTGCTCTGGGCGCTGGGCCGCCCGGACTCGGCGATGCACGTGCTGCGCAGCACGGAGTCCACGACCGACGACCCGGACCTGCTCGGTCAGCTCCGCCGGCTCCGCGGCGGCATTGCCCTGAACGTCGGCAACATCGACGACGCGATCGAGCTGTCGCTCCCGCTGGTCGAGACGGCGGCACCTGACGATCCCCTCGGCGCCCTGGCCGCAGCGACCACGGCTGCCGCCCTCGCCCTCGCGGGCAGGCCAGGCGATTCGGTGGCGATGATCGACCGCTACCTCCCCGTGGCCCAGGCCCACATCGGCGAGATCCCTGACGCTCTGGGCCAGCTGCTGTTCGGCCGGATCTTCGCCGTCCGGATGCTGGGCCGGTTGGACGAAGCGGAGTGGTTCGCGTACGCCTGCTACCAGGCCGCAGCCGAGTTCGGATCTCTGGGGGCGATGGCCGTGTTCACCGGGACGCTGGGTCAGGTGGCCCTTGACCGGGGCCGTCCGACCGCGGCGGCGCAGCGACTGCGCGAGGCCGAGGTGCTGCTGCGGGAACGCGACTCGTTCGGCTACCGGCCACTGGTCCTGGCCTACCTCGCGAGCGCGCTGGCGCAGGCGGGCGACGCCGTTGCCGCCGAAGGCGCGTGCCGCCAGCTGGAGGAGGCGACCACCTGGCCCCGGTTCTTCGACGCGGAGCTCCAGCTCGCCATGGCGTGGAGCCACGCAGCGGCGGGCCGCACGGCCGATGCCGTGGCTGGCGCGACGGGTGCCGCGGACGCCGCCCGGACCACCGGCGTGCGGTCGTTCGAGGCTGGTGCCCTGCACACGGTGGTGCGCCTCGGCGCCCCGGACGCGGTCGTGAAGCGGTTGGAGGATCTCGCAGCCATGATCGGCAGTCCGCTGGTCGACGCGTTCGCGGCGCACGCTGCTGCTGCCGCGGCTGCCGACGGGTCGGCGTTGGACAGCGTCACCGACCGCTTCGACCAGCTGGGTGCCCACCTGCTCGCGGCGGAGGCCGCAGCGGCCGCCGCGGCGGCCCACGACCAGACGGGCGACGCCACCGCGGCGTTCCGGTCGATGACCCGGTCGCGCACGCTGGCCGCGGCATGCGAGGACGCCCAGACCCCCGGCCTGCGCCAGGGCATGCGCACCCCGTGGCTCACCGGCCGCGAGCACGAGGTGGCGACCCTGGCCGCCGACGGCCTCACCAGCAAGGCGATCGCCGAGCGGCTGGTCGTCTCACCCCGGACGGTCGAGAGCCACCTCTACCGGATCTTCGCCAAGCTCGGAGTCAGCGACCGCAGCCAGCTGGCCGACGTCCTCGGCGTCAACCCCCGCTGACTCCACACAGAACGTCTGAGCTAGAGGCGGCGGAGGATGGTGCCGGTGCCGAGGCCGCCACCACAGCACATGGTCACGAGCGCGTGCTCGGTGTCGGAGCGGACCAGCTCGTGGACCGCCTTGGTCATCAGGCCCGCCCCCGTGGCGCCGAGCGGGTGCCCGAGTGCGATCGCCCCGCCGTTGGGGTTCACGGTCTCGGGATCGGGCTCGAGCTCACGCTGCCAGGCCAGAACCACCGACGCGAACGCCTCGTTGATCTCGACCACGTCGATGTCGCCCATCCGCAGGCCGGTGCGGTCGAACAGGCGGTGGGTCGCGTCGATCGGGCCGGTCAGCATCAGGATCGGGTCGGTGCCGACCAGGCACGTGTCGACCACCTCGGCCAGCGGCCGGAGGCCCAGGGCCTCGGCCTTGGCGTCGGTCATCAGCAGGACCGCCGCCGCGCCGTCGGAGATCTGCGACGACGTGCCCGCGGTGTGCACGCCCTCGCCGTCCGCCCGGCCCACGACCTTGAGCCCGGCGAGCGCATTCAGGTCGGTGGCGCGGAGCCCCTCGTCGCGGGCGACGGCATGGGTCGAGCCGGTGGGCTTGCCATCCTGGTCGAGGTCGGGCGCCTCGATGGTCACGAGCTGGCCGTCGAAGCGGCCCTCGTCCCAGGCCCGAGCCGCGCGCTCCTGGGAGGTCAGACCGAACCTGTCGGTCTCGTTGCGGGTGATGCCCCACTTCTCGGCGATGCGCTCGGCTCCCTCGAACTGGGTCGTGAACTCGTAGCGCTCGAAGTACGACTTCGGGATGCCCCGACCCAGGCCCTTGACCAGCGCCGCGCCCATCGGGACCCGGCTCATGACCTCGACGCCACAGGCCACCGCCGCGTCGACGGTGCCCGACGCGACCAGCGAGGTCGCGAGGTTGGTGGCCTGCTGCGACGAACCGCACTGGCTGTCGATCGTGGTGGCCGGCACCTCGAGGGGCAGGCCGGCGGTCAGCCACGCGGTGCGGGTCACGTTGAACGACTGCATGCCCACCTGGCCGACGCAGCCGCCGACCACCTGGCCGACCTCGAGCGGGTCGATGCCGGCACGGTCGATCAGCGTGCGCTGGACGGTGCCGAGCAGGTCGGCGGAATCCATGGTCGACAACCCGCCGCCCCGCTTGCCGAACGGGCTGCGGACCGCGTCGACCACCACTACCCGGGTCATGCCGAAACCTCCGCGCGCTCCTCGGCGCGCAGGGCGCCGACCGTGCACTGCTCACGGGGGCGGTGCGCGAACGGGTCGAAACCGAAGATCCGCATCGTGTTCATGTAGGTGATCTTGTCGATCTCCTCGTCGGGGACGCCAGCCGTCTGCTCGAGCACCGACTCGGGCGACCGGGGCCACGACGAGTCGGAGTGCGGGTAGTCGCTCTCCCAGGTGATGTTGTCGATGCCGATGCGATGCCGCTGCTCGATGCCTGCAGGGTCGTTGATGAAGCAGAAGGTGAAGTGCTCGCGGGCGACCTCGGACGGCAGACGGTCGCCGAAGTCCTGGTGGGTCCAGAAGCGGTGCTGCTGGTAGACGTAGTCGACCCGGTCGAGCCAGTAGGGCAGCCAGCCGATCGAGCCCTCGGACAGCGCGAACTGCAGGGTCGGGAACTTGCGCAGCACCGGCGACCACAGCAGGTCGGTGGCGGCGCTCATCGCGTTGAGCGGGGTCATCGTGATCAGCACGTCGATCGGCGCACCCGGCTCGAGCGCCAGCATCGTCGACGACGACCCGATGTGCAGGCAGATCACCGTGCCCTCCTCCGCGCAGGCGGTGAAGAACGGGTCCCAGTGGTCGCCGAAGATGTTGGGCCAGCCGAGCCGGCTGGGGCTCTCCGAGAACGTGACCGCGTGGCAGCCCTTGGCCGCGACCCGGTGGATCTCGTCGGCCATCGCCTGGGGGTCCCAGATCGGCGGGATCGACAGCGGGATGAAGCGGCCCGGGTAGCTGCCGCACCACTGGTCGATGTGCCAGTCGTTGTAGGCCTTGACCATGGCCAGGCCGACGTCGAGGTCCTTGGACTTGGAGAACAGCTGGCCCGCGAACGACACGAAGCTGGGGAAGCACATCGAGCCGACCACGCCGTTGCGGTTCATGTCACGGACCCGCTCGTGGATGTCGAAGCAGCCGGGCCGGATCTCGTCGTACCGGGTGGGCTCGATGTTGTACTCCTCCGGCGGCCGTCCGGCCACGGCGTTCAGCCCGATGTTGGGGATCTCGTTGTCGTCGTAGACCCACACGTCGATGCCGTCGGGCTTCTTGACGCTGCGCGGCGCCCGGTCGCGGTAGCGCTCGGGGACGTGGTCGCGGAACATGTCCGGCGGTTCGACGGTGTGGTCGTCGACGCTCACGAGGATCAGGTCGTCCACCTGCATGAGGCCCCTCCATCTCTGACGTCCGTGTCATAGAGTACCGGCTATGCCCGATCCCAAGCTCTCGTTCGACGAGCTGCGCGAGGGCGACGAGGCGCCACCGCGGGCTCACACCCTGACCCGCACCGACCTCGTTCGGTACGCGGGGGCGTCCGGCGACTACAACCCCATGCACCACGACGAGGTCAAGGCACAGGAGGCCGGGCTGCCGAGCGTGTTCGGCCACGGGATGTTCTCGATGGGCCTGCTCGGCACCGCGCTCACCGACTGGGTGGGGGTCGGCAACCTGGCGCACTTCGGAGTGCGGTTCACCCGCCAGACCTGGCCCGGCGAGGTGCTCAGCAGTCGCATCGTGGTGACCGGGAAGCGCAAGGAGGACGGCGAGCAGCTGGTCGACCTCGACTGCTCGCTGGTCAACGAGCAGGGCGAGGTCAAGGTGGCCGGCCGGGCCGTCGCCCGGCTGCCGTGAGCCGTGAGGCCGTGCGGTCGTGACGATGGCCGGTCGATACGGACTCCGGCCAGGAGCCGTGGCGAACGGGCCTGAGTCGGTATCGACTCCGCGGTTCGACCTGCCGGTCGTCGACGACTCGACCCAGCCCTACTGGGACGGGCTGGCCAAGGGCGTCCTGCGGCTCAAACGGTGCGGGGACTGTGGGCGGGCGCACTTCTATCCCCGCCCGTTCTGCCCCCACTGCTGGAGCGAGCAGGTCCACTGGGAGGACGCCTCGGGCCGCGGCGTCGTCTACACGTTCTCGGTGATACGGGCCAACGACCTGCCGCCGTTCGGCCCGCGGGTGCCGTACGTCGCGGCGGTGGTCGAGCTCGCCGAAGGGCCCCGGGTCATGACCAACCTGGTCGACTGCGAGGTCGACGCGGTGCGGATCGGTCTGCCGGTCGTGCTCGCACCGCGGGAGGTCGACGGGTTGCGGCTGGCCTACTTCCGTCCGGCGTCCGTCGACGACCGTCCGCCCGATCCCGAGGCGAGCGGGCCCACGCCGGCCGGCGGTTGACCGTGGCCCAGCCCGAGCCGACGAGCGGTCCCGCCGACGACCAGCTCGGGCCGCGGGCGGTCGGCTTCCGGGTGCTGCCGCGGGTGACGCCGGAGACCGAGTTCTTCTGGACGTCGGGGGCGGACGGTCGGTTGCGGTTCCTGTGCTGCACGACCTGTGGGCTGATGGTCCACCCGCCCGGGCCGGTCTGTCCGACGTGCCGGACCCGGACCCTGGAGCCTCGGCCCGTGAGCGGGCGGGCCACCGTCGTCAGCTACACGGTCAACCACCAGCCGTGGATCCCCGGGTTCGATCCGCCCTACGTGGTGGCCCTGGTCGAGATCGACGAGCAGCCCAGCGTCCGGTTGATGACCAACCTGGTCGGTTGCTCGCCGGAGGAGGTGCGGATCGGCGTGCCGGTCCAGGTGTGCTTCGAGCACCGTGACGACGTGTGGCTGCCCCTCTTCGAACCTGCGCCCGAGGATGGGCCCATGGCCCCGTCGTCGGGGGCAGCTTCGGCGGGGGATCGCCCCCGGATGGCCACGCGGGCGCGGGGCGAGCGGGCGGCGGTGATCTCCGGTGCCGGTCAGTCCGAGGTGGGGCGGCGGCTCTACCGGGGGGCGCTCGACCTGACCGTCGACGCATGCCTCGCCGCGATCACCGACGCGGGCCTCCTGCCCGGCGACATCGACGGCGTAGCCACCTACCCGGGAGCGATGGACACGCCGCCGGGGTTCTCGGGGGTCGGTGTCGCCGAGGTGCAGGACGCACTGCGCCTGGAGCTCGACTGGTACAACGGCGGGCTCGAGAACCCGGGGCAGCTGGGGTCCGTGGTCACCGCGTGCGCGGCGGTCGCCGCCGGGTACGCCCGGCACGTGCTGTGCTTCCGGACGGTGACCGAGGCATCGGCGCAGGGCACCGGCGGCCGGGCCAGCGTCACCCCGGGTGGGGTGCGGATCGGCGGCTTCATGCAGTGGAGCCTGCCCTTCGGCGCCGCGTCGGCCGCGAACTGGATCGCCCTCTACGCCCAGCGGTACATGCACGTCTACGGCCTGACCCGCGAGCAGCTCGCCCAGGTGGCGCTGACCGGTCGGCGCCATGCCGCCCTCAACCCCAAGGCGGTCTACCGCGACCCGATGACCCTCGACGACTACCTTGCGGCACGACCGATCTCCACCCCACTCGGGCTCTACGACTGCGACGCACCCTGCGACGGATCGACCGCCGTGGTGGTGTCCGCCGCAGAGGTGGCGCCCGACCTGCGTCGGCCGCCGATCCGGCTGCAGGCGATCGGCTCGGCGCTGCGGGGCCGCAACTCGTGGGACCAGTGGGAGGACCTCACCACGATGGCCTGCCGCGACGCCGCGGCCATGCTGTGGGATCGCACCGAGCTGCGGCCCGGCGACGTCGACCTGGTCGAGCTGTACGACGGGTTCAGCTTCATCACCGCCGCATGGCTCGAGGCGCTCGGGTTCTGCGGGAAGGGCGAGGTGGGCCCGTTCCTGGAGGACGGCGACCGGTTGTTCCGCGACGGCGCGCTGCCGCTCAACACCAACGGCGGGCAGCTGTCGGGTGGTCGGCTCCACGGGTTCGGGCTGCTCCACGAGGCCTGCGTGCAGCTCTGGGGTGAGGGCGGCGACCGTCAGGTGCCGGGTGGCCCGGAGGTCGCGCTGGCCGCCGCGGGCGGGGGGAACCTGGCGAGCTGCGTCCTGCTGGCCCGATGACTGGGTGAGGGGAGGAGCGGTGCTGGCTGAGACGGTGCGCGAGGCGGCCCGGCGGTTCGGCGACCGGCCGGCGTACGTCGCTGCCAGGACCGACGCGTCCGGCTATGAGGGCTGGTCGGTGTCCTACGCCGAGCTCGACCGGCTGTCCGACGAGCTGGTCGCTGGCCTGGCCGAGCGGGGGATCGGGCCGGGGGACGTCGTCGCCTTGGCGCTGCCCGCCGTCCCCGAGTACCCGGTGGCCTACGCTGCGCTGGCCAAGCTGGGGGCGGTCACCGCCGGGGTCAACGTGCGCCTGGCGCCAGCGGAACGGGACGCGGTGCTGGCTGCTGCACGACCGACGCTCGTGCTCGCGTCGCCCGAGGCGGCCCCGGCGCCTGGTGTGGGGTGGGACGTCGCCGTCGTCGACCCGGCCGACGGATGCTCCGGCGTCTTCGACGATCTCCGGCCCCGGACCGGCCGGAGACCCTCGATGACGTCGACGACGGGGAGCGACGACGACCCGGTGGCGCTGGTCTTCACCTCGGGCACGACCGGGGCTCCGAAGGGGGCGGCGTTCGCCAACCGCCAGCTCCGGGCGATCACGGCTGTCGACGTGGGCGAGACCTGGGGCGGCGGCGGGCCGAGCATCGCCGCGAGCGCTCCTGCCCACCTGGGGTTCATGACCAAGCTGCCGGGCAACCTCCGTCGCGGTGCGACCCAGCACCTGCTGCCGTCGTGGCGCGCCGAGGATGCCCTGAGGCTGACCGCGCAGCACGGCATGGGTGCAGTCGGTGGTGTCCCGGCCCAGGTGACGCTGATGCTCCGCCACCCGGACTTCGACCGGTACGACCTGTCGGCAGTGCAGGCCGTGGTGATGGGCGGCGGTCCGGCGACACCGGCGCTGATCCGCGAGGCACGTGAGCGGTTCGGTGCCGTGGTCATGGTCCGCTACTCCTGCACCGAGGCGGGGATCGGTGTAGGGACGGCGGCGACCGACCCACCCGAGGACGCCGAGGACACCGTCGGGCATCCGCTGCCCGGCGTCGACCTCGTGGTGCTCGACGTCGGGGGTGGCCGTGACCACCAGCCGGGCGAGGCGGGCGGGACCGCGGCCGCCGAGCGGCCCGTGGAGGCGGGCGGGGTCGGGGCGATCGGCCTGCGCTCGGCGGCGGTCATGTCCGGCTACTGGCACGACCCGGAGGCGACCGCGGCGGCGTTCACCGCCGACGGGTTCGTGCGGACCGGCGATCTGGGCTTCGTCGACGACCGCGGCCGGTTGCACCTGCGCGGCCGGAGCACCGAGCGCTACGTCCGGGGTGGCTACAACGTCCACCCATTCGAGGTCGAGGCGGTGCTGGCCGACCATCCGGCGGTGAAGGCAGTGGCGGTGGTGCCGCGGCCGGACGACGTGATGGGCGAGGTGGGCGTCGCGGTGGTCGTGGCCGCGGCGGATGCCCGCCGGCCCTCGCTCGCCGACCTGCGCCGTCACGCCGATGGCCGCCTGGCCCGGCACAAGCTCCCCGAGGATCTGGTCGTGGTGGACGCGCTCCCGCTCACCCCGGCCGACAAGGTCGACCGCCGAGCGCTTGCGGACCTCGCGGGGGCCGCGAGCTAGCCCGCCGGTGACACGATGCCGCGGGCGCGGTAGTCAGCCAGCCCGGCGGGGGTGAGGCCGACGAGGTCGAGCCAGACCTCGTCGTCATGCCGTCCCAGGACGGGGGCGCCGGTGGGTGGTGTCGGGCGGGTTCCGGCGAGCCGGGGAAATGGCGCCTGTTGACGCACGGGACCGAGCACGGGGTCGTCGACCGTCACCAGGTCGCCTCGGGCGGCGATGTGGGGATCTGCGGCGATGTCCGCGGCGCTGTACGCGGTCCCCACCGGGACGTCGTGGGCGATGCAGCGTCGCTCGACCTCCGTGGCGGTCAGTGTCCGCACCCAGCCGGCGACGATGCCGGTGATCTCGTCGGCCCGCCCGGCACGCTGCGCCAGCGTGGCCCACTCGGGGTCGGTGGCGAGGTCCGGCCGGCCCATCGCGTCGCACAGTCGGGCGAAGTTGGCGTCCGATCCGGCCACGATGCACACGTACCTGCCGTCGGCGGTGAGGAAGTTGTCCAGCGGCGCGGAGCCTGGCACCCGGTTGCCCGCCCGCTCACGCACCAGGCCGAGCCGGTCATGGCCGGCGATCGTCCACTCCAGGATGCGCAGGATCGCGCCATACAACGGCGCATCGACCACCACCGGCGCGGCGCCATCGCCGGGGTCCGGAGCGTGGCGTCGGGCGTAGAGCTGGGCGACTGCGTGGAGGGCGCCGAACGCCCCGGTCAGGTAGTCCGAGACGGTGACCCCAGGCCGGACCGGTGGCGTGTCGGGGTAGCCGGTCAGGTGCAGCAATCCGCCGTAGCCGATGCCCTGGCGGTCGAGGCCCGGCCGACCGGCGTAGGGGCCGTCCTGGCCGAACACCGAGATCCGAACCCACACCAGGCCGGGATCGCAGTCCGCGGGGCCGATGTTCCAGCCCTCCAGCGTGCCGGGCCGGAAGTTCTCGCAGACCACGTCGGCGCGGGCGGCGAGCCGTCGGAACAGCGCCTGGCCGTCCGCGGTCCGCAGGTCGCAGGTCACGCTCCGCCGGCCGCGCCCTTCGACCGCCCAGAACAGCGAGTACCCGTCCTCGAACGGACCGATCGTGCGCATGAAGTCGCCGCCACGAGGATCCTCGACCTTGATCACGTCGGCGCCCAGCTCGCCGAGCAGCCCGGCACAGAAGGGCGCGGCGATGCGGGTGCCGACGTCGAGCACCCGGACGCCGTCCAGCGGTCGCTCCACAGCCCCGCTACCGCCGCGCCCGGGGGACGTCCCGGGGCAGGCCCAGCACCCGTTCGCCGAGGAGGTTCCGCTGGATCTCGCTGGTGCCCGCCCAGATCGTCGAGCCCTGGTAGTAGAGCCACGACCGTTGCCACTCGCCGCCGCCGGGGTTGTCGCTCGCCCCTCGTCCCAGCGGCGCAGCCGGCCCCAGCACGGCCATCACGACGTCGTGCAGCCGCTGGCTCATCTCGCTCCAATACAGCTTGAGTGCGCTCCCACCGGGGCCGAGCGGCTCACCGCGGGCCAGCCGTGACAGGCTCCGCCAGTTCAGCAGCTGGAACAGCCGGACCTCGACGTAGCTCTGGGCGAGGCGCTGGCGCAGGCGTGGGTCGTGGTCGGCGCCCGCCGCGGTGGCCAGGCGGAACAGCTCCTCCAGCAGCTGGATGTGGATCACCATCTGCCGGGGATTGGTGCCCCGCTCGTGCGACAGCGTGGCGGTCGCGACCGGCCACCCCTGATGGAGCCTGCCGATCCGCTGATCGTCCGCGACGAAGACGTCGTCGAGGTGCACCTCGTTGAACTCGCGTTCGCCGGTCAGCTGGACCAGCGGCCGCACCTCGACCCCGGCGGCCCGCATGTCCACGGCGAAGCATGAGATCCCCTGGTGGCGAGGCAGGTCGGGGTCGCTCCGCGCCAGGCAGAGGCCCCAGTCGGCGAACTGGGCGTACGAGGTCCAGACCTTCTGGCCGTGCAGCCTCCACCCGCCGGCGACCCGCGAGGCTCGTGTCCGCAGGCCGGCGAGGTCGCTGCCGGCATCGGGCTCGCTGAACAGCTGGCACCACAGCTCACGAGCGTCGAGGATCGCCGGGAGCCAGCGTGCCTGCTGTTCCGCCGTGCCGTGGGCCAGGAGCGTCGGACCGACCAGGTTGACGCCGATGCGGCCGACCAGCTCCGGTGCTCGGGCCCGGGCGAGCTCCTCTTGGACGATGTAGTGCTCGAGGGGACCGACGCCGCGGCCGCCGTGCTCGACCGGCCAGGCCACGCCCACGAGCCGGGCCGCCGCCAGCTGGTCCTGCCAGCTCCGGCCGAACGCCACCTGCTCGGCCAGGTCGTCGAACCGGGGCGGTAACCCCGAGCCGTAGTCCCAGGGGAGGTTCGCCTCGAGCCAGCCCCGGACCTCGCCCCGGAACGCGTGCTGCGCCGGAGTCGGGGAGAGGTCCACAAACCCTGACAGTAACGTCAGGGAATGGACTTCGAGCTCTCGGACGACCAGCAGGCGTTGCAGCTGGCGGCCCGGCACCTGCTCGACGACCACGCGTCGCCGGCCCGGGTGCGCGAGGTGCTGGCGGGCGGGGAGCCCTACGACCGTCAGCTGTGGGAGGCGCTGGAGGAGCAGGGCTGGCTGGCCGTCGAGGCGCCCGAGTCCGCTGGCGGGCTGGGGCTGGGCTTCGTCGAGGTGGCGGTGCTCGCCGAGCAGGTCGGGCGATGCAATGCCCCAGCCCCGTTCGTTCCGACGGTGCTGGCCCGGGCGGCGCTGGCGCCGGGATCCTCGGCACCGCCGGCACGGGCACCCGCGCCAGCGTCGTCGGCAGCATCGTCGGCGCCAGCTGGACCGGCCCCAGCTGCGTCGTCGGTTGCATCGGGGTCGGCGGCCGGCTGGGCGGCGGCGCTCGCCGAGGGGACGGCGATCGGCACCGTGGGCTGGGCCCCGGCGGGCACCAGCCGGGTGCTGGTTCCCTACGCGCCGGTGGCGGACGTGGTCGTGGTGGTCGTGGGCGACGACGTGCACGTCGTGGACCTCTCGGCCGGCGGGCGCCCGCCTGCGGAGCCCGCCATGGACCTGACCCGTTGCGTCGGCTGGATCGACCTCGACCGTCTGCCGGCCAGCCGCCTCGCCGACCCGGAGCCACCCTCGCCTCAGCCACTCTCGCCCGAGCAGGCGTCGTCCGAGCAGGCGTCGTCCGAGCCGCCCTCGCCCGAGCCGGCGTCGTCCGCGCCATCCCCGTCAGGACCGGCGTCGCCCGGGCAACGGCCGGCGGCGGGAACAGCCGCAGCTCGGCTGCTCGACCGGGGCGCCGCGGCGTACTCGGCCGAGATGCTGGGCGGCGCCGCCCGGGTGCTGGAGATGGCCACCGGGTACGCCAAGGAGCGCGTCCAGTTCGGCCGGCCGATCGGCAGCTTCCAGGCGGTGAAGCACCGTTGCGCGGACATGCTGGTGGACGTCGAGGGCATGGTGTCGACCGCGTACTACGCCGCATGGTGCGTCAGCGTCGACGATCCGGACCGTTCGGTGGCGGCGTCGACGGCCAAGGTCTGGTGCTCCGATGCGGCGCGCCGGGTCATGGCCTCGGGCCTGCAGGTCCACGGTGGGATCGGCTTCACCTGGGACCACGACCTGCACCTGTTCCTCAAACGAGCCCAGCTGGACCAGGTCGTGTTCGGCGACGCCACGTTCCACCGCGAGCGCCTCGCCGGCCTGCTCCGAGCCCGGCTCGACGACGGCGCCAGCGTCCTCTGACCTGAGGCGACGGGCGCCGCCGCGAACGCGCGAGGTCGTGGGTTCCGGGGCCTGACCCCTGACGTCGGCCGTTCGGATCCGAACCCCTACGACCTCGGGTGGAGCATCGAGAGCAGCGCCGTCCGATCCGGTTTGCCGCTCGGGAGGAGCGGTAGCTCGTCGACGGCGACCAGGACCTCGGGCCACTTGAACCTGGTGATCCCCCGGGCCGCGAACCACTCCCGGCACTGGGGCAGGGTGAGGGCCGGCCCGGCGGGCACCATCACGACCCCGACCCGTTCGCCCAACCGTTCGTCCGCGACCCCGACGACGACGGCCTGGCGCACTGCCGGGTGAGCTTCGAGCACGGTGGCGACCTCGCTCGCTGCGATGTTCTCCCCGCCACGGATGACGACGTCCCCTGTGCGCCCCACGATCGTCAGCCAGCCCTCGGTGTCGACCCGTCCCAGGTCGCCGGTGCGGAACCACCCGTCGGCCGTGAACGCGGCGTGGGTGGCGGCCGGGTCGCTGTAGCCGACGAACAGCTCGGGCCCCCGCACCTGTACCTCGCCGACCTCGCCGACCTCCCCGACATCCGCCGAGGCGTTCCCGACGCTGCCTGGCTGCGGCGGCGTGACGCGGACGACCCGGAGCTCGGCCGCACCGACGGGGCGGCCGTCGGTGTCGCGGGCCCGCGCTGGCGCGTCGCCCGCGGTCCACGAGGTCACGCTCGGCGCCTCGGTCGAGCCGTAGGTCCGCTTCACCCGACACCCGAGCTCGGCCGAGGCCCGCTCCACGAACGTGGGCGTCACCCCGGCTCCGCCGCAGGACACCAGCCGCAGCGACCGGGTGCGCCAGCGCTCGCGTCCCTGGGCGTCGATCAGCGAGACGAAGAACGCCGGTGGCCCGACCATGAACGTGACCTGCTCTCGGTCGATGATGTCGAGGGCGAGCGCGGGCTCCCAGCGGTCCATCAAGGTCACCCGCATCCCGCTCACGCCGGGGACCAGGATCCCGTTGAGCAACCCCGAGATGTGGGCCAGCGGGGCGGGCATGAGGACGTGGTCGTCCTCGCCGAGCTCGTGCACCCTGGCCATGAGCCGGGCCTTGTAGACCAGGGCGCGATGGGTGTGCAGGACGACCTTCGGCGTCCCGGTCGATCCCGAGGTGGCCAGCGCTACCGCCAGCGACCCCGCCGGCACGTCGCTCTCTCCCGGCCGCACGGGCGGCGTGCCCCGGGGGACCGGATCGTCGGGGCCGAGCACCAGTCGCGGGTCGCGCGGGTCGAGCAGGTCGAGCAGCGCCGTGACGTCTGCACGGCCGGCGCGGTGGTGGATCGGCGCGGCGATCGCGCCGAGACGCCAGCAGGCCCGGTAGAGCGACACGGCGTCGTGGTCGTTGGGCCGCTGCCAGGCCACGGTGTCCCCGGCCCCTACCCCCAGCTGCTGCAGGCCGGCGGCCACCGGGCCGACGAGCTGGTCGTCCGACGTTGCTGCCAAGGCCACGTCGAGGGCCGGGACGTGCCACGGGCCGCCCGGTCGCGCCCACGCCGCGCCCGACGGGTGCTCGTGGGTCGCCCGTAGCCTGACATGGGCGTCAGACATCCTGGCTAGTCTTGCCGAGCGTGGGGGACCGGTACGGATTCCGGCGCGGCGCAACAGCGAACGGGCCTGATCCCGCATCGGGTACGCCGCCTCGATCCGCGGCCGTCGGCCTGGGGCAGGCTCCGATGCCGGCACCCAACGCCGCCGCGCTGCTGCGCCACAATGCCAGCGACCCCGCCATCCGCGGCCGTCCCGCGGTCCGCTTCGGCGACGAGGCCTGGACCCACGGCGCCTACGTCGACGAGTGCGCCCGCTGGGCCAACCTGTTCCTCGCCTATCGTGCCACCGACCCCGTGGCGCCGTTCCATGTCGGGGTGCTGCTGGACAACGTCCCGGCGTACCTGTTCGCGTTCGGCGGCGCGGCGTTGGCGGGTGCTGCTGTGGTCGGCCTCAACCCGACCCGGGTCGGCGAGCACCTGCTGCGCGACGTCGCCCACACCCGCTGCCGGTTGCTGGTCACCGAACCCCGCCACCTGGACTGTCTGGCGCCGATCGGCCGCCAGCTGCCGTGCCCGGTGCTGGTCGTCGGCGAGACCCTCGACAGCGCCCTGGCCAGCGTCGATGTCGACGACCCCGGCCTCGAGCCCGATCCGGCCATGACCTGGGCGCTGATCTTCACGTCGGGAACCTCGGCGGCACCCAAGGCCGTGATCTGCTCGCAACGCCGCCTGTTGCAGACCGGCAACCGGCTGGCGTCGGTGATGGGCCTCGGCCCCGACGACGTCGGCTACGTCTGCATGCCGCTGTTCCACTCGAACGCGGTGATGGTCGGCTGGGCGCCGGCGCTGGTGCGTGGCGCCTCGGTCGGCCTCGCCCGACGGTTCTCGGCCTCGGGCTTCCTGCCGGACGTGCGTCGCTACGGCGCCACCTACTTCTGCTACACGGGCAAACCGCTGGCCTACCTCCTCGCCACGCCCGAGCTGCCCGACGACGCCAACAACCCGCTGCGCGTGGCATACGGCAACGAGGGCTCGCCGCAGGTGGTCGAGCGCATCGCCCGCCGTTTCGGCGTCGCTGTGATGGACGTGTTCGGTGCCACCGAGGGTGGGGTCGGTGTCGAGCGGGTGGACGATCTCCCGCCTGGTGCGGTCGGCCACGCGCCGGACTACGTCAAGGTGGTCGACGACCAGGGCGTCGCCTGCGCGCCCGCCCGATTCGAGCCCGGTACGGGACGCCTGCTCAACGCCGAGGACTGCGTGGGCGAGATCGTCAACACGGCGGGCGTCGGCGTGTTCGAGGGCTACTACGACAACGACGACGCGAACCGCCGGGCCACCCGCTTCGGCTGGTACTGGAGCGGCGACCTCGGCTACGTCGACGCCGACGGGTTCCTGTACTTCGCCGGACGCGACGCCGAATGGCTGCGGGTCGACGGCGAGAACTTCCCCGCCGGGCCGATCGAGACCGCGCTGGACCGGCACCCCGATGTGCGCTTCGTGGCCGTCTACGGCGTCCCGGACGCGCAAGCCGGCGACCAGGTCATGGTGGGCCTCGTGCTGGACGACGGGTCCCGGTTCGACCCCACCGCGTTCGCCCGCTGGGTCGACGAGCAGGCCGACGTCGGGCCGAAGTGGCGGCCCCGCTACGTGCGGGTGACCGCCGAGCTGCCCACCACAGCGACCAACAAGATCCTCAAGCGGACCCTGGTCACCGAGAAGTTCCGGTCCGACCGGGTGGCGGGCGACCAGATCTGGGTGCGGGACCGGGCCGACGACCGCTACCGGCCGTTCACGTCTAACGACGAGCGTGTGCTGCGGGCCGCCTTCGCCGACCACGGTCGCGACCGCTTCTGGGACCTGTGAGCCGTTCTGCCCGCGCCCGACCAGGCGGTGGCGCAGCGAGCGCGGGCGGCCCGGCGTGGACCTGAGCTTCACCGCCGACGAGCAGGCCTTCGCCGCCGAGGCACGGGGCTGGCTCGCCCAGAACGTGGAGCTACCACCGCCGTTCACGGACGTCGATGACGAGGTGGCCTGGGGACGGGCGTGGCAGGCCAAGCTCGCAGCCAGCCGGTGGGTCGGGCTGCACTGGCCCGAGCGCTACGGCGGGCGCGGCCTCCCGCCGGCCGCCGTGGCGATCTTCAACCTCGAGTACGCCCGGGCCGGTGCCCCGCAACCGGTGAACCGGGTCGGCCTCAACCTGGTCGGCCCGACGTTGCTGGCGCACGGGACCGAGGAGCAGCGGCAACGGTGGCTGCCGTCGATCCTCTCGGCGGCCGAGATCTGGTGCCAGCTGTTCAGCGAGCCGGAAGCCGGCAGCGACCTGGCCAGCCTGCGGACGGCCGCGCGCCGGGTACCGGGCGCAGTCGACCGGGCCGGCGACGGCACGGCTGCGCCGGTGGAGGGGAGCGGCGGTGAGGCCGACGCCGGCGGCGGGTGGACGTTGTCGGGTCAGAAGGTCTGGACCTCCTACGCCCGCCACGCCTGTTGGGGCCTGGCGCTCGCCCGCACCGGACGACCCAGCGACCGCCACCAGGGCATCTCGTGCTTCGTGGTCGACATGCAGGCGCCCGGTGTCGACGTCCGCCCGTTGGTGCAGATCACCGGCGAGGCCGAGTTCGGCGAGGTGTTCCTCGAGGACGTGTACGTCCCCGACGACCACATGGTCGGCACGGTCGGGGAAGGCTGGGCCGTCGCGTCGACCACTCTGGCCCACGAGCGCGGCACCAGCTTCCCGTTCAAGGAGCAGGTGGTCCACGAGGTCCTGCTCGACGCCCTGTACCGCGAGGCCGCGATACGCGGGCGGCTCGACGATCCGGTGATGGGCGATCGGCTGGCGCAGGCGTTCGTCGAGCTGCGGATCCTGCGGCTGCACAACTGGCGGACCCTGAGCCGGCTGGCACGGGGTGAGCCCGCGGGGGCCGAGTCGAGCTGGGTCAAGCTGGCCTGGAGCACGATGTCCCAGCACCTGGCGGACACCGCGCTCGACCTGCTCGGCCCCGACGCCGCCATCACCGCGACGCCGTGGGCGCGCCAGTGGCTGTGGAGCCGGGCCGCGTCGATCGCCGGGGGGACCTCCGAGATCCAGCGGACGATCATCGGCGAGCGCCTCCTCGGCCTCCCCAGGTATCCCGCCGAAATCGGTGCAGAAACCGGTCAGGGGACCGCGATGTCGTAGGTGCCGTGCTCGTCGAGCCGGGCGACGAAGCCCGGCGGCAGCACCACGACCGTGAACGGCTCGTCCACCAGTGCCGGGCCGACCACCTCCGCCCCCGGCCCGAGCTCGGGGCCGTCGTACACAGGTGCATCGACGAAGCCGTCGCCGAAGTGGGCGCGACGGACCCCGATCCGCGCCTGCGCGGCATCGGCCACCGGGCCGGTCACAGCGAGCCGTTCGGGCTTGGCGGTGCGGCCGGTCGCGATCAGCCGCACCCCACGCACCAGCGGCTGCTGCTGGCGGAAGGCGTAGCCCCGGTCGGCCTCGTGGCGGTCGTGGAACCGGTGGGCCAGGCCCATCAGCCCGATCTCGGCCACGTCGGCGACGTGGTCGGCAGCCGTGAGCACCTCGGGCACCGTCACTGACAGGTCCGCGTTCTGACCCGGGTAGCACATCTGCACGAACCGCTCGATCGTGACGTCGGCGGGACCGAGGCCCGCGGGCGTGAGCTCCTTGGCCGCGTGGTCGGCGAGGCCGTCCAACAGCTGGCGCAGGCGCCCGATGTCGACCTGTGACAGCGGTGCCACGTACGCCCGCACTTCGTCGATGCGGTAGTCGGCGGTCAACAGTCCGAGCGCCGACAAGGCCGGTGCTGCCTTCGGCACCAGGATCCGCCGGATGCCCAGCTCGGAGGCCTGAGCCCACGCGTGGACGGGACCGTTGCCGCCGTAGGCCACCAGCGTCAGCTCGCGGGGGTCGGCGCCGTGGCTGGCCAGCACGCGGCGCACGGCGTCGCCCATCGTGCTGTTGACGATCCGTTCGATGCCCCACGCCGCGTCGACGACGTCGATCCCGAGTGGTCGGGCCACGTCGCGCTCGACGGCAGCCGCGGCGGCGTCGGTGTCCAGGTGGACGCGGCCGGCGGCGAACCGGTCGGTCGGGAGGTAGCCGAGCAGCAGGTCGGCGTCGGTCACGGTGGGCGCCGTGCCTCCGAGGCGGTAGCACGCCGGGCCGGGATCCGAGCCCGCGCTCGCCGGGCCGACCAGCAGCGCACCCTGGTGCACGGACGCGATCGAACCGCCACCGGCGCCGACGCTGCGAACGTCGACCATCGGCAGCCCGATGTAGTAGCGGTAACGCCAGTTCCAGTCGGTCTGCACCTGCGGCTGCCCGCCCCGGACCAGGCACACGTCGTAGGACGTGCCGCCCATGTCGACGGTGACGACGTCAGACGCCGCTACCGATCCGGTGCTGCGCGCGGCCGCGAGCGTCGCTCCCATCACGCCCCCGGTCGGGCCGGACCCGAGCAGCGACACCGCGTTGCGGGCGACGTAGTCGGGCGGCATCACACCGCCGGTGGCCTGCATGATCAGCATCTGGCGATCGAAGCCCGCCTGGCCGAGGCCCGCCGCCAACCGGTCGACGTACCCGGCGATCGCCGGTGCGACGTAGGCGTTGACCAGGGTGGTCGACGTGCGCTCGAACTCGGGCGCTCGCGGCATGACCTCGTGGGACAGCGACACGTGGTCGACCTCGGGGAACTCCTCGAGGATCAGCTCGCGGGCGCGCCGTTCGTGGGCGGCGTCGGTGAAGCTGTGCAGGAACAGGACGGCGATCGAGCGGATCCCGAGCGCGCGCAGGCGCCGGACTCCCCGGCGCACGGCCTCCTCGTCCAGAGGCACCAGCACGTTGCCGTCGACGTCGACCCGCTCGGGGATCGGGATGCGGGCGCGGCGCCGGGCGATCGGCGGCGGAGGCGGGTAGGTCGGGTCCCAGATCTCCTCCTTGTGGACCCGCCGCAGCTCGATCTCGTCGCGGTGGCCCTCGGTGACCAGCAGGCCGGTCGGTGGGCCGGACATCTGGATCATCGTGTTGTCGGCCACCGTCGTGCCGTGGACGAACGTGTCCAGGCGGCCGCAGAGGTCGGCGGTGTCGAGGCCGAGCCGGCCCGCCAGCTGGGCGACCCCGGCGAGCACGCCGACCGACTGGTCGTCGGGCGTCGTCGGCACCTTGTCGACCACCACCTGCCCGTCGGGGGTGATGCAGACCAGGTCGGTGAACGTCCCGCCGACGTCGACGCCGACCCGGTGGCCGGTCATCGCACGTTCGTGTCGCTGCCGCCGCCGCTGGGCCCAGCACCGTGGGCCACGGTCGACGCGCCGTCGACGGCATCGGCATCGGCGGCGGTCGGCGCTGTCGCCGTGCGGCGCTCGGCGCGCCGCAGTCGCGTCGCCTCGTGGTCAACGGCGAGCGTGAGGTCGTCCAGCGATCCGGTCAGCACGACGCCGTAGTCCCGTCGCGCGCCGTCGACCGAGACGTACTCGTCGAGCACGTCGTCGAGCACCGCGGCCGGATCCCGGTCCAACGGATCACCCCAACCGCCACCGCCGCCGTAGTCGTAGCAGATCCGGTCGCCGGCACCGAGAGGCACCCAGTCGGCGGTGTGCTCGACGGTCACCTCGTCGTCCGAGCCGTAGCGCAGCACCAGCCGGTTGGGTGCCCCGGGACGGCCGCCGCCGATCCCCGGCATCGGGTACTTCATGCCGACGACGTAGGTGTAGACCTTCGCCGGGACCCGCACCTCCTTGACGTAGTGGCTGCCACAGAGCCCGCGCCACTGACCGGGCCCGCCGGAGTCGGTGCGGTAGTCCCGACCCCACTGGACGTGGGGGAAGATGGCCTCGTTGATCTCGGCGGTGGCCTTCCACAGGTTGCCGAAGGCCGCGTTCTGGGCACCCCAGGCGTCCATGCCCCGGGCCGCGTTGCACCAGCCCGCGTAGACCTCGGTGGACGGGTCGACGAACTGCTTTCCGGTGCGGGGGTCGACGCCGACGATCGTGGTGGGGATCCCGGTCTTGTAGGTCTGCGGCACGGCCCGATCCGGCAGCACGCCGGCCATCGCGACCGCGATGGCCTCGCCGACGTCCGCGCCGGGGTGGTGGGTGCCGGCGCTGACCGGCTTGCCGGGGGTCGGGTTGAGCACGCAGCCCAGCGGCGCGGTCAGCTCGATCTCGTCGAAGAACCCCTCGTTCTTGGGGATCGCGGGATCCATCATCGAGGCCACCTGGGCGATCGTGTAGCCCCGGGTGTTGCCGAACGTCGACCAGGCTTGGATCTCGGGTCGCGTGTCCGACCCCGAGAAGTCGATGGCCAGGCGTTCGCCGTCGACGGTGAGCTTCACGTGGACGAGGATGTCCGGGTGGCCGAGGGGGTCGTGGTCGACGTACGCGTCGGCTTCGTAGGTGCCGTCGGGCCACGTGGCGACCTCGTCCCGGACCCGGCGGCGGGCGTAGTCGATCATGAAGTCGACCGACGCCTCGACGGTGGCGGCGCCGTGGCGGTCGACGATCTCGCCGAGGCGCCGGACCGCGAGCTGCGCCGCGCCGATCTGCGAGCGCAGATCGCCGAGGAAGCCGGGGAGGCGGTTGTTCGCGGCCAGGGCGTAGAGCACGTCGCGCCGTTCGACGCCCTGGTCGACGACCTTGACCACCGGCCAGCGGACGCCTTCGCCCCAGATGTCGGCGGCGGTCACGTTGTAGCCGCCGGGGACGGCACCGCCGGTGTCGCCGTGGTGGCACTGGATCGACGGGATCAGCACCAGTGCCCCGTCCGGGCCGTGGACCGGGGCGAACACGTTGTAGTCGGGGAGGTGGCCGCCACCGTGGTACGGGTCGTTGGCCACGAACACGTCGCCGGGGCGGAACTCGTCCGGGCCGAGGTAGTCGAGCGCGAAGCGGATCGGCAGGGCCGAGGTCAGCATGAACTGCGGGATGCCCACCGACAGGGCCGCCAGCCGGCCCCGGGCGTCGAGGATCGACCCGTTGCGCTCGTTGGACTGGTTGAGGATCGGGGTGGTGGCCGTGCGGGAGACGTAGGTGGCCATCTCCCAGCAGACGGTCTCCATCGCGTGCCGGACGATCTCCGCTGTGACCGGGTCGACGGCGAGCTGGCCGCCGGCGTGGCTGCTGTCGGTGAGCTGGCCTCGTGGCTCGGCGAGCCGCGCCAGGTCGACATCCATGCCCCGCGAAGTTACCTGACGTGGGCGTCATAGATCCCGGCTCGCGGTCGCCGCTGGGCGGCCGGTGAACGAGGCGCGAGAGCGTCGCGTGGAGCTCGGGGGTGCCGCGATGCAGTGGGCCGTCCATGACGAGACGTCCGCCGTCACGCGAGGAGGAGGTCGGCCAGGCGGTCGTGGTGCCACGAGGCCGAGCCGAGGAAGGCGTCCGCGACATACGTGCGGCGGAGGTAGAGATGCAGGTCGTGGTCCCAGGTGAAGCCGATGCCGCCGTGGAGTTGCACGGCGTTCTTGGCCACGAAGGTCGCAGCCTCGCCGGCCGCGGCCTTGGCGGCGTGGGTCGCGGCGAAGCGGTCGGGGTGGCCGGCGTCGTGGGCCATGGCCGCTGTGTAGACCGCAGCGCACGCCCGTTCGGCGGCCAGGGACATGTCGGCCAGGCGGTGCTTGACCGCCTGGAAGCTGCCGATCGGTCGGCCGAACTGTACCCGGTCCTTCGCGTACCGGACGGTGGTGGCCAGCATCCACCGGGTGGTGCCGACCATCTCGGCCGCTGCCGCCACCGTGGCCCGGGACAGCACGTCACGAAGCCGTTCCGGCTCGATCGGCACCACGTCGAGCCCAGCGGGTACGTCGACTGTGAACGCCCTGCGGGTCGTGTCCAGCAACTCCATCGGCATGAGCGCCAGCCTGCCTGGCTCGACGAACGCCACCGACGGGCCGGATGGGCCAAACAGCACCACCGCCACGGCGTCGACCACGTCGGCGTCCAGCACCCACGTGCGGCGGTCATCGTGCCCGCCGCCGCCGTTCGCGGGCCGGCCATCGGCACGGGCCACGTCCTCACCGGCGCCGCCGGTGCGTCGTCCGGCGACGGGACTGTCCGTGGCACCTCCGCCGGCCTCGGCCGGCCAGCGGCCGTCGGCGTCGGCCCAGGCGACCGTGCCCACGCCCATGCCACCGAGGGGCCGGAACAGCGCGGTGGTGGCGAGGAAGGGGCCAGGGGCGACCACAGCGCCCGTCTCCTCCAGGAACAGGCACAGGTCGACCAGCGGGCCGTCGGCCAGGTCGGTCCACTCGCGCAGGTGGTCCCACAGAGGATCGAGCGCGGTGCGGTCATCCATGTGGGCACGGACCAGCGACGGGGGGCACTCCCGGGACGACAGGGTGCGGGCGGTGTCGCGGAGCAGGACCTGTTCGTCGGTCAAGGTGAAGTCCATCGCACTACATCCCCAGGATCACGGTGGAGGCCGACGAGTACCAGCCGCCGGTGCCGTTCACACAGGCGAGCCGGGCGTCCGGCACCTGGCGCGGACCGCACTCGCCGCGCAGCTGGCACACCGCCTCGACCAGCAGGAAGATGCCCCGCATCCCGGGCTGGCAGTGGGACAGCCCGCCGCCGTCGGTGTTGGTGGGCAGACTGCCGCCGACCCGCAAGGTGCCGCCCTCGACGAACGGGCCACCCTCGCCCTTCTTGCAGAACCCGAGCCCCTCCAGGGTCAGCAGCACCATGGGTGTGAAGGCGTCGTATACCTCGCAGACGTCGATGTCGTCGGGCCGTACCCCGGCCCGCCCGAACGCCTGGCGCCCGGAGGTCACGCAGGGCGACTCACAGAAGTCCTCCCACTCACTCATCGTCGTGTGCGAGATCGCCTCGCCGGTCCCGAGCACCCACACCGGCGGCTTCGCGCAGTCGCGGGCGCGGGCCTCGGAGGCGAGCACCACGGCCCCGCCGCCGTCGGACCGGATGCAGCAGTGCAGCTTGGTGAGCGGGTCGGCGACCATCGGCGACGCCTGCACGTCGTCGATCGTGATCGGGTCGCGGTAGTACGCGTCGGGGTTGAGCGAGGCGTTGTAGCGGGTCGACACGGCGACCTCGGCGAGCTGCTCGATGGTCGTCCCGAACTCGTGCATGTGCCTCTGCGCGCTCATCGCGTAGCGGGCCATCACCGTGTGGCCCCATGGGGCGTCGAACTGCGACGGCCCCTTGTTGGAGAACGCCAGGTTCGAGCGGCGCCGACCCTGCTTGAGGTCGGCCCGCTGCGTGGAGCCGTAGCACAGCACCATCACGTCCACGAGGCCGGCCGCGATCGCGGCATAGGCGTGCTGCACCATGAACTCCCACGACGAGCCGCCGAGGGAGGTGCCGTCGGCCCAGGTGGGCCGCAATCCCAGGTACTCGGTCACCTCGGTGGGCGCGAGGCTGCCCATGCCACAGGACATGAAACCGTCGACGTCGTCCTTGCCCAGCCCGGCGTCGCCCAGGGCGCGGACCGTCGCCTGGTAGTGCAGCTCGAACGCGGACTTGGTGTCGACCCGGCCGATGTCCGACAGCGCCGCACCGACGATCGCCACCCGGCCCATCAGCGCGACCTCCAGTCGACCCGGCCGCCCGACGCGAAGCGCTCCTGGCCCTGCCGGATCGAGGCGGCGTCCGTGCCCAGGGCCACGAAGCCGGGCGCGAGCGCCAGCGCCTCGCGCCGCGCCAGCTCGTGTGCCGTCCAGATCGCCCGCAACGTGGTCTGCACCGCGAGCGGCGGCGACTCCGCGATCGTCCGAGCGCACCATGCGGCCCGCTCGGTCAGCTCGGCTCGGGGCGCGACCTCGGACACCAGCCCGATCTGGTGGGCACGCTCGGCGGTCATCCGCTCGCTGGCGCCCAGCAGCGACAGCCGCAGGATCTCACCGAGCGGCACCTTCTGCAGCAGGTGGACGGGCTCGAAGACCGCGGCCATGCCGTAAGTGACGTGCGGGTCGAAGAACGTCGCGTGGTCGGCCGCGATGATCACGTCGCATTCGCCGAGCAGGTAGAAAGCGCCGCCGCAGGCCATGCCGTTGACCGCCGCGACCACCGGCTTCCAGAGGTCGCACTGCTTGGGGCAGATGAAGTCGCCGACGTCGTCGAACTGGAACGGGCCGCCGACGTGGCCGACCGCCGCGGCTCGCGCCGCCTCGTCGTCGTGGTCGGCCGCGGCGGTGGCGGTGGCCGCGGCGCGATCCGACCCCATGGCCTCGTTGCGGTCGATGCCCGTGCAGAACGCCGCGTCACCGGCACCGGTCAGCACCACCACCCGCACGTCGTCGTCGCTGCGAAGTCGCCGCCACACGTCGCGCAGCTCGCGGCGCATCGTGGAGTCGAACGCGTTGTGGACCTCCGGTCGGTTCAGCGTCACCCACGCCACACGGTCGTCGTGGCGAAGCCGCAGCGTCTCATAGCTCTCGGCCTGGCTCATGGCGATGGTTCCCGTGGTAGTCCGAGTACCCGCTCGGCGATGATGTTGCGCTGGATCTCCGAGCTGCCGCCGGCGATCGTCGCCGCGAAGCTCATGAAGAAGCTGTGGGCCCAGCGGCCCTCGTAGGGGCCGGCCAGCTCGACGCCCAGCTCGAACAGCTGCTTGGAAAGCTCCGACGTCGCCAGCTTCAGGTAGGCGTGCTCGGGCGAGCTGCCGGTCGCGGCCAGGGTCGCGAACCCCTTGTACCCGAGGGCGCGCAGGCTGCGGATCCGCTGTGCACCCTCGGCCAGGCGTCGCCGGACGACCGGGTCGGTGTTGCGTCCCCGCTCGTGGGCCAGCGCCACCAGGTCGCGCAGGGCCCCTTCCGCCGTGGCGACCCCCTGCACCCAGAGCCCGCCGCGCTCGTGAGCTAGCGATCCGACCGTGATGCGCCAGCCGTCGTCGAGCGGTCCGAGCAGGTTGGCCCGAGGCACGACGACGTCGGCGAAGAACACCTCGGCGAACTCGGCCGCGCCGGTGAGGTGGCGCAGCGGGCGCACGTCGATACCGGGTGTCGCCATGTCGACCAGCAGAGCACTGATGCCCTTGTGCTTGGGCGCGTCGGGGTTGGTGCGGACGTAGCAGAGGCACATGTCGGCCTCCATCGCGTAGGAGGTCCACACCTTCTGCCCGGTGACCACGAAGTGATCGCCGTCGAGGATCGCCCGGGTCGACAGGCCGGCCAGGTCGGACCCGGCGCCCGGCTCGCTCATCCCCACGCACCACACCGTGTCGCCCCGCAGCGCCGCCGGCGCGAGCCCCCGCTGCCGGTCGTCGCCGTGGTCCAGCAGGCTCGGAGCCACGATGGCGTACCCGGGGAAGTGCAGCGAGCGGGGGATGCCCCGGGCCGCCAGCTCGTCCACGTACAGCAGGGTCTGCAACGGAGTGGCGTCGCGGCCGCCGAGCTCGCGCGGGTAGCCGGGCACCAGCCAGCCGTGGTCGAACAGGGTGGCCTGCCAGTCCCTGGCCCACTGGGGGATGACCTGGCCCTCGGACCGGTCGCGCGCCCCCCAGTCCAGGCCCTTGGCCTCGGCCGGCGCCCTGGCGTCGAGGAAGCGCACCAGCTCGTCGCGGAAGGCCTCCTCGTCCTCGCCCCAGGCCAGCTTCATCGGCGGAGCTGCAGGCCCGGGTTCCGGCTGCGGAACACCGCGGCGTTCACGGCCGGGCCGATCTCGCTGGCCTCCCAGCGGGTGGGGTTGCCGTCACGGTCTACGGACTCGAGGCTCTCGCCGAGCTGCCACGGCTCGTAGCGGGCGATCGTGTTGCCCAGCGCCCGGAACACCTGGCCGGTCACGTGCAGCGCCTCGTCCGAGGCCAGCCACGCGACCATCGGTGCGGAGTTGGCGGGGTTCATCGCTTCGAAGGCCTCGTACTCCTCGGGCTCTAGCACCTCGATGTCCGGCATCGCCTGGGCGACCAGGCGGGTGAACCCGCCAGGCGCGACCGCATTGGCCCGCACGCCGTAGCGCACCAGCTCGAGGCTGGTGATCACGGTCAGCGCCGCGATGCCCGCCTTGGCCGCGCCGTAGTTGCTCTGCGACGCCTGCCCCTGCAGGCCGGCGGACGACACCGTGTTGACGATCGCCGCCCGGGGCTGGCGGCCCGCCTTGGACTCGCCCCGCCAGTGGGCCGACGCATGGTGGGTCGTGCACCAGGTTCCCTTGAGGTGGACCCGCACCACCGCGTCGAAGTCGGCCTCGCTCATCGAGAAGATCATGCGGTCGCGCAAGATCCCGGCGTTGTTGACCAGGATGTCCAGTCGGCCGAACGCCGAGAGCGCCGCATCGACCAGCGAGCCCGCGGCGTCGAAGTCCGCGACGTCGTCGTAGTTGGCCACCGCCTCGCCGCCGCGGCTGCGGACCACCTCCGCCACCTCCTCCGCCGGCCGTTTGTCGGCTCCCTCGCCGCGGAGCGATCCACCCAGGTCGTTGACCACGACCTTGGCTCCCTGGGCCGCGAGCTCGAGCGCCTCGCCCCGGCCGACGCCGTGGCCAGCACCGGTGACGATCGCGACCTTTCCGTCCAGCAGACCCATGCCCTCTCCTCACAAACCCTGACGCCCGTGTCATAGTATGCGGCGCGGACTCACGAGGCTCGGGGGTGCTGGATGACAGCCGACACCAGCGTGATCGGGAGGACGACGGCGCGCTGCCGGGTCGTCGTCGAGCGAGGTCCGGTGGCGAACTTCGCGACCGCGGTCACCGACAGCAACCCGGTCTACCGGGATGCCGAGGTGGCGGCGGCTGCCGGTCTGGACGGCCTCCCGGTGCCGCCGACGTTCACCTTCGCCGTGCGGACGTGGGGCGAGCAGCCCGAGCTGCAACAGGATCTGGAGCCGGTCGCGGGGAACGCCATGGCCGAGGCGATCGGGAGCCTGATGGACGCCGGTGGGCTGATCCTGCACGGCGAGCAGTCCTTCGACTACCACCGTCCGGTCGTCGTCGGCGACGTGCTCCGCGGCGAGGCCACGATCGTCGACCTCTACGAGAAGGAGAGCAAGGGCCGCACGATGACGTTCCTGGTCGTCGAGACCCGCTGGACCGACGACCGAAGCGGCGACCCGGTGGTGACCGAGCGCTTCAACCTGATCCATCGAGCGTGACCTGTGCGCATCGTCTCCGCGGACGCCCACATCCTCGAGCCCCCGGACATCTGGGACCAGTGGCTCGCCGCGAGCCACCGCGAGCGGGCCCCCCGGCTCGTCAAGGACGCCGACGGGGGCGACGCCTGGCTGGTGGCCGGGGCCACCGAGCCCGACCCGATCGGCCTGGTCGCCACCCCGGGCATGGCCTGGGACGAGTTTCGCTGGACCGGGGTCACCTACGAGCAGGCCCGGCGCGGCTGCTACGACGGCGCGGCGCGGCTCGACGACATGGACGCTGACGGAGTCGGCGCCGAGGTCCTGTTCGCACCGCAGCGCACGATCGGCCACTTCCTCGGCGACGCCGACGACGACTTCGTGCGAGCCGGCGTCGACGCCTACAACCGCTTCCTCCGCGAGCAGTTCTGTGCCCCTGACCCTGCACGTCTGGTCGGCACGGCCCAAATGCCGTCGACCGGCATCGACGAC
Source organism: Acidimicrobiales bacterium (assembly GCA_050744325.1). GTDB lineage: Bacteria > Actinomycetota > Acidimicrobiia > Acidimicrobiales > VFJN01 > DASXTK01. The sequence continues at coordinate 86,321 of JBOGHK010000086.1, forward strand.
GCCGTCGCCTACCTGCGGAGCGCGGTCGCCGACGGCTTCCGGGCGGTGACCATCTCGAACTGGCCCTCCGGTGAGGCCACCCTCACCAGTGAGGACGATGCGTTCTGGGCAGTGGCCGAGGAGGCGGGGGTGCCCGTGTGCATCCACATCAACATCGTCTCGCGCGACGCCCGGCAGAAGGCCCGGACCGGTGCCGAGCGGCGCGACCTCTACGGGTCGGCCAAACGCCATGCGGCCAGCGCCAAGGCGGTCGCCGGGCTGAGCGGGGTCTTCTCGACCGTGCCCAACACGATCGGCCAGCTGATCTTCACCGGTGTGCTCGAACGCTTCCCCGGCCTGCACATCTCGCTGATCGAGACCGGCGTCGGGTGGATCCCGCACTTCCTCGAGCAGATGGACGACCGTTTCTGGCGCAACCGGTCGTGGGGTGAGATCCCGCTGAGCGAGCCTCCCAGCGACTATTGGTTCCGGAACTTCTCGGCCACGTTCATCACCGACCGCAACGGCATCGAGAACCGCCATGCGGTCGGGGTCGACAACATGATGTGGTCGACGGACTATCCCCACCACGGCAACGACTGGCCCTACAGCCGCAAGACGATCATGGACATGATGGGCCACATCGACGCCGACGAACGGGCCCGGATCGCCGGGGGCAACGCCACCCGCATCTTCGGGCTCGGTTAGACCACGATCAGGGCGCGTCGCCGCGGTCGCGGTCCGCGAAGATCTCTTGCACCGAGGACTTCTGCTTGCGCTCCTCGAGCATGTCGAGCGCCGTGGCGGTGTTGTGGGTGAAGTGGTGGGCCACGAAGTGGAAGCGCCACGAGTGGCTCTTGCCCATCAGGTCGGCGGTGTGGTTGAGCGACTGCTTGACCATCTGGGCCGTGATCGGGGGCACCAGTGCGACCTTGTGGGCGAGCTCCTCGGTCGCGGCTGTCAGCTCGTCACGAGGGACGACCTTGTTGACCAGGCCGAGTCGCCACGCCTCGGCCGCGTCGATCGTGTCGCCGGTCAGCAGGAACTCCTTGGCCTTGCGGATGCCCAGCTCCCACGGCTCGACCAGCAGCTCGACGCCCGCGCCGCTCATGCGCAGCACCGGGTTCTGGAACACGGCGTCGTCCGCGGCGACGATCAGGTCGCACATGCAGGCCAGCATGAGGCCGGCGGCGATGCACGAGCCCTGCACCGCGGCGATGGTGGGCTTGCGGAAGTCGTGGATGCGGCGGCACCGCTCGACGTACATGACCTGCTCGTGGCGGTACTTCCCCTCTGGTGTCTCGCGCATCTGGCGCCAGTGGTCGGCCTCGGCATCGCCGACGAGCGCCTTGAGGTCGTGGCCGGACGAGAAGTGCCGCCCGGCCGCGGCCAGGATCACGACCCGGACGCGCTCGTCGGCATCGGCCAGCTCGAAGGCTGCGTCGAGCTCGTCGATCAGCCGGCTGTCCTGGGCGTTGGCGACGTGCGGCCGGTTCAGCGTGATCGTCGCGACCGCACCGTCGACGGTGTAGAGGACCACGGCTTCGCTCATGGTGAGGCCGCCGGGGTCGGCGACGCGAACGTGAAGGCCACCTTGATCGCGCCTGTGCGCTGCTGGTCGGCCAGGCTGCCGAACGCGTCGTGCCAGCGGTCCAGCGGGAAGGTGTGGGTCAACAGCCCGCCGAGGTCGACGCGGCCGGACTGCACCAGGTCGAGGTAGTGGGCCATCGCGTGCTGGCGGCGACCGTCCACGGTCTCGACGCCGAAGGCGTTCGACCCGACCAGCCGCAGCTCCTTGAAGTACCAGGGGGTCCATTCGCAACGCTCGAGCTTGCCCACGCCCAGCTGGACCAGGGTTCCTCGGCTGCGCAGCACACGCACCCCGACCTCGACGGTCGCGGCTGCTCCCACTGTGTCGTAGACCACGTCGACGCCGCCGGGGTGGGTGACCGGCAACCCGGCCCACGGCCGGCGCAGGACGCCGCCGGACCACGCTGCGAGCTGCACGACCAGGCCCTCGCGCGGCTCGGGCGCGAAGCTCTGCGCCCCTAGCTTGGATGCGAGCGCGGTCTGGGCCGGCCAGCGAGCGACGGCGGCCACCTCGACGCCGGGGAACAGCGCCCCCAGGACCGCGACCGTGCACGTCCCCAGCGTCCCGGCGCCGTAGACCACCGCCCGGCCGTGCTCCGGCGGCGGGTTGCGGGTGACCGCGTGGAGGGCGACCGAGAACGGATCCGCCAGCACGGCGACGTCGTCGTCCACGTCGTCGGGCAGCGGGATCAACATGGCCCGATGGGCGGGCAGCAGCTCCGCGAACCCGCCGGTCGCGTCCGACGAGTTGCCGGTGTGGATGCCGCGGGCCAGCGCGCCGTCGAAGAACGACCAGCACACGCTGTGGTCGCCGGCCGCACAGGCGGGGCACGGAGGCTCGATGCCGCGAGGCCCGCACGACAGGCAGGGATACAGCACCACGCGCTGCCCGGGCTCGAACCCTGCGTCTAGCACCCCGGTCCCGGCGTCCTCGATGGTGGCGACCACCTCGTGCCCGAGCACCTGGGGGAACGAGATGAACGCGCTCATCGGGTTGTCGCCGTCGCCGTCGAGCAGTACCTGTTTGGTGTCCGATCCGCAGATGCCGCACAGCCGGGTGCGCAACACGGCCCAGTCGGGGCCTCGCAGCGGAGGATCGGCCACCTCCTCCAGGGTCATCGGTGTGGCGGCGAGGAAGGACGGTGCGTCGGGGTCGGCGCGGCCGCCGAACACCAGAGCCCTCACAGGCGGGCCCCGTCCCGGAACGACACGGCGCCGGCCAGGTAGCCGTCGGCGTCGGAGGTCTTGAACTCGACCACGGCCTTGAGGTCGGGCACGTAGGTCTCGAAGACGCCACCCTCGATCGCACGTGCGATCGCCTCGGCCACGGCTTCCGCCGGTTCCTTTGGCCCGTCGTAGATCGGTGGGTCGTTGTCGGGCTGGTCCCAGATCTCGGTGTCGATGGCGCCGGGCACCACCAGCCGCACCTCGACGCCCGTGCCCGCGAGCTCGATGGCCAACGACTCGGTCCAGCCGCAGAGCGCGAACTTCGACGCGCTGTACGCCGGCTCGCCCGGCACGCCGACGCGGCCCGCGAGGCTGGACACGTTGACCACTACCCCTCGGCCTGCGGCGACCAGGCGCGGCAGGAGCTGCAGCGTGACCTGGGTGGGGGACAGGAAGTTGGTGCGTATGACCTGGTCGATCTCGACGATGGTCAGCTCGGCGGCCCGACGCCGCTTGGGCATCGCGGCGTTGTTGACCACCACGTCGAGACCACCGAAGGCGCGCCAGGCCTGGTCGGCGACCAGGGCCGCGGTCGTCAGGTCGCTCAGGTCGGCGGTCCAGCGCTGCGACTCGGGGGCATGGACGCGACAGCGGTCGAGCACCGCGTCGAGCCGATCGGCGCGCCGGGCCACCAGGCCGACGGTGGCGCCCCGCTCGGCCAGCAGGATCGCGGTTGCGGCACCGATCCCCGACGAGGCCCCGGTCACCAGCACGCGGCTCCCGGTGAGCTCGACCCCCACGGGCGGATCGTACCATGACGCCCACGTCAGGTTCGTGGCCGCCCGGGTCGGCGCGCTGGTCCCGGGCCCTACCCCGGCAGGCGAGGATCGTCGGCTGCAATCGCCTCGACCGACTCGGCCAAGCGCACGACATCCTCGAGTGGCAGCGACTGGGGCATGCCCTCGCCCAGGCTCGCACAGCCGGTCCGGGCGACGATTCCCGGGGAGATCTCCCAGGTCAGCACCCCAACCTGGTCCACGGTGTAGGACAGCCACGGCCCCCACATGGCCGGCTGGCCGTTTACGGTGGCCGCCCGGCTACCGACGCCGCCGTAGCTCGCGATCGGTGCGTCGCCGATGCGAGGACTGACCTCGAGCTCGCACCGGGTGCCCTGCATCGTCGTCGAGTCGCCGATGGCCACCCGCCACGTGACCTCGCTGTCCCGCAACGGTGTCGCCACGCCCTCCCGCTGCCAGACCACCTCGAAGCCGGAGGGAAGGTCGACGTCGCCCAGTGCGGCAGCGGGCTCGTCGCCCTCCGGTGAGCTGTCCAACACCAGCGCCTCGCCGACGGCCCGGAGCGTGGCCTCGTCGACACCGACGCCCCGCAGACCCCAGGTCCAGCCGTCGGCCTCGGTCCACTCGAACTGGAAGTCGGCGTCGATCCCACCGAAGGTCGCCTCGCGGCCCCGGATGGAGGCCGATCGCTCCGAGCCGACCGGCGCCATCTCGTTGGCGCCAGTGGCGGTGGCGTCGAAGATCGGCCACGGGAGCGGGCCGCTGACGGTGATCGTCGCGTCCACGACGCCGTCTCCGCCGTCGGCCCACAGGGCCAGGGCGTCGTCTGCCGGTTGGACGAGGGCCTCGGGGCAGATGTCACCCCACGACTCGCCCTGGGCGAGGGTGATCTCCTCACCGTCCGGTATCCAGGTCGGCAGGTACCGCAGCTCGTCAGGGACGTCGGACGGTGTCATCCGAGGATCGGTACCCTCCGCCTCGACGAGCGCCGACTCGACCATGCTGCTCCAGCTCGCCACACACTCGGGCGGCGGTGGCGGCGGATCCGAGGGGACGTCCTCGGTGGACGGGACGGTGGGGTCCCGGCCGGCGGAGACATCGGTCGCGGCCGGATCCGACTGGTGGTCCACCACGAGGACGCCTGCGCCGACCATGCAGGCGGCCACGGCGGCGACGCCCGCCGACCGTAAGGCGTGGCGCCGGCGGCGCAGATGGGCGCCCCTAGCCAGCACCTCGTCGACGGGTCGGCACGTGACCGTCGGTCCGGCGTCGGGCTGGCCCAGTGCGTCGAGGTCCTGTTCGTCGATCACGTGAGCTCCTCCTGGTAGGTCGTCCCGAGGGCGACGCCGAGCTTGTGACGGGCGCGGCTGAGAGCGGAGGCGACGGTCCCGGGTGGGAGGCCGAGCAGCCGGGCGATCTCCGTCTGGGGAAGGTCGGCCACGTAGCGCAAGGCCACGAGCGTGCGCTCCTGTTCGGGCAGGTCGCGCACCGCGTGCCAGAGGCGCAGGTCGAGATGGGGTTGCGGGTCATGGACGACGTCGGCCCGGGCGATCGCCGAGGCCTTGCGTCGTTCGACGCGGCGGCGCCGGAAGCGGTCGCGTGCCTGGTTCAGTGCCACCCGCATCACCCAGGCGCTCGGGCTGTCGCGGGTGCTCACCTCGGGCCACCGGGCCCAGGCCCGCGCGAATGCCTCGGCGGCGGCATCCTCGGCCAGCACAGGGTCGTCGATGGCCAGGGCGAGGCTCCGCACCAACCGGGATGCCTCGGTCTCGTAGAACGACGTGAAGTCGGCCCGCACAGACGATCGACGTCTCAGGCCATGATTCTGTTCGCGGACCTGCCCACGAGCACGTCGGCCCGGGCTTGCCTGGATGCGGCCCGCCCCCGCGAGCCCCTGCCGCCGGCAGGACTGGACATCAGTCGCTAATCGTCGACCAGGCGTGTGGCCTTGTAACCGCTGCGGGCCAGCGTCTCGCGGTCGACCACCTCGACTTCGGCGACCAGGCCCAGTGCCGTCCGGATGGCACCGGCGCAGTCGGCGGCGACCACGTCAGGATCACCGTCGACCAGTTCGACCCGCACCCGCAGGGGTGCAGCCTCGTCGACCGGCTTCACCACCACGTACTCGAGCGTCGGCAGGGTCACGGCTTCGACCGAGCGCAACGCGCACTCGATCTCGCCGATCGGCACGTGCTTGCCCTGGACCGCCAGCAGGTCCTTGAAGCGGCCGCCCCAGAAGCCCCGGATGCTGGTCTCGCCGCAGCCGCAGGGCTCGCGGACCAGGCTGGCTGCCTCCTCCAGGTCGTAGCGCAGCAAGCCATTGTCGCGGTCGAGCGTCGTGACCACCAGGTTGCCCCACTCGCCGTCGGGAACGTCGCGGCCCGTGCGGGGATCGACGGCCTGCACGACCGCCCAGTCCTCGTGCAGGTGGGCACCGACGCAATCGGGTCCGGCCCCGCCCAGGTAGGCGTAGCACTCGAGCCCTGCGGTGATCAGCGGGAGGCCCCGACCGCCGCCACCGGACAACCGGAAGGCGGGAAGGTTCGGCTCGCCGCCCTCCTTGGCCGCCACCTCGACGAACCGCCCGAGCGAGAAGGCGACCATCGAGACGTCGGGTCGCACCCGCTCCCACATCCGCAGGCCCTGCTGGGCGAGCTCGTCGGTCTCCGGAGGTGCGACCCAGAGGTTGAGCAGCCCGAAGTACTCGAGCGTGCCGGACAGCATCAGCCCGCCGCCGTAGAGGTACGCCGGGTGCGCGTGCGTGACCACCTGCCCGGGACGCCAGCCGTTGCGCCACCAGGCCCGGCTGCCGGACTCGTATTCGATCCAGATGTCCTTGCGGGTCAGTAGCGCGATGGTCGGCGTGCCGGTGGTGCCCGTCGACGTGCCCAGCCGGACACAGGCTCCCGGGTCGGTGAAGCGGTAGTCGCCGAACGGGGGGAAGGTGGCCTCGCTGTCGCGGAGGTCCTGTTTGACCGTGAGCGGGATGGCCGAGACGTCGTCGACCGAGGTGATGTCTTCGGCCGACTCGATGCCCGCCTCCGCGAGCTTGCGGCCGAACAGCGGTGCCGCGCCGTCGAGGACCCGCTGCACCATCGCGCGCAGTCGCTCGATCTGGAGCGCCACCAGCTGGTCGCGGGGCATCGTCTGGGCGTCGGGATCCCAGAATTGCTGCTCAGGAGCGCGGGCCACCGGCCCGAGCTGCCCCCCGTAGGTCGCCATCGGGCCAGAGTAACCTGACGCTCACGTCAGCATCGGGGGACCGCGTGGGGGACGTCACCGTCGGCATCGACATCGGCACCACGGCGACCAAGGCCGTCGCGGCCGACGGCGACGGCACGGTCGTCGCCGCCGCGCGCGCCCGTCACGGAGTGGTCGTCGGCCCCGGGAGGCTGGAGCACGACGCCGCCCTTGCCTGGCATCGTGAGGTGACCGACGCGTTCCACGAAGTGGCCGCGGGCAACACCGTGCACGGCGTCGCGGTCGCGGCCATGGTCCCGTCGCTGACCGCCGTCGACGCGGCCGGGTGCCCGTGCGGCCCTGGCCTCCTCTACGGCGACGCACGGGGGGACGGCACGCCGGGCGAGAGCCCCGCCTCGTCGGGCGAAGCGGTCGGGTTCCTCCGCTGGCTGGCGGTCCACGCGCCTGACGCCGGGGGGTTCTGGCCGGCGCAGGCAGTCGCGAACCACGCCCTGTGCGGCCGGGCGGCGGTCGACTATGCGACGGCGTTCTGCGCCGCGCCGCTGTTCGACGGAACGGGCTGGGACGTCGACGTCGTGCGCGCCGCGGGCGTGCGGACGGACCAGCTCCCGGAGGTGGTCACCGACCTCGGCCCGATCGGCCGTGTGGGACAGGACGGCCCGGTCGTCGGCGCCGGCACCATCGACGCGCTCGCTGCCCAGCTGGTGGCTGGTGCAGAGGAGCCGGGTGACGTCCTGGTCGTGCTCGGCGCCACGTTGATCGCCTGGCTCGTCGTGCCCGACTGGGTCGAACGCCCTGGGCTGTGGACGGTCCCGCACACCGCGCCGGGCTTGTGCCTGGTCGGGGGCGCGAGCAACGCCGGCGGTCTGTTCGTCGACTGGGCCCGCAGCGTGGTGGCCGACGCCGAGCCTGTGGCCGAGCCGGGCGCCGGGCGGGGCAGGCTGGACCCCCACGACGTGCCCTGCTGGCTGCCCTACGTTCGGGGCGAGCGGACGCCGCTGCACCGGGCGGACCTGCGGGCCGAGCTGTCCGGCCTGCACCTGGGCCACGGCCCGTCCGCCGTGCATCGGGCCACCTACGAGGCGCCGGGGTTCGTGGTGCGGCGCTTCCTCGACCTGGCCGGCGGGTCGTCGCCGGCGCGGCGTATCCGGGCGGTCGGGGGCGGGACCCGGTCGACGGCCTGGATGGAGGCACTGGCCGATGTGACCGGGCTGCCCGTCGAGGTCGCCGCCGAGCCGGATGCGACCGCGTTGGGCACGGCGTTCCTCGCTCGGTGCGCCGCCGGGTTGGAGGCCGATCCGACGGACGCTCGGCGATGGGCACGCACCGGCGCGACCGTCGACCCCGACCCGGCATGGGCGGCCGCGTGCGACGAGCGGTACCAGCAGTTCGTCGTTCGGACGGCTGCAGCGACGGCTCAGCGCAACGTCGTCGCCGAACGGCTCCTGGGGCTGCCACGAGACGCCAACTTCTAGTGTGACCCCGTGAGTGAGCACTGGACGTTCCGATGGGAGGCGCCGGTCCACGAGGCGTTCCCGGCCCTTCATGCCGCACAGAGCGCGTGGTTGTCCGAGGTCGACGAGCTGGCTGCACCGGACCGCAAGACACGCGAGCTGATCCGACTGGTGTGCAACGTGGCGCTGCGCAGCGGGCTGGGAGTCGAACGGCACGCGGGGCTCGCCGCCGAGTACGGCGCGCGGTGGGACGAGGTGCTCGGCGCGCTGCTGTTGACGACTCCCAGCTTCGGCGTGCTGCCGGCCGCCGAGATGATCGGCGCCGCACGACGCGGGTTCGACGCGGCCGTCGAACGCGTCGCCGACGACGACGAGGACGTCGAGCCGGCGCCCCCCGGTGCTCCCGACGAGGCCGCCGATGCCGACTGATCCGGCCGTCGCCGACGAGCTGGTCGCGACGATCCGTGAGTGGGTGCGCAAGGATGTCGTGCCCGTCGCATCCGACTACGAGCACGCTGACAGGTATCCCGAGGCGCTGGTCGACCAGATGCGGGCCTTCGGCCTGTTCGGCGCCAAGGTGCCCGAGGCCTATGGCGGCATCGGTCTCGACACCGTCACCTACGCCCGGCTGATGGAGGAGCTGGCCTACGGCTGGATGTCGTTGGCCGGCGTGCTCAACACCCACACCATCCTGGTCACCCTGCTGGTCCGCCACGGCACCGACGAGCAGCGGGCCACCCTCCTGCCGATTTTGGCGACCGGCGAGGTGCGGGGCGCGTTCTCGCTCTCCGAGCCCGACGCCGGCAGCGATGCCGCGGCTCTGCGCTGTCGCGCCACGCCGGACGGCGACGAGTACGTGCTGGACGGCACGAAGATGTGGGTGACCAACGGCGAGCGCGCCGGGTTGGTGGCGTTGGCGGCGCGCACCCCCGAGGGCATCACATGTTTCGTCGTGGCCAAGGAACCGGGCCCACGCTCGGGCGGGATCTCCGTCTCGAAGACCATCGGCAAGCTCGGCTACAAGGGCATCGAGACCGTCGAGATGGTCTACGACGGCCACCGGGTGCCGGCCTCGGCCGTGCTCGGCGGCCAGGACGGCGTGGGGCGGGGCCTCCAGTTCGTCCTCGGTGCCCTCGAGGTGGGGCGGGTCAACATCGCTGCTCGGGCGGTCGGCGTCGGTCGGGCGGCGTTCGACGCCGCCATGCGCTACGCCCACCAGCGCGAGACGTTCGGGGTGCCGATCCACCAACACCAGGCGATCCGGTTCAAGTTGGCGGACATGGCGACCCGGCTCGAAGCCGCCAAGCTCCTCACCCGCCAGGCGGCCGAGATGGTCGACGCCGGCGACCGGGCCGACGTGGAGGCCGGCATGGCCAAGCTGTTCGCCTCGGAGACGGCGCTGGAGCTGAGCACCGAGGCGATGCGGATCCACGGCGGCTACGGCTACACGACCGAGCTGCCCGTCGAGCGCTACTACCGCGACGCGCCGCTGATGATCATCGGCGAGGGCACCAACGAGATCCAGCGGCTGGTCATCGCGCGCGGTCTGCTACGGCGCTGGTCCGGCGGCGGAGGCAGCGGGAGCTGAGCTGGTGCATTCCCGCCTTCGGCCTCACGGCACTAGCTGCGGAGGAAGGCCGTGGCGTGGTCGTCGATGTCGTCGGTGGCACCGGACCAGACGACCTCTCCGGTGTCCAGCACCACTACCCGGTCGGCAAAGGCCAGCGCTCGCCCAAGGTGCTGCTCGACCACCACGATGCTGGTCCCGCGTTCGCGCACCTGGCCCAGCACGTCGTAGACCTCCTGCACCACCCGTGGCGCAAGGCCAAGCGACAGCTCGTCGGCGATCAACAGCGTCGGCCGCACGACCAGCACCCGGGCGAGGGTCAGGAACCGCTGCTCGCCACCCGACAGCGAGCCCGCGACCTGGTGGCGTCGCTCACGAAGCCGCTCGAACAGGTCATAGGCCTCCTCGAGCGCTTGTGCGACGCCTGATCGACCGAACGCCGAACGGAACGCCAGCGTCAGGTTCTCCTCGACCGTGAGCGACGCGAACACCGAGCGGCCCTCGTTGGCGTGCGCGACGCCCCGTCGGGCCAACACGTGGGGCCCGGCGCCGGTGACGTCGTCGCCGGCCAGCCGGACGCGACCGCTCGTCGGTGCAAGCAGGCCCGAGCAGACCCGCGCCACAGTCGTCTTCCCAGCACCGTTGGGACCGACCAGGGCGACCGCGCTGTTCGGCGCCACGGTGAGGCTGACGTCGAACAACGCCCTGAATGGCCCGTAGCCGGCACTCACCTGGTCCAACCCGAGGACCTCGGGCGCGGCGCTCATGGTTCGGTCCCCAGATACGCGGTGCGAACCTCGGGGTCGTCCAGGACGGTCGCGGTCGGCCCGTCGGCCACCAGGCGCCCGGCGTCGAGCACGTAGAGCCGCTCGGCGAGTTTGCGGACCAGCGGGACGTCGTGCTCGATGAGCAGTATCGCGACGCCCGAGGCATCGCGCACCTGAGCGAGCACGTCCGCCATCGCCTCGGCCTCCCGCCGGTCGAGGCCGGACGACGGCTCGTCGAGGAACAGCAGCGCGGGGTCGCAAGCCAGCGCCCGCGCCAGCTCGAGGGCCCGGGCCTGGCCCAGTGTGAGTGCCTCCACCGGCCTGTCGACGTCGCTACTCAGCCCGACGATGTCGACGATGTCATCGATGAGCTCACGGTCGGCGGTGTGCGGAGCGCTCTGGCCCACGAGGTCACGCCACAGCCGGGCACGCCGGCTGCGGGCCTGCACGGCGACGAGGACATGCTCGCCGACGGTCATGCCCGCGAACAGCTCGACGCGCTGGAAGGTCCGAGCCAGGCCGAGGCGGGCGCGTTGGCTACCGGAGAGGCCGCCCAGCTTGTGCCCACGGAACGAGACATCGCCCCGGTCGGGTGTTAGGCGGCCCGTCAGGCAGTCGAACAGCGTGGTCTTCCCCGCCCCGTTCGGGCCGATGAGGCCGACGCACTGGCCTGGCCCGACCTCGATGCGCACGTCGTCGAGTGCCCGGATTCCCGCGAACCGCTTGCTGATGCCCGTGGCTTGGAGCAGCAGGCCCTCGCTCATGTCGCGCTCGCTGCCCCGACCTCGACCGGACGCCGCGTACCGCGGCGCTGCAGCAGTCGCAGCACGGCGGACGTGTTCGCCTCGATCACGCCCTCCGGATGGCGGACGTAGGTGAGGGCCCCCAGCCCGAACAGCACGAACGTCAACCCGCCCGCCCAGTCGTCCGGCACCAGTGGCGCCCTGTGGAGCAGCTCGGGCAAGAGATAGAAGGCCAGCCCGGCGGTGATCGCCGCCTGCACCGAGCGCGCCCCCATCGTCACCACCAGCACCACCCACACCAGGCCGAAGAAGAACTGGAAGCTCTGGTTGTAGTTGGCCGAGCCGTTCCACGAGGCCGTCAGCCCGCCACCGAAGCCGGCGATGCCAGCGGCGAGCGCGAACGCGACCACCCGCTGCCGCAGTGGGCTGATCCCGACAGCGACCGCCGCGCTCTCGCTGCCGCGCAGGGCGTCGAGGAACCTGCCGGTCGTCCCCTCCCGGACCAGCAGCACCATGCCGCCGACCAGAGCCAGGGAGACTGCGGCGAACAGGAAGAACGCCCGGTCCTCGCCGAGGTCGATGCCCAGCAGCAGTGGGCGGGGCACGTCGATGGGCGTGCTTCCACCCGAGACCCAGTCCAACGGGACCAGCACGTTCTCGAACATCAACGCGAAGGCCAGGGTGGCCAAGGTGAGATAGATGCCTTCGAGCCGCAAGAGGGGGATCGCCAGCAGTGCGCCCGCCACAGCAGCCACTGCGGCGCCGGCCAGCATCGCCACCAGGACCGGGGCGCCCGTGGCGTCGACCAGCTGAGCCGTGGCGAAGGCGCCGATCGCGGCGAAGGTCGCCTGGCACAGCGACACCATGCCGCCGACCCCAGTGAGGACGACGAAGGAGAGCAGGATCACGGCGAGCACCAGGCCGCTGGTCACCAGCTGGCGCCAGAACCCGTCGAGCACGAAGTACCCGGCCAGCAGCCCGGCGACGCAGGCGACGATGGCGACGGCGTGGGTGCTGAGGGTGAGCGACTGGGCCCGCCAGGCACTCGGCGGCGCGGGTGGCGGCGGGTCGACACCGGCCAGAGGATCGGACGCCACGGATTCGCCGAGCCGCGGCGGTCGCAACAACAACAGCACGAACAGCACCACGAACGGGAGGGCTGGGCGCAGCCCCGTGGCCAGCACACTGTCGGTGGGCAGGACGCCGGCCAGCACAGCTTGGAGCACCCCGAGGCCGATGCCGCCCGCGAACGCCAGAGGGACGCTCACGAGACGTCCGACGACGCACGCGGCCAGCGCGGCGACGAGCAAGGTGAAGAAGTCGATCGGCACCAGCGCGGCGAACAGCGGGGCGAGGAGCACGCCGGTCAATCCGGCGAGCGTGCTGGACAGGGCCCAGGCGGCCATCGCCGTCCGATCGGCGTCGATCCCCGACAGCTGGGCCATACGGGTGCTCTCCACCACCGCGCGCATCCGCAGCCCCAGTGCCGACCAGCGGAGCAGCACGGTCAGACCGATCGCCACGACGATCGCGCCGAGGATCGTGACCACCTGCCCTGCGTCGAGCACGAAGCGGCTGCCCTGGGGCCACAGCCACTCGTCGGGCCGTTCCACATACCACAGCGGCGGCGGATTGGTGCGTGGGCCGTCGCCCAGCAGCAGCCGCACGATCTCGGGCACCGCCACCAGCAGGCCCAACGACGTGACGATGCGGGCGAGCGGGGGCGCAGTCCGGAGGTGGCGGAACAGCACCCGCTCCAACAGGAGCCCGAGTAGGGGCGCGACCAGCCCGATGGCCACCAGAGCGGCCGGGAGCAGCGGCCACTCCTGGTCCTTGCGCACCACGTAGAACACAGCCGCCGACACGTACGCCTGCGCGGCGAAGGCCAGGTTGAACACGCCCGCCGTGCGATAGGTCAGCACCAGCCCCACGGCGAGCAGGGCGAAGACGCAGCCGATCGGCAGCCCCCGGACGGCGTACTCGACGACGTCACCCATCGCTCAGGCCGCCATCACGCTCAGTCCGAGGTGGTTCCTTCGGGAATGCCCTCGGCCTCTCGATCGAGACAGACGAACGGCTCGCCCGGCACCCCCGGCACGGGCACGAACTCGTCGCCCTCGATGCGGGACAACGCGACGCACGAGGGGTCAGGCGACTCGGTGTGCGCGCGGGTCCAGTCCACACCACCCAAGAGGCCGTCGGCGTCCCAATCGGTCAGTTGGTTGATGGCGTCGATGACCTTCTGCTGCGTGAAGCCCGGCCCGGCCTCGCGGAGCCCTTCGACCAACAGCGCAGCGCTGAGCCAGCCGTTCATCGAGTTCTCGGTGGGCTCGCCGCCGGTGCGCTCCATCCACTCCAGGTAATCCTGCAGCCCCGCCGGCGGCTCCTCGACCTCGAACGGAGCGAAGAACGTGAGCACATATGAGCCCTGGAACAGGTCGCCGAACTCGTCGAGCAGTCCCTGGTCGTAGCCGTTGGGAAGGTATTGCACAGCGTCGAGCGACTGACGCCGCATCTCGCGGGCCAGCGCCACGACCCCCTGCAGGTCCATGCAGGTCATCACCAGGTCGACGCCTTCGTCCTTCATCCGCGACACCTGCACCGACAGGTCGGCCACGCCGTAGGTGAGCGACTTGTCGCTGAAGGCCACGGTAGGAGCGCCTGGCTCCTGGTAGGTCTCGAACGACCGCTCGATGCCCGTGGCGCAGTCGGCGGATTGCGGCACGTTGTACGCCAACAGCCCGATCCGGCTGGCCTCGGCCAGGTCGGCGACGTACGGAGTGACCGGGCTGGCGCAACCGAAGCAGAGGAACGATCCGTTCTGGCCGAACAGGTTCTCGCGGGGGTCTTCCGACGTCCCCTCCCATTCAGGGTTCAAGGTCCACCCGAAGGTCGGCATGTTCGCGTCGACCAGCTCGTCGGCCCCGGTGAACAACAGCGACGCGACCGGAAGGACCGCGAACACGTCGTCCTGAGTCAAGAGCGCCTGGACGGCAGCGTCGTTGTTGGCCACCTGGTCGTCGTGCTCGGCCGCGAGGACCAGCTCGCGACCGTGGACGCCGCCGTCCTCGTTGACCATCGCGAAGTACGCCTCGACGCCGTCGAAGGCCTCGCCGAACTTGCCGTCCAGCGGGTTGGTGGTCGACGCGACCCCACCCACGTGAATCTCGGTGTCGGTGACGCCGGGCGCGTCGACAGCCTCGACCTCGCCATCGGCATCGTCGGCTGCGTCGTCCGAGCCCCCCGAACCACCAGACTCGCTGGAGTTGCCACACCCCGCGGCCACCAGGCACATCACGATGGCCGCCGCCCATGGGTTTCCTGCTCGCACGGTCCCCCCAAAGTGACGAACCCGCTTCTACCGGGCTGCCGTACCCTAACAACAAAGCCTGACATCTGCGTCAGGTCCCGGCGCGGTCGCCGAACAGCGTCGACCACACCCCCTCGGTGAGGGCGTCGAGCACCTCGGCCTCGGTGGCGAGCACCTGGCGGGCGAGGACGAAGAAGCTGAACCGTTCGATCATGGCCACGAGAGCGAGCGCGGTGACCTGAGGATCGGTGGGCACGTCGGGTATCCGTGCGACCCGCTCGGCTATCGCACCAGCGAACCGCCCCAGCACGTCGGCCCCGAGCCGACCCGGTTCGGTGGCTTCGAGCTCCGCGGCGGTCCACGCTCGCAGGAGCGGACCGTAGTGCCGGTAGAGATCGAGGAACGTCGCCAACCACGCCCCGAGCCTGCGCCGAGCCGCAGGCGTGGGCTCGAGCTCGCCCAGGTCGTCGACCAGCGCTGTCAGTTCGTCGCCGACGTCGAGCGCCAGCCGCCGGAACAGGTCTTCCTTGTTCGAGAAGTACAGGTAGAAGGTGCCGTGGCTGGTGCGCGCGACCTTGACGATGTCGTCGACCCGTGCCGCGTGATAGCCGCTGCGTCCGAACACCTCGATGCCCGCGTCGAGCAGCCTGCGGACCGTCCGTTCGCCCTGAGCCCGCAGTTGCCGCTTCTCGGCGGGTGTGCCGGGGCGGCCGGGGGCGCGGCGCGCCCCGGCGTCGCGGTCGGTGGGGACAGCCGGCGGCCGGCGAGACACTCGATGACTCTACCGAGCCTTCGTCGTCGCTCGTGTGGCCAGTTCTCTGACATAGACGTCAGGGAATCGCTACCCTCGGATCGAGACTGCGCCTTGCACCCGAGGGCACGGAGGTGGGCCGCATGACCGAGACCGACGCCTTGGATGACGACCTCGACGTCTTCGAACGGTTCAACCGCGCCATGGGCCAAGGAGTGGTGACCGACCCCTATCCGAGCTTTGCCACACTGCGTGCCGATCACGTGGTCCCCATGGACCTTCGCTACCATATGGGCCGTCACGACGATGAAGGTGACGTCGACGTCGCCTTGCCGGTCGTGCTCACTGCGGCGAGCTTCGAGGCTGTTCACGAGGTCTTGAGGGACGGCACCCGGTTCTCGTCCGCCGGCTACGCCGACGTGATGGGCCCGGTGATGGGGCGGACCATCCTGCAGATGGACGAGCCCGAGCACCAGAGCTACCGCCGTCTCATCCTCCAGGCGTTCACCCGTCGAGCGATGGAGCGGTGGGAGGTCGAGCTGGTGCGGCCGATCGTCGACCGGCACCTCGACGCCGTCCTTGCCGCCAGCGAGGATCGAGCCGAGCTGGTCCGCCAGTTCACCTTCCCCTTCCCCCTCGACGTCATCGCCGGGCTGTTCGCCCTCCCGGAGGACCAACACTGGCGATTCCACCGCCTGGCGGTGGCCGTGATCAGCGTCAGCGTTGACGCCGAAGGCGCACTGCGGGCATCGCAGGAGTTGGCCGACCTGCTGCTGCCCCTCATCGACGAGCGACGCGGTGCTCCGGGTGACGACCTGATCAGCCTGCTGGCCCACGCCGAACACGAGGGGCAGCGGCTCACCGACGACGAGATCCTGGCGTTCTGTCGCCTCCTGTTGCCGGCCGGGGCTGAGACCACCTACCGGTCGTCGAGCAACCTGCTGGTCGGGCTGCTCACCCACCCCGACCAGCTCGATGCCGTGCGGAGCGACCGACGCCTCATACCGCAGGCCATCGAGGAGGGCCTGCGATGGGAGCCCCCGTTGCTGACCATCATGCGGACTGCGGCGGTCGACACCGAAGTCTGCGGCGTACCCATCCCGCAGGGTGCCGTCATCGTGGTCAACCTGGGTGCGGCCAACCGCGACGATCGCCGGTGGCACGATCCTGAGCGCTTCGACATCTTCCGGTCGCCACAGCCGCACGTCGCCTTCGCGAGTGGCCCCCACGTCTGTCTGGGGATGCACCTGTCCCGCCTCGAGACGCAGTGCGCATTGGAGGGGATGTTCGAGCGGCTGCCGAACCTTCGCCTCGACCCCGACGCCGAGCCGCCGGCGATCACCGGCCATACCTTCCGTTCACCGGCCGCGATCCACGTGGTGTTCGGATGAGCCAGGCCGGTCATGCTGGGTCGGTGGGCGACGACATCGAGACCGGCGGGACCAGCGACACCGATGCCATCCGCCGCACGATGGCCCGCTACTGCCACGCTGTGGACGACGGGCGATTCGACGACCTCGTGGAACTGTTTACCCCCGAGGCCCTGTACCTCGCCCCGGGCGACCGCGGCCTGGTTGGACGAGCAGACATCCGAGCCTTCCTCGAGAAGGCCCAACCCCCGGAGCGGCGCGGCAAGCATGTGGGCTTCAACGCTGTCATCGAGGTCGACGGCGACACTGCGACGTCGACCAGTGACTTCGTCTTCCTGTCCCGGAACGGCGGCCGGGGTTGGAGCGTCGCGGTGGTAGGCCGTTACTACGACCGCTTCGCCCGTCAGGCTGACGACTGGCTGTTCTCGGAGCGCTCGATCAGCCTGCGCTGATCCACGGCTTGCCGAGCCGGCCCCGGTGGGGTGGGGCGCTGCCTGGCGATTCTCTTGTCAAGGCCTCCGCCTACGACATCGCCTGGTACGACGGTGCTCACAGCGCGACGTCGATGCGGTGGTCGTAGGTCCTGCAGTGGGGGACACACGGGTGGCCTGTGTCCCTGGGGCAGATCATCCAGTGGTGGGACACCGTCACCCGGTACATGCGTACGGACCGGGGGGACGAAGCTCGGCCAACGCGATCCTCCGCGCGCTACGCCGAGGACGGGTAGCCACCACCGCCGAATGCGGCATCCAGCGCGTCGTAGTCAATCGCTGGGCCGTTGCGCGGCATGGCGTCGGTGAAGCGCACGCTGCGCGGCTTCTTGTACGAGGCGATCAACGTCATGCAGTGCTCGATCAGCTCCTCCTCGGTGGCCTCGACGCCGTCGTGCAGCACCACGATCGCCCGCACGCTCTGGGTCCAGCGGGCGTCCGGGACGCCGATCACGCCGACGTCCCGCACCGCCGCATGCCGGTGGAGCGCCGCCTCGACCTCGGCGGGATAGATGTTCTCGGCCGCGGACTTGATCAACCGGGTCTTCGGCCCGACCCACGTGATCGATCCGTCGTCCTCGCGGCGTCCGAGGTCGTTGGTGTGGTGCCAACCATCGGCCTGGCGCGCCGCGGTCAACTCGGGCTGGCCGTGATAGCCGGTCATCATCGTCGGACCGCGCGCCACGATCTCGCCCACCGAGCCTGGCGGCACCTCGTCGCCGTCCGGGCTCACGATGCGCACCTGCGCCAGCGGCCCCGGCCGACCCGACGACCCGGCCGCATCTCCGCCCCACGCGTTCAGGGTGAGCATCCCCATGACCTCGGTCTGGCCGAACCCGGCTGGCCGCTTCGCCCAGGGGCTGTCGTCCACGGTGACCATCGCGTTCCACTCCGGACGACCGGGGAACGTCCGCAGCGACGACAGGTCGTAGGCCCCGTCCCGGTTCAGCTCCGTGATCTGCTCGATGGTAGGTCCCATCAGGAATGCCCCGGTGCAGCGCTCGGTCGCTATCAGTCGGCAGATCTCGTCGGCGTCGACCCGGCGGACGAAGACGTTCGTGCCCCCGAAGTGCAGCGTCGCCAACGTCGTCATCAGCGTCGCGACGTGGAACAGCGGCCCGGAGTTGAGGAACACGTAGTCCGAGTCGATGCGCTGCAGGTTGCCCATCACCAGGTCCTGCACCAGCACCGCGGTGTGGCTCAGGCACGCACCGGCGGGCCGGCCCGAGAACGCCGCCGTGTAGAGCATCAGCACGGGCGTCGACGGGTCGATGGCCAGGTCGGGGTCGGACCTGTCGCCCGAGGCGAGGAACCCCTCGTACCCGTCGGCGTCGGCGGCCGCGTCGCCCGCCGCCGCGGCCGCCGCGTCGCTCGCCCCAGCAGCCGCTGTGTCGTGCTGCAGCCAGAGCACGTCCCCGGTGGATGCGGACGCGGTGACGCGATCGCGCGCGGCACGAACCGTGGCGCCGATCTCGTCCTCCTGCCAGACCACCACCCGTGGCATGCAGTCCTCGATCACGACAGCCATCTCGTCCGCCGACTGGCGCCAGTTCGCAGGGCACAGGATCGCGCCGACCTTCGCCGCGGCGAGCAACAGCTCCAACACCCGGAACGAGTTCTGGCCGAGCCAGAGGACCCGGTCGCCGCCCGTGACCCCCGCCGCCGACAAGGCGTGGGCCAGCTGGTTGACCCGGTCGTCGAGCTCGACGTAGCTCAGCCGGACGTCGCCGTCCACGACCGCCGTGCGGGTCGGGTAGCTGCGCCGGCTCTCGCGGGCGACGTCGCCCAGGGTGAACCAGTGCAACCGAGCGAACTCTGACATAGGCGTCACAGTAGGTGGATCGTTCTGGTCGCGCTCAGCCTCGGATGCCGCGCCCAGCGCGACCCGAAGGTCCTTGCAGCACCTCGGGGTTGAGGACGTTCCGGGGACGCTCGCCGCGGACCAGCCGAACCAGGCCATCCACGATCATCGCCGTGTGGTTGGTCTCGGCGTCGTAGGTCGCGCCGCCGATGTGGGGGGTGAGCACCACGTTGTCCAGGTCGGTCAGCGGGTGGTCGGGCGGCAGCCTCTCGCCGTCGAAGTGGTCGAGCGCGGCCGCGCCCAGGTGACCCGACCGCAGTGCGGCAGTCAGGGCGTCCAGGTCGTGCAGTGCGGCGCGGGCGGTGTTGAGGAACACGGCGCCCTCGCGCATCCGGGCGAACAGATCGGCGTCGAACAGACCGACGGTCTCGGGTGTGACCGTCGCATGCAACGACACCACGTCGGCCTCGCGCGCCAGGTCGTCCAGGTCGTGAGTGGCGTCGGGCATATACGGATCGGCGGCGATCACCCGCATCCCCAACCCTTCCAGCCGCCATCTGACCGCCCGCCCGACGGCGCCCAGACCCACCAGGCCTGCCGTCCGCCCTGCGATGCCCCAGGCCCGGAAGCGCTGGTAGGGGAGCGTGCCGTCGCGGAACACCTGGTTGGTGCGGACGTCGCGGTCGGCCCGCACGATGCCGCGGGTCACCGCCAGCAGCAGTCCGACGGTCAGCTCGGCCACACCGTCGGCGTTCCGTCCGGGCGCGTGCAGCACCGGGATGCCCCGCGCGGTCGCGCCCGCGACGTCGACGTTGTCGGGGTTGCCGCGGGCGGCCCCGATCGCGACGAGCGGCAGCTCGAGCACGGGGCCGGCGCAGCGGTCGGCTTCGCAGATGACGACGTCGGCATGCTCGGCGGCGATGCGCTCGGCGAGCCCTTTAGCGTCGTAGAGGCGGATCGGGTCGTGGGCGAGCCAGGGATCCTCCACGAGGTCGGCGATCTCCTCCAACTCGGCGAGCGCCGGGCCGCGCAGTGGCGCGGTGGAGAGGACTCGCAGGCGGCCCACGGCCGGACGTTACCCTGACGCCCGCGTCAGGGTCGGATGATCGGACGCCGAACGGCCGGTCGGTAGGATCGGTCGGCGCACCAGGTTCCGGCGCGAGGGAGTGTGGTGGTGGCCCAGCAGATCGAGGAGGAGCGGTCGACGGGCCGGCCAGCGTCCGAGCGCCGCCTGCGCGCCCAGGGCCGGCGCACGTTGGCCAAGCTGCTCGATGCCGGGCTCCAGGTCTTCGGCGACCGCGGCTACCACTCCGCCCGCGTCGACGACATCGTGCGGCTGGCCGAGACCTCGCACGGCACGTTCTACCTGTACTTCTCCAACAAGGAAGACCTCCTGCGTGCGCTCGCGCGCGAGTGCGCAGTCGAGATGCAGAGCCTGGCCGACGCGCTCGGCGAGGTGACCCGCGACGATGCCGGCTGGCGCGAGCTACGCGAGTGGGTCGAGGGGTTCTACCGCACCTACACCCGCTACGGAGCGGTGATCCGGGTGTGGATGGAGGACCAGGTCGCCGACACCGATCTCGTGCGCATGGGCACCGAGGCGTTCGCCTCGCTGGCGTCGACGCTCGGCAAGCGCATGGCCGGACGACGGCGCCGCTCGCGCCGCGACCTGGCGCCGGTGCTGCTCATCGCGATGGTCGAGCGGTTCACCTACTTCGTCTCGTCCCGCGGCCTCCCCACCGACGAGGACAAGATGCTCGACGACCTCACGACACTGGTGCAGCGGGGCTTCTTCTAGTGCCGCGACCGCCGGTGCCGGTGAGAACCCACTGCGGCAGCCAGACATCGGCGGCCACCCTGGTGAACACCACCGACACCTCGGCGCCGACGGCCAGTGCGGCCGGGTCGACGGAGTCCAACCTGGCACCCGCGTGGGCGACGACGTTGCCCACCAGCCGGATGCCGGGGTCCTCCACAAGCTCGACCACCACCACGTTGTAGGGCGCCTCGGCCGCGTAGTCCGGGAGCAACGGGGGATGGGCGACGACGAACGACCAGATGCGAGCCCGCCCGGACATCGCGTCCCAGCGGACCGCGGTCGAGCGGCACCGCGGGCACCCGACCCGGGGCGGCATGCGGCGGGCACCGCACCGGCCGCACGCCTGGATCCGCAGCTCACCAGCGGCGGTCCCGGCCCAGAACCCGTCGCCGACCGGGTCGTCCACGTCGGGCAGCACGAACCCGTCCCGCCGGCCGAGGTGGCCGAGGTCGCCCATCAGCCCATCACCCCTTCAGCTCCTCACCCTTCAGCCCCTCATCGGTCGGCCCGCAACAGCAGCGCGCTGGTCGGTGCGCCCTCGCCGCTGGTGACCAGGCAGGTCTCCGCATCGTCGACCTGCGAGGTCGAGGTGCCTCGCAGCTGCCGCACCCCTTCGACGACCAGGTTGAACCCGTGGACGTAGGCCTCGGACAGCCCGCCGCCGCTGGTGTTGGCGGGTAGGCGTCCTCCCGGGGCGAGCGTGCCGTCTTCGACGAACGCCGCGGCCTCGCCCGGTGGGCAGAGCCGGTATCCCTCCAGCGAGAGCAGGACCAGCGGTGTGAACGCGTCGTAGAGCTGCACGACGTCGAGGTCGCCGGGCTCGAAGGCGGCCTCACGCCACAGTGCCTCGGCGCAGACCCACGACGGGCCGCGCAGCGGATCGTCGCCGAAGTAGTTGGTCATCGTCTGGTACTGGCGGGGCAGCGCCTGCGCGTAGGCGTGGACCAGCACAGGGGGGCGGGGCAGGTCGCGGGCGCGCTCGGCGGTGACGACCACCACAGCGCCCGCGCCGTCGGACTCCAGGCAGCAGTCGAACAGGCACAGCGGCTCGGACACCCACCGGGCCGCGAGGTACTGTTCGCGGTCGAGCGACCGGTCGTGCATCATCGCGGCGGGGTTGCGGTTGGCGTGCTGGCGCACAGCGAGGGCCACGTTGGCCAGGTCGTCACGGGTCCAGCCCCACTGGTGCATCGCCCGCCGGGCCAGCATGGCGACCTCGTCGGCCGGTCGCAGCAGCCCCCACGGGCGGGTGAAGGCTCGGTCGCCCCGCAGCCGGGCGGGGGTGTTGGCCCACGGCCGGGACGCCGCAGCTCCCCGCTTGCGCGACCGCCAGGCGACGGCCACCCGGCAGCGCCCGGTCGCGACCGCCAGCGCTGCATGGCCGACGACCGCGCCGCCCGCGCCGCCGCCATAGCCGACCTGCGCGAAGAACGTGATGTCGCCGAGACCGAGGTTGCGGGCGATTTCGACCTCGTCGGTGGTCTCGAGCGTGTACGAGCACAACCCGTCGACGTCGCCAGGATCGAGCCCGGCGTCGTCGAGCGCGGCACCGATCGCCTCCAGGGCGAGCTCGGTCTCCGACTGTTGGTGTGCGCGGGCGAACGCCGTCTGGCCGATCCCGGCGATCGCCGTCCGGTCCCGCAGCGCGCTCTCGGCGACCACGTCACCCGCCTCCCGGCGCGGTGACCCGTCGATCCTCGTGCGGCCCCAGCGGGCGGCATTGCTGGCGGGCGTGTCGGCGGCGGAGGTCGGTGGCCACGGAACCCGGTCCTCGACAACCGACTAGCGCCGGACCAGCAGCGCGTCGAGGGCCACCACGCCCTGGCCCACGGGCCGGACCAGCAGTGGGTTGACGTCCAGCTCGGCGATCCGGTCGCCGTGGTCCAGAGCCAGGTGGTGGAGCGCCATCACCGCGTCGACCAGTGCGGCGACGTCGGAGGGCGGCTGCCCCCGGAATCCGTCCAGCAGTGCGGTGCCCCGGACCTCGCCCAGCATCCTCCTGATCTCGGCGACGTCGAACGGCGGCACCCGGAACGTGACGTCGCGGTAGAGCTCGACCAGGACGCCGCCCATCCCGAACAGCACGGTCGGTCCGAACAGGTCGTCGTGGGTCAGGCCGAGCACGCACTCCACACCGCCACTGACCTGTTCGGCGACCAGCACCTCGGGTGCCTCCTCGAGGAGCTCGGTGGCGGCGGCCCACACGGCGTGCACCGTGGTCAGGCCGACCCGGACCAGGCCGCGGTCGGACTTGTGCGTCAGATCGGGCGCCGACGCCTTGAGCACGACCGGGAAGCCGATGGCCGACGCGGCGTGCACAGCCTCGTCGACCGACGCCGCGACCTCCTCCCGGGGGCTGGCGATCCCGTAGGCCGCGAGCACCTGCTTCGCTGCATGCTCGGTGACCGGCCCGGCGCCCTGCGGCAGGATCCCGCGTGCGGTCCGGGCGGGAGCCTCGGCCGACGAGGGGCCACGGACCTTGAGTGACGCCTGGAACGCGTGCCAGTCCCGGTACGCCCGCACCGCCTGCACGCAGTTCCGGACGGTCCGGAACGTGATCACGCGCGACGACGCGATCAGCGCCTGGTACGCGGGCTCCGACTCGGCGACCGGCGAGCCCCACACGACACAGATCGGCTTCTCGGTGGTCTCGGCCACGGCCACGAGGTCGTTGGCCAGCGGCAGCGAGGACGACGGCAACGCACCGGTGATCGGGCAGATCACCACGGCCACAGACGGGTCGGCGACCAGCGCGTCGAGGATCTTGCGGCCCCGCCAGTCCGCCGACGGGGCGCCGCCGTTGTCCACCGGGTTCGACACCCGGAGGTAGTCGGGGATCCACTGGCGCAACGCGTCCTGCGTGGCCGGAGCGAGCTCGAGGAGGTCGAGGCCGGCCTCGGCGACGAGGTCGGCCACGTGCGCCCCGGTCCCACCCGAGATCGCGTACACACAGACCCCTCCACGGACGGGGGGCGCGGCACGGCACAGCATCGCCGCGGTGTCCTGCAACTCGTCCAGCCCGTCGACCCGGGTGATGCCGTGCTGGCGGAACGCCGCCGAGATCACCCGGTCGTGACCGGTCAGGTGCCCGGTGTGCGACTGGGCCATCGACTGGCCCTCTGGCGTGCGGCCCACCTTGACGCACACGATGGGCACGCCGTGCTCCACGGCCTGGCCGGCAGCCTCGATCAGCTTGCGTCCGTCCTTGAATCCCTCGATGTACGCGGCGATCGCCCTGACGTCGGGCTGCCTGGCGAACCATGCCGCGAAGTCGGCGAACTCCAGGTCGACCTCGTTGCCCGTCGGCGCCCAGTAGGCCATCGCGATCCCAAGGTCCTGCGCTTGGAACACCGGGCGGCCCTGGTGTCCGGACTGGGTGATCAGCGCGAGGCGTGGCCCTGGCAGGTCGGTGCGGAAGGTCTCGAAGGCGTTGAGGTTGGTGTTCGGGCCGAGCAGGCGGGTCTGGCTCGCCGCGACCAGCTCGGCCAGCTCGGCCTGCCGTCGCTCGCCGTCGCCGCCGACCTCGGCGAACCCAGCGGTGAAGATGACCGCGAACCGGGCCCGCCGAGGCACCAGGTCACGGAAGGCGCTCACCGCGTCGCCGGTGAGGATCACCGCCAGGTCGATCTCACCCGGGACGTCGTTGACCGACGCCACGCACGGTCGACCGGCGACCGTCGCCCGGTTGGGGTTGACCAGGTGCACGGCTGCACCGTGGTGCTCGGCCCAGGCCTGGATCTTGCGGGTCATGGCGGCGCTGGGGCGCCCCGCCGCGTCGGACGCGCCGACGACGACCACCGACTGCGGGCGGAACAGGCGCGTGAGGTCGACCCATGACGACCTCGCCCTCGCTTCCGCCATGCTCTCCCCTAGGCAGGACGATCTATGACACCAGCGTCAGGTTACTGGCTGGCCGTCGAGGGGCGCCTCGAGGTCGGACCCACGGTGGTCCGGGAACCGGTCGACGCGCCGCAACGCCGGGAACAGATGCCACCAGGTCGCCGCGACCACGAGCGTGGCCACACCACCGAAGCTCACCGCCAGCGCCGGGCCGAGGACCTGGCCGGTCACGCCAGACTCGAACGCCCCGAGCTCGTTGGACCCCCCGATGAACACGTTCTCCACCGCCAGCACGCGACCCCGGGCCGCCGCCGGTGTCACCAGCGGCACCAGCGTGACCCGGATGAACACGCTCAGCGCATCGGCGCCCGCCAACACCACCAACGCAGCGAACGCGACCGCGTAGCTGCGGGTGGTGCCGAGGACGATCGTCGCCAGGCCGAACACCGCCACGGCGGCCAGCAGCGTCCGTCCGACCCGGCGCCGGACAGGACGGACCGCCAGCAGCAGCATCACCAGCGCAGCGCCGATGCCCGGCGCCGCGCGGAGCCAGCCGAAACCGACCGCCCCCACGCCGAGCCGCTCCTCGGCGATCGCCGGGAGCAGGGCGACGGCGCCCCCGAACAGCACGGCGAACAGGTCGAGGGAGATCGCGCCGAGCAGGACCGGTTGGCGGCGTACCAGCCGCAGTCCCTCCAGCGCTTCATGGAGCCGACTCGTCGAACCTGCCCCCGACGACGGGTCCCCGGC
>JBOGHK010000087.1:0-18777 GCA_050744325.1 Acidimicrobiales bacterium
GGTTCGTGATGGCGGAGGCTCGGCGACGTCCCGCCCGGAGTGCCTGTTGCCCGTCGTTGGCCAGGATCTGTTCGACGCGGGCCTCGAGGTTGCTGGCCGGCGCTACGTAGTCCGGCCCGCGCTTGTCCAGGATCTCGCGCATGATCCTGATGCCGGGACGTCCCCGCCGGGCGAGCTCGCGCAGCATGGCATGCAGCGTCTTGCCAGAAACGAGGCGCTTGTTCCACGCGTTGTCGACGGCACGTTCGACTCGCAGCGGGTGGATCCCAGGCGTTCCGGCGAGGTCGAACAGAGCCCGCCCGGGAGTGACGACAGGAATACGGTCGAGCACACGCACGTGGTGGTCCGGCAACAACAACACCTTGTCGTGCACGTAGTGGGCCAGCCGTCGAGGGCGGTGGACACCGTCGCGGGTGTGGGTGACGTGCAACTCGTCGAGCGTGAACCCAGGCACCCTCCACCAAGCCAGTGCCGACGCATGGGAGAGCGCCGACCCTGGGCCTGCATCCAACACGACGGCCAGGACTCGTTGCGCCTTACCGCGTGGAGCCCCGAGCAGTCGCAAGACTCGCGGCGAGATTAGGTTCGTAGGGAGCTACTACGGGTCGAGGAGGGCGTTGGTGGCACGCCAAGCGTCCTCGACCGCGGTGAGGCGGGGGGTGGCGCTCCGGCGGAGGCGCCCGGCCACGCCACTCACCAACGCGTTGCTCAGCGCAAGCAGCCCGACCAGGCTGTCGAACGGCCCCGCCCCCTCGGCCTGGACCGTGAAGCTCACCCGCGCCAGTGCCGCCAGCGGGGAGAGCAGGCTGTCGGTGAGCGCGATGACCTCGCCTCCGGCGTCCGCCGCCCGGCAGGCGTGCTCGACCACCCAGCGCTCGTAGCGCCGCAGGTCGATGGCCACCAGCACCGGCGAGCGATCCGGCAGCACCGAGGCCAGCTGCCGGGCGACCGCGACGTCCGACCCGGCGACGACCGCGACGTCGGGCCGCAGCAGGCCGAGTCCCGAGGCGAACTGGGTCGCGACCCCCGCGACGGCATCCCCCGCCAGGATGCGGATCGGGCGCCGCCGTTGGGCCAGCAGGGCCACCGCCTGCCGGTAGGCCTCGGGGGTGACGGCGCGCATGGTCCGTTCCACGTTGTCGAGGTCGGCCTGCAGGGTGAGGGCGACGACGTCGAGCCCGGCGGGTGCTGCTGCCGTCTGGATGCGCTCGACCGCCGGCCGGAGCTGTTGGCCGATGGCCCGCTGGACCGCGGCCTGGAGCTGGCTGAATCCCTGGTAGCCCAGACGGTCGGCAAGGCGGAGCACGGACGCGCCGGACGTTCCCGCGGTGCTGGCCACCCGCGCGACGGTGCCGAACGCCACCAAGTCGGGCTGCTGGAGGATGACTTCGGCCACCCGCCGTTCGGTGGGTGACAAGAGCAGTCGGCGCTCAGCGATGCGGGTCGCCACCTCGTCGTCGAGCCGCGTCGAGCTCGCCCCCGAAGAAGGGTCCGGAGACCCATCGTCGGGGGCAGGTTCAACACTGTTCTCGCTCATGGAGCAGACGATACGATCCCGATCCATGGTGGAACATACGTTTCAAGCGCCCGTGGCCGCTGCCACCTTCGCCTCGACCAACCCCGCACGTCCGGGCGAGGTGATCGGGGAGTACCCGATCCATAACGCCGCCGACGTCGACAGTGCCGTCGTGGCCGCCACCGATGCACAGCGCTCCTGGAGCCAGGTCCCGGTGCCGGGACGGGCCGACGTGGTCGCGGCCGCGGGCCGGGTCCTGGCCCAACGCAAGGACCAGCTCACCGAGCTCGTCAGCCGCGAGGCCGGCAAGATCCGCATCGAGGCTGGCGGCGACGTCCAGGAGGCCGTCGACATGGCGGCGTTCGTCGCCGGTCAAGGTCGTGCAGCGATGGGCGACATGGTCCCCTCCGAGCTCGCCCACAAGATCTGTTGGACCACCCGCCAGCCCGTCGGCGTCGTCGGGATGATCACGCCCTGGAACTTCCCGGTCGCCATCCCATCATGGAAGATCTTCCCTGCTCTGCTCGCGGGCAACGGCGTGGTCATCAAGCCTTCCGAGCACGCCCCCGCCTGCTGCCATGCCTTCGTCGACGCCTGCCATGCCGCAGGCGTGCCCGACGGTCTGGTCCAGGTGATCACCGGCTTCGCCGAGGCGGGCGCGGCGCTGGCCGTCCACCCCGGCGTCGGGGCAGTGAGCTTCACCGGCTCGGTGCCGACCGGCCGCAAGGTCGCGGCCACCGCGATGGAGACCGGCCCCCGCCTCGTGTCGCTCGAGCTCGGCGGCAAGAACGCGATGATCGTGCGGCCCGACGCCGATCTCGACCTGGTGACGGACGGGGCGATCTTCGGCGCCTTCGGCACGTCGGGCCAGCGCTGCACGTCGACGTCCCGCCTGATCGTCCACCCCGACGTCGCCGACGCCGTCACCGAGCGGCTCGTGGCCCGGGCTGTCGAGCTCCGGCTCGGCGATCCGCTCGAGCCTTCGACCGACGTCGGGCCCGTGATCGCCGCCGACTCGGCGCGGCGCATCCACCAGATGGTGGGGATGGCGGTCGACGAGGGCGCGAAGCTGGCCTGTGGCGGCGAGCAGGTCGAGGTCGCGTCCTGTCCCGCAGGTGCGTTCTACGCGCCGACCGTGCTGACCGGCGTCCGACCCGAGCACCGGATCGCGCGTGAAGAGGTGTTCGGCCCCGTCCTCGCCGTGATCGAGGCCACCGAGCTGACCGATGCCGTCGAGGTGGTCAACAGCGTCGAGTACGGCTTGTCGGCCGCGGTCTACACCCGCGACGTCAACCAGGCGCTGCGGGCCGTCGACGCGATCGACACCGGCATCGTCTACGTCAACGCGCCGACCATCGGTGCCGAGATCCCGCTGCCGTTCGGCGGCACCAAGCACACCGGCAACGGCTTCCGAGAGGCAGGGACGCGCGGCATCGAGCAGTTCAGCCAGCTCAAGACGGTGTACGTGGACTACTCGGGCACGCTGCAACGGGCCCAGATCGACACGCAGCGACTCGACCAGGACAGCCGCGATCCTGACGAGCGCGACCGCGAGGTGTCGCGATGACCATTCACCGCGATCCCGGCACCGAGGCGACGAAGGACACCAAGGACTGGCTCGCCCGCGACGAAGCCGCGCTCGCCGGCGTTCTGCCGCGCTACTACGACGTCGTCGCGACCCACGGCGAGGGCTCGTGGCTGTTCGACGTCGAAGGCCGCCGCTTCCTCGACCTCGGTGCCGGGATCGCGGTGAACAGCACAGGGCACTCCCATCCCCGCGTCGTCGCGGCGATCACCGAGCAGGCGCGCACGCTGGTGCACACGTCGGTGGTCGTCCACCACCAGCGCAACGTAGAGCTCGCCGAGCGGATCGGCGACCTGTGCCCGTTCGTGGACCAACCCCAGGTGTTCTTCGCGAACTCCGGCGCCGAGGCCGTGGACGGCGCGATCAAGCTGGCCCGCCGGACCACCGGACGCCCAGGGCTCGTCGCGTTCCACCGCGCCTTCCACGGCCGCACGCTGGGAGCGACGACGCTGACCACCGCGAAGGCGCGCTACCGCGAGGGCTACGAGCCGCTGGTGCCGTCGGTCCACCACGCGCCCTACTGCCTGCCCCACGAGCACGCCAGCCCCGATGCTGCGGTCGCGGACGCGCTGGCCCGGCTCGACCAGATGTTCGCGCTCCAGGCACCCCCCTCGACGGTGGCGGCGATGATCGTCGAGCCCGTGCTGGGCGAAGGTGGCTACGTCCCGCCGCCGAAGGCCTGGTTGCAGGGCCTGCGCGAGCGCTGCACCCGCCACGGCATCCTGCTGGTCTTCGACGAGGTGCAGTCCGGCGCAGGACGCACGGGCCACCCGTTCGCGGCCGAGGCCTATGGGGTGGATCCCGACGTCGTGCTGTTCGCCAAGGGGATCGCCTCGGGGATGCCGCTCGGCGGGATCGTCGCATCCCGTGCGCTGATGGAGCGTTGGCCGACGGGCACCCACGGCTCGACGTTCGGCGGGAACCCCGTGGCTTGCGCGGCGGCGCTCGCGACCCTCGACGTGCTGGTCGAGGACCGGATCTACGAGCGGGTGCGGACGATCGGCCCGCAGGTACTCCACCGCCTGCGGGCCGAGGCGGCCGGCCTGGGCGTCGTCCGCGACATCCGGGGCATCGGCCTCATGATCGGCATCGAGCTCGCCGACGCGGGGGCCGCCACCGCGGTCTGCCAGCGCTGCCTGGTCGACGGCGTGATCGTGCTGTCGTGCGGCCCGGACGAGAACGTCCTACGGCTGGCCCCGCCGCTCACGATCACCGACGACGAGCTCGACCGTGGCCTCGGCTCGCTGGTGACCGCCCTGCGCAGCCTGGACTGAAGCACCCGCCAATCGAGCTCGACCTCATCGCCGAGGTGGCGGGTCGACCGAGGGACCAACTGACGGACCGTTCCGTGCTGTCTTGAGAACCACACGGGATGGGGCAGCCAGACGGGTAACGTCCGTAGCTTGCCGGGTGAGCAGCACGTGGAAGGCGGCACATGAGCTACGGGTTGGGCGTGGATCTCGGGACGACCTATTCGGCCGCGGCGCGCTACCGCGACGGGACGGCCGAGATGATCTCGCTGGGAAACCGGTCCACGGTCGTGCCCTCGGCCGTGCTGGTGACCCGGGACGGCGAGTTCCTGATCGGCGAGCCGGCCCTGCGGCGGGGGGCGACCGAGCCCGAACGGCTGGCCCGCGAGTTCAAGCGCCGGATCGGCGACAGCGTGCCCGTGATCCTGGGTGGCGCGCCGTTGTCGGCCGAGGCCCTGAGCGCCAGGTTGCTGCGCGGGATCGTCGACCACGTGACCCGACAGGAGGGCGGGCCACCCGACCGGATCGCGCTGACCTACCCGGCGAACTGGGGGTTGTACAAGCAGGAGCTGCTGGCGCAGCTGATCCGGCTGGCCGAGATCAGCAGTGCGGTGACGCTCACCGAGCCGGACGCCGCGGCGATCTCGTACGCCGCGACCGAGCGCGTGGCGGCCGGTGAGGTCATCGCCGTCTACGACCTGGGTGGCGGCACCTTCGACGCGGCGATCCTCCGCAAGACGGCCGCTGGGTTCGACCTGTTGGGCGACCCTGAGGGAATCGAGCGACGGGGAGGCATCGACTTCGACGAGGCGGTCTTCGCCCACGTGAACCAGGCACTCGACGGCGAGCTGGATCGGCTGCCGGCCGACGACCCGGTGATCGTCCAGGCCGTGGCCCGGCTGCGTCAGGACTGCGTCGAGGCCAAAGAGGCGCTCTCGGCCGACACCGACGTGACGATCCCGGTCGTCCTTCCGCACCGGACCATGGAGGTGCGCCTGACCCGAGCCGAGCTCGAGGTCATGGTCCGTCCGGTGCTGGACGACACGATCGACGCGCTCCGCCGCGCCATCGCCTCGGCCGACCTCACGGCCGAGCAGGTCAACCGGGTGCTGCTGGTCGGCGGCTCGTCTCGCATGCCGCTGGTCGGCCAGCTGCTCGCCGAGACCTTGGGCCGCCCGTACTTCGTGGATGCCCACCCCAAGTACGCCGTGGCCCTCGGCGCGGCGCGGATGGTGGGCGAGTCATGGACGACGGCGATCGTGCCTGCGGTCCGGATCGACGGCCCCGGCCCGGCCGGCGGGCCTGGCGCGTCCGCGTCCCTTCCGCCGCCGCAGCCGGTTCCTCCGCCCGGTCCGCCACCGCCGCCTGGTCCACCACCAGCCCCCGCGCCGCCGCCGATCCCGGCATCCACCGCGCCCTGGTCCGAGACCCGGTCCGCACCCGGCCCGGGCTCGGCACAGCCGCCGCTGCCACCACCGAGTCCGCCCGTGGAGCCGCACGTGACTCCTGCGGCGTCGTCCGAAGCGCCGACGAGCCGGGAGCCGGTGCAAGCGTACGAGTCGCCGCCGCTGGAGCAGGCGGATGCCACCCGCGGCTTCGGCCCTGTTCCACCCCGGGAGACGCAGCCTGGGCCCCAGGTGAAGCCGGGCGGCGCCTCGCGCCAACGCCTGCTGCAGCGTGGTCTGGCCGTGGTCGTGGTCGCCGCCGTGCTGGTGTTCGCCGTGGTGCAGCTGACCAACGACGACGGCGGTGACGACGACGACGGAGGCGGGGGTGACGGCGGCGAGCCGCCCGAGGCCCCGACGCTCGAGGTGGCCGCGACGATCCCGGTCGGTTCGTTCCCGGACGGCCTGGCGATCGACGGCGACAGCCTCTACTCGGGCGCTACCCTCGCCGGCACCGACAACATCTCCCGGATCGACCTCGGGGCCGGCGAGGTGGCCGACACCATCTCGGTCGGCGGCGAGCCGCTTGGCATGGTGCTGGGCGACGGTTCCTTGTGGGTGGCTCGTCGCGGATCGGACCAGGTCTCCGAGATCGACCCTGGGGGCTTCACCGAGGTCGCGACGGTAGACACTCCTGGCACCCCTCATGACCTGGCCTTCGGGGCCGGAGCACTGTGGGTGGCCGCTGACAGCGTCCTCTACCGCGTCGACCCGACCAGCTACGAGGTACAGGTGGTCAACGACCAGCTGGACTTCCTGTCCGGCATCGTCGCGACGGACGAACGTGTCTACGTGAGCTACGGCATCGACCCGGAGGCGACCACGACCTCACTACCGCCTGACACCTCACCGGGAACGGTCGCTGCCATCGACCCCTCCAGCTTCGAGATTGTCGAGACGGTGGCGGTCCCTGGCGACCTGGACGCGATGGCCATCGGCGACTCAGGGCTGTGGGTCGCTCAGCGGGACAGCGACACGGTGAGCCAGATCGACCCCGAGACCCTCGAGGTCGTCGCCGAGGTCCAGGTCGAGGACGGGCCCGCGGGGATCACGATCGACGGAGACAACGTCTGGGTGATCAACAACGTGGCCGACAGCGCGACGTTCATCGACGGGCCGAGTGCCACCGCGCTCACGTCAATCCCGGTCGGTGACGGGCCACTCGGGGTCGTCGCCTCCAACGGGGGCGTCTGGGTGTCGCTCAGCCGCGACGACACCGTCGCCCGAGTGGAGGCGGCGTAGTCCGCCACGCTGCGGGGATCGTGTCGGAACGGTGGACGACCGAACCGGTGAGCTCGACGTCCGGCAGCGACCGCGCGGGCAACGACCGCCCTGGTCGTGGCCGTCAGAACGCCAGGAGGCTGCGCAGCGCCGGGACCACCTGCTCCTTGGCGGACCACACGGCCTCCAGGGGCCGAGCGAACGGGACCGGGCTGTCGAGCCCCCCGAGCCGGCGGACCGGCGCGTCGAGGTACTCGAACGCCTCGTCGGCGATGGTCGCCGCGACCTCGGCCCCGAACCCCGCGGTCAACGGTGCTTCCTGCAGCACCAGCACCCGTGACGTGCGGCCTACGGAGTCGAGCACCAATGCCCGATCCCAGGGCCGGAGCGAGCGAAGGTCGACCACCTCGACCTCGCCCTCGCCGGCGTCCGCCAGCGCCGTGGCGGCCTCGAGCGCCCAGGGCACACCGACGCCGTAGGTGACCACGGTGGCCTCCGTGCCCGGCCGGGCGATTCGGGCGCGCCCGATCGGCACCGTGTAATGCCCCTCGGGGACCGGGCCGGCGGCGTTGCGATAGAGCCACTTGTGCTCGAGGAACAGCACCGGGTTGCCGTCGTCCAGCGCCGCCAGCAGCAACCCCTTCGCGTCGGCGGGGGTTGCTGGCGCCACGACCTTGAGCCCCGGCACCGGGCAGAAGTAGGCCTCGACGTTCTGGGAGTGGAACGGCCCGGCACCCAGCCCGCCGCCGACCGGCGCCCGCACCACGACGGGCACGCCAGCGCCCCAGCGGTAGTGGGTGGTGGCCAGGTTGTTGACCAGCTGGTTGAAGCCGCAGGACACGAAGTCGCCGAACTGCATCTCGACGACGGGATGGAACCCGTCGAGTGCGAGACCGAGCGCGGCGCCCAGCGCGCCCGACTCGATGATCGGCGTGTTGCGCACCCGCTGGCGGCCGAACTGCTCGACCAGGCCCGCCGTCGCCTTGAACACCCCTCCGTACTCGGCGATGTCCTGGCCCATCAGCAGCACCCGCTCGTCCGCGGCCAGTGCGACCTGCAGGCCCTCGGTGATCGCGTCGAGGTAGCGCGTGTCCTGCGGGCTCTCCGAACCCGCCCCCGCAGCTGGCTGCCGACGCCCACCCTCAGGGGCCGGTTCGACCTCGCGGCCGCGACTGCGGCTGATCGGCCGCATGGGCGCCCAGACGTCGGCCAGCTCGGTGGCACGGTCGGAGCGCGGCAACGGGGCGTCGAGGGCATCGGCCACGAGCTTGTCGATCTCGGCCTGCAGGTCGGTCCGCATCCGGTCGCGGCCGACGGCATCGAGCCAGCCGCGGTCCTCCAGCTCCTCCTCGACCCGGACCACGGGGTCGCGCTCGGCCCAGAACTCCAGGTCCTCCGCGGGGACGTAACCGGTGCCCGAGGCCTCCTCGTGGCCGCGCATCCGGTAGGTGACGCATTCGAGCAGCGTGGGACCGTGACCCGCGCGTGCGTAGGCGGCCGACCGCAGCACGGCGTCACGGACCAGCAGGACGTCGTTGCCGTCGAGGCGCTCGCCCGGCATGCCGTAGCCGGCAGCGCGATCCACTAGCTCGGCACACGCGTATTGCTCGGTCGCCGGGGTCGACAACCCCCAGTGGTTGTTCTCGACGACGAAGATCACCGGCAGCTTCCACACGGCGGCCAGGTTCATCGCCTCATGGACGTCGCCTTCGCTGGTCGCGCCGTCGCCGACCAATGCCACCACGACCCGTGGCTCACCCCGCAGGGTCGCCGCCAGACCGAGGCCGGTGGCCACGGGGAGCATCGCACCCAGATGGCTGATCATGCCCACCACGTGGTGGTCCAGGGTACCGAAGTGGAAGGTGCGGTCGCGGCCCTGGGTGAAGCCACCCTCCCGCCCGAGCAGCTGGCGGAACAGGCGGGCGAGGTCGAGATGCCGCCCGGTGAACACACCGAGGTTGCGGTGGGTCGGCAGGATCCAGTCGTCGTCGCGGAGCGCCGCCACGATGCCCACCGAGACGGCCTCCTGCCCGATGCCGGAGAACCACTTGGACAGGTCGCCCCGGCGGAGCAGCGCCAGCATCTTCTGCTCGATGAGCCGGGGATGCAGCAGGCCGCGGTACAGGCGGAGCAGGTCCTCGGCGTCGGTCAGATCCTTGTGCTGCGGGTCGTCGGTCAGGTCCATCGGGTCAAGTCCACCAGGTCAGGTCCACCAGTCAGCTCACCCACGCGGATCGCTCATCCATCACCTGCTTCAACACGTCGGGCGCATCGGTCATGAGGCCGTCGACCCCGAGATCGAGGAGCTGGCGCATCTCCGGGGGCTCGTTGACCGTCCAGACGTGGACGGGCAGGCCCCGTTGGTGCGCCGCCTCGACGAATCGGGACGTGACCAGGGGGACCGGGCCACGTCGGGTCGGCACCTGGACGCACGCCGCGGTGAACCGGCCCGAGGGCAAGCCGCGGGACGCGGCGACCAGGCGAGCGACCTGCCGCGGCCCCATCGAGGTGCATAGCCGAGGGCCGAGCAGGGCGCGGACCCGGGCCAGGCGACGGTCGGAGAACGCACCGATGCACACGCGGTCGACGGCCTTGGTGCGGCGGATCACGTCGACCAGGGGATCGACCGCGGCGTCGTGCTTGGGGTCGATGTTGACCCGGATGTCGGGCCACAACCCGAGGAGATCCTCCAGCAGCGGCACGGGCTCGGTGCCCTGGACCCGGGCGCGCCGCACCTCGGACCAGGGCAGGTCGCCGATCACACCGCTGCGGTCGGTCACCCGGTCGAGGGTGTCGTCGTGGACTGCGACCAGGACGCCGTCCGCGGTGGCGTGGACATCGGTCTCGATGTAGCGGTATCCCATCTCTATGGCCGCCTCGAAGGCAGACATGGTGTTCTCGCCTGGGCCACCGGCGCGGTGCGCGCCTTGGTGGGCGAAGGGAATGGGCCCCGGCCAGTCGAGGAAGGGATGCCTCACCATGCGTAGTCGGACCGTAGTCGCGTCACGGGGTACGACGGCGGGTTTGGACCGGGTAAGTGACAGGGTGGGGTCGGAACGTGGCGGCTGCACCGGCTCCGGTGAGCGATCGCTGAGGAGGCGACTCGATGTGTCCTGATGACGAGACCACCGACGAGATGCTCCAGGCAGTGCCCATCGGGGCCAGCTGGGTCACCACCGAGGAAGAGATCGAGGTGCGGTCGCCGTACGACGGTGGGCTGCTGGGCCGTGTCCCGGCGTGTGGGCCGGTCGAGGTCGACGCCGCGGTGAACGCAGCGCGTGAGTGTCTTGCGGCACCGCTGCCCGCCCACGAGCGCGCGGCGATCCTCGGGCGCGCAGCCGCAGCACTCGACGCGCAACTCGAGACCTTCGCACGCTCGATCGCGCGCGAGGCAGCGAAACCCCTGCAGACAGCCCGGATCGAGGCGGCACGGGCCACCGACACCTTCCGTTTCAGCGCGGCCGAGGCCCGCACGTTGACCGGCGACATGGTCCCGCTCGACGCGTCGTCGGCGGGGGAGGGCAAGCTCGGGTTCACGTTGCGTGTTCCGATCGGGGTGATCGGCGCGATCACACCGTTCAACTTCCCGCTCAACCTGGTGGCCCACAAGGTCGCACCGGCCATCGCCGCGGGTTGCCCGCTCGTGCTCAAGCCCGCCAGCCAGACCCCGCTGACCGCGCTGCTCCTCGCCCGGTTGCTGCTGGAGGACTGCGGCCTGCCCCCGGGGTGGCTCAACGTCGTCACCGGCGGCGGGCGGACGGTGGGGGATGCGCTGGTCGGCCATCCGGATGTCGCGATGATCACGTTCACTGGTTCGCCTCCGGTCGGTTGGGGGATCCGCGAGCGCGCCGCCCGCAAGAAGGTGAGCCTCGAGCTGGGGAACAACAGCCCGGTCATCCTCGAGCCCGACGGCGACTGGCGGGCCGCGGCCGCGAAGATCCGGCTCGCGGGGTTCAGCCACGCCGGGCAGTCGTGCATCTCGACGCAGCGGATCTTCGTCCACGAGTCGATCGCCGACGACTTCGTCGCGGCGCTCGTCGACGCGGTGTCCACGCTGGTGGTCGGCCCTCCGGAGGAGGAAGCCACCGAGGTGTCGGCCTTGATCTCCCGCGGCGACACCGAGCGGGTGTCCGCGTGGGTCGCCGATGCGGTCGCCGAGGGAGCCAAGGTGGCGACCGGCGGCGAGGTCGGTGCCGACGGGGTGCTGCGGCCCACCGTGCTGACCGACGTGTCCCCCGACATGAAGGTGTGCCGCGACGAGGTGTTCGGCCCGGTCGTGGCCGTCGCGGCCTACAGCAGCCTCGACGAGGCGCTTGCACTGGCCAACGACAGCGAGTACGGGCTGCAGGCCGGCATCTACACCAGCCGCCTGGACGTCGCGCTGCGCGCCGCGCGGGTCCTCGACTACGGCGGAGTCCTGGTCAACGAGGTGCCTACCTGGCGCGCCGACCAGCAGCCCTATGGCGGTGTGCGCGACAGCGGCAACACCCGGGAGGGCCCGCACTACGCGGTCCGCGAGATGACCGAACAGCGCCTGGTGGTCCTCGGTACCTGAGCGACACCGTGAGTTGGCGGGTCGTCCGGCACGATGCGAGGCTCGTGGCGTGGACGAACCGTCACGAGCCTGGACGGTCGCCGAGGCGAACGGCGTGCTGCCGTGGGTGGGTGAGGTTGTCGAACGGGCACAGGACCTGTGGGCCGACTACCAGGCCCACACGACCACCAGACTGCGTCTGGTCAGGCAGAACGGGCACGGCGTCGTGCCGGCTGATCCGTCGCCGATCAAGGCGTGCGTCGAAGAGCTGACCGCCGAAGGCATCGTGCTGCGCGACATCGAGCGCGGCCTCATCGACTTCCCCGCCCAGGCGCGCGACGGCCGCTGGTACTGGCTGTGCTGGCTGCAGGGCGAGGACGAGGTGGCCTGGTGGCACTGGCCCGACGACGGCTTCGCCGGTCGGACGTCGATAGCCCAGCTTCCGTAGCGATTGGCGCACGAGCCGAAACTTGGTGACCAGCGAACGGATCGGCTCACTTTCCCACCAGATTTCGGCTCGGCAGATACCGTGACGACGGTGGATGTCACTGACCGGTTTGCCGACCTGGTCCGCGGCCCGGAGACGGAATGTCGGCTCGACGTGGGGGCGTTGCTGATCGCGGCCCACGCGCGTTCCGATCGCGACCTCGATCTCGGCAGCCAGCTCGCCCGGCTCGACAAGCTGGCTGCCGGCTGTGGCGAACCCACGCTCGACGGGCTGGTTCGGCACCTGTTCCAGGACGTCGAGCTGCAAGGCGACGTCGACGACTACAGCCACCCGCGGAACTCGCTGATCGATTCGGTGCTCGACCGGCGCCGGGGGATCCCGATCACGCTGTCGGTGGTGGTCATGGAGGTCGCACGGCGCCTCGGGGTGGTGCTCGACGGCATCGGGATGCCCGGCCACTTCCTGGTGCGCGACCGGCTCGACCCGGCGGTGTTCCTCGACCCCTTCTGGCGGGTCCGGCTCGACCGCGAAGGTTGCGAGAAGCTGTTCCGGGCCCTGCACGGGCCGAACGCCCGGCTGGAGGAGCGGTTCCTCGAGCCGGTGGGCAACCGGGCGATCCTGGCCCGGATGCTGACCAACCTGCGCCGCTCGTACGCGGGGATCGGCGACCGGACCGGCGCGCTGTGGGCGCAGTGCCTGCGGGTGATCGTGCCCGGCGCGACTACTGAGGACCGGCGCGAGCTGGCCGCCCTGCTCGCCGCCAACGGGCGTTTCGACGCCGCGGCAACCGAGCTCGACGCGATCGTCGACGATGGGTGGGGGAGCACGCGGGACCGGGCGGCCGCTCGCGCCATGCGGGCGAAGCTGAACTAGCCGAGGGTCCCGGCGACAGGGCGGGGGCCTGCGTGGGTCCACCCGTTGGTGGGGAGGGTTCGAGTAAGGTTCGAACTCGTGTTCGTGGTGGGAATCGACCCCGGGCTCTCCCGGTGCGGCTACGGCGTGGTCCAACGGGACGGGCGGCGTCAGCGGGCGGTCGCGGCCGGCGTCATCCGCACCGATCCCGACCACACGGTCGCTCGGCGGCTGGCCGCGCTGCGCGACGACGTCCACGCCCTGCTGGCCGAGCACAGACCGGCCTTCGTCGCCATCGAGCGCGTGCTGTTCCAGGTGAACGTGCGCACCGCGATCCCGGTGGCGCAGGCCGCGGGTGTGGTCATGGTCGAGGCGGTGAGTGCCGGCTGCGAGGTCGTCGAATACTCGCCGAACCAGGTCAAGCAAGCCATCGCCGGCATGGGCGGTGCCGACAAGGAGCAGATGCAGCGGATGGTGCAGACACTGCTGGGGCTCGGGTCGCCACTCCGGCCGGTCGACGCTGCCGACGCCGTGGCGCTCGCCCTGTGCCACCTGGCCTACGCACCCCTGCGCGAGCGGGTCGGTGCGACGTCCGAGCGTCGACCGGCCGGAGGCGAGACGGCGCGCCGGCGGCCGCCGCCGTCACGGGGCGCCGAGCGGAGGTCCGGCCAGACGCACACGACGAGCGGCGGCCCGAACGAGGTCGTCACACCATCGCGCCTGGCCACAGGCGAGGTGTCCGGATGATCGGGTCGCTGCGCGGCCGGCTGCTCGATCGCACAGAGGGCGAGGTACTGGTCGAGGTCGCGGGCGTGGGCTACCGGGTCACGGTCGCGCCGACCACCACGGTCGCCCTCGGCGAGCTGGACGACGAGGTGTTCGTCTGGGCGCATCATCACGTCCGCGAGGACGCCGAGACCCTGTACGGGTTCGCCAGCCGCGACGAGCGCGTCACGTTCGAGGCATTGCTCGGGGCCCACGGGGTGGGGCCCGCACTGGCACTCGCGATCCTGTCTGTGCACTCGCCGGCGGGCCTTGCCCGCATCCTGCTCGACGACGACGTCGCGGCGCTGTGCCTCGTGCCCGGCGTCGGCAAGAAGACCGCGGCGCGCCTGCTGATCGAGCTCAAGAGCCGTCTCGACGTGCCCGACAACGAGATCGCGACCAGCGTCTCGGCCACGAGCGGCAACGGTTCGGCCACGGCCGCCGCTGTCGGGCCCGCGTCGGCGCGGGCTGACGTCCGGGCGGCTCTCGCCGGGTTGGGCTACTCGGCTGACGAGATCCGGGCCGCGTCCGCCGACCTGGCCGAGG
This sequence comes from Acidimicrobiales bacterium, assembly GCA_050744325.1. Taxonomy (GTDB): domain Bacteria; phylum Actinomycetota; class Acidimicrobiia; order Acidimicrobiales; family VFJN01; genus DASXTK01. The sequence goes on from JBOGHK010000087.1 coordinate 14,163, forward strand.
ATGGTGAGGCCGCGGAGCTGTTGCGGGCGGCATTGGCACGCCTGGCAAGCGGACGCCAGGTCGGGCGGTGACCGATGCGTGAGGAACTGCTCGATCCGGCGGCCGCATCCGACGACGAGCGCACCGTCGACCACGGGTTGCGCCCTCGGCTCCTGGCCGACTTCGTCGGCCAGGCCGAGCTCAAGGACCACCTGGGGATCCTGCTCGAGGCAGCTCGGCGGCGTGGCCAACCACCCGACCACCTGCTGTTCGCCGGCCCGCCAGGCCTGGGGAAGACCACGCTGGCCGGCATCGTGGCCGCCGAGGTCGGCGCCCACCTCCACACGACGTCCGGCCCCGCACTCGAACGCGCCGGTGACCTGGCGGCGATCATCACCCAGCTCGAGGGCGGCGACGTCCTGTTCGTCGACGAGATCCATCGGCTGCCTCGCGCCGTCGAGGAGGTCCTCTATCCCGCGATGGAGGACTTCCAGCTCGACATCGTGCTGGGCAAGGGCCCGGCGGCCCGTTCGATCCGATTGGACCTGCCGCGCTTCACGCTGGTCGGTGCCACCACCCGCACGGGGTCGATCACCGGCCCGCTGCGTGATCGCTTCGGCTTGGTCGCCCGGCTCGACTACTACACGGCCGCCGACCTCGAGCTGATCGTCGACCGCGCGGCCGGCATCCTGGGCGTCCACATCGACCAGCCCGGCGCGAAGGAGATCGCCCGCCGGGCGCGAGGCACGCCGCGCATCGCCAACCGGCTGCTGCGCCGGGTGCGCGACTTCGCTGAGGTCCGCAGCGACGGCCGGGTCGACCGGCGCACCGCCGAGGACGGGCTGGCGCTGTTCGGCGTCGACGGCCTGGGCCTCGACAAGGTCGACCGGGCGGTCCTGTCGGCCCTGTGCGAGCGGTTCGCCGGTGGCCCGGTCGGCCTGTCGACCCTGGCGATCAGCGTCGGCGAGCAGACCGAGACAGTCGAGGACGTCTACGAGCCCTTCCTGATCCAGGAGGGCCTGCTGATGCGCACCCCACGCGGCCGCGTGGCCATGCCCGCCGCCTGGGAGCACCTGGGTCTCGTCCCACCTCAGCGACGCCCCACCGAGACCCCGCCAACCCTCTGGACCGACCCCAACCGCCCGTAGGCCGACAGGATCAGGACGCCTCGCGGAACCGTTCGAAGCGCTCGGCCAGGAGGTCACGGTCAGGTCGGGCTAGTCGCTGGCGGGGCACCTGGAGCGCTGCATCGTGCAGCGCCTGAAGAGCGTGTCGAAGAGTCGGGCCATCGGACTCGACGAGCACATCCGGCCGGATCAGCACCCGGTAGTTAGGGTGCACTCCCAGGATGTCGGCGTCGTAGGCGGCGTGGTGGATCTTGCACATCGACATCCCGTTCGTGACCACGGGCTCGCCCCCCTTGATGTCGGGCCGGATGTGTGCGGCATCCAGTAGCTCCGGGTGTCGTAGCCGACAGACGGCGCAGCGGTTCTCGTAGGCGGTCAACACCCGGGCTCGGAAGAGCGGCTGGTGGAGACGATCGCGTGCGACGCGTTCGGCGTACCGGCGCCGTTGCTGCAGGTCGACGACGCCCCCCGTATCCCACCGTTCGATCTCCTCGAGGTTGAGCGCCACTACGAACTGATGGGAGTCGGGCTCCTCGTCGGCCAGCCAGATCGGATAGATCGGCAGATAGAGGCCGCGGTCGACGCCGCGGAACCAGATCAGAGGAAGTCGTCGCTGGCAGGCGAGCCGAAGGGCGCGGTTCTCGGCATGCTCGGGATCAGTCCCACGCCACTTGTAGCGGAGGTAGCCGTCCGGCCCAGCGGAGTCGTCATAGGGTCGCTGATGAGGCTGAGCTCTGTGCGCCGTCAAGATGCTCAGCGCTGCTTCGAGCATCCGAGGCTTGCGGATTCCGCGTCCTCGGTCCATGAGCGGGATGCGTTGGCCTTCGAACCGGAAGTCCGCCACCTGTTCATAGCGGACCGGCCCGCCGGTTGTGAGCTGCATGGTGCGGAGCCATGCGATCGCCGCGGCGCGCAGTCGACCGTCCAGGTCATCCGCCGGATTCACGGCGTATGGCCTAGCACGGCCAGGCGAGTGACATGGGGAGACCTGGAGTCGTTGAAGATCGCTGGCCCGTAGGCCGAGGAGGTGCCAAGACCGGGGGGCGGTCCGTGCCGGTAGGTTTGGCCGGCCCCATGGAGACCGCTGCGTTCGACTACGACCTGCCCGAGCAGGCGATCGCCCAGCTGCCGATCGAGCCGCGCGACGACGCCCGGTTGCTGGTTGACCGGGGGCGGGGGCGGCAGCCGGAGCATCGACGGATCCACGACCTGCCGTCGTTCGTCCGGCCCGGTGACGTCGTGGTGGTGAACACCAGCCGGGTGCTCCCTGCCCGCCTGCAGCTGCGAAAGCCGACCGGCGGATCCGTCGAGGTGCTGCTCCTTGAGGAATCCGACCCGGCCACCCGCACCTGGCAGGCATTGGTGAAACCCAGTCGGCGCACTGCCGACGGGACCGTGCTGCACGCGGGCGACGACCTCGCGGTCGAGATCGGCGGCAGCGGCCGTGAGGACGGCACCCGCGAGGTCCGCCTCCAGGTCCGAAGCGACGGTGTCGACACGATCGACGCCCTCGGCCGCTACGGCCTCGTGCCGCTCCCGCCCTACATCACCGCCCCCCTCGCGGATCCCGAGCGCTACCAGACGGTGTTCGCTGACCGGCCGGAGTCGGTCGCTGCGCCAACCGCGGGCCTCCACCTCACCCCTGAGGTCATCGACCGCTGTCGTGCGGCCGGAGCGCAGATCGTCCCCGTCGAACTGGCAGTGGGCCTGGGCACGTTCCGGCCGATGCAATCCGCCAAGGTCGAGCAGCACCACATGCACGCCGAGCGCTATCGGGTGCCCGAGGCCACGCTCGCCGCCTGCCACGCGGCTGACCGGGTGGTCGCGGTCGGGACGACAGCGGTCCGTGCCCTGGAATCCGCCGCCCGTACCGGACAGCGCGACGGTCGCACCGAGCTGTTCATCCACCGGCCCTTCGACTGGCGGATGGTCGACGTGCTGCTCACCAACTTCCATCTGCCCCGCTCGTCGCTGCTGGCGCTGGTGGACGCGTTCGTCGGGCCGCGCTGGCGCGACCTCTACGCCGATGCGCTCGCGCATGGCTACCGGTTCCTCTCCTTCGGAGACGCCATGCTCCTCGACCGCCGCGACCAGCCTGGGGCAGGGGCACCGTGACCCTCGCGTTCCAGGTCGACGCCACAGACGGCGCCGCCCGGACGGGGACGGTCACCACCACCCGCGGCCGCTTCACGACTCCCTGCTTCATGCCCGTCGGAACTCGTGGCGCAGTGCGGACGCTGTCGTCTGCCGACCTCGAGCTGCTCGGCGCCGAAGTGGTGTTGGGCAACACCTACCACCTGATGCTGCGGCCCGGCGCCGACGTCGTCGCGAACCTCGGCGGCCTCCACGGATTTGCCGCATGGGATGGCCACATCCTCACTGACTCCGGCGGCTACCAGGTGTTCTCACTCCAACCGCACGTCGACGACGAGGGCGCGACGTTCGTCTCGACCTACGACGGCAGCCGCCACCGCCTCACTCCGGAGGGAGCGGTCGACATCCAGGTCAAGCTGGGCAGCGACATCCAGATGGTGCTCGACGTGTGCTCGACGCTGCCGTCACCCCGCCAGGTCATCCATGCCGACCTCGAGCGCACCGCCCAATGGGCGGACCGTGCGCGCCACGCCTTCCTCGCCCACGACCGTGCCGATCTCAGCCAGTTCGGCATCGTCCAGGGCGGGGTCGACATCGACCTCCGCGTCGAGAGCGCCGAGCGCACCGCGGCCATCGGCTTCGACGGCTACGCCGTAGGCGGGCTCTCGGTCGGCGAGGAGCGCGACCAGACCCATCCTGCACTCGACGCCGCACTGTCGGTCCTGCCGCCCGACCGGCCCCGCTACTTCATGGGCCTCGGCGACCCGTTGGGCCTGGTCGACGCTGTCGCGCGAGGCGTCGACATGTTCGACTGCGTCCTGCCCACCCGACTCGCCCGTCACGGCACGCTGCTTACCTCGTCGGGTCGGATGAACCTGCGCAACGCCCGGTTCGCCGAGGACCCCGGTCCTGTCGATCCGGCGTGTGGCTGCCCGGTGTGCGACCGCTGGTCACGTGGCTACCTCCGCCACCTCCTGGCGGTGGACGAGCCCACCGCGCCCCGTCTCCTGACCCTGCACAACGTGTGGTGGACCTTCGATCTGGTCCGCCAGATCCGCCTCGCGATCAGGGACGGATCGTTGGCAGAGATGCGGAACGCCATCGCCAAGCAGTGGGGCTAAGGTCGCTGAGTTCCATGGAAGCTCTGATCGTCATCGTGTCCATATTCGGCCTGCTGTGGGTGCTGGTCCTCCTTCCGCAGCAGCGCCGGGTCCGTGCCCACCAGCAGCTGGTGATGTCCCTGGAGGAGGGTGACGAGGTCATCCTGACGGCGGGGATCTTCGGGCGCATCACCGTGCTCGGCCCCGAAGAGCTCGACCTCGAGGTCGCCCCGGGCGTGGAGCTGCGCGTCGCTCGCCAGGCGGTGCTCCGGCGCGTCGAGCACGCCATCGACAGCAACCGGGTCGCTGAGGACG
>JBOGHK010000088.1:0-4092 GCA_050744325.1 Acidimicrobiales bacterium
CCCGAGACGGCCAGGTCCAGCTCGGCACGGCCGGGCCGGGCATCGGTGGCGGTCATGACGCGGCGTCGCCCTCGACGAGGGCGAGCTCGGGGCCGGGACCGGTGCTGATGCGGTCGAAGCGCAGGGCTTCCATGAGCTCGTCCACGATCTCGGTGGTCCGGCCCTGGCGCATCGCCTCGGCGACACAGGTCTCGAGGTGGTTGCGCAACACCAGCCGGCTGGCCCGCTCCAGCGAACCCTGGACCGCGGACAGCTGCTTCATGACGTCAGGGCAGTAGGCCTCGTCCTCCACCATGCGCAACACCGCGTCGAGGTGACCACGGGCGGTCTTGAGACGGTTGACGATCTGGCCCTTGTACGTTGGCTTCATCCGACACCCTCCACCCCACCTGGGGTGGGGTCAGCGTAATCCCATCGATCCGAGCCCACAACACGGATGTACGACTGCTTGTCGTTTCGTTTGCGGGGAACGGCTGCGGGTCAGTCGCCTCCGCTGGTGACGCAGTGGGGTCCTTCGGCTTCCTGGCCGGTGGTGTTGGTGCCGATCGGTGGACCTTGGATGATCTGGCCGGTGAGGACGGCGAAGGTGTCGCCGCTGATGTGCATGGCGAACCGGTCCATCCCTCGTGGCGCTGGGCCACCCTTCTTCTCGCCGACCTGGTTGTACTGCGAGCCGTGGCAAGGACACTCGAACCACTGCGAGGTGACGCACTGGGGCACGCGGCAACCCAGGTGCGGGCACTTCTGGTAGAGGGCGACCACGCCGCGTTCCATGCCGGCCAGCTCGGACGGCGAATAGGTGGCGCGGGCCTTGCCCAACGCCTCCTCGGGATAGCGGGTGATCCACATGCGGCCCTCGGGGACGTAGAGGAACCCGGCCGCCGTCGTCGATGCGGGCGACGATGTCGGGCAGGGCGCCGACGCTGATCCGGCCGCCGAAGCCACCCCCGCCACGGGGCCACAGGAACCCCAGGCTGGCGGAGCCGAAGCCGGACAGCCCCAGGCCGAACAACGCCACCACGCCGCGGTTCATGAACTGGCGGCGGCTGACATCGAGCGTCTCGCTGTCGGGCGGGACCCAGGCCACCGGCTCTGGCCGTGCGACCGTGGCCAGGCCGCGCCCGTCGTGACGCCAGTAACGGCTCGCGGCCAGCTCGATGTCGCGGCCGGTCGGGGCTGGCCCCGGGTCGCCGGCGGGGTCAGGGAGCCGACCGCGGGCGATCCCCTGCCGCTGGAAGGTCCGGGTGACCTGCCGGGAGTCGAGCCGTCGGGCGGCACCGAAGATCGCCGCGCCGGCAAGTCCGACGAGGATCGGAACCGCGATGACCACGACGGTGACGGGTCGCACAGCACCCCTCCGATCAACGACTCACTGTCGTAGTTTACGGGTTGGGCTCTGCGACCCGGCACGGCGAGACGGTGACCCCACCCGGCTTTGGTCGGGGGGGTCGGGCGGGTGGCACGCTACGACACGATGTGGGAGCACAACGCCACGTGACAGGGCCGAGCCGGGCGGAGACCAGGCGCCGGTCCGTGCGGTTGTGGATCGACCGTTCGGATCGCGACCCGTCCCCTGCGCTCTCGGTGGTGGCCGTCGCCGGCCTGGTCACAGCCATGTTGTTGGCTCGCTTCGGGATGCCGCCGGTCAACGTGCATTCGCCGTTGCACTTCGTCGGGGTCATGGACCCGGCTTGTGGGATGACCCGGGGGTCGGCGGCCACTCTGCGCGGTGACCTTGGTCGGGCGTGGTGGTACAACCCGGCGAGCCCACTCGTGATCGCCGGGGGGATCGCTGTGGTCGTGCGTTGGTTCGTGGGCCAGGCGAGCGGGCGGTGGGTCTGCGCCCGGCTGGCGTTCACCCGCCTGACGGTCGTCGTGGCCGGTGTGGCCTTCGTGGCGCTCGACGTGTACCAGCAGCTCCATGTCGACCGGCTGCGATGAGCCGCAGGTGCGGGCGACGCTGCCTGGGCGGTGCCGTCCTGGCGATGGTGGGTGTGGCGATGCTCGTGTTCGGCCCGGTGGGGGTGCCGGCTGCGGGGGCGCACACGTTCCTGGTGCGGACCGTGCCCGCCCAGGGCGAGCGCCTCGAGGTGGCGCCGCGGGAGGTGTCCTTGGAGTTCAGCGAGGCCTTCGACGCCCGGGGCGCGAGCCTGACGCTGACCGTGGGGGGCCGCCGCGAGCCGCTGGTGGCCGAACGCAGCGAGGGCGGCCGGGTCCTGCGCGCGGACGTGGCCACCGACCGAGCGGGGGTGTACGTGGTGGCCTGGGAGGTCGTGGCCGAGGATGGCCACCAAGCGGCGGGTGAGCTCGCCTTCGGGGTGGGCGCCGAGGCGGGGGCCATCCCGGCCGCTCGCCGGGCTTCGGCTGCGCCGGAGCCGCTGCGGGTCGGGGCGGGGTGGCTGTTCTTCGTGGGACTCGCCCTCGCGGCGGGGAGCCTGGGCTCGGGGTGGGCGCGGGCGTCGACGTTCCGGCCGGACCTCTACCGTGGCGGTCTGCTGGTGGCACAGGTCGCCGTCGTGGCGGTGTGGGCCGACGCACTGGTCAGCGACGAGCCGGCCCGTCAACGCCTGCTGCTGGCCGCCACCGCGGCCGGTCTCGCGGTCGCCGTGCCCCTCGGCCGGCTGCCGCGACGTTGGCCGACCGCTCTCGCGGTGGGCGCGGCGGCGCTGGCCTGGTCTGGGCGGGGCCACGGCGCGGTGGACAACGGTCCGGCCGGGTTGGCGCTCGACGCGGTCCACCTGCTGGCCGGTGCGGTCTGGGCGGGCGCGCTGGGCCTGTTGGTCGTCGACCTGCGCCGAGACGGCACCGCCACCGACAGGCTGGCGATCGCCCGCCGCTACGCCCGCCTCGCCGCGGTCCTCGTCGCCGTCCTCGCGGCGGCCGGTGCCGGCTCCGCGTTCCTGCTGCTCGACCGGCCCTCCGACCTCTGGGAGACCGGCTACGGGCAGACCCTGCTCGTCAAGACCACGTTGTTCCTTGGCGCGCTGGCCCCCGCTGCGGTCGGTCGCCGCGCCCTGGCCCTTCAGCGGACGATGCGGCTCGGCCGGGTCACACCCGTCGAGGCCTCGCTGCTCGCCAGCGTCCTGGCCGCGACCGCGGTGCTCACCAACATCGCGCCACCTCGGCCGGCGGGGACTGCGGGTGCAAGCCTGCTCGGCCCGCCACCGATCGCCGGCCCCGTGCTGCGCGACGCGGGGCTGGCCGGCAACCTCACCGTGTCGGTGACCGCGGGCGGCGACCAACTCAGGGTCGAGGTCTTCGTCCCCGGCGGCGAGCCCGCTGCCGACGCCACCGTCGAGCTCGAGGCGGAGCTGCCCGGCAGCCGCGGGATCACGTTGGTGCCCCGCCCGTGCGGGCCGGGCTGCTTCACCCAACGCCTCGCGCTGCCCGACGGGACCACCCGCCTCGACGTCACCGCCCACACGGCCGACTGGCCACATGGCACCTACCAGGCCGAACTGGACGCGCCCCCGACGCCCCCCGACCCCGTGCTGCTCGCCGACCTCGTGGCCCGCATGCGGGCCGTCCCCACGGTCAGCTTCACCGAGACCACGACCAGCGGCCCGGGCTCGGTCGTCACACCCCAGACCTTCCAGCTCTCCGGCTCCCAGTTCGTCGACCTCGAGCCCTGGGCTGCGGGAACCGCTGACGACATCCACCCCCTGCGGGCCCAGGACGGCTTGCGCCTCTACCTACCCGGCGATCGCATCTGGGTCACCTTCTGGCTGGACGACCAAGGCCGCATCGCACGCGAACGCATCGTGACCATGAGCCACGAGATCACCCGCGCCGACTTCCGCTACCCCACCCCGTAGCCGACTCAGGCGGTCGGATCGGACTGCTCGTCCCGGTCACGGACCTCGGCCCGCAACCGCTCGACCTCCGAGCGCAGATCGGCCAGCTGCGCGTCACGGTCATCGGCCACCTGGGACGGTGGGGGCCCGCCCTGCTGCTTGTTGCCGCGGAGCATGAGCCACATCATCCCGCCCATCATCACGGCACAACCCAGCCCCGGCACGGCCGTCAGCAGCGAACCGATCAACATCAAGACCCCTCCTGTAGCTCCTACGAACTGTAGTCGGTCACGACGTG
>JBOGHK010000089.1:0-10860 GCA_050744325.1 Acidimicrobiales bacterium
GGGAGGGCGACCCCGAGATGGTTCCCACGTTCACCATGAGCCGCTCGACGGGGGAGGCGTCCAGCTATGCCCCTGCGGCATCGCCACGGCTACGCCGTGTTGACCGGCGGTCATGATGACCATGGCGGCGACAGCGACGGTGACGATGGTTGATGGCTGTGCTGTCGCCGCGGGTGGTCGTGGTGACGGTGGGGGTGGTCAGGCTGTCGTGGCTATTCGGCGGTGACTTCGGTGATGGCTGCCCGGGTGGCGTTCTCGTCGACGATGTTCTTGTGGTCGGCGTAGGCGGCGATGAGGGCTTGGACGGCGAGGTTGTTGACTGCTCGTGGTAGCCCGCGGGCGACTTGATGGATGAGCGCGACGGCGTCGTCGGAGAAGAGCCGGTCGGTGCGCCCGGCGAGGTCGAGGTGGTGGCCGATGTAGTCGCCGGTCTCGGCGAGGGTCATGCCGGCGAGGGTGTAGCGCAGGGCGATGCGCTGGTCGAGAGCGGCGAACGCGCCGAGCTTGATGCGCCGCCGCAGGGTGGGTTGACCAACCAGGATGAGCGCGAACGGCGAGGTGGCGTCCATGTCGGCGTTGGTGAGGAGCCGGAGCTCTTCGAGTTGGTCGGCGTCGAGGAGGTGGGCTTCATCGACGGCGAGCACGACACGTTTGCCGCGCTCGTGGGTTTCGGCGGCGAGGGCGTCTTGGGTCTGGGGGATGAGTGACGCCTTGTGGAACCGGGGTGTGCCGCCGAGGGTGCTGATGATGGCGGCGTAGAGGCCGCGGGCGCCGACGGCGGGGTTGCCGATGTAGATGACGGTGTGCCGGGAGGTGTCGAGCTCTGCGAGAGCGGCTCGCAGGGCGACGGTCTTGCCGGCGCCGACCTCACCGCAGATCACGCCGATGGCGGCTTCGGTGACACACCAGGCGATCCGGGCGGCTGCTTCAGCGTGGCCGGTGTGGCGGTGCAGCATGCCGGGGGCGAGCCCCTTGGCGAAGGGCATGCGCCCGAACCCGTAGTGAGCGCGTAGGCGATCGATGCTCATGAGCGGGTCTCCTGGATGGGGGCGCCGGTGGGGACGGGGATGCGGAGCTGACCGGCGAGTTGACCGTCGTCGGGTCCGGCCTCGATGACGTCGCCGTCGCCGAAGGCGGTGCCATAGGAGATGGGTTTGGCTGTTTCGGCCTGGTGTCGCTGGTCGACGAGAGCGAGGTAGTCGATGCCCGTCGGCGCGACGGGCGGCTCGGGGATCTCGGGACGGGCTTGGGGGTGGCTGTGACGGCCGACCCGATGCGGCACGGCTTGGCCCATCGCGCGGTCCTGGTAGCGGACCGTGATGTCGGTGAGGTCGAAGGGGTCGAAGACCAGCTCGACGCGGCGGCCGACCAGCGCAGCGTCGACCTCGTAGGTGTTGGAGTGCAGGCTGACTGTTGCGGTCTTGGTCACGACACGGGTCTCGGACCACAAGAACGCCTCCCGCAGCCGCCCGGGGCCCGGTGGTGTCGGCGCGCCGGCGGCCAGGAACCGCTCGATGGGCGCCTGGTCGGTCTCGCTGTGGGGCCGGGGGTGATAGACGGTCTCGACCCAGGCGCCGAAGAGCCGGTTGATGTCGGCGAGCTCCGCGATGTCACCGTCGCGGATCTCGACGAGGAACTGGTCCCGGACGGTGCGAAACACCCGCTCGATCTTCCCGCGGCCCTCGGGGCGACCGGGCCGGGAGTGGATGAGACGGATGCCGAGCTGGGCACAAGCCCGATCGAGCTGACGCGAAGCGAACGGCGAGCCGTTGTCCACATAGATCGCCCCGGGCAGGCCGCGGGCTTCGATCCCGGCCCGCAACGCGGCTTCGAGGCGCAGCGTGTCCTCCAACCAGGTCCATCGGTGCCCGGTGAAGGCCCGTGAGTGATCGTCCAAGAACGCGAACAGGATCGCCTTGCGGGCGCCCACGACCGGGCCGTGCAGCGCGTCACCGACCCACAGCTCGTTGGGCTCGCTGGCCTCGAACCGGCCATAGGTGACCGCTGTCGCCGACAACGCCTTGCGGTTCAAGCCCCGGCGGGCGAGGTGGCGTTGGATAGTGCGCTGGTCCGGTGACCACCCGTTGACGGCGCGCAAGATCTCGCAGATGTGCGCCCCGGTGCGCTCGGGGTTCTCCCGCCGCAGCCGTTCCGCCAGCTCCAACACCTCCGCTGGCGTCCGAGGGTTGACATGGCGGGCCCCGGGTTTGAGCGCCTCGAACCCACCTCGGCGCCACGCGCGGATCCACCGGTCCAGCGTCTCGCGCGAGACCCTCACCCGCCCCAACGGCCCCTCGTGGACCTCGGCGGCCAGGGCGCGGACCAGCCGGCCCCGCCCAGCGGGGCTCAAGGCCTCATCGGCGGCCTCGCGGATCAGCGAGTAACGGAACAACGCGACATCGGTTGCACGGTCGACCACGACCGTCTCCCTTCAGGACCCGCCCCTCTGCGAGGCGAGGCCTGACAACGTGCCCGGCCCCCACGGCACCGGCCAGGGGCAACTCGTGTTGCACAACAGCCGCCCACCAGACATGGCCGACACCCACGCCCACGCCGGCCGCGACCCCAAACGCAAAACAGCCGCCCTCGCCGCCGCGCCGACCGCCGCCACCGCATCCCCCACCGACGTCCCAGCCGGCTCGAACGCCGGCAACGACGCGTCCAGGGCATGCCCCCAACCCCAGAAATGCGCCCGGACCCGCTCGGCCAGCGCCCCGAACCGGCGCAGCCAGCCCCGCACCGTCTCCGCTGGCACCGCCAGATCCCCGGCGATGCGCCGATAACCCGCACCCTGGGCCTTCGCGACAAGCGCCGCGCCGATCACCTCCACCGCGTCCCGGCGGCGCAACAAGCAGAACTCCGGCAACAACACGTGGGTCCTCCCACAACCCCCACAACGTGCCCGCCGAGGACGAACCCTCCGCTCGCGGCCACCACCCCACCGCAGCGGGCGCGGCCTGGCCCACCCCCACGGACCCAGACCCGCCCCGCACTCCGGGCACCCGATCCGGCCCGCCCCCAACTCACCATCGACGCGCGACGCGTCGCTCCCTACGATCAACACCGATGCCTCCGGGCATCACCCGAAGGACCCCCTCGTGCTCAACCCAAAGAAGGCGAGGGGGTCCTTGCGCGAACAAAGCCCCTCACGCTGTCGCCACCCCAACGACACCGCAAACACGGCCACCACCAACCGCGTCATCACCATCAACGTCGCCCAAACCCCGCCCGATCGTCATCGAACGTGTCGCTCAACAAGCGGGCCTCGGTGTCGATGACAGTGGTGGGGCCACCCCAGCGGATCGCGGGGAGCTCCAGTCGGGTCAGCTTGTGGGCTTTGGCCCAGCGCTCGAAGTGCCCGACCTCGCGGCGGCGGGTGGCGCCGTCGTTGGCGAGCCAGGCATCGAGGTGGCCTTGTCCGCAGGTCAGGTGGCGAGGGTGAGGCCGCGGTCGCTGAGCCAGTCGAACAGCGCAAGTGCCGCCCGGACTTGCTGTTGGACCTCGACGGCTTGGCCGTGGGTGGTAGGGGTGCTGTCGCGGATCGTCTGCGTCGTGCAGCGGTCCGAGCGCGATCCTCACGTGTTCTGGACGTCGGAGATCTACGCCGATGAGGCCGCCTTCGCCGCACACAGCGGGAGCGAAGCGCATGCGGCCGCCACCCCAGTGTTCACCGAACTGATCGCCGAGGCGGACGTGATCAAGGGCGAGCTCCTGATGGGCAAAGGCCCGAAGTCGTGAAGGAGGCGACGCCCGTGTCAGATCCACAGCCCGCGGCCGCACTGAACATCACCGCGCAGTACGAGGACCACCGGATGCAGCCGGCCGACCCAGGGGCGGTGATGCCGTGGGAGGAAGCCCGGGACCGTCTGGTGGCGACGGCGACTGGTTCGCCACCCCACTTGGCGTCGCCATCGTTGCAGGGTCCCGGCCAGCGCGGTGCGCTGTCTGTCCCGGTGGCGGCAACACCTCACCAGTAGCCGGCGTGCCAAGTTCGCTGCTGGTAGATCCGGCAGGCGGCGATCGTTGCGGCGAACATCGCGAGGCCGAGCAGTATGGCTGCGACGATCCACCCGGTGCCGAGGATTGCCACGGTGAGTAGGACAATGCCGCTGCCTCCGACGATGCCGTTGATCGTCGCGACCATCATCGCAAGGGTGAAGTACGGGGCGAGCCGTCCGCTAACACCGACGCCGAGTTCGGTGAGCACCTCGTCAGTCTCGCTTGTTCCGGGAGTGCCGAAGTAGGTGGCAGCCTCGGGTGTGAGGTCACGGTAATAGCGACGGATCCGCACCATCCGGCGCAAGAAGACCATGTTCTGCGCACCGGTCTCGATGAGCCGCACGACCGTGAAGACGCCGAGCAGGAACGCTGTCGGGATCACACCGGCGGCCAGCGGCACAAACGCCGTCTCCGATTGCGCCGCGAACCCCAACGCGACAAGCGAGCTGGACAAGGACATGACGTACAGCGTGGCCCGCGTCGCGCTTTCGGAGGCGATCGTGCTCGAAGCCGACTGGAGTACGAAGTGCTCGGTCGTCAACGCCAACAGCAGCGCCGAGTGCTCGGCGTCGTCGTTCATGACCCCTCACACATCAGCGTCGCCGCCACGGCAACGGTGGATTTTGGGCCAGCGGGACAATGCGCCATCCGGCACCGCGTCTATCACGTGTGCCACGAGACACCCAGTTCCGCAATCCGCGATCATCTCGCGCACTGTCGTGTCATCGACCTTCAGCACGCCGGTGATCCGATCGATGAGCTTGTCCTGATCGACAGGAACGTTGTTTCCGACCGTGAGGCTCAGTGCGATCCAGTGGCGGTAGGCAAGGCCGGTGCCGGCGAGGGTTCGCTCGAGCAATGCCCGGAGGGCGTTCTCGGCGTGACCGATCACCTGAGGATTCAGGCTCGGTTCTGTAGCCACTCACTTCTTCCTGGACTATCGATCGCGTCATCAGTCATGGCCGGTCTCCTATTCGGGTGCCAACGTCGTCGTGTCAGTCACTGGTCACTTGGAGGTTGGCAACAAGGTCGTGATGCTCGGCCTGTCGGATCACTGAACGGTGATCTCTCCGATGTCGATGGCGACCACTGGCGCCTCCGTGACGAGCTCGTGGTCACCTTGCCATGCGTAAGCTCGTCGCGTTGTGGGAAAGATGATGCCGTCGACATCGCGATAGTCGGTGGCGTTGAGCCGGCCGGGCGCGCCGCCGATGACGTCGATCGCGAAGTCGTGACGGCGCAGCAGCCCGTCCGGGCCGAAGCATGAGGTTTGCTGGCGCGTGTGGCTCCTTATGTGATCAGGGAATGTCGCCTGTAGTCGTCGCCACGTTTCGCCGTCGACCTCCATTGGGGTGATCTCGTCAGTGATGAACCCGGCCCAGTTGTAGAGAAACGGAATGTTGACATACGTCCACAGCGCCTCACCGAGAAAGTAGGCGAGGTGAAGGTCGTCCCACGGTGTCTCGAACTGATGTCCCTCAAAGGACTTCTCTGGGTTATCGCGGCTATCGATGAGTGTGCCGTCATTGCGCTCGATGATCACTCGGTGGGGCTGGAAGACAGACCGTTTGTCTTTTCCGATGAAGTCCAGCGTCAGAAACTCGCGAGTGGTATCCACCTTGAATCGCACGTCCTTGGGCGGGACACCAGCTCTCTTTATGTCCCAGAGGGCCCCGGTGATGGAGGCACCGACGGTGATCGACTTGACCTTGGTCCATCGGTCCGAGCCGCCGTGGGCGGCGACGACGCTATCGAGTAGATCGCTCATTGCTGCCCGTTGGTTCGAAGGGGCTAGTCACGGCGCGTCGCGGTAGGCGTCGCGGTAGTTCCACCATCCGTACGGGGCGGTCTTCGGGTAGCCCTCCGGCGAGTCCTCCCACTCCTCTTGGCGCCCGAGCGCGGTGATGTCGAGGTAGTTCCAGGTGCCGCCCATCTGCTCGTCGCCGCGCGCGTCGATGAAGTAGGTACGGAAGATTCTCCCGCCCTCGCGGATGAAGGAGTTGGTGCCGTGCCAATCGCGGACGCCGAAGTCGGTATCGAAGGCGGAGTCATCGGGGATCGTGTACCAAGGGATGTGGTCCCAGCCGTGGCGCCGCTTCAATTCCAGGATCTCGGTCTGGGGGGCGCGCGACGCGAAGGCGAGCGTGACACTCCGCGCGTTGAGGTGAGCGGGGTGCGCCACCTGGTCGGCAAGGAAGGAGCAGCCGATGCAGGCGCGCTCCGGGTATGCGCCGCCTTCCGCGTACGTGGTGACCTCCGGGCCGTAGAACGCGCGGTAGACGATCAGCTGACGTCGGCCGGCGAAGAGATCAGCGAGGTTCGCCGGTCCGTTTGGACCCTCGAAGGGGTAGTCCTTATCGACCGCCATCCATGGCATCCGGCGGCGCTCGGCCGCCAGCGCGTCATGGGCTTTGGTGAGTTCCTTTTCCTTCACCAGTAGCTCCTCGCGGGCTGCCACCCACTCCTCGGGTGAAACGATTGGCGGCATCTCCATCCTTAGCTCTCCTCCGCTAGACAGTCGTTACTCCTCCAACTGACTGGTATGAGCCACCGTCTCCCCGCGGTCCAGCAGAGTTCAGCTGTTCGCTGCTTGCCAGCAGTCGGCGCAGCCGGGCGAGGAGATCAAGAACGTCTTCGTCGCCGAGGTCGGCTGCGAGCATCTGCTGGACGTGCTCCCACCTCGACCGAGCCTCCGAGCGCTTGCGCTGGCCGAGACTCGTGAGTTGCGCGAGTCGACGACGACGGTCGGAACTAACGGTGATCCCCACGAGTCCCGCACTGACCAGCGGTGCCACCTCGCGGGTGCACGTCGTGCGATCCATCGTCAATCGCCCGGCCAGCTCGCCGATCGATAGCGGCCCCTCCGCACCCAGCACCGACAGAATGGCGAACCTGCTGGCTCGCAGCCCCGCCTCAGACAGGACGCGGTCGTACAGCCGGCTGGTCGACCGTGATGCCATCCGCAGCGTCGTACATATGCAAGCGGTCTCGACCGGCCCGGCACGAAAACTGAGTGTATTTACACGTATCGCGGTCGTCAATCCGGTCGGGTGCCCGTAGCGCCGGGCCTCGTAGGCGCGGCGACGATGCGACGGACGGCAGTAGCGAGGTGGCGGCCCCCGGCGGACTGGCGGAGTGAAGGCCTGCCCGCACCACACGCAGATCCGGCTCGGACGATCCACGGGCATAGCCTAACTCGTGGCGTGACAAGTATGCGGCGTTGTGAAGCCACGGCCAGGTCGCCTGCAACTCATGGGGCAAGCCGTTCCGCCTGCTTTCGTCACCTTGACCCGACAGAGCATCCCCCGCCGCACGACCTCTCCCGCACGCGACATCTGCCGTGGTGTCTCGGCGACGCCGGCGAGATCTCGTAGAAGGTGGGCCCGAGCTCGGCGATCCGGTCCGCCCCAGACGACACGCCCCAACAGCACACACGAACACACGCGCGACGTCAACCACCACGATCACACGTTCCCACCAAGCTGGCACCTGAATAATTGCGCGGACGGACCCTTGAGCCAGCCACGAGTTCGTTCGGCGAGGTTGCTGCGGATGGTGTCGTCGTCGCTGATGTAGAGGGCTCTGAAAGAAGGCTTGGTTCATGAGGCGCCGGACGTGGGGGACGGCGGCGAGGTATGCGTGGTGGCAGTTCTGGCCGAGTTGGAGGGCGTGGTCGAGGGGTGTCCTCGATGTCGGCGAAGATCTGGTCGATGGCGGCGAGGCGGGCGTTGGCGGTTTCCATCCCGCGTGTGATCCGCCACTGCTCGTCCTCGAACAGGCTCCGGCATACACGCCCGGTCGGGATCAGTCCGCGAGCACGTCCGGGAAGCCGAACATCACGACCAGCGCCGGATCATCGTGGAACGCGATCACGCGGGAGACACCGGTGGCGGTTGGGGCCAGCACCACGATGCCGTTTGCCCGGAGCGTGCTGTCCGGGTCCCGGTGGTACACGGCGGCGGCGGGCTGGCCGTTGGCTGTGGTGGCGGTCATCTGCCAGTCGCCCGGCGCGCCCAGGACGTACGCGTCGAGCATGTGGATGCAGTTCACTCGGCCGGCCTGCCAGTCGCGGAATGGCGTCGCCTCCAGCGTGGCGTCCGTGCGCAGCACTTGTTCCAGCAGGCCAGCGTCGGAGCGCTCGAAGGCTGCTATGTAGCCGTCGAGCAGCGCACGTGCCCGCTGGTCGGTCGGTTCGAGCAGTTCCTCGGGCTCTGGCTCCACTTCGTCCAGCCGGGCGCGGGCGCGTTGCAGACTGCTCTTCACTGCCGCCGTCGTGGTGCCGAGGATCTCCGCAATCTCGGCCGCAGAGAACGCCAGCACCTCGCGCAGGATGAGGATCGCGCGCTGGCGGGCGGGCAGGTGCTGCAGGCTCGCGATGAGCGCCAGCCGTAGCGACTCGCGCGCGATCACCGTCGCGGCCGGATCGTCGGCGGCCGGGGCGATCCATCGGTCCGGCAACGGTTCCAGCCACGAGACCTCACCCGGCGCGACGTCACTCGGCGGGCGATCGGGTCCGTCGTAAGGACCCGTCAGGCCCGAGGGCAGCACCCGGATCCGGCGCGGCTCCAACGCTGTCAGGCAGACGTTTGTGGCGATCTTGTAGAGCCAGGTCCGAATCGACGCGCGGCCCTGGAAGCGAGCATAGGAACGCCAGGCCCGAGAGTACGTTTCCTGCACCAGGTCCTCGGCGTCATGCGCCGAGCCGACCATGCGGTAACAGTGCGCCAACAGCTCCCGGCGGAACCGCTCGGTCTCGGCAGCGAACCGGTCCTGGTTCGCCGCCTCCCCCACGTGCGCCGTCATGCCGCGAGGCTAGGCCGCGGCCGGTCGGCCAGATGCGCGATGGCATCCCGATCGTCCATCCACAGGCGGTCGTCTCGCGGCGTCTTCCTGTGATCCGCCGGACCCGTCAACCACCCCCAATACAGCTCCACTACCGCCGCGGATTGCTTGCTCGCCATGTGCTGCTCCTTGTCCGGACCGGTCCCGCCGGTCGGGACCGTCACCCACTACAGACCGGGACGGCGTTGCGAAGGAATCGAAACCGAGGTCAGCGGGCATCCGGGCGGTGGCCGGGCTGTCAGGGCCGCAGGGCCAGTTTGCCGACGGTCGCCCTGGCTTCCAGTTCCGCGAGGACCTTTGGGCCGTCGGCCACGTCGTGAGCGGTGGGACGAGCGGGGCCGAGGACGCTGGCGGCGATGAGGGCGGACAGCTCACCCATGAGTTCGCCGAAGATCTGGGGTGCAGCCTGGATCAGCACGCCGATGTTGAGGCCGATGATGTGGACCTGGTGCTTGTACACCAGCTCCCAGTTGGTGGTCGCGGCTTCGCCGCCTGCCACGCCGTAGACGATGACCCGGCCGGTGACCGGCTTGGCCGCGGCCAGGCTGGCGTTGAAGGTGGCACCACCCGCCGACTCCAGCACCAGATCGGCACCGGCACCACCGGTCAGCCGCAGCACGTCGGCGGCGAGGTCGCCATCGAGGGAGTCCAGGACGTAGTCGGCGCCGAGTGCCAGCACTGTCTCGTGCTTGCTCGGCGAGGCGGTGGCGATGACCGTCGCGCCGTAGTGCTTGGCCATCGTCACCGCGGCCTGGCCGGTCGCGCCCGCCGCAGCCTGGACCACCACCGTCTCCCCGCTGGCGATGTGGCCCAGGGGCTTGAGCGCGGCAAGCGCGGTGGGCCAGTTCACGACCAGGCCCAGCGCCTGCCCGGCTGTCCAGCCAGCCGGCACCGGCACCGCCGCGGCTGCGGGCAGGACCATGTACTCGGCGAAAGCTCCGTATCCGACGCCGACGACACGAGTCCCCGATCGTGGACCGGTCACCGCCTCGCCCACCGCCACGACGTCGCCGGCGGCCTCGAAACCCGCCAGATACGGTGGCTGCGGGCCGCCGAGGAACGTGCCGTAGGCCCTCGAGATGTCGGCGAAGTTGACACCGGCGGCAGCGACCCGGATCAGGACCTCGCCCTGGCCAGGGCTCGGTACCGGCGCATCGGTGATCAAACGCATGTCCTGCAGACCCTGCAACGAGGTCTGCTGCAGGGCGCGCATGGTGGCGGGAATGCTCACGGCAACCAACCTTCTCTCCTCGGCTTGCCTCATCGCGGGCGGCCTCGTCGGCGAGCCGCACCGTCGACCATGTAGACCTCCGCCACCCCAGCAAGGAATCGGCAGCCGCTGAACGTCCGAGCTACACCGGCGTCGAGACGCGCGACAGCCGTTCGCGCTAAACCAAGATCCGCAGGTCGGCGGCCGAGGGTCGGCGTCGATCATGCACTGCGGGTCGGGCGACCTTGCCTGATGCGCTGTGCTCCACGATGTGGTCGAGGACTCCGACGTCGAGCTTCGTGACCTCGTGAGCGTGGGCTATCCCCCCGGGGTCGTCGCCGCAGTCGACGCCCTCAGCCATCGCACCCACGAGTCCTACGACGAGTAGCGCAGCGAGAGGTGCCAGACGAGGAACCCCGTGGATGGGACGCCGAGCTTGGGTGCCGTCACCCGGTTAGATATATATGTTCATAGCAAAACTTGTCTAGTAACCGTCGGAGGCTGCGGACCGCGGTGCCAGGACGCCTTCGGTGACTCCTTGCCATTCGGTGAACTCTGAGGAGCGACCCCACAAGCCTGCTGTGGGCGTTCACGATGGAGGCGTGGACGGGGGCGTCGCCATCTCGGTTCGGGGGCTGACCCATCGCTATCCCTCACCGCAAGGCCAACTCGACGTGCTCAGCGACGTCGATCTCGCCGTGCCGGGTGGCGGCTACGCCGCCGTGACCGGGCCCTCGGGCGCCGGGAAGAGCACCCTGCTGTCGGTGCCCGGCGGGCTCGAGCCGCTGCAGGAGGGCGCAGCCGTGGTC
>JBOGHK010000090.1:0-51742 GCA_050744325.1 Acidimicrobiales bacterium
GGAGCTCGTCGGCGAAGCCCATCTCGACCACCGTGTCGCCGAGCTCGGCCTTCAGGCGCGCCGGCGTGTCGTTCGCGATCACGTGGCCGCCGTCGATCACGGCGACCCGGTCGGCCAGCTGATCGGCTTCCTCGAGGTACTGGGTGGTGAGCAGCACCGTGGTGCCTTCCGCGGTGAGGTCGCCGATGACCTCCCACAGGTCGGTGCGGCTGACGATGTCGAGCCCGGTGGTCGGTTCGTCGAGGAACAGCACCGGCGGGCGGTGGACCAGCGCCGCGGCCAGGTCGAGGCGGCGGCGCATGCCACCGGAGTAGGTCTTGGCAGACCGGTTGGCGGCGTCGGTGAGGCCGAACGTGTCGAGCAACTCGGTGGCACGCGGCGCGATGTCGGATCGAGGCAGATGGGTGAGCCGCCCGATCAGCTGGAGGTTCTCACGTCCGGTGAGGGTCTCGTCCACTGCGGCGTACTGACCGGCCAGGCCGATGTGTTGCCGGACGGCCTGCGGGTTGCGGACCACGTCGGTGCCGAGGACCCGCGCGTGGCCCCCGTCGGGCCGGAGGATGGTGGTCAGGATGCGCACGGCAGTGGTCTTGCCGGCGCCGTTGGGCCCGAGGAGGCCGAACACCGAGCCGAGGGGAACCTCGAGATCGATGCCGTCCAGCGCGAGGACGTCGCCGAACCGTTTGGTCAGGCCCTCGGCGGAGATGGCGAATGACGCGTCGGTCATGGGCGCTACCCTCGCGCCATTAGTTGATCGCCGTCAATAATTTACATCCCTCAAATATTGAGCCCTCGCAACGAATTGACGACGCGGCTAAAATGAGGTGGTGGACCATGCCGACGGCCCGAGCGATCCTGTCCACCGTGTGGTCTGGGGCTCGATCGCCGCGCTGTTCATGTCGAACGAGAACCACCGCCGCATGCACGACGTCGCCGACGAGGTGGGTCTGACCCCTGGGCTGGTCAAGTCGCTGGTCGATCTCGACCCCGAGCGCGCCCGGCCGATGCGCGAGCTGGTGAACCAGTGGCAATGCGACGCCTCGTTCGTCACTGTCGTCGTCGACGGTCTTGAGGAGCGTGGCCTGATCGAGCGCAAGGTCCTGCCAAGCGATCGTCGGGTGAAGACCGTCGAGCTGACGGCCCCCGGCGTCGCTGCACGCGAGCGGGTGCTCGACGCGCTCGGAGCGCCACGCAAGTCGCTCGGCGCACTCAACGCCCGTGAGCGCCAGCAGCTGGCCCGCCTGCTGTTGAAGCTGGCGAAGGCGCAGATCGCCGCGGACGGGCTGTCGGGCTCGTCCACGCGCGGATGGCTGAGCCAGCTCGAGCTCGGTAGCGACCGGCCCGCGAAAGAGCGAAGGGCGCCAGCAGCCCAGCGGTAGTCTCGGCCGCCATGGGCATCCTCGACGAGGACGTTGCTGCGGTACGGGCGGCGTCCGACATCGTCGGGGTGATCAGCCAGTACGTGCAGTTGCGCCGAGTGGGGCAGCGCTGGCAGGGCCTGTGCCCGTTCCATCCCGAAAAGACCCCGTCGTTCTCGGTCAACGCCCTCGAGGGGCTCTGGTACTGCTTCGGGTGCCAAGCCAAGGGCGACGTGATCACCTTCGTGCGCGAGAAGGAGAACCTCGACTTCGTCGGCGCGGTCGAGTGGCTCGCGGCCAAGGCCAACGTCACGCTGCGTTACACCGACCGTGCCGAAGGCGAAGGCCGCAAGCGCCGCGCTCGCCTGCTCGACGTGATGGGACAGGCGGTCGACTGGTACCACCACCGGCTGCTGTCCGGCACCGACGCCGGCCACGCCCGGCGGTACCTGCGCGAGCGTGGCCTCGACGGCGACGTCGTCCGCGAGTACCGGCTCGGCTGGGCGCCCGACGACTGGGACCAGCTGTCCAGGGCACTACGCCTCGGTCGCCAGGATGCCGAGGATTCGGGCCTCGGCTTCGTCAACCGCCGCGACCGGCTGCAGGACAGCTTCCGCGCCCGGGTGATGTTCCCGATATTCGACGCGCAAGGTGACCCGGTCAGCTTCGGCGGGAGGATCCTGCCGGGGGGCGAGCGCCCGGGCAACCAGGGCAAGTACAAGAACACCACCGAGACGCCGCTGTACCACAAAAGCAAGGTCCTCTATGGGCTCGATCGCGCCAAGACGGGGATCGTCTCCTCGGCCACGGCGGTCATCTGCGAGGGCTACACCGACGTGATCGGCTTCCATCGCTCGGGGGTCGCGACCGCCATCGCGACCTGCGGCACCGCGCTGACCGAGGAGCACGTCAAGCTGCTGCGCCGCTTCGACGCCCGGCGGATGGTGTTGGCCTTCGACGCCGACGGTGCCGGGCTGGCCGCCGCCGAACGCTTCTACCAGTGGGAGCGCGAGCACGACCTCGAGGTCGTGGTGGCCGACCTGCCTGCGGGTCAGGACCCGGGCGACGTCGCCCAGACCGATCCCGAGCAGCTGGTCGTCGCAGTCGAGGGGGCGCGGCCGTTCCTGCGCTTCCGCCTGGACCGGGCGTTCGAGACGGCCGATCTGTCCTCGCCGGAGGGGCGGGCGCGTGCCGCGGAGCGGGCGCTGGCGTTGGTGGCCGAGCATCCGGCGGCGATGGTGCGCGACCAGTACCTCATGGACGTGGCCGGGCGGTGCCGGATCGACCTCGAGCGGCTCAGGTCCGAGCTCGACGCGCTGCGCCGCGGCGGCCGTGGTCGCCGTGGCGGTCAGGGTGGCGCTACGGGCCGGGGGCCGTCGGTGGCGCCGAGCTCGGGTCCGGCGCCGGCGGGTAGTGCATCGGGGCAGTCGTCGCCGAGACCGCCGGGTGGGGGGACGCCACAGGCCAACGGTCGTCGAAGCCGCACTGCCGGGCCGGCCTTCGAGGTCCTCCGCCATGCGGTCCACAACCGCAGCGAGGTCCAGCCCTGGTTGCGTCGCGAGGTCCTCGGCGACCCGGTCCACCAGCAGATGCTGGCGGCCTTGGACGGCGCGCCGACCGCGGCCGATGCGTTGGCCGGTGCGTCACCGGCTGTGGCCGACCTCCTCGCCCGGCTGGTGGTCGACGAGCCGAGCTCCGAGCCGTTCGAGGCCGTCCGCCGGCTGCTGACCGAGGTGGCCCGGGTCGAGCTGGCGGAGCTGCCGCTACGGGCCGCGAGCCTCGCCGATCCGGCGGATGTACTGGCAGAATCCGCCTTCCTGGGACGCTGCATCGACGAGCTGAGAGACGTAGAAGCAAGCGTTGGAGCCGCAGATCGGTTGCTAGCCTGGCTGGTAGAGAAGGCCGGAGATGGGGGATGACGGACACGACCTCGGCGCCGAGAACATGGGACCGTTCGACACAGCATGTGGTCGAACGGGCCATCAAGCGGGCCCGCATGACGGGCCTGCTCACTCAGCACGAGCTTGTGCGGTTGCTCCCGGATCTCGAGCTGAGCACCGAGGTGCTCAGCGACATACGGCGGCGGTGTGAGGAGGCAGGAGTGGTCCTGGACGAGAGTGCCGACCTCGAGCTCGCCGTCGACGGGATCAGTGTGAGTGCTCCTGGGGCCTCCGAGCCCCTCGTCGCCATCGCCGGTTCAGGCTTGGCCGACATCGAGCACCTCGCGCCGTCCAGCCGGCGGCACCTGCGCGACGTCGCCGACGGTCGCGCCGCCGCGGCCGAGCGGCGGCGTGCCCGGATGATCGGCAAGCGCTCGGGCGAGAACTCGTCGAGCACGTCCGATCCCGTGCGGATGTATCTGCGCGAGATCGGGCGGGTCCCGTTGCTCACCGCACAGGGCGAGGTCGCGCTCGCCATCCGCATCAAGGCCGGGGCCGAGGCGTCCGAGCGGCTGGCCGACGTCGAGGCGTCCGGCACCTCCGAGGGCCTGCCCGTCGACGAAGCCCAGCGACTGCAGTGGCTGGCCGACGACGGCGATGCTGCGAAGAGCGCGTTGATCCAGGCCAACCTGCGGCTGGTGGTGTCGATCGCCAAGCGCTACGTCGGGCGGGGCATGCAACTGCTCGACCTCGTGCAGGAGGGGAACCTCGGCTTGATGCGGGCGGTCGAGAAGTTCGACCACACCAAGGGCTTCAAGTTCTCGACCTATGCCACCTGGTGGATTCGCCAGGCGATCACCCGGTCGATCGCCGACCAGGCCCGCACCATCCGCATCCCGGTGCACATGGTCGAGTCGATCAACAAGGTGCACCGGGTCCAACGCCAGATCGTGCAGGAGCTCGAGCGCGAGCCCACCGTCGAGGAGCTTGCCGAGCGGGTGGGGCTGACCCCCGAGCGGGTGCGCGAGATCCAGCGGATCTCCCTCGACCCGTTGTCGCTCGACTCGCCGGTCGGCGAGGAGGACGACTCCTTCCTCGGCGACTTCATCAAGGACGAGGACGCCGACGAGCCGTTGGACATGGCGACTCGGCAGATGTTGCAGGACGCCGTGGCCGAGGTGCTCGACGAGCTCAACGAACGCGAGCGCGAGGTCGTGCGGCTGCGCTTCGGGCTCGGCGACCACACCGAGGCGCGCACCCTCGAAGAGGTCGGCCGCGAGTTCGGGGTGACCCGCGAACGCATCCGCCAGATCGAGTCCAAGACCCTGGCCAAGCTGCGCCACCCGAACCACGCCCAGCGCCTCCGCGACTATCTCGACGGCGAGTAGCGACTCTCCTGTCTCGCGGCCGTACGAAGGCCCAAACCGTCACACCCCATGCGGACAATGCCTGACCGCGCCGTGCCAGACCCGTCCATCCGTCAATCGAAACATCCGATGGGGGTGTCCGAGGGTGGACGATGCATGTTCGAGAACCCATCGGGCAGTCATGGGCCTCGTGCACGCCCTGCTATCGTGCGAAGACGCCCTTCCGGGGTAGCTCAACTGGCGGAGCAGGGGATTGTTAATCCCAAGGCTGCGGGTTCGAACCCCGCCCCCGGAGCTACGCAGCTGAGTGCTGAGGGTTCGAAGCTGGGACTGAGCGCAGGCCTTCGGGCCGAGCCGGACGATCACACTGCTATTTTGCGCCTCCGGAAGGATCACGGTCCGGGCCTGTAGCTCAGTGGTTAGAGCAGTGCACTCATAATGCATCGGTCGTGGGTTCGATCCCCACCGGGCCCACCGCCACGCTCCCAAGGCTCAGGGGGACTCGTGAGCGAGCGAAACCCAGGCGCAGATCGTCCACGGCGTGACCCGTACCCTCCGCCCGACCCGTGGGAGAGCACCGAACGCAGCGTCTTTGGACGCCCGGCTACGCCTTACGAGCCCAACGGCGACACCTACCGACCCGAGCCCACCGCCGAGTACCCGTCGCCGTACACCACCGTCCCGGGGCAACCGGCCAAGCCCTACGGACAGCCCGAGCCCACGCGCCCGGTCCGGCGCCGCGACCCTCAGCGTCCGCCCCGCGACCGCCGGGCGAGGCGCGACGACCGACACCCGTCCCCTGCCCGCGGCACAGGCCGGGGCCTCCCCGTCGGCGCTGGCTTCCTGGTCGGTGTCGCCGGGTTGGTCGCCTTCCTGCTCGCGCTCCTGGGGCTGCCCTGGTTCGAAGCGGGTGGCCAGGACGTCACGCTGTCCGACATCCGGACGGCCTTCACGATTCCCGAGACCGATCCCGACGACCTGCTCGGCGACTCCACCGACCAGCCGCCGCCCGATGACGGTGGTGTCCCCACAGCGGACGAGGTGAGTGAGGCCGTCGAACAGGAGGTCCGCGAGACCGCCTCCGAGGCAGCTGCGGCAGCGATCGACACGGGCAAGGCGCGCTACCTCGAGCTCTACGTGGACCTCCTCTGGGGGCTCGTGGCCGCGGCCGTGGTCCTGGCCGTGGTGTTCTCGACGATCGTGACGCCGCGCTCGACGGCCGGGTCCCTGCTCTTCCCGCTCCGACCGCTTGCTGGCTTCGTCACCGTGGTGGCCGGCGCCGTCCACGGCGCCGCGCTGTGGGTGGTGTTCAGCGGCGATGGGGCGCCCGACCCGGCGTTGGGCGTCTGGCTCGGCATCGCCGGGCTCGGCGCCGTCCTCCTCGCCTGCATCGTGGGCCCGAAGCGCTGAGCTCCCGCTGGTCGAGCGGCCGAGGCATCACAGCGAGTGGCGCCGGTCTGGACGGTATAGCCGTCTTGCTCACCAACGCCCGGTGAATCTTCCGCCCTGGCCCTGACGGAAGGTGCTCGATGGCGGCAGAATCGTCGGTGAGCCGTCCGGCCGGACAGCCAAAGGGGGAGCGTCCGATGAGCGACAGCACGCCGAGCACGTCGAAGTTGAGCCGCCGGGCGGTGTTGCAGTCGGGTGGTGCTGCCGCCCTCGGCAGCGTGATGCTCGCGGGGCCCCTGTCCGATCTCGCGGCGGCGCAGCGACGCGGGCGTCACCCGCGTCCCGAGCACGGCTACGGGCCGCTCCATCCGACCGTCGACCAGACGACCGAGCTGCCACTGCTGAAGCTCCCCGAGGGATTCAGCTACCAGTCCTTCGGCTGGTCCGGCGACGTCATGAACGACGGCACGCCGACCCCTGACCGGCACGACGGCATGGCGGTGGTCGACGCCCGGCGCGGCCGGCATTCCGAGCTGGTCCTGATCCGCAACCACGAGCGCGGCCCGGCGCTGCCTGGCGACCCACTGCCGCTGATCGGTGCCGGCCAGGCTCCGGTCTACGACGGTTTCACGGCGCCGGGCACCGTCGAGGGTCTGGGCGGCGGCACGACAGCGCTGTTCTTCGCCGACGGCCGGTTCACCGGTTCAGAGGCCACGTTGGCCGGCACGTTGGTCAACTGCGCCGGCGGGCCGACGCCGTGGGGATCATGGCTCACCTGTGAGGAGGTGAGGTTGCGGGGCTCGCAGATCGGCGCCCGCGACCACGGCTTTGTGTTCGAGGTCCCGTCACCGCGCCGCGGCCGGGCGAGCGCGGTCCCCATCGAGGACATGGGGTTCATGACCCACGAGGCCGCCGCGGTCGACGCGGCAACCGGCCATGTGTACCTGACCGAAGACAATGGCCCGACCTCGGGCTTCTACCGGTTCCGGCCCCGTCGCCGTTGCCGGGGCGCAGGCGATCTCGAGCAGGGCGGCACGTTGGAGATGCTGAGGGTCGTCGACGTCGCCAACGCGGACCTTCGCCAGGCGACGCAGGGTGAGAGCTTTGCGGTGGAGTGGGTCGAGATCGAGAACCCGAACGCCGATCCCGAGGGATTCGTCCCGCCGGCGCCTGGTTTTCCGCCGATCCAGGGCGTCGGCAGGTCCGGGCCGTTCCTGCAGGGTGAGTCGCAGGGGGCGGCGGTCTTCAGCCGCGGCGAGGGGGTGGTCTACGACGGCCGGGACGTGGTCTACTTCGTCGACACCGGGGGAGGTCCGGTGGGCAAGGGCACCGTCTGGGCTTTGCATCTGCGCCGGGGCCGCCGAGTCGACCGGGGGCGCCTGACCGCGGTGTTCGTCTCGCAGAGCGAAGAGGCCGCCGACAATCCGGACAACGTGACCATGGGCCCGCGGGGCGGCTTGCTGCTCTGCGAGGACGGAAGCGGCCAGGTCGTCGACGGCACCCGCACGTTCGGCGCCCGCTTGATCGGCGTCAACAGCCGAGGCGGGTCGTTCGTGTTCGGGGAGAACAACGTGGTCGTCGAGCAGCCGATTGCCGGCAAGCCGGCGATCGTGCCCGACGACTACCGCGGCAACGAGTTCGCCGGGGCCACCTTCTCACCGTCCGGCCGCCACCTGTTCGTCAACATCCAGACGCCCGGCATCACGTTCGCCATCACCGGTCCGTGGCACCGGGGCCGCCTGTGAGCCACCCGGCGCCGCGTCAGAACTCTGGTTCCTGCCACCACGGGTACCAGTCCGGCAGGTCGGTGCTCGGCCGCATGGTGAAGTTGGCGGGCCGCTTCTCGAGGAAGGACCGCACACCTTCCTGGGCGTCCGCGCTGGCGCCCATGTGGTCCATGACTCGTGAGTCCAGCTGGTGGGCGGCCATCGGGTGGGGCTCGCCCAGCATCCGCCACAACATCGCACGCGTCAGCGCCACCGAGGCGGCCGACGTGTTCTCGGCGATCTCGGCGGCCAGCGCGTACGCGGCGGGCAGCAGCTCGTCGTCGGGATGCACCGACCGCACCAGCCCGCCCTCCAGCGCCTCGTCCGACCCGAACACCCGGCCCGTGTAGGTCCACTCGGTGGCCCGGCTGATGCCCACGAGCCGTGGCAGAAACCATGACGACGCGGCCTCCGGCACGATGCCGCGGCGGGCGAACACGAACCCGAACTTCGCGCTCGCGCCCGCCAGGCGGATGTCCATGGGCAGCGTCATCGTCACGCCAACCCCCACGGCCGGGCCGTTGAACGCGGCGATCACCGGCTTCGTGCACCGGAAGATGCGCAGCGACACGAGGCCGCCCTCGTCGCGGTGGCGGCCGTCGGCGGTGAACGACGACAGCTGCGGGGTATCGGCGGCCCGATCGGTGTTGAAGGTCCCGCCTCCGCCTCCCAGGTCGGCGCCGGCGCAGAAGCCCCGGCCCCGGCCAGTGACGACCACGACCCGCACGTCGTCGTCGGCGTCGATCCGGTCGAACGCGTCGACCAACTCCTCGTACATGTGGAAGGTGAAGGCGTTCAGTCGGTCGGGCCGGTCGAGGGTGATGGTGGCGACCCGGTCGGCCACCTCGTAGGCGATCTGCGTGTAGGGCGATCCGGTCATTGCTCTCCCAGCGTCTCGTCGATCCAGTCCGTACCGTCGGGTCCGGTACCGCGCGAGGTAGGCGTCACGCGACCGGCTCGGGTTGGCGGGCCGTGGTGTCGATGGTCGCCACCTGAGGCAGGCCCTGTCCAGCGCAGGGCGCCGCCTTCCCGGCCCGCCGGCCGACGATGAGGTCGGCCGGTTCCCGACGGCCCCGCAACGCCAGGAGCGCAGGGACCGCGAGCAGCGTCATGAGCCCGCCGTAGACGTAGCCGGTGGCGAGCGACTGCACCCGCGCGACGTAGCCGAGGCCGAGCGACCCGCCGATCCCGCCCGCGCTGCCGACCAACGACACGAACGAGACGACCGTCGCCCGCTCCGCCGACGGGATGACTGCGTGCAGGTATGCCTGCTGCACCGGGGTCACGACCCCCATCGCCCCCATGGCGACGACGAACAGCAACACGGCGGGCCAGAACGAGTCGACCAGGCCGACACCGACCGTCGCCGCAGCGAGAGTGGCCGACGCGGTGACCAGCAACGTCGTGCGCTTGCCGCAGAAGTGGGTGAAGAAGTCGACCAGCCCGTTGCCGCCCATCGTCGCCAGAGCGACCACCGCCGAGATCACTCCGGTGATCCACACCGCGTCGCTGTCGAGCAGGTCGAGGACGTAGGGCTGCCAGGCGTAGAAGCCCCACATCAGGAACGCGCTCTGGATCAGCGTGACCCCCATCAACAGCCGCACCGACGGACTTCGCCAGCCGAAGGTCATGCTGGCCTGCAGCACCTTGTTCATCTCCGTCGGCACCGCGGTGAGCTTGGTGGCATGCGGGGTGAACCCAATGTCGTGCATGGTGGCCATGCCGACGACGAACACCGCACCCAACAGCGCCGCCCGAACGACGAACGGCCAGGCGAGGTCGACGCTGCCGAGCAGGCCGCCACCGATCGATCCGACCAGCATCGCTGCGCCGGACACCATCGATCCGCGCGCGAAGACCTGGTCCAGCTGCCCCTCGTAGCCGGTCGCGCCCAGCGCGTCCACCAGCCAGGCCTCGACGGCGCCCGAGTAGAAGGAGAACCCCAGGCCGAGGACGAGGGACGCGACCACGAACGGCACCAGCCCCCCACCCGCGGCGGCGATGGTCACGTAGGCCAGCGTCCCGACCAGCAGCGTGACCGAAGCCAGCAGGAACGAGCGTCGTCGCCCGCCGGTGTCGGCCACGACGCCGGTCGGGATCTCGAAGACCACCATCCCGGCGGTGAACGAGGCGTTGGCGATGAACACCTCGAATATGTCGAGCCCTGCGTCGAGCAGGAACAGGGTGTTGACACCCCAGATGACAGAGGCCGACAGCGTGAACAGCCCCGAGATGATCAGGTAGGCCCGGATGACCCTGGTCGGATTGGTGGCAGCGGTGCTCGTGGTCCCAGTCGAAGTGATCCGCAGATCATAAGGACGTCTGTCCACCTCCGGCGCGCCACCCCACTAGGTCGAGTCCTCCTCGAGTCCCTGCCACACGGCTCGAAGCTCGGGAGCGAGTCGGGAGAGCTCTTCGATGTGGGCGGCGGCGAGGCGCTCGAGTCGTCGCCGGGCCGGCGGCGTGAGCTCGAGCCGGGCGATGCGGGCGTCGGAGGGATCGGCGACGCGCCGCACGAGTCCGGCGGCCTCGGCGCGGTCGACCAGTCCGACGGCGCTGTTGTGGTGTAGTTGGAGGTAGCGGGCGATGTCGCCGATCGTCGGGCCCCGCTCGTGGGGGTGGCCGCGGACGGCGAGGATCAGCTGGTGTTGGGCGGGAGTCAGATTCACCTCTGCGGCCTGCTGTTGGCTCCAGTGCTCGAATCGGCGGAGGCCGGTTCGGAACTCCAGGAGGCGTTGGTAGTCGGCCTCGCTCAGCTGGCGTGCCATCGCTCTGTCATAGCTCGGGCTGGTGGTTCCGGCGGTGCAGGGCCCGTAGCTGAAGGACCCGTTCCCGGTGACGTTCCTCTTCGAGGTTCCGCTCGCGGGCGGCGAGCAGGTCGAATTGGGTCACGATGCCTCGGAGGTGGCGGGAGCGGCTGTGCTCGACGACGGGCAGGACCCCCAGCCGCTTCTCGGCCATCCGATCGGCGACCTCGCGCAGGGTCTCGTCCGGGTAGGCGGTGACGACGTCTCGGTGCATCAGATCTCCGACCGATCCGGTCAGCTTCGCGACGGCGGCCCGTTCGAGGATGTCGGCCCACGGCACGGCACCCACGAGATCACCGTCGGGATCGACGACCGGGAGGAGGCGCTGGCGGCGGGCCGCGGGCCGGGGGCCGACCGCGGCGTACACCTCGGCGACCGAGTGCTCGGGTCGCACGGTCACCACGCTGGTCGCCATCACGTCGCGGACGAAGAGGGCCTCGAGGGGGCTGACGGCGTACTCGCGGAGCACGTGGAAGCCGCGGCGGGCGACCTTCTCGGTCAGGATCGAGCGCTTGAGGACCAGGACGCTGACCAGGTGGGCGATGGTGCCGGCGAGCAGCAACGGGAGCAGCAGACCGACGTCGTTGGTCAGCTCCAGCGAGAACACCACGGCGGTCAGCGGTGAGCGGGTCACCCCGGCGAGGACGGCCGCCATGCCGAGAACGCTCCACGCGCCCGCCGAGCCTCCCGGGAGCAACGGCGCGAGCAACCCGCCCGCGGCGGCGCCCATGATCAGGATCGGAGCGAGGATCCCGCCACTGGTGCCCGACCCGAGGGCGAGCGACCAGATCACGAGCTTGACCACCAGGATGCTGACGAGAGCGCCGATCGCGAGGTTCCCGGCCAGCTCGTCGCCGATGGTGTCATAGCCGACGCCCAGCGCCCGGGGCTCGACCAGCCCGCCGATCCCGACGACGAGCCCACCGATCGCCGGCCACCAGGCCCAGTGGACGGGTAGTCGCTTGAAGGCGTCCTCGGCCCCGTAGACGGCTTTGGTGAGGACCCACGCGGCTGCCCCGCCAGCCAGTCCGATCACCACGCCCCCGAACACCGTCGCCGCGCCGGCGGGAACGTGCACGGTCGTCGGGAACAGGGGAGCGGGTTCGAGGAGGTCGACCTCGGACAGGGCGATGCGCACCACGGCGGCGACCGCGCTGGCGACCGCGATGAGGATCATCGACCGCGGTTTCCACTCGAAGACCAGAAGCTCGACTCCTAGCATCACCGCCGCGACTGGGGTGCCGAACACCGCGCTCATGCCCGCGGCGGCTCCCGCCACCAACAGGCTGCGACGCTCGATGGCGCTCAGGTGGAAGAACTGGCCGAACACCGAACCGAGAGCGCCGCCGGTGAGGACGATCGGTCCCTCGGCGCCGAACGGGCCACCGGTACCGATGCTCACTGCGCTCGACACCGGTTTGAGCACCGTCACCCGCGGCTCCGCCTTGCTCCCACCCACCAGGATCGTCTCCATCGCCTCCGGGATCCCGTGGCCGCGGATCTGCTCGGGCCCGCCGGGATCGCGCTGGTCGGGGCCGATCACGTCATCGGCGGGCAGGCGCTCACTCATCCCCGGCGTCTCGGGCTTCGCTCCACGTCAATTCTATCGTGTTACGACTATATCGTAGAGCGAGATTCCTCCTGACCCAGTCCGTCGCGGGAAAGTCGGCGCCGAGGCGACTACCGGCCCGCGCTCGGCTCAGCGGTCGGCGAGTGCGGCAAGCAGCCCGGCAAGGGCGAGCGAAGCCCCCAGCAGCTTGGCGTTGGCCGGCGAGCCGCCCGCACGGCCGATGCCGCCGATCGTGCCGGTCGAGCCGATGGCCAGGATCGAGCCACTGGAGCCGATCGCCATGATCGAGCCCGCCGACCCGATCGACAGTACCGATCCTGCCGAGCCGAACGACAGGGCCGACCCGGCGGAGAGCGCCGAGCCGACCGACAGGACGGAACCCGTCGAGCCGGCCGACAACGCCGAGCCGAGCGACCGCCACGACAGCACCGACCAGCGTGACCTGGAAGGCAACTGGCGTCTCATGGCAGCGACCCTAGTGCCCATCGGATCGCGTCGTGCGCGGCGGTCGGGGAGACTCCACTTAGTCACCTGACGACGGCACCAACCAGTCCACGAGCTCGTCGAGGTCACGGGCGTGGAGGTGGCCTGGGATCTCGCACCGGTCGTACGGGTCGAGGTGCACCGGTAGCAGGCCCGCGGCTGTGGCACCGTTCACGTCGAAGTACACGGTGTCGCCAACGTAGACGCAGCGCTCCGGTTCGAGGGCCAGAGCGTCCAGGGCAAGGTGGAAGATCGCGGGATCGGGCTTCTCGATCCCGACGACGGCGGAGTCGACGACCACGGCCACGTCGGCGCTGGAGTCGCCGTTGGTCGAGCAGATCGCGTGCTCGGCGAGTTGCGCCTCCATGGTGCCGGTGGCGTTCGACACCACGGCGAGCGGGTAGCCGGCGCGCTGAAGCGCGAGCAACGCCTCGGCTGCACCCTGCACCGGCGTCCAGGGCAGGTCGGTGTACACGACGCCGATCGGCGGGACCACCTCGTCCAGCCACCGTCGTGCGACCCCGAGCTCGGTCGCGACCACCGTGTCGACCACGCGCCAGTCGGGCCTAGCAGTCCGGTCGACTTCACGGGTCGCCGCGTAGTGCGCCCACCGGCAGCACTCGTCGTCGGGCACCGCACCGGAGAGCGCCACGGACTCGCGCAGGGCGTCCGGCGAAGGGAGCAGAAGCACACCCCCGGCGTCGAACAACACCGCGTCGACCGATTGAGGATTCAGCACCGCCTGTGGATCTGACACGAGTCGAAGCTACCGGCGGATGGCAGACCCTGAGTGGGTCGGGGTCTGCCGCCGGACCTCTCGGGGTCATCCCTGATTGTTGGCAGGGCGGGGCTTTCGGAGCATGGCGTCATGGATCCTGCAGCGTCGTCCTCGCCCTCGCCGATGGTGGGGTTGTCCCCACCTGACGGACACCGGCCCCCCACATTCCCGGGATCGTCCCCGATCCATACCGTCGAAGCCATGTCTGCCATCGGCGTGACCATCCCCCCGTCCCCCGGTCGGCGCTCCCCCCTGGCGTCGGCCGCGGCCGTGCGATCCGAGGCTGCGGTCAAGGTGTACGGGAGCGGCAACGCCGCGGTCCGCGCCCTCGACGGCGTGTCCGTTGCACTGCCCATCGGGCGGTTCACCGCGATCATGGGTCCTTCCGGGTCGGGCAAGTCGACCCTGATGCACTGCCTTGCCGGTCTCGACGACCTGACATCCGGCAAGGTGTTCGTCGGGGACGTCGACCTGTCCAAGCTGTCCGACCGCGAGCTCACCCGCCTGCGCCGCGACCGCGTCGGCTTCGTGTTCCAGGCCTTCAACCTCCTGCCGATGCTGAGCGCGGCCGAGAACATCTCCCTCCCGATGGACCTCGCCGGCCGCAAGCTCGACCGGGCCTGGCTCGAGGCGGTGATCGACACGGTGGGACTGCGGCCGCGACTCAAGCACCGCCCGTCCGAACTGTCTGGTGGCCAGCAGCAGCGAGTGGCCGTCGCCCGGGCGTTGGCCAGCCGGCCCGAGGTGATCTTCGCCGACGAGCCGACCGGCAACCTCGATTCGCGCAGCGGCGCAGAGATCCTCGAGTTCATGCGCCGGGCCGTCGACGACCTGGGCCAGACGATCGTGATGGTGACCCACGACCCAGTCGCTGCCGCCTATGCCGACGGTGTCGTGTTCCTCGCGGACGGCCGGGTCGTCGACGCCATGGACGACCCCACCGCCGAGAGCGTGCTCGAGCGGATGAAGGCGATCGGGAGCTGACCAGCGATGTTCCGCACCACGCTCAAGAGCATCAACGCCCACAAGCGCCGGTTGGTGGCCACGTCGATGGCCATCCTGCTCGGCGTGGCGTTCCTGTCGGGGACGCTCGTGCTGGGCGACACCATGCGGGCCGACTTCAACGACTTGTTCAGCGAGACCAACGCCGGCACCGACGCCCTGGTTCGCAACAGCACCGAGGTCGGCAGCGACGACTTCAGCCAGCGAGGCCTGCTGGATCAGTCGGTCGCCGACCAGGTCGCCGAGGTCGACGGCGTCGCCTCCGTGTCGCCGCAGATCGAGAGCGCCGGCCAGATCGTCGGCTCGGACGGTGATCCGCTCGGCGGGAACGGCCCGCCGACGCTGGCGGCGAACTGGATCGAGGATCCCGCGCTGAACCCCTACGACCTGGCCGAGGGCCGCGCGCCCGAGGAGCCGGGCGAGGTGGTCATCGACAGGAGGTCGGCCGAGGAGGGCGACCTCGCGGTCGGCGACACCACCACCCTGCGGGTGCCCGAGCCGATCGAGGTGAGCGTGGTCGGGATCGCCACCTTCGGCGACGCCGACTCGTCCGGCCCGGTCACGTGGGCTGGGCTGACCACGGCGTACGCCCAGGAGGTGCTGCTCCCGCGGCCCGACGCGCTGACCGGCGTGGTCGTCGCGGCGGACGAGGGCATCAGCCAGACCGAGCTGGTCGACCGGCTGGCATCGGTCCTACCCAGCGACGCCGAGGCGCTCACGGGCGCCGAGCTGACCGCCGAGCAGCAGGACGAGATCGAGGGCGACTTCGTCGGCTTCCTCGAGATGTTCCTGCTCGCGTTCGCTGGTGTCGCCCTGCTGGTCGCAACGTTCACCATCTACAACACCTTCTCGATCCTGGTCGCCCAGCGGACCCGGGAGTCCGCGCTGCTGCGGGCGCTCGGCGCCTCGCGCCGTCAGGTGCTGGCCTCGATCACGGTCGAGGCGGCGCTGGTCGGTGTGGTGGCTTCTGTTCTCGGGATCGCCGCTGGGCTCGGCCTTGCGACCGGCCTGATGGCGTTGATGGACGCGGCCGGGTTCGGCCTGCCCTCCAGCGGGCTGGTGATGGCGACGAGCACGTTCGTCACGGCGATGCTGGTGGGTGTCCTCGTCACCCTGGCCGCGAGCCTGGCCCCGGCCGTCAAGGCCTCCCGGGTGGCGCCGTTGGCCGCCTTGCGCGACGTCGCCATCGACCGCAGCGGCGCCTCGCTGTGGCGAGCGCTGGCGGGCACCCTGGTCAGCGGCATCGGCATCGCGATGACCATCGGCGGGACGACCGGCGAGGGCTCCCTGGCCCAGAGTGGTCTCGGCGCGATGCTGACCGTGGTCGGCGTGGTGCTGCTCGGCCCCATCGCGGCCCGGCCCGCCAGCTCGGTGCTCGGCGGCGTGCTGGCCTACCGGGGCATGAGCGGCAAGCTGGCCCGGCGAAACGCCCTACGCAACCCGCGCCGCACCGCAGGGACCGCCTCGGCGCTGATGGTCGGCGTCGCCGTGGTCACGCTGTTCACGGTGGTGGCAGCGTCGATCAAGTCCTCGATCGACGACGTGGTCTCCGAGCAGTTCGCCGGCGACCTCGTCATCGTCAACACCAACTTCAGCGGTAGCGGGCTCGACCCCGAGTTGGCGCAGGCCATCGGCGACCTGCCAGAGGTCGAGGTCGCCACGGGGATCGGCACCGCGCCGATGACCGTGGACGGTGATGACGACGCGGCCTCCGTGGTCGACCCCGAGCCGATGACCCGGATGATGGACCTGGAGGTCAGCGAGGGCTCGATGGCCGAGCTCGACGACGGGCAGGTGGCCTTGCACGAGGACTTCGCCCGCGACCACAGCCTCGGCCTGGGCGACCCCGTGCCGGTGGGCTTCGCCGACGGCACCACCGACGAGCTGACGCTCGGGGCCATCTTCGCCAACAACGAGCTTATGGGCGATGTCATCCTGTCCAATGGCGCTTGGGCGTCGCACTCCTCCGAGCGGGTCACCGACGACGTCGTGCTGATGGAGCTCGGCGACGGGGTGAGCACGACCGCGGCCCAGCCGGCCATCCAGGCCGTCGCCGATGACTTCGGGGCACCGGACGTGCAGGACCGGCAGGAGTACATCGACTCGGTCGCCGGCGAGGTCGACCAGATGCTCACGATCATCTACGCCCTGCTGGTCCTCGCGATCATCATCGCCCTGATGGGTATCGCCAACACGCTGTCGCTGTCGATCCACGAGCGCACCCGTGAGCTCGGCCTGCTGCGTGCGGTCGGTCAGACCCGCCGCCAGCTGCGGTCAATGGTCCGTGGCGAGGCGATCGTGGTGGCGCTGTTCGGCACCATCGGTGGTCTTGGCCTGGGCACCTTCCTCGGGTGGGCCTTGGTCGAGGCGATCTCGGCGGCCGAGGGCCTCGGGTCGTTCGCGGTGCCAGGCGGTCAGCTGGCGGTGGTCGTCGGCCTCGGTGCTCTGGTCGGCGTGATCGCCGCCGTCCGCCCGGCTCGCCGGGCCGCGCGCATGGACGTGCTCGCTGCCATCGCGACCGACTGACTCCCCCCAGCCGGTCCCGCACCGCCGCCGGTCCCCGGGTGTCCGCCTCCCCGGGGGCCGGTGCGCGTCCTTCCTGTACGAGCGGTTCATCTGAGAATTCTGGTCGAGCGGCGTGTCGGGCCTTTGCCCGATGTCCGAAATGTCGTACTGTTCAGCGCAGGCGGTTGTTCGGAGGGAATGGATGATCAGCCCTTACGTACGTCGACTTCGGCTGGCGGCGGAGTTGCGGGATCTGCGTAAGCAAAGCGGGATGACGCACGAGCAGCTCGCGAGCAAGATCGGCCAGAGCAGGGCACAGATTTCACGGCTGGAGAACGGGCACGTCGTCGACCAGGAGGACGTGATGCGGATCCTCGACGCTCTCGGCGTCGACGACACCCGGTGGACCCAGATCATGACCATCGCCCGCGAGGCCGGGGAGCGCGGCTGGTGGGAGTCGAACCGATCGATGGGCGAGAGGCAGGCGTTCTACGCCAACCTCGAGGCCGGGGCCGAGAGCATCCGCGAGTTCCAGATGACCTTCGTGCCGGGCCTGTTGCAGACCCCGGAGTTCACGCGGGCCCGCGTCGAGGCCGACCGCATCACCGGCCCGATTGCGTTCACCTCGGGAAAGGCGGTCGAGGCCCGCATGGGGCGGCAGAGGATGCTGCGGCGCCCTGGCGGCCCGACCTACGAGGTGATCCTCGACGAGCTGGCGATTCGCCGGAAGGCAGCCCCGCCTGAGGTGGTCAAGGCCCAGCTCTACCACGTCGCCGCCACGGTGAATGGCAACCCCAAGTTCACGATGCGGGTGCTGCCGGTCGACGCCGGGATCGATGGGTTCAGCGTGCCGCGGTCGGCATACTCGATCTACACCTTCCGGGACCCGGGCGATCCGACGGTCGTCGCCGTCGACACCGTCACCGACGACCTGGTCCTGACCGAAGACGTGGCGGTGAAGCGTTACGAGGACCTGTACGGCCGACTGCGCACGGCGTCGATGTCGGTGGAAGACAGCCTCGAATTCCTCATCAAGACGGCCAAAGGCAGTTAGCGGTAGCACGAGCGATCGCCGCCAGCGGTGCGGCGGTCACCGAACGTACGACAACGCTGGGAGCCACCCCTCGGGGGTGGCTCCCAGGTTTTTCTCTGCTGACAGGCTTGTCAGGAACCGCTTGCAGTCTCCATGCGTACAAGTAGATACTGCGGACAGTCAATGAGCTTGGTCTGTACGAAGCCATGATCTGACCGTGTTGTTGGTCAGTACGGAAAGGAGTTACGTGATGACGGAGGCGAGTAAATTCACCAACTGGCGTAAGTCGAGCCGCTCCAGTGGTGGTGACAACTGCGTCGAGGTCGCGATTGCTGGGGATGGCAGCGTGGGAGTACGGGACTCGAAGCAGCACGGGCTCGGTCCGGTCCTCGAGTTCACGCCGACCGAGTGGGAGGCGTTCCTCGGTGGGGCAAAGGACGGGGAGTTCGACCGTCTGTAGCCTCTAGCTGGGAAAACGCCACAGGCCGGCGTCGATCACACGTGATCGGCGCCGGCCTCTTCCCATTCCAATGACAATGTCGTCAGGAAATCCTTGCGATCGTCGCCGTACCGATGGATACTGAGCACGATCAACAGATCTGTACGGTACAG
The DNA here is from genome assembly GCA_050744325.1 of Acidimicrobiales bacterium. Classification (GTDB taxonomy): domain Bacteria; phylum Actinomycetota; class Acidimicrobiia; order Acidimicrobiales; family VFJN01; genus DASXTK01. The sequence continues at coordinate 18,551 of JBOGHK010000090.1, forward strand.
CTGCTCGTGCTGATCGGGCTGCTGGTCGGTTTCGAAGACGCCGCAAAGGAACGGGGCACATGTTCATCTGGGGAGGTGAGCGGTGAGGGGATTCCTACCGATGGCCGGGCTGGCCTTGGCGGCCTACATCGTCGGACGCCGCACCCCGCTCGCCACCGGGCCACACCGGCTCGCGGATCTCGAGCGTCGGCTCGCCGAGCTCGAGGACGAACGCCGCGACCGAGACCCCGGATCCCTGGTAAGCGAGTCAGCAGTCCGCTCGGCCGACAAGGAGTACACGGCGCTCCACTACGAGACCCTGGCCCACCAGGCGACTCAGGAGCATCGGATGGACGGCTTGGACGTGCGTCTCACCGAGATCGAGCTCCGTCGGCACGCGTCCCGTGCCGCGCGGTGCACCAATCGAGAGGGTGCGACGACGGGGGAGAGCCGCCATGGGTGAGTCCGTGCTCGGTGTCCGACGCAACGGCCAGGACCCCTCTGAGCAGTGCAGCGCCTCGGGTTGGCGGCTTCGCATCAGCTGCGCGGACAGCGACCATCGGGCCACCTGTCCGCTTTGTGGCAAGCAGGTCCGCACGCGGTCGGACGTCATCGGGGGTCATCCGGTTCGGGTCATCAAGGAGCATGGTCGGCTGCGCGACCCGCGGCCACTCACCCCCTGAAACCCCCCGGGCCGTCCGGCGGCCGGGCCCCGGCGGGCGGTAGCGTCGCCGGTCATGCGAGCTGGGGACGCAGTGAACACGGGTCGAGGCGATGCTGCCGATCCGTGACGAGAACCCGGTCTCGCGACCAGCGATCCTCACCTGGCTGATCATCGCTGCATGCTTGGTCGCGTACTTCGTCTGGCAGCCGAGCCCGCTGGACGAGACGGCGGAGGACGCGACCTTCTACCTCGAGAACGCCGCGATCCCGTGCGAGGTCGTCGAAGGACGGCCACTGGACGTCAACGAGACGGTGGCGACGTTCAACAGCGGCAATCCCGAGGCCTGCGGCATCGACGCCGGCCAGAGCCCACCGTACGTCCCCGACAAGAACGTGTGGCTGTCGATCCTCACCTCGATGTTCCTCCACGGAAGCCTGCTCCACATCGGCGGGAACCTGCTGTTCCTGTGGGTGTTCGGCAACAACATCGAGGACGTGATGGGCAAGGTGGGCTTCGCGCTGTTCTACGTTGTCGGCGGCATCGTCGCGACCTTGTCCCACGTGGCGATCAACGTCGACTCGACCGTGCCGTTGGTCGGAGCGTCGGGCGCGATCGCCGCGGTGATGGGGGCGTACATGGTGCTGTTCCCGCAGGCGCGGATCCGCACCCTGATCTTCATGCTGCTGATCTTCGTGGTGAACGTGCGCGCAGTCTGGGTGCTCGGGTTCTGGTTCGTCCTGCAGTTCTTCACCGACCCCAACGAAGGTGTCGCCTGGGCGGCGCACGTGGGCGGCTTCGTCTTCGGCGTGATCGTCGGCCTGGTGGTGCGAGCGGTGAGACCGCCGACGCCTGTCGGGTCGTGGTCGCACCAGCGCCGTCTCTGAGTGACCTGGTGGTTCCCCGTCCAACAGCCCCACCCACGGTCCGAAGCGGTCGCGCCACGCCGCCGCTATCTTCCTTCCCGGTGCTTGAGCCACGGATGGTGTTCCTCGGATTCGGGAAGTTTGCCCGGGCCGACCGGATCTATGCGCTCGAGCCGCTCCGCGGCGACGAGCGCGGCGGCGGTCGACGGACCCGGGTCTGGGTCGAGGGGATCGACGACCCGATCGTCGCCTCGCGCACCGAGCGCACGATCCTGCACGACATGGGCCAGGACGCCGCCTCGCAGGCCCCGTTGGTCGACGACGCGTTAGACCTGGCCGAGCGGCTGGTCGCGGCGGTCGAGGCCGGTCGGGTCGATCTCGGCGACCTCGGCCGGAGGGCTCGCCGCCTGCTCGCTGCGACGACGTCCCCCACCGGAGAATCACGTCATGGTTCGTGACGGCAACCGGGTTCAGGGGCGGCCGACGCTGGAGGCCGTCGCCGCGCGCGCCGGTGTCGGCCGGGGCACGGTCTCCCGGGTGATCAACGGGTCGCCGCAGGTCAGCCCACAGGCCCGCGAGGCGGTGCTCCAGGCCATCGAGGACCTCGACTACGTCCCGAACCGGGCGGCCCGTTCGCTGGTCACCCGGCGGACCGACTCGATCGCGCTGGTGGTCTCCGAGTCCGAGGACCGGCTGTTCGCCGAGCCCTTCTTCGCCGGCGTCGTGCGGGGGGTGAGCGCCGAGATCGCCGACACCAGCACCCAGCTGTGGCTGACGATGGTCAACTCGTCGAACGACCGCGGGCGCGTGGGCCGGCACCTGACCTCGCAGCATGTCGACGGCGTGCTGTTGCTGTCCCTCCACGGCGACGACCCGCTGCCCCGGATCCTGGAGGAGAGCGGCCTGCCGACCGTTCTCGGGGGACGGCCGACCGGCTTCATCCCGAGCAACTACGTCGACGTCGACAATCGCGCCGGTGCCCGGCTGGCCGTCGACCACCTGATCGAGCGGGGGCATCGGTGCATCGCGACGATCGCCGGGTCGCAGGACATGCTGGTCGGTGTCACCCGGCTGGAGGGCTACCGCGAGGGGCTGCGCGTCGCCGGGCTCGAGCTCGACGACAGCCTCGTCGCGTACGGCCAGTTCAGCGAGACCGGCGCCGTCGACGCGATGCGCGGCCTGCTGGCCACGCGGCCCGACATCGACGCGGTGTTCACGGCGTCTGACCCGATGGCGTTCGGGGCCATGCGGGCGATCAAGGAAGCGGGTCGTCACATCCCCGACGACATCGCGGTGGTGGGGTTCGACGGGTCGCCCCTGGCGCGCAGCACCGACCCTCCGCTGTCGACGGTGCACCAGCCGGTCGAAGCCATGGGCCAGCAGATGGCCCGGCTGCTGCTGGCGCTCATCGCCGGGCAGCCGGTCGCCGAACCGACGGTGATCCTGGCACCCGATCTGGTCGTCCGCGAGTCGTCCTGACCGGTCAGAACAGGTAGTGGCCCGCGATGCGGTGGGTGCGTGAGCGGCCCAGGACGGCGTTGGCGGCCTGGAGCCCGGACAGGACCGCGGCCTCGATGCAGCCCGCGTTGAGGCCGCAGTCGGTCCAGTCGCCGGCGAGGTAGAGGTTGTCGTAGCCGCTCTCGTCCGGCCGCAGCCGGAAGCGGTCGGTGCCGGCGACGGACTGGACGTAGCGGTCCGACGGGTCGACGTTCGCTGCCCAGAACTGGCTGTCGATCGCGTCCGACCCGGCCTCGCCGTTGTGGCCGCAGAGCAGGTCCCAGCGGAAGGTCCCATCGCACGCCGCCCCCGGCAACAGATGGGCGAGGTCGTCGGACAGGAAGCGGATCGCGTTCGCCCGAACCCGAGCGTGGTGGTCCGCGCCGTCGCTGTCGCGAGCGTCGAGCGTGCCGCAGAAGTAGGCGATCGTGCCGGGACGGTCGTGGGCGGGCCAGTCCTCGGCGTCCACGAGCTGGGGCATCGATGCCCAGGTATCGAACGGCTTGACGTAGCCGGTCATCGTCGAACCTGGCTCGCGCCAGCCCAGGCGGGGCTCGTCCTCCCGGAGCCAGAGCTGCATCGCCTGGGTGGCCACGCTCCGCAGGTTGGTCACCATGGCATGCCACTCGGGGCGGTCGTCGACGAGCTCGCGGGCGACGTGCGCGGCCATGCCCACGGGGATCGCGAACACCACCGTGTCGAAGTGCTCGCCGCGGCGCAGGACTCGACGCCGGGCGTCCGGCCACTCGCAGCCGTGCTCCTCCAGCCGGTGGGACTCGATGCCGTCGGCCCCGGCGAGCTGCGAGGCCAACGGCGCCGCGGGGAAGCAGGGCAGGTCCCGCACCCGGACCAGTGGCTCGTAGCGGTCGAGGCCGGGCTGGAGTCGGGCCTGGACGCCGACCGAGATCCCGTCGACGGCCAGCCGGTCGGGGGCGAGGTGCAGCTGGTCGAGCCGGGTGAGGAACTCGAAGTCGACGCCCCGCTGGCGCAGCGCCTGGTAGAGGGGAGCGAACACCACGTCGCCCATCCCCGCCGTCATCTTCCAGAAGATCGCGCCCTTGTAGTCGAAGAACGTCTTGCCGGACAGGAACACGCCCCAACCCGCGGCGAACGACGCCTGGTCGGGGTCGGCGTCCTGGTGGGCGAAGACCAGGTCGTAGAGCCCCTGGACCAATGTCGAGGTGAGGGCCTCGGGGCTGGCGCCGTGGCGGCCGATCCACGCCCGGTAGTCCTCGTCGTTGATCTTGCGGAAGCCCCGCGGGTCGGTGAGCAGACCGTCGGCGACGATCCCCCGCATCGTTGCACCGACCACCGACGCCAGGTCGAGCGCCTGGCGGGTGTCCCCAGGAGCGAGCGAGACCACGAAGTCCCGCAGCAACGAGAGCGAACGGCGTGCGAACTCGACCACCGACATCGCACCGCCGACAGCGTCGGGCTCGCCGGGGACCTGGTCGTTGGGCGAGAAGTGGCCGACCCAGTGGCGCCACCCCCGGGGGCCGTGCTCCTCGAGCCCGACCACCGGCGCGGGAACCAGCGCGTCGCGCCACGAGCGGATCGGCGCGGTCGGGTCGGTGGCGCTGCGGTCGAGCTCGTCGTAGCACTCGCGCAGCAGGCGGAAGGCGTTCTCGTAGTAGCCGAGCCAGATGTGCAGGCCATGCTCCTCGATCCGGCCGTTGACACCGCGGCTGCTCGCACCCTTGCCGCCCAGCCGCCATCCCCGTTGGTAGACGGTGATCGACTCGATGTCGTCGCGCCAGCCCGGCTCACTGAGCCGCCACGCGGTCGCCAGTCCGGCCATCCCGCCGCCCAGGATCGCGATGCGCTGCCGGCGTCGTGGCGGAACGTCGGCGCTCATGTGACGGTGCCGGCCGGCGTGTCTGTGCCGGCCGGAGTGGTCGGCGCACGATCGGTGGTCACGGCACCAACGCGCGGGCGGCGTCGAGCTCGGGGTAGGACGCGTCCATCGGGAACAGCGCAAGAGCGTCGAGCAGCGCCGGGCGGGCCCCGTCGGCTCGACGGAGGTAGAGATCGCGGGCGATGCGGAGCTGGAACGGCAGTGCGCCCTGGTCGACCGCGATCGCGAGCGCTTCGCGCAGTCCCTGGTTGGTGTCGAGCGGGTCGGTTGCCAGCAGCGCCCGGACCCGCATGGTCTCGGCGATGCAGAAACGCGAACCGGTGTCGGCGGCGAGCGCCAACGCTTCGCCACACCGCTCGCCGGCCGCCCGGCCGTCGCCCGCGGCGCCGAGGGTCGCCGCCCAGGTGGTGAGCACGGCGGGCAGGAACACCCGGGTATCGATCAGCTGCCACCCTGACACCAGCCCGGCGAGGAGATCGGCGCTGGCGGTCAGCGCGGCCATGTCCGGCGGTTCGGCCAGGCGGGCGCGGGAGGCCATGAGCTCGGCGCGCTGGGTCGCCGCTGCGAGCGACCAGAAGTCGAACCCGTGCCGGTCGGCGAGGGTCTGCATCCGGTCGCTGGCCTGCTCGGCCCCCGCGTACTCGCCCATCTGGATCCGCACCCACGACACGTAGGTCAGGTTGTAGGCCTCGCTGAACGGGCCCTGGGGGAACGGCAGCTCGGCCGCCACGCGGTCGGCTGCCGCGAAGCAGCGCTCGGCACCGGCCGGGTCGCCCCGCATGAACCGGGCCAGCCCGAGGTGGGTGTGGATGGCGGTCCTCGGGTCGTTGGGAAGGAACCAGTCGGCCAGGAGAGGAGCGTCGCTGCCACGGGCCTCCGCCGCGGCTGCCGCACGTTCGAGCTGGTCGTGGGAGTCGGGGAACCGTCCGGCGAACCAGTCGAGCATCCCGAAGCCGGCCTCGTTCTCGGGGAGCGACCATTCGCGGCCTCCGGCGAGGACCGCCCGTAGGGTCTCGAGCACCTGACGGGCACGGGCCAGGTCCGCCCGGCTGGCGTAGTGACCCCACAGGGCGACGAGGGTGGTGAACATCGCGTCGGTCGAGCGGCCGTTGGTCGCGAGGTCGAGGCAGCGCTGGTAGTCGGTCGCCGCCGCAGGGCTGGCGTTGCCTTCGGCGGAGACGGCCAGGAAGCCGCGCCGCAGCCGCAGACCGACCTCGGAGTCCGCGCGCTGGGGCGTCTCCGGGAGGTCCCACAGCAGGTCGACGGCCCGGTCGAGGTCGGCCCGCGCCTCGACCAGCGCACCGCGCCGTCGTGCCTGCTCGGCGGACCGGCGATAGCAGTCCAGAGCGGCCTCGTGTCGTTCCGCTTGCTCGTAGTGCCCGGCCAGCTTGAGCCAGTCCGGTGCTCCGCCCCCGGCGGCGACGGTCGCCAGCGCGTCGGCGACCCGCCCGTGGGCCTGGCGGCGCGCCGACGGAGGCTGCAGCTCGTAGGCGACCTCGCGCAGCAGCTCGTGGCGGAACCGGTACGGCCCGTCGGGCTCGGCCGGCGCGTCGAGGACGGACCCGTCGACCAGTGCGGCGACCACTCGGCTCAACTCGGCCTCGGCCAGGTCGACCACCTGGGCCAACAGCGCCGGATCCACCTCGCGCCCGATCGTCGCTGCGGCGCCGGCCACCGCGAGGCCCCAAGTGTTGGCGCCGAGCCGCGCCAGCAGTGGCTCGTACAGCGCATCCGGGACCCGACCGGCACGGACGTGGTCGGGGACCTTCGCTTCACCGTTGGGCAGAGCGTCGATCGCAGTGCGGACCAGGTGCTCGAGATAGAGAGGGACGCCGTCGCTGCGGGCCACCAGCTGGTCGAGGTCGTCGACGGTCACCCCGTCCGGGTCGAGCGCGGCGGCCAGCACCCGGCTGTCCGCCCCCGACAGCGGTGCGAGGTCGATCACCGTGACCGCGGCACCCGCTGGTGGAGCGGCGTCGCGCCCGGTGATCACCACCAGCAACCCGCCGGGCAAGGAGCGCAGCACGTCGGACAGCAGCCCCGTGGTCGACCCGTCCATCCACTGGGCGTCCTCGACGACCAGCAGCGTCGGACCGTCCCCGAGCACTGCTCGCAGGTACCGGTCGAGGGCCGCGACGATGTCGGCGAGGAGCTTGCGAGCGTCCGCCGCGTGGTCGGCATAGCCAGCCTCCGGGTCGATGCCGAGCACCGGCGCGAGCAGTGGCACCAGCCGGTCGGGCTCGAGACCGAGGTCGACAAGATGGCGTCGCAGCCGGTGCAGGCGCTCGCTGCCGCGTTCCCGCCGCAACATCCCACTGCGCTGCTCGACCAGCACTCGCATCGGGAAGAACCCGGCGTCGGCGTGCTCGGGGGAGGCGGCGATCTCGACCACGCGCGCGTGGTCGGCGAGGACGACCTCGGCGGCCAGCGCACCGACCAGCCGTGACTTGCCGACTCCGGCCTCGCCCCGGACGTGCACGGCACCGGGCCGGCTGCCCCACGCTTCGCGTAGCTCGCCGAGGGGCTCGTCGCGTGCGACGAGGGGCGTCGTCCATCGGTGGGCCGATGACCCGCTCGCGGGCCGTTCCTCGACGACGCGCCACGACGCCAGCGGCTCGTCGAGGCCCTTGACCTTCTCCGGCTCCTGCGCCCGGGCTTCGAACCGGTCGCCGAGAAGGGCAAGCACCTCCTCGGACACCACCACCGAGGCCGGTGGCGCCAGCTCCTGCAAGCGGGCGGCCACGTTGGCGGCCAGGCCGTAGACGTCGTCCTCCTCGGTGTCCAGGTAGACCAGCCCGCGGTGGACCGCGAGACGTGCGGCCAGCGACTCGCCGAGGTCGCGCTCGGCCTGCTCGGACAGGCGGCGGACCGCGGCGACGACGTCGAGCGCGGCGCGGACGGCCCGTGGGACGTCGTCCTCGTGGGCCGACGGATGGCCGAAAAGTACGAGCAGCCCGTCGCCTTTGACCTTGGCGACATGGCCGTCGTAGGTGCCCTCGACGATCTGTTGGCAGGCCTGCTTGTAGCGGTGGATGATCTGGCGGTACTGCTCGGGATCGTGCCGGGCCGACAGTGCCGTCGATCCGACCAGGTCGCAGAACATCAAGGTCAGGCGCCGGAGCTGTCCACCGGGCGGGGTGGGCGAGGCCGACGACAGCAGGGTCGCCTCGGGGTTCGCCGCGTCGGTGGCCAGCACCTCCTCGGCCAGCTCGCGGGCGACGCCGAGCTCGCCTCGGTTGACGGCGTCGACCGCCCGGTCGAGCAGCTCGTCGATGCTGTCTCCGGGATGGACGTCGCTCATCGATCGACGGCGCCGGTCAGGGGACGACCAGCCAGGCGCGGACCTGGACGGGAGGGGGGATGGCTCGGGTGGCAGGGTCGCGGTCGAGGAACTCGACGGTCACGGCACCGTCGAAGACGCCGACGCGGTCCGGGGGGACGGCGGGGACGCAGAGCTGGAACTCGGCCTGGTCGGTGGCCAGGACCTCGGGTTCCAGCCTGACGTCCTCCGGGAGCGGCACCTCGAACCCGTTGGTCAGCCGACCGTCGAGGCGCAGCCGTCGGCGGCCGACACCCGGCGCACGGAACGTCGACGACGTGATCCGCCGGTCCTGCCAGAGCGGCCCGCTCAGGACAGCCCCGGCATCGAGCAGCTCGTTGGCCAGTGCCGCCCATCCGAGCAGCGGCAGCGTGGCCGCCCGGGCCAGTGCGGCGGCGGCAGCGTCGGCGTCGAACGTCCGGCGATCGACGGCCCGGGCGACGTCGACCAGCTGGTTGCCCACGAGCCCGGTGAACCACCGGGCCAGCTCGACGACGCCCTCGGCGGCCTCGCCCAGCGCCGAGGCCGTCGGGTCGCGGGCGGCGTCCGTCGGCGGTCGCCGGGTCATTGGTCGGCCTCGCCGGCTCTCGGATTCTCTGGCTCCTCGTCGGTCGCGGCCTCGTCGGCTGGGGCCTCGCCGGTCGGGGCTTCGCCCGGGACGGCGATCGAGACCAGCTTGCCCAGGTACTCGAGATTCACGGCCCACATGGCCGTGACCTGCTTGACCAGCTCGTCTGCTGTGAATCCCTGTTTCGACTGCGCCCTGTCGAGGCACTCCTCCACGAGGCCCGCGCTCTTGGTGATCCAGGCCTTGGTCTCGTCCGCGAACTTGCCGACCATCCCTGCGGCGACGGCTCGTGCAGCCTCCTCACGCCCCGCCTCGGGGGGATCGTTGTCGGATGCCGGTGCCATGGGTGCCTCCAGTGGCCTCGTCTAGCGGTCCTGGCCGGATCGTGCGAGGGCCGTCGCCACCATGCCCTCGAAGGCCTCGACGTATCCAAGCGCGTGGGCCACCATGACGAGGGCAGGGCCGTTGAACGGACCGTCGAAGGCGACGCGCTTGCTGGTGGCGACGGTCGCGCCCGCGTCGAGCTGGCGAGTGACGATCGACCCCTCGTCGCAGGTGACGATGTCGTCGCCACCGTCGGGATGGGCCTCGTGCCGGTGGCTGGTACTGCTGCACAGGTGGTACTCGAAGCAGCGTGCCTGGCCGGTTCCGTAGGACAGCTGCCGGCTGATGACCTCGAGCACGGGGCGCAGCTTGAACGTCGGCGTCACCACGAACACCTCGCGGTAGCAGCGCCGGACGCCGTCGACCAGCTGGCTGTCGGCACCGCTGCCGCTGGCGACGGTCTCGCCGTCGGTCGGACCGTCGCCCATCCCGACACCGGTCTCGTGGTCGAGTGGCTCCATGCCCTCCCAGAACGTCCCGCCGAGGGTCGCCCACTCGGCAGGTTCGAGGAACTCCTCCAGGCGGGAGACGTCGCGACCGGTGAGGACCGGCGATTCCGTCTGCAGGATGGGCACCGGGTCGCTGTCGCCCGGCGAGCCGTCGGCCATGAGCAGCTGGCTGTGGAAGATCGACGCCGTCGGCTCGCGGCGTGCCGCTTGCAGCAGGTCCGCGGCATGGTCGCGGCGACCGTGGGTGAGCTGCTGCACCGCGTCGAGGACCAGCTGATGCTGCTCGCCACCTGGTCCGTACGTCGCTGGGTCGGCCGCGATCAACGCTGCCAGGGCGTTGACGCGGCGTCGACCCTGCGTGCTCAGGGACGGTGGGCCGTCGTCGGCCGGGTCGCGTGGCTCAGGGAGGTCGCGGGGCGGCCGGGCCGCCATCGCCGCCAGGGCGTCGTCGACCGCCGGGATCGCAGGATTATCGCGGCTGCGTTCGGTGATCCACTGTTCGAAGCGACGGGACCATCCGACCACCCGCGAGGCTTCGTCGTTCGGCGACGTCGCAGACTCCACGTAGGCCGGGAGCAGGTCAGCGACGTCGGCTCGGCGCGCCCGACCGACTTCGACCGCTCGGTCGATCTCGGCCAGGATGCCGATGAGGCTCAGGTTCTCGCACACTGCAACCTCCGCTCCAGGCCCCGTGTCGGTGCGTCAGTAGCCTACTGAGACCCAACCTCGGGGTCGGTGGAGCGCAGTGGATCCAATCAGCGACATAGGTCAACGTGGGTTGCAGGCGGCCGGTGAGATCGTCGATCGCCTGGTCGCCGCAGTCGACGGCGCCCGGGAACGCCTCGGTGCGACCCCGGGTGTCGATGCCGCGGGCGAGCCTGCTGCCGGCAACGGATCGACGGGTGGCGGGGTCCCGGGCGTCGCCGAGCTCGACGGGCTGGTCGACCTCTGGGGGGAGCTGGCCAAGGGCTTCGTGCACGCGCTGGCCGGCGCGGCAAGCGGCAGTGGGCTGAGCGGGGTCGAGACGGGGACCGGCCGCGACCGCGAGAACGGCAAGGACGGTGGCGCATCGGCTGCTCGGGGCGGCCCGGACCGCCTGCCTCTCGTGGATGATGCCGTGACCCCGGTCGACGCGGCGGGTACCGCCCCCGATGCAGTCGGTGCCGCCAACGCCGTCGGTGCCGACGACGCGGTCGGTGCCGACGACGCGGTCGACCTCGTCGACCAGATGTTGGGCGACACCGGGCGCCAGGTCCGGCGGGCGATGCTCGACGCCATTCCCGACGGCGAACCGCATCCCTGGCTCTACCGGCTGGTGCGCAGCTATCCGAGCCGGGCAGGGAAGTCGATCCGGCCCGCTCTGTGCCTGGCCACGTGCCGGGCCTTCGGCGGCACGGATGCCGACGCGCTCCCGCTCGGTGTGGCGATCGAGTTGCTGCACAACGCCTTCCTGGTGCACGACGACATCGCCGACGGCAGCAGGCGGCGCCGCGGTCGGCCGACGCTGGCCAACGAGCATGGGGTGGCCCTGGCGCTCAACGCCGGTGACGCGCTCGCCGTGGTCGCCCACCAGGTGCTGCGGCACCACTGCCGGGGCCTGGCCGACGACATCGCCGACCGGATCTTCGAAGAGTTCGAGACCATGGCCTTGCGCACCCTCGAGGGCCAGGCGACCGAGCTGGGCTGGCGGCGCGACGACGTCGACGGCCTCACCCCCGAGGACTACCTCGGGCTGATCATGCGCAAGACCTGCTGGTACACGACCATCCATCCGCTGCGGATCGGTGCGCTGGCCGGGTCGAAGGGGTCGGCCGACGTCCGTCCGATGGTCCGTTTCGGGTTCTACCTGGGTGCGGCGTTCCAGATCCGCGACGACGTCCTCAACCTGGTCGGCGACGAAGCCGTCTACGGCAAGGAGATCGACGGCGATCTCTACGAGGGGAAACGGACCCTGATGCTCATCCACCTGATGGCCCAGGCGCAGGGCGGGGACCGAGCGACCGTCGAGGCCTACCTCCGTCAGGAGCGCGACCAGCGGACGGCCGAGGGCGTCGCCGAGATCCGTCGCATGATGGACACCTACTGCAGCCTCGACTTTGCCGTGGAGTACGCCGAGGGCATTGCCAGTGCCGCCCTCGACGCGTTCGACCAGGCGTTCGCCGCGGCGTCACCCGGTCACGACACCGCGTTCGTCCGGGCCCTGGTGCCCTACATGCTCGGCCGCCGCTCGTGACCTGGGGGGTGTCAGCCGGCGTAGCGGCGCAGGGCCACGGGATCGCGGATGGTGATCGCCCGGCGGCCGGTGTCCACGAGGTTCCGGCGCCGCAGCTCGGCGAGCGCCCGGGCGACCGACTCGCGGGACGCCCCGATGAGCCCCGCGAGCTCGCGTTGGGACAGCGCCAAGCCCACCGCTGACCCCGAGCGGCTGAGTCCCTGCTCGCGTGCGAGGGTGGTGGACGCTTCGTCCGCTGCCTCGATCAGGATGCGGGCGAGTCGCCGGGTGGCGTCGTAGGAACCGAACTCGGTTCGCCGGCGGTCGGCCTCGCGCAGGCGCCCGATCAGCAGCCGCAGCAGGGCGACGGCAGCGCGCGGTTGGGCCTCGAGGAAGGTCTGCAGCTCCGTGGAGGAGATCACCCGGCATCTCAGCGGGTCGAGCGCGACAACGCTCGCGGATCGAAGGCTGCCCGGATCCAGTGCGCTCATCTCGCCGATCAGGTCGCCGGGACCGCGCACGCTGAGCGTGACCTCGTTGCCTTCGGCTGTCGCTGTGAACACCCGGGCCTGGCCTGCGACCACCAGGTACACGGCGTCGCCACGGTCGCCCTCGAGGAACAGCAGGTCACCGCGCCGATAGGCGCGTGGACGCCCGACGGCGCCGATGGCCCGTCGTTCGTCTGGCCCCAACAGGGACAGGAATCCGCCGATCGCATGGGTCTCTGCCAAGGTGCACGGACACTAACGTCCGCCGCCGTCGTGGTGGCGCGGAGTGGTCAGATCTCGGCAGCGACCCGGCGGATCGTCTCGACGGCTTCGATGGCGTGCTCACGGTGGGTGCGGTGCGACAGGATGCAGAGCCGCACCGTGTGTCGGCCGTCCACCTGGGTGCTGGAGATGAACGTGCGTCGGGCGGCGTTGATCCGCTCCAGGAAGCGTTGGTTCCGCCGGTCGTCGTCCTCGCGCCCGCCCTCGCTGCCGTGGTCGCCGCCGCTCCCGGCTCGCAGGCGGAACGCCACGGTCGACAGGTCCGGCGCCCAGGGCACGTCGAGATGGGAGGTGCTGCGGAGGCGCTCGTAGGCCTCCGCAGCGAGGTCGAGCTTCTCGTCCAGCGCGGTCCGGAACGCCTGGACTCCGTGGAGGTGGAGCGGTAGCCACAAGCGCAGGCCGCGGAAGTCGCGGGTGAGCTCCGGGCCCATCTCGGCGTAGTCGGGCAGCGCCGCGCCACTGTCGAGGTCCTGCAGGTAGTGACCGTCGACCGCATGCGCGGCGCGCAGGGTCGCCGTGTCCCGGACCAGCACCACTCCGGTCCCGTACGGGAGGAACAGGCCCTTGTGCGGGTCGAGGACCAGCGAGTCCGCGGTCTCGATCCCGGCCAGCCGTTGGCGGCCGCGGGTGGTCAGGTTGAAGAACCCGCCGTAGGCGCCGTCGATGTGGAACCACAGCCGGTGCCGCGACGCCAGCTCGGCCAGTTCGCCCAGCGGATCGACGGTTCCCGTGTGGGTGGTTCCCGCGGTGCCGACCAGCAGGAAGGGTCGACGGCCGGCGCCCTCGTCGGCGCGGATCATGTGCTCGGCTGCGGCAGGGTCGATGCGCAGGCCGGCCGTCGTGGGAACCACGCGGACCTGGTCGGCCCGGAAGCCCGCGATCCGCGCTGCCTTGGCCACGCACCGATGGGTCAGATCGGTGAGGTAAAGGGTGCCGTCGGTGAAGTCGTCGCCCAGACGATCGTGGCGTGCGGCGACCAGCGCCGTCAGCGTCGCCATCGAGCCGCCCGTGGTGATCAGGCCTCCGCCGGTGGAGGTGGGCAGGCCGAACTCGGCGCACAGCCACCGCAGGGTGCTCTCCTCCAGGGCAACCAGGGCGGGAGCGAACCCGGCCAGCCCGGTGTAGCGGTTGAACGCCCGGGCGAGGAGCTCGGCCAGTGCGGAGGTGAACAGCCCGCCGCCGGGGACGTAGGCCATGTACCCGGGGCCGGCGGTCTCGACGGCATTGGCGGCCGCGGCTCGGAGCTCGTCGAGCAGCGGCTCGAGCTCACCTGGCGACTCGGGTGGCTGGCGGAGCAGGTGGTCGATCGACGTGTCGCCGATTGCGCCGCCCCGGTGGTCGAGGTTGACGCCCGGCGCCTTGGGGAGCCCTTCGATGAACTCGACGACCAGGTCGATCGCCGCCTGGCCCATCGCCTGCATGGCATCGCGATCGGGTTCCAGCGGATAGCCCTGCATCACCCCATTGTCTCCGCCCCACCGTTCGCTGGGGCGCCCCGGGGCTGTTGCCGACACGAAGACCCGCTCTGCCCCTAGGGGGCTGGGGCCGGTGGGGCAGCGAAGTGGACGGTGAGGCAGGTCCAAGCGCCGACGAAGATGCGGTCGCCCTCGGCCAGGGTGTGGGTCTGGCCGTCGGCGAGTGGTTCGTCGGCGTCGTTGATCCACGTGCCGTTGGAGCTCCCGCTGTCCCGCACGATCCAGGCGGTCGCTCCCTCCTGCCGCTCGAACTCGCACTGGTGGTGGCTCACACCAGGATCGGCCGCGGCCCCGGTCAGCGCGAGGTCGACGTCCGGCTCGGCCCCGCCTCGCACCCGGCCAAGGGTGACCTGGTCGCCGCTCAGCTCGAAGGTGAGCGCGGGAGCAGCAGGCGGGAAAGCCGGCTCGCCGGAGCCCACCATCCGGGCCCAGTGGCTCCGGTCGGCGCTGAGGCTGAGCGTCACGGTGGCCGGTTGAGGCGCCTGGCCGGATTCGAGGTCGTAGCCACACGACTCGCAGAACCGGCCGACCACGTTGTCGCCACAGCCGGGACACGGTGTGTCCGCCGGTGCTGCCTCGGCCGCTGCCTCGGGCGGTTGTGGGCTCGCCGGGTCGGTGGGTGGCGAGGTGGGGACGGCGCTCGGGGCTGCCGCGATCGGCATGCCGCAGGTGTCGCAGTAGTCGTCGGTGGTCGACTCGTGGCCCGCCGGACACGTGGCCGTCACGACTTGCCTCCGTCACCCTGCTCGGCGGCATCCTCACCCTCGCCGCCATCGGCCTCGCCGCCATCGGCCTCGCCGCCCTCGGCCCCGCCGCTCTGGCCTTCGTCCGACTTGGGTCCCTTGAGCCGGACGGTACGCGTCGATCGGGTGTCGAGGGTCATCTCGGCGGCCTTGTCGGCGCCGCGGCGCAGCTTCACCGTGCCGCTCTCGTCGTCGATGTCGACCACCTTGGCCAGCAGCCGGACGGTGTCGTCGTGGCCGGACTCCTTGGCCAGCTGCGCTGCCCGCGCGAGCTTGACGGTCGCGGTCTCGTCGTCGCCGGATTTGGCGGCGGCCAGGCCTGCCTGGATCGCGTCGGCCAGCTCGACCTGGCCCGTGTAGTGGGCGACGTGGCGGTCCATCCGGGTCGAGAGCTCGGTGTCGTCGGTCCACACCGCCTTGACCAGCGCCTGGGTCGCGATGGTGCCGTCGACTAGCACCAGGCTGACCCGTCCGGCCAGCATCTCGTCGCCGACACCCCCGGGCCGCACCTTGACCCGCACGTGGTAGTCCCGCACGTCGCCGGGTGCCCACCCCCCGAGCAGGAACTCACGGGCCAGCGGTCCGGCTGCGGGCGATGGCTGGCCCGTCGCGGTCAGGTCGAGGACCTCGGGCGCCACCTGGCGCACCGACTCGATGACTGCTCCCTGTGGTGCCCACAGCCGCAGGCGCACGTCCGGCAGGGCGCGCGACTGGCTGGACGTGATCATCGCCCGGAAGTCCTCGGAGAGGTCGGTCGGGTCGGCGACGATGTCGACGGTGCCGAGCAGGGCGGTGGAGATGCCGCGCAGCTCCTCGACCACCCAGTCGACACCGACACCACGGCAGTCACACTGGAAGACCCCCCGGCACGACTCGATGGCCATCCCCAGCTCGCCCGGCTGCTGGCTTTCGTTGCGGCCGTCGGTGAGCAGGATCGAGTGGCGCGACGCCGCCATCGTCGAGCTGAACAGCTGGCGGGCGAGGTCGAGCCAGGTGCCGATGGCAGTGCCGCCGTCCGCGGACAGCCGGGCGATGGCCTCACGCGCCGCGGCGCGGTCGCCGGGCGATGCGATCGCGAAGGCCCGACCGTCGGTCGGCCAGATCAGCCGGGCGACGTGCGTACCGGCGATGATCGCGAACGCAACGCCGTCCTCGAGGCAGTCGACAGCGGCCATCGCCGCCGCCTTGGCCTCCTGCATCTTGCGGGCGGCTCCCATCGAGCCACTGCTGTCGACGACGATGATCTCGGCCCGGTCGTTGGCCCCGGCGCTGGCGGTCGCGTCGACCGTGGGGTCGCCGGCGGCGGTCACAGTGACGACGGCGTCGACGGTGTCGGCGCCCGCAGCGAGGAACTCGTTCTGGTACGTCTCCGCAGCGAACGGAGGGGCTGAGGTGGGTCCAGGACTGGTCACGATGCTTGATCCTCCTGCTCGCTCGGGGCGGCGTCGGTGGTGGCGGGCGCGAGCGCCACACATATGTTGTCGCTACCACCCTGGTCGATGGCCCAGGCGACCAGCTCCTCACATGCTTTGGCCGCGAGGACGGGCTCCGGTCGTGCTGGCAGGGCGGCGTTGACCCGCTCGGCGAGCGACTCGTCGGTCGGCGCGTAGTTCCACAGGCCGTCGCTGCACGCGAGCAACAGGTCACCAGGGGCTGCCGCACGGGTCGCGAGGTGAACCTTGGGGGCGGGCGCGTCGGCACCCAACCATGCGGTGATCGCATGCCCACCGGGGAGGGTGAGCGCCGCGGCGGGTTCGATCCCCTCGCGCACGGCGAGCGCAGCGACGCTGTCGTCGGTCGACATCTGGACCGCGGACCGCTCCTCGCCCGCCGTGACCAGGTAGGCGCGGGCGTCGCCGATGTTGGCGACGTGCACGCCGTCGGCTGTCGCCACACCGATGACGATCGTGCACGCGGGATGGGTGCCGTCGACCGTCCAGAGCGGGTCTCCTTCGGCGGGAACCTCGCTGGCCGCTTCGTGGGCGACGAGGATCGCCTGGCGAAGGTGGTCCGGCCCGGTGAACGGCTGCCCGTCCAGTTCACCGGCCACAGCGGCGACGGCGGCCGCCGCCGCCAGGTGGGGGTTCGGGCTCGCCGAGACGCCGTCGGCCACGACGACGACCGGCCAACCCTCGCTGGTGGTGGCCAGGGTGGCGGCATCCTCGTTCCGTGGATGGCGCCGTCCGCGGTGGGTGGCGTAGGCGCAGCTGTCCTGGTCCTCGACGGCGATGGCCTCCAACGCCCGGAGTCCACAGCTGGTGCAGTAGCCGTCGTCGCCGACCACCGCGCCGCACTGGACGCACCCGGGCGCGGCGTCGCTGGTGCCGGTGGGCTTGGCCTCGGGGCGTCCGACAGCAGGGCCACCGCCCACCTCGCCACCGTTCACCTCGCCGGTGACCGAGGCGCCGCAGGCCTCGCAGTAGCGGGCCTCGGCGACGAGGTCCTCACCGCAGTCCGGGCAGAGCTCCATGGCGGAGGCTCCGCTCACCACAGGCTCCAGGGCCGGGTGCGTGCCGCACGGTCCAAGAGCTGGTGGCGGCGGGTCACGTTGGGTGTGGCGTCGGCCAGGTCGAGGAGCGCGTCCTCGGCGGCCCGGGCCAGCTCGGACGCCGACGCTGGACGATCCCCGACCGTGGAGCCGACCGCTTCGCGCCGCAGCACGGCGGTCAGGGCTGCCCCGTAGAGGGCGACTGCCAGCTCGGCCTCGGCCGCGGAGCGGTCGCCTTGCGCGGCCCGAAGCCGTTCGGTGGCCGCCGCGGCCACCCGCTCGTCGAAGCCACCCTGCTGCATCGCCCGACAGGCGAGGGTCAACGCCTCGGCACGCGACAGGTGGGTGGGCGGCACCGCCGTCAGCACCCGGGCCGCGTCCACCGGCCGGTTCAGGGCCAGCAGCACCCGGGACAGCCCGGCCACGGCGCTGACCCAGGTGGGGTCGGTGACGACCACCTGCTGGTAGAGCGCCGCTGCCTCTTCGAGCCGTGTGGGATCGCCGGTGCCTTCCAGCGCCGCGGCGTAGGCCAGGGCACATGCCGCCTCGCCGGGCGCTGCCGTGTAGGCCCGGTCGAAGTGGGCCTCCGCCCGTGCGGGATCGCTGGCCGCGGTGGCCACGATGCCGTGGAGGTAGGTGCGCGCCGCGTCGATGAAGGTCTGGCTGCCGGTGGTATCGCCGTCGGTGGCGACCAACGAGTCGACCCGCTCGTAGGCGTGGTGGAAGTCCCCGATCTCGCAATAGGCCCGGGCGACCGCAGCCTGGTCGGCCCAGGAGAGCTCGCCGCCGGAAGCGGCAAGCTGGATCGCAGCCTGGGGATCGCCGTCGGCGATGCCCGCGACGCGGTTGGGGAGCTGGGGATGGTTCGGCAACATCGGGTTCGGCAATGCCCGCCAGTCGAGCCCGTCGAGCTTGGGTCGGGGAGGGCTCCAGCGGGTGCTGGTGTAGGGCCGTGGCAGTCCGTCTGTGGCTGCAGCCACCTGGCAGAGGACGCCGTGGAGGGCTTCGGCCATCTCGTCGGCGTCGGTGAAGCGCTGCTCCGGGTCGGGTGCGCACGCACGCTGGAGGAATCGCCACAGGCAGTCGTGGTCCACGAGCACCTGGTGCTCCTCACGGGCCGGGAGCTGCTCGCGGTCGGCGCCCTGCCATTCGGGCCAGTCGAGGATGAGTACCGCCAGCGCACGGCCGATCGTGTACAGGTCGCTGGCCACGGTCGGGCCGGTCTTGGGGACCTCGGGCGCCTGGTAGCCGACCGTGCCGAAGATCGCCGACTCGGGGTCGTCGAGGCGGCGCACGCCGCCGAGGTCGATCAACTGCACTGCGTCGCCGACGTGGATGACGTTGTCGGGCTTGAAGTCGCAGTAGACCAGGCCGTGTTGGTGCAGGTAGCCGAAGGCGGGCATCGCCGCGAGCAGGTAGGCGGCGGCCTCGGTGACCGGCATCGGCCCACCGCCCTCCCGGCGCCGCCTGGTGACGCGCTGCTTGATGCTCGGCCCGCCCACGTACTCCATGACGATGTAGCCCTGACCGCCGTGGTTGACGAAGTTGTAGATGTCGACGATCACGGGGTGCTGGACCTGGGCCAGGAACTGCCGCTCGGCGACGGCGGCTTCGGCCGCTGCGGGGTCGGCGGCGTCGAGGAGGCCCTTGAGAACGCACCACCGATCCGAGACGTTCCGGTCACGCACCAGGTAGATCCAGCCGAGGCCACCGTGGGCCAGCGCACCGGCCACCTCGTACTGGTTCGCGACCAGGTCGCCGGTGTGCAGCTTGGCTGCGAAGTCGAAGCGGGCACCACAGCTCGGGCAGAAGCCGGCCTGGCGGCCCTTGCGGTTGGCGTCGCCGCGTCCGACCGGGTTGTCGCAGCGGGTGCAGAAGCGGCGGTTCTCCGGGACGCTCGGGTCGGCCATGACCACAGTGGCCGGGTCGACCTGGTGGATGGGCTCGATGTCGACGACACCGGCGCCGACGCGACTGCGTCGACTGGTGCGGCCGCTCGCCGCAGTGCGTCCGGTGAGCCGTTCGACGTCGACTCGCGCCGACGCTCGCTCGCCGCCTGACGCCGACCTGGACGGTGCGAGCCCGCAGGTGTCGCAGTAGCCGTCGAGGATCGATCCGCCGCAGCCCGGCCGGTCGCAGGCCGAGGGGGGTGCAGTCGTGGTCACTCGTTACCTCCCCGTGCCGCTCTCAGCAGTGCAGACAGCTTGGACAGCTCGGACTCGGCGACCGTCAGGTCGCAGGGGGCCTGCCAGAGTTCCTCCCGGGCCGCGGCGAGCGCGGCGGCAACTTCCTGGCGCTCGTCCACGTGGCGGGCGGCAGCCTTCGCCCGTAGGGCGGTCCAGAGGCCGCGGCCCTCGTCCCGGCGGCGCATCGCGGCCCTCGCTGCGTCGAGCGCGGCATCCAGCTCGGCGCGGCGAGCATCGGCAGCGGCGATCCAGCTGGCCAGGTTCTCGGCTGCCCGACCGGCGTCGTTCGGCACCGTGGCGGCGATGCGGTCGAGCCAGTCGGCCAGCTGCGCGAGGTCGGGCACCGGATGGGCCCGCCCCAGCCCGGCGATGCGGCTCGCCGCATGGTCGAGCTCGCTGGTCGCAGCAGCGAGATCAGACTCCAGCCGGGTCATGGTGGCCCGCGCCTGGGTCAGGTCGACGTCGAGTCGCGCGACGGCGGCCTTGGCCGCGGCATGTCGGGTGCTCGCGTCCGCGGCGGCGGCTTCCACACCTTTGACGTCGGCGACGCTGACCGCGAAGGGATCGGTGGCCAACAACCGGGCCAGCGTGTCGGCCGTGCGGGCGGTCGGCTGGTCTCCGGCCTCGGTCGCGGCGGTCCGCGCCGCCTGGGCGCGTGTGGCCAGGTCGTCCCAGGCGGACGACAGCTGTTCCGACACCTCCACTGCGGCGTCCACTGCCGCCTTCGCACCGCGCATCGCCGTCGTCGGGTCGGTTGGCCCGTCGGGTCCGGGGACGCTGGACGCCGACAGCAGCGTCGACGCCTGCGCCGGGTCGTTCGTGGCCTGGTCCAACAGCTCGTCGACGGCGCGATACGTCTCCCAGGCCTTGGCGACCCCGGCGTCTGCGGTGTCCCAGGCGGTGGCACTGCCGCCGCTCAGGCAGCCGGTGCGCGCCAGCTCGACCGTGGGATTCGACTCGAAGTCCACCAGTTGGCTTCCGAGCGTCGCCAGCGAGGTCCGCCAGGCGTCGATGGCCGGGTCGGTCGCCACGTCAGCCCTCGTGCACCGGGCTCGGCGGCCCGGTGCCGGGGCCGAGGACCGGGGCCAGCCATTCGTCGTAGATCTGGTTCCAGCGCCCGGACGAGCGCACGTCGTCGAGCACGGCGTTCACGTACCGCACCCACTCGGGCCGGCCTGGGGGGAGGCCGAGCCCGTACGGCTCGTCGCTCAGCGGCTCGGCCTGCATCTCGGGGACGACCACGAGGTTCGGATCCTGGGCAGCCATCCCCGCAAGGATGGCGTCGTCGGTCACCATCGCGTCCGTGTCGCCCTGCTGGAGCCGGACCAGGCAGTCCGCCCGCCCGGGTGCCGGCTCGATGTCCGGGGCCTCGGCGAGCCCAAGGCCCTCGATGTTGTCGATGGCCGTCGAGCCGGCCGACGCGCACACGGTGGCTCCCGCCTCGCCCAGCTGGCGGATCACGTCCTCGGCCGGAGCGTCACTGAGTTGCGCCGCCGGGCTGTCCGAGCGGACCAGCACACGCTGGCCTGCGTGGTAGTACTCGCTGGAGAACTCGATCTGCTCGCGCCGCTCGCAGTTGATCGTGAACGCCGATGCCACCATGTCCACCTGCACCGCGCCCTCGCCAGTGAGCGCGAGGCTGCGGTCGCTGCTGGGGATGCCGACGAACTCGACCCGGTTGGTCGCGGCGACATCGGGAAGCAGCGCGTCGGCCACCTCGCGTGCGATGTCGACGTCGAAGCCCTCGAACTCCCCGGTCAGCGGGTCGACGCTGCCGAGCTGCAGCGTCGCGACGTCGACGCCGACGCGGAGCCGGCCCCGGGCCTGGATCTCGGCCATGTAGCTGCCGTCCGGGACGGCGGCGCTGGCCGGGCCGTCGGGAGTGAGGCTGGCGACCGGATTGCCGCAGTCGACCTCGCCCGCCGGCGGCGCGGCCTCGGTGCTGGGCGTGGTCGGCCCGGGCAGCGACTCAGGCACGTCGACGCTGGCACACGACGCAAGGCCGGCGCATGCGACGGTGAGGGCGAACACCCGTCTGGTCAGGGTCGTGCTCATCGGTAGCGCCTCGCTCGGGCAATGGTGCCGGCGCCGGCCAGCGCCGCGGCGATGACGCCGAGGGCGATCGGGACCAGCGGATGGATCTCGGCGTCGGACGCCGCGTCGAACCTGGTGCTCAGCCGTCCCAACGCGTCGTCGACGGCTTCGGTGGCGGCGGCGTCGGCGGCCCGGAACGCTTCGGCGGAGGTGGCCTCGTCCTGGTCGTCCTCTCCCAGCGTGCTGGCCGCGGCCGCTTGATTGTCGCCGTCGTCGAGGTCGGTCGCACGGACCGCCTCGACGGCTGCGGCGTAGCGCTCGACCGCTTCGACCAGCGGGCCCTGGCTGCTGTCCCGAGTGAGCTGGTCGGTCACGGTGCGAGCGCTCTCGGCGACCTCGTCGTAGAGCGGGGCACCGCTGCCGTGGGAGGCCACGGCGCTGATCTCGTCGACCCGCATGGTCGATACGGCGAGGGCGGCGTCGTTGGCGGCGACGTAGTCGTCGATGTCGGTCGTCGCGGCAGCCCGCAGTTCTCGGCTCTGGGCCAGGATGCCCACCGTTACGACCACCAGGGCTACGACGGCGGCCACCGTCGCTGCGAGGAGCGCCGGGTGGGTCAGGCGGCGGCTGCGTCCGGCGACCACCGCGGCGGACGCAAGCAGAGCCAGCAGCGCCAGGACGAGGACCCCGACGGCGATCGCCCCGATCGGCCCGCCGACGCTGTTGGCCGCACTCGCGACCCGCTGCTCGCCGACCCGACGCAGGTGGCCGGCCGTGGGCACGAGGTCGTCGCTGGCGAGGGAGCGTGCCTGGCCGAGGTAGGTGGCACCGACGGGGAAGCCCTGCCGCGAGTTCGCCCGACCCGTCTCGACCAGCCCCGAGTACTCCGTCAGCCCCGTAGCCAGGCTCTCGATGTCGTCACGGTCGTCCTCGGTGGCGACCAGGGCGGCGGTGGCGAGCGCCTGGCTCGCGCCCTCGAGGTTCTCGACGTAGCTGTTCCTGGTGTCGGGGTCTTCGAGACCTCCCGAGATCAGGGTCGATGCGGCTTGGGCGTCGGCGGCTGCGAGGCGGGTGCGGAACTCGGTGGCTGAGCTCGCCACCTGGAGCCCGGTCTGGCGGGCGTCGGCGATGGTGTCGGCGTTGCGAGACGCGACCCACGCCGCAGCGAGGCTGCTCGCGAGGATCGCTGCGACCACCCCCGCGGCGAGGACCCGGTAGAGGCGCCGCGTGGACAGCGGGATGCGCCACGCCGCCCCTTCGAGGGCCTCGAGTACCGACGCTGCAGGCGCCGCGGCTGTCGTGTCCACCGCCATGGGCCGCAAGGTACCTGCTTCGCGGCGCACTTGGCCTGGCAGGCCGGGTGTCGGCAACTACGAACCGTTGGACAACAGGTCGAGGATGGCGCCCAGGAGGCCCTGCGGCTCTTCGTCGCCGTCCGGTGGGAGCGGTGCGGTGGTGGTGGTCGCCGGGGCGGAGGTCGGTGCCGTGGTGCCGGTCGGCTCACGGTCTCCGCTGGTGCTCGGCGTCGTGTCTGACCCTTCGTCGTCGTCGCCGGAGCTTCCGGCGGGTACGGCACCCAGCTCGCTGGTGATCGTGGATGTCACGGCGCCGTCGGCGTCGGCGACTGGTCCATGGCTGTCCGGGCGGTCCTCGTCGGCGTCGATGGTCGTGGTGGCGTCACCGTCGATGGGTTGACCGATCGTCGGTCGCCCGGCGTCGGCGGTTTCGGTGTCGCCGCCGATCTGGGTCGCCAGGTAGAGGCCGGTGAGCACGAGCATGACCGCCGCGATCCAGGCGATCCAGAGGCTGGGTGGTGCGCGCCGGATCCGGATATCGATGGTGGCGTAGGTCTCGCGGATCAGCTCCGCTGCGGTCCCCAGCAACGTGCGCACGACCCCAGTTAACACCTATCGGCCACGGCAGGCGGGTCGAGCCATCAGAGCAGACCGTCGAGGATGGCGAGCACGCCCTCGATCAACCCGGTCGGTTCCTCTGTGGCGGGAGGAGGCGCCGGCGTCGTCGATGGTGGTGGCTCCGTCGTGGTCGAGGACGGGGCAGCGGACGGTTCGGTGGTGCTGGGCGTCGTGACGGTCCCGGGCGTCGCACGGGACC
This sequence comes from Acidimicrobiales bacterium, assembly GCA_050744325.1. GTDB lineage: Bacteria > Actinomycetota > Acidimicrobiia > Acidimicrobiales > VFJN01 > DASXTK01. The sequence continues at coordinate 42,149 of JBOGHK010000090.1, forward strand.
CTGGTGCCGAGCGACCGCCATCGGAGCTGGCGGTGCCCCGGTCATCCGGGAGTGCGCTGGCCTCGCTCGCATCCGTGGTCGCCGCTGTCGGCTCGTCGGCGTCGATCGCCACGTCCAGCTCGTCGGACGGCGCCGTGGGGTCCCACTGGTCCCTGCCGCTCGACGCGGCGGCACCGGTGGTCTGCGGCGCCGACTCCCGCACCCGGTCCGGTTCAGCGACGGCCGCATCGGGGCTCGCAGGACCGTCGTCCGTCGACCAGCCCGCGGCGAACAGCCCGACCGGGACGACCACGACCATCGCCGTGACGGCCATCAAGGCAACTCGGCGTCGGTGCGGTCGGTTGCGAAGGTGGATGACCGCCGTCGACCAGACGGCCCGGACGTACTCGGCCAATAACCCCAGCGCTCCCCGCACCGCCGTAGTCTGCACCAAACCATAGGAGATCGCACGTCATGCTACGCATCGTGCCGTCGATCGCTCGCTGAGCGCGGTCGGCGGTCGCCACGCGCCGCAGTGCTGATCGGGCTACGGTCTCCCGGTCAGGCACAGCAGCGATGGAGGGATCCGCATGGCGGGCAAGGGACAGGTGTACAAGCGAAACGATGGCAAGTGGGCTTTTCGCGTCAAGGCAAGCAACGGCGAGATCGTCGCGACCGACGGTGGCCAGGGGTATTCAGCCAAGGGCGACGCCAAGGCGACGCTCGAGAAGCTGCTGCGTGGTGACTACGACGGGCCGGTCGAGGAGTCGGTCTGACCGACCCGTCGATCGTCGGGTAGCTCGCCTCTACCGCACGTCGATGACGGTGTTGCGCGTCCGCTGCCGGGGCTCGTAGAGCGCGAGCAGGGTCAGCGCTACGCCGGCGCCAGCCAGCACCCAGGCCCACCAGGACTCGATGGCCAGTTCCCGGGCCAGCTCCTCGGGCTCGACGGCCGCGGCGGTGCACAGCAGCGCACCGGCGATGCCCGCGACGGCGACCAGTAACCGGCTACCGGCCAGGCCCAGCACCAGGAGGAGAACGCCGGCGCCGACCTGGAGCGCGCCGAGCAGGGGAGTGTGGTCCGCCCGGAGTACTTCGACCTCCGGCGCGAACCATGTCTCGTTGAGCCCCGCGCGGATCACGGCCACGATCCCGATCACGGCCAGCACGGCGCCGGCCGCGGCCGCGGCGATGGACGCCACGGGCCAGCTCCGCTCGCTCGCCGGAGTGTGGATCCGGCGGCTGGGGACGGTCATCGTCCGCCGGACCGAGCGGCGGGGGACGGTCATCGGTACGGTCACCTTCCGGCGGAGGCGGTGGCGGACCCCTGGGTGGGACGGTTCCGCGTCCCGTTCCTCGACGACGCGGTCGGTCTCGGCGGTCGGCCGCTCGGTGTCAACAGCCTGATCGCCGTCCACCGCCGCCTCGCCTTCGTCGGATTGACGCTTGAGCAGTCGCATCACGACCTCACTTCTCACGACACTTCTCACGACGCTTCTGGTCGTTTCTTCCCTTCGTGCGTCGACGCATACGCGCCGTGAAACCGCTGCGGAGAAGCAGGGCACTAGACAACCCCGGGTTTTGCTCACACACTCCAGTCATGGGGGAGGCAGCGACAGAGATGCCGGGCACCACCGCATCGGCGCGCATGCCACGGCCGCGTCGACGGGTGCTCCTGAAGGACGCGCGAGACAACGGCCACTACCTGCGTGCGACCTGGCATCCCGAACGGCAGATGTTCGTGGTGAGCACCTGGCGCGACGAGGTGTGCACCGGGGCGGTCCGGCTGCCGGCACATGCGTCGGGTGCGCTGGCCGGCCTGGTCGTCGACGGTCTGGCCGACTCGGTGGCCCAGCCGCTGAAGCCGGCAAGGACCGCCGGAGGGCTGAGCCGCATGGAGCGACGGCTCCGCGACTGGCGCCGACGCCTGAGCCGCCCCAAGCGCTGATCAGCCAGCGCCAGAGCGTGTTCACGCACGCGCAACGGCGCAGCAACGGCGCCGTGACCCGACGGTGCCATCGTTGGCGCCGTGGTCATCGTCGGCGGGTGGGTCCCCCTCGAACAACGCGCTCGCCGGCATGACCGCCGTGGTCGTTCCGCTCAGGTGGCGAGCTGGGCCCGGAGCGCCTGCTCGGTGGTCGGGTCGGCCGGGAAGAACGATTCGATCGCCATCTCGGCCACGGTCACGTCGAGTGCCGTGCCGAACGTGGCGAGGGTGCTGAAGAATGCCAGCTCGGGATGGTCCATCCCCGGCGCGGGCCGTAGCCGGAGCGTCGTGAACACCAGGGCCTCGGGGCGGAACACAGCCGGCGAGGTCTCCTCGACGCCGGGGTAGCCGCGCAGCTCCTCGTGCAGAGCGGTCAGGTCGTCGTCCTGGGTCATCACCGCCTGCTGGTGCAGCCGATGCAGCAGGTGGGCGCTGTACTCGGCCAGGTTGGCGATCCGGGGCGCGAGCCCCTCGGGGTGCAGGGTGGCCCGCAGGGCGTTCGCAGGTGGCGCAAGCAGCTCGGGCGACACGCCGGCGCCGAGCAGCCCGAGCGCTGCGTCGTTGGCCGACACCAGGTTCCAGTGCCGGTCGACGACGACCGCCGGGAAGGGCCGATGGCCGGCGAGCACCTTGTCCAAGGCCTCGCGCACCGGTGCCATCGCGTCGTCGTCGAGGGTCCGCTCGGGATACAGAGGGGCGTAGCCGGCGGCCAACAGCAGCGTGTTCCGCTCACGGAGCGGCACGTCGAGGTGCTCGGCCAGGTGCAGCAAGAGCTCGCGGCTGGGTCGCGACCGGCCGGTCTCGACGAAGCTCAGGTGCCGGGCCGAGACCTCGGCGCCAAGGGCCAGGTCCATCTGGCTGCGACGGCGCCGCACGCGCCAGACTCGCAGGAGCTCGCCGACGCCTCGGGTAGGGGACACGACCGTGGTCATGGCCTGACCGTAACGAGGCCGGGTGGGGATGGCGCTTACCTCCCACGTAATCGCCCCTGCCGGCGCAGGCCCGCAACGTGGGCGCCATGACCAACGACACCATCACCGAACCGAGCGCCCTCTCCACCGTCGTCGACGCCTACATCGCCAGCTGGCACGAGGCCGACCCCGCCAGGCGGACGGCGCTGGTCGAGCAGGCGTGGGCACCGCAGGCCCGCTACGTCGACCCGCTGTTGGACCTCACCGGCCACGAGCAGCTCGCCACGCTGGCTCCGGTGCTGGCCGAGCACTATCCCGGCCACAGCATCCGTCGCACCAGCGAAGTCGACGCCCACCATGGCTTCGGCCGGTTCAGCTGGGAGCTGACCGGGCCCGACGGGGCCGTGGTGATCGCGGGCATCGACGTCTGCTCGATCGCCGACGACGGACGGCTCCAGGGGATTGCCGGCTTCTTCGATCAGTAGGACCTGCGAATTTTGCGTGTTTCTTGTTTCGGCTCAGCGAACACGTGGAAGACCCGAAGTGAGGGCGGCGGCGAGACAAGTGTTGCCCTCGCCTGGCACCGGACTGGGACCAACGAGCTGGCCCGCCCTCCCCCCTGGCTCAGGTCCCACTCCGGTGCGGCATACGAGCCAACCGCCCCCGAGTCCCGCAGCCGGGGGCGGTTTGGCTTTTTCCGGTTCGGGTCGTCGCCCAGCGGGAAAGCAGGGAGGGTACCGATACGGCGTACCTAGGAGAGTTGACGATGTTCGCTCATCGCAAGCAACGCACCACCTTGCTCCAGGACGCGGGTCGGGCCGCATCGCGTCTTGCCGAGGAGACCAAGGGCCTGGCCGATGCCGCCCGTAGCGAGCTCGGCGAGCTGAGCCGGGACGTCCGCGACCAGGCCGGTGACACGGCCACCCAGGCACGAAAGGCCACAGCGTCACGCCTGGCCGGCGCGGCCGATGCCGTGGAGCCGAGTGGAAGGACGCGTCGCCGGCGCCTGCCGATCGTGCTGTCGGCACTGGCCGGGGCGGCCGTGGCGATCAAGGTCGCGCGAGCCCGCAAGCGCACGGACACCGACGAGCCCACACCCGCGGAGGACCGAGAGGCGTCCGAGGAGGCCCCGGCCACCAAGCGCACCGCCGCACCTCAGGCGAAGGCCGCCACGACGGCCAAGACCAGCACGGCGGCCAGCAGCGGTGGTAACCGGTCCACCTCGTGAGCCGAGCAGATCATGCGGGGCCTCGCCCGCACCACGGTGGCCACGGCAGCGCGGCTGGGAGGCAGCCCTCGCACCTTGGCCGGGACGGATTGGCGGATCGCTCGCCGGTATGGCGCTCCGATCCACGACACATCGCTCGGTGAGCCTCCCGAGCTCTCTCCGTCCCTGGGCAGCCACCTGCCCGCCGAGGCCATCGACCGCGCCGGTGCGGATCTGATCCTCTACGGCCATACGCACAGGGGCACAGAGCGGGGTCGCACACCGGGCGACATCCGCGTTCGCAACGTGGCCCAGCCGGTCCCCCGCAGCGCCTACCGCGCGTTCGACCTCGCCGCGGCCAACGACGAGCCGGGTCGGTCCAGGGCACGGCAGGTCAGCCGAGGTCGGTGACGCTTGCCGCTGCCAGCGCCTCGTCGGGGGTCGCGGTCGAGGCCGCGACCCGGAGGAGCAGTTCGTCGGGTGAGGTTCTGGCAAGGCTCACCCGACCCCGCTTCCCGCCCATCAAGCTGGCAAACCGCTAGTCACCCGCGGCGTGTGGCGCGCGGGTTGCCGTCGCTGATCTCCCAGGTCGAGTCGGTCGTGATCGCGGCATCGGCCTGGCCGACGTCGTCCAGCACCCGGAACCGGGCGGTGAGTCGCTCGGGCTCGACCTGGACTGTCAGGTATCCGTGCCGGAGCACCTGGTGGCGAATGTGGGGGTTGGCCGTGCCGGGCGCGTCGTAGAGCGGCGACGAGACCGCTGGCGCCATCAGCTCGGTCGCGACCACGGCGGTGCCAGGGTCCTCGGGGTCGAGGTGGACGTCGTTGACCATGCCTTCGTGCCAGTCGCCGGTGAGGACGACCGGGTTGGCGACGTCGTCGTCGGCCAGCCGGTCGAGGAAACGACGCCGGGCGGCGGGGTACCCGTCCCAGGTTTCGAGGTAGTAGGTCGGGTTCGACGCGCTGCCCATGTTGACGCCGGCCACGACCGTGGGGTTGCCGACCAGGTTCCACCGGGCCCGGCTCTCGCCGAGCGCCGTCGCCAGCCAGCGGTCCTGGTCGTCGCCGAGGTACTGGCGTTCGCTGCCTCGTGCCGGGCAGTTGCCGAGGTCGCTCACCGACGAGTCCCGGCACGGTGGCTCGTCGGCATACTGCCGCTCGTCCAGCAGGTAGAGCTGCGCCAGGTCGCCGAAGGTCGCGGACCGGTACAAGGTCACGTCAGGCCCGTCGGGCGGGCTCAGGCGCAACGGCAGGTGCTCCCAGTAGGCCCGGTAGGCCGCTGCCCGGCGTGCCCGCATCGAGGTGGTCGTGTCCGAGTCGCCCGGCTCGGTGTCGGCGGCGTAGTTGTTGACCACCTCGTGGTCGTCCCACATGCACAGGAACGGGTAGCGGGCATGGGCCGTCTGGAGGTTCGCATCGACGCGATAGCTGGCGTACCGCAGCCGGTAGTCGTCGAGGCTGACCGGCACGGTCTCGGGTACGACAGGGCGGTCCGGGTTGCCGATGGGCTGCTCGTAGACGTAGTCGCCGAGGTGCACCACGACGTCGAGGTCCTCGTCGAGCAGGTGGCGGTAGGCGGCGTAGTAACCGGTCCCGAAGAGCTGGCAGCACAGGACCGCGAGCCGCAACTGCTCGAGGCGGCTTCCCGGTTCCGCGGCGGTGCGGGTGTGCCCGACCGGACTGCGCCACTCGCCGACGGTGAACCGGTAGAAGTAGTCGCCCAGCGGGTCCAGGCCGTCGGCGTCGACATGTACGGCGTGGACATTGGCCGGGTCCGCAACCGCGACACCCTCGATGACGACCCGGGAGAAGCGCTGGTCGGTCGCCACCTGCCAGACGACGTCGACCGGGTCGTCGGGCATGCCCGCCAGCCCGCCGGCGAGGGGCATCGGCGCGAGCCGGGTCCACAGGACGACCCGGTCGGCCAGCGGGTCGCCTGATGCCACGCCGAGCGTGAAGGGGTCGGCACGTAGCCGCGCGGCGTGGCGGGTCGTGGGGACCCCGCTTCCGGCAGCACCCGGCGAGGCGTCGCCTCCGGATTCGTCGCTGCTGCCCCCGCACGAGGCGAGCCCACCGACCGCTGTGAACGCGGTGGCCGCGGTCGCCGCCCCGCCGACCAGCAGCCGCCGCCGGGTGAACGGGAGGGGACCGGCCACAGTCGAACGCTACCGACCCGATCGAGGAGGGGCGCGGAGCGGCCCCCGGGGCGGGGCCGGGGGCCGCTCCTGCTGGCGGTGGTGGCGGTGGTGGCGGGGCGCTACTGGTTGGGCGCCGCGGCGGAGATGTCAGCCAGGGCGGACCTGGGGTCCTCCGCGACGGCCAGGTCGCCGATCGACACGATGCCGACCAGCTGGTCGGCATCGACGACCGGCAGTCGGCGGAGCGCCTGGGCGCGCATGACCTGGACCGCCCGGTCCACCGGGTCGTCGGCGTTCACGGTGTAGACGTCGGCTGTGCAGCAGTCGCCGGCGAAGGTGGCCGCGGGGTGGCGACCCATGGCCACGGCCCGCACCACGATGTCGCGGTCGGTCAGGATGCCCTGCAGCCGCCCGTTCTCGGTGACGAGCACATCACCGATGTCGTTGGCCCGCATGACCTGGGCCGCGCCCTCGATCGACGTCTGAGCGTTGACTGTGAGCGGATCGGGCATCATCACGTCTCGGATGGTGTCTGCCATTCCTGCTCCCGTTGTGTCTCGTCGAAGTCCTCACCAGTCGTCTTCCCGCGATCGGACGGGCCAAACGCGGTGCGGCTCGTCGGATCGCGCCTGGAGCATCAGAGGCCGACGATGTGGCGGCGCAAGCGGCGGATCGCTCGGGCAAGGAGCCGCGAGACCTGCATCTGGCTGCAGCCGAGCTGCTCGGCGATCTCGGTCTGGGTGCTCTCCTCGAGGAAGTACCGGCGCAGCAGGTCGCGGTCGTCTTCAGGGAGCAGCTCCAACGACTGGCGTAGCGCGGTGCGGTTCTCGATGATGGCGAACCCGGTGTCGGGGCGGCCGACGACCTGTTCGGTCTGGAGCTTCGCGGTCGGGTCGACCACGTCGAGGGAGCTCGGCATCCGCACCTCCTCGGCGGACATCACGTCGAGGATCTCCGACTCGTCGATCCCGACGAAGTCCGCGACCTCCGAGCTGGTCGGCTCGCGCCCGAAGTCCTGTGTCAGCAGCTCCCGGGCTTCGCGGACCGGCCCGGCCAGCTCGTGGACGCGGCGGGGGACCCGGATCGACCAGCCGGTGTCGCGGAAGTGTCGCCGGATCATGCCCGTGATCGTGGGCTTCGCGAATGCGAGGAACGGACGGCGGCGGGCGGGGTCGAAGCGTTGCAAGGCCAGAAGCAACGCCTCCATCGCGACCTGGGTCAGGTCCTCGATCGGTTCACCGTGCCGGTAATGGCGACGGGCCTGGGCCTGGGCGTGGGGGCGGTAGTAGTCGACCAGCGCGTCCAGCGCCTCGGGGTCGCGCCGGCGGGCGTAGCGGACGTGACGCAGCCACAGCTCGGTGTCGACCGCTGGCTGCACCCGACTTGCCAGCAGCCAGCGGTAGGAGCCCGTCGAGGTGGGGACGGTCGCGGCAGCGACGGCGACGTCGCGCGCTTCGACCAAACGGGCGAGCGACTGTTGCAACGACGCGGTCGACGGACCAGACCCTGGCATCATCCTGTCTTTCCCCGAGGTTCCGGTCTCGATACCTGGGAGGTGACTGGATCGCGCGGACGGTCTGCGGGTACACGTGAGGTGGGAGCCGACGACAGTGAAGGGCAAACTCCTCGGTGGTCGACGGCATGATGCGACACGATGACGAGACAGACCATCATCTACGTGCGGACCGTGGCCATCGAGGAGACGACGACACGGACACCACCATGGAGACAGCGCGGCTGGAGCTGGCGAACGCCGTGGCCGACCTTGAGCACCTCACCAGCGAGCTCCGCCAGCGGACCCAGCTCGTGGAGCGGCTGGAGGTCCTCACCGACGCCCTGCTCGATCTGGTCGCCATCCCTGCAGTGGTGGTCGACGCACAAGGCCGGATCGTCGCCGTGAGCCGGGGTGCCGCGTCCACGCAGGCAGACCTGGCCAACGCGCTCGGCAAGCCCGTGTCGTCGGTCGTTGGGCAGCCACTGGTCGACGAGATTGCCGCGTTCGCGGCCGGCGATGGTGCGACCCCGGGTCAGGTGTCGACCCTGGCCGAGACGAAGACCCACTTCACCGCGCTGCCCGACGGATCGACGCTGGTCGTGTTCAAGCCATGAACAACCGTTCCGTGTACGACCGGTCGAGCGCGGGTAGCCCGACAGCGGCAGCTTGGGAGTCAACGTGGACATGGTTCTGACGACACCCATCGAGCTCACTCTTCCCGGTGAGAGTCGCTTCATGCGCCTGGCCCGCCTCGTCGCCAGCGGCGTGGCCACGACCTGTGGCCTGCCGTTGGAGGAGGTCGAGGACTTCCGGGTCGCCGTCGACGAGGTCTGCGCGACGCTGATCGAGGCCGGGGCCGGCAAGCCGATCCGCCTGTCGTTCACCGTCGGCGAGGGCACGCTGGTCGTGACCGGGCAGACGCACGACATCGACCAGCACGGCCCCGACGAGGACCGACTGGCCCTGAGCCGCCAGATCCTCGACGTCATCGCGGAGTCACACCGCTTCTCGCGGGTCGACGGCCATGCGGAGTTCGTCGTCGTGACCCGCCTGCGCGGTGGAGGCGTCGGCTAGCGGGGTGTCGGCTAGTCGGCCAGCAGGACGTCGGTGAGCCCCGCCATCTCGATCACGCGCTCGACCGACGCCGTCACCCCGGTCACCGCGAAGCTCGCGCCGGTGGTCTGGGCCTCGTCCCGGGCGAGCAGCACGGCCCGTAGCCCCGCCGAGTCGGCGAAGGTCAGCTCACGAGCGTCGATCTCGACCCGGTCGAGTGCCCCGGCCGCGTCGGTCAGCACTCGTTTGACCTCGTCGGTCAGCCGCTCCGACCCGTGCAGGTCGAGCTCGCCGCCGACGACGACCACGGCGCGGCTGCCGTCGCGTCGGCTGGAGATGACGAGGACGTCAGACGCCATCGGCTCGGGTTCGGTCTCCATGCGCCACCAGTCTCGCACACGTCGACCGGCGTTGGACCTGTGGTGGTGCCGCAAGCACCTCCTACCAGAGGAGGAACTGTCAGGCTCGCTCTTCGACCAGCAGGATGAGCTGGTTGTCGCCCGAGGAGAACTGGTAGCAGATACCGGTCGGGGCGTCGTGCACCTTGACCTCGAGCACCGTGCCCTTGCGCTCCCAACGGCCGACCACGGCTTCGAGCTCGGCCTGGCCGTCGCGCAGCGGCTCGTAGTCGAAGCCCAGCGAGAGAGTCGTCCCGGCGGGGATGGGCTCGTCGCCGCGCTCACATGGCTCGAGGGTGACCAGGTCGATGAGCGTCCCGTGATCCAGCCGGTCGAGATGGAGGATCTGGCATGCGACCTGCAGCCTGCCCGATGTCTTCACGCCAAAGGGGTCCTTCACTGCTCACACCACCATTGCCGGGGGGT
>JBOGHK010000091.1:0-53315 GCA_050744325.1 Acidimicrobiales bacterium
GTTGCCGACGCACTGGTGGTGAGCCACGGCGACGGCTACCAGTGGCGTGACGTCGTCCTCACCAACGGCGCCGCGGCCGCGCTCACGGTCGCCCTGCATGCCCTGGGACAGCCGGGCGACGAAGTCGTCGTGCCCGTACCGTGCTGGCTGGACCATCCGTTGTACGTCGAGGCCAGCGGCAAGTCCGCCGTTCTCGTCCCGTTGGACCCAGGGGCCGGCTTCGATCTCGACCTCGACGCGCTCGGCCAAGCGCTCACCTCCCGCACCAGCGCTGTCGTGGTGAGCAACCCGGGGAACCCGACCGGCCGGTCCTACGGCGAGGCCACCATCGCCCGGTTCGCTCGCCTGCTCAAGGACGCCGAGCAGGAACGGGGCGGTCCGATCACCGTGGTCGCCGACGAGACCCACCGCGACCTCGCCGGCAAGGGGTTCACACCGATCTCCGGGTACTACGACCGCACGCTGATCGTGTACTCGTTCGGGAAGTACCACGCACTCCAGGGACAACGGCTCGGTTACGTAGCTCTCTCACCCCAGCATCCCGACCGGTCGACACTGGCCGCCGAACTGGTCCGCTGGACGCGCGTGGCAGGCAACACGTCGCCGACGTCGCTGATGCAACTGGCGTTGCCGGGCCTGCTGGGGCTGCGGCACGACCCGGTGGCGCTGGACGAATGGCGAGCGCGCTACGTGTCCGCGCTGGCGTCGGCGGGATTCGAGGTCGTGCCACCGGACGGAACCCACTTCGTCTACGTGCGCACCCCGCAGGGCTTCTCGGACGAGGAGTGGGCCGACACCTTGGTCCGCCACCACCGGGTGCTGGTCGTGCCGGCATCCTTGTTCCACCACACGGGATACTTCCGGCTCGCTCTCACGGCGACACCGGACGGGCTCGAGGCTGCCCTGACCGCGCTGACCGAGGCAGGAGAGCGGTGGTGCTGAACTTCAGGGTGATCGGCGAGCTCGACCCGTGCCTCGCGTGGGACGGCTCGACGCTGCGGCAGACCCTTCCGGATCCAACCAACGGCTCGGCGACTGGTGCCATCGAGGGCGCATTCGCCGGTCTGGTGCAGGCGCCGGACGGCGATGCCGTGACGTTGGCCCGCGACCCGCTCGGGCTGGACAAGCTGTTCTGGGCCGCGACCGGCGACCAGGTCGACCTGGCGAGCCGACCATCGCTGCTGACCGCCCAGGGTCACGCGCTCGACGCGTGCTACGCGGTGCCTGCCAACTCGTTGATCCGGTACGACGGCGCGGACTCTGAGCCGACGGTCACGACGATCGCATCGGATGTGTCGGTTGACGACGGCATGCCCCTAGGGCAGATCGCTCGCGAGCTGATGGACACGACAGCCCGATACGTCGAGGCGATCCTCCGCGCCCGCCCAGGGCCCGCCGTCATCTGCCTGTCCGGTGGGCTGGACAGCACCTCGATCGCCGCGATGGTGCGCGATCACCGCGACGACGCCCTCGCCGTAATCTTCGACATCGCCCGACCCCAGAGCGATCAGCGAAGTGACGACTTCCACGCGGCGACCGCCGCGGCGCGCTATCTGGGCCTCGAGGTCGCAGCGGCAGTCCACACGCCTGAGCAGCTGTTCGAGCTGTTGGACGGCGTGCTGGTCGCCGGCATCGACTGGCGCGACTTCAACGTGCACGCCGGATTGGTCAACGCCGCGCTGGCACGCACCATCGCCGACATCGTCGGAGACCAGCGCAGCCGGACCACCGTCTTCACCGGCGACCTAGTCAACGAGTTCCTCGCCGACTACCACACGGAGACCTACAAGGGCGAGACCTACTACCGGGTGCCGCGCCTACCAATGGCAGCGGCCCGGACGGCGTTCGTGCGAGGTCTGGCGACCAGTCACCGCGAGATCGGCGTCTTCGGGCACGTGGGGCTGACCGTCGTGCAGCCGTACGCGGCGGCCCGCGGCCCGTTCCTGCGCCTGCCCGACGAGGTCCTCGGGCCCGGTGACGGCAAGGCGAAGCTCTACCGGCTCATGTTCGGCGACGCCCTGCCGTCAACCAGCTACAACCGGCCGAAGACCCGCGCCCAGACCGGCTCGGAGCACGGCGACAGGGGTGTGTTGGGTGCATGCATCGACGCCGGCTACGACGCAGGATGGCTCGCGAACCGCTTCGCCGAGCTCCACGACGTCCCGGATCCCCGCCGACTCAACGGATTCCTCCGTGCCGGGCGCTACCGAACCGCTATTCCCCGAGGTGACCATGACACAGCTCAGTGAAAGCGACGTTGCCGCCGAGATCGAAGAGTTCCTCCTCATACAGTTCCCGGCGACCACCAGCGACGGGGTGGGACGCGACGTCGATCTCTTCGAGTCAGGAGTGGTCGACTCGGTCGGCGTGGCCGAGACCTTGGCGCATGTCGAGGACCGCTATGGCGTGGAGATCCCGGACGAGGTCCTGCTCTCCGACGAGTTCACGACGATCGACCGAATGGCCCACACCATCGTCGGCCTCATGGCGCAGGTGAAGGCCTAGCGGCTGGACGGGGTCCGCCGCTCCCAGCGGCGCAGCCGGCGGGCGCGCCAGCTCATGGCGACGCGACGGCCGGCGAGTGCGAGCTCACCAGCCTTGCCCGGTGCGACGAGGACGACCGACCGCGTGGTCCTCTCGGCGTTCGCCCACTTGCGCTTGTAGGGAAAGTCGCCGGCGCGGAGATCAACCTCGGTCATGCCTTCTGCGAGCGCCTGGCGCAGCTTCTCGTACAATCCCGCCTGGCCCAGGCCGTAGCGGCTCAGGTCCGGGTCGAAGGCGGTGTTGTCGGCGATGAGGCGCGAACCGACATGAAAGATCGTGTTGACCGCGATCGGCTGGCCATCGGCCATCAGCGTCGAGACCCGCCCGAGGCCGGCGCCCACCAACTCATGTAAGACCGTACGGGTGAATGCCTCGAGGCGGGGGGTTGCGAAAAGTCGCGGGCCACCGCCGTCCTTCCAGCGTCGAGCGAGCATGTCCCGCATGGCGTCGATAGGGGGACCGAGGTCGTCGGTTGTGGGGGCGAACGAGACGTCCCGGTAGCGCTCCCTGAGCCGCCGCATTCGTCGGGGTATGTCGTGTTCGCGGGCCAGCCGGTCGAGGTAGTCCGCTGGGTCGTCCAGGCTGTCGAAGCGCACCAGGGCGTTGTGTGCCACCTGCCCCATCGGCTGCAGGGTGATGTCCTCACGCCCTTCAAGTGCCTTGAACATCGCGCCATCGTCGTGGAGACGCCGCAGGTTGACAGCGGCGTTCCCCGTTCGGACCAGGTGACTGAGATGCTCGGCGACGGCTGCGGCCACGGGACCAGCGTCAGACGCCAGGAGCGGTTCGCCATGATCGCCGTGCTCGGTGCCGGCCGAGACGAGCAGCCGGAACCCGGCTCGTCCCGCGCCGATCGCCGTCTGGGCGAAGGGCGCCAACCCGACCAGGGTTTCTCGGTGCCATACGGCGATGGCGTAGATGCCCTTCGCTCGTTCGAAGTGCCGATACCAGGTCAGCAGCCATGCGGGGCTGACGAAAGCCGTCGACACCGGCGAGCGCAACAGCAACTCGTGCCATGCGCCTTCCATGCTGGCGAGCGTGTCGAGGTCGGTGATGACTTCGGCCCGGAGGGCCACGGAGTATGACGAGTTGCTTCCGCCTGACTTCACCGTCGCGAACCTACTCGGACGTTGGTCCCCGGCCTGCCTGAGCAGGTCGAGGTTGGGCAAGAGTAGGCTTCGTCGCTTGGTCATGCGCGTACCAGATCGACTCCGCGTGGGCATCACCCGCTATCAGCCTGGCGTCGACGACCCTGAGGAACTAAGTGCGTGGTGGGCAGCGACTTTCGGTGCGTTGTGGCTCGACGCCGAGCGCAATGCCTGGTTGTACGAGAAGAATCCGTGCATCGGCGAGGACGGGCCGGGGCCGTGGCTTTGTCGGCGCGACGGCAAGATCGTCGGCCAGCAGGCGGAGATTCCCTTCGAGGCGAAGGTCGGCACGCAACTTCGGCGGGCGGTGTGGGCCGTCGAGTTACAGGTCGACGAGGCGTGGCGGCTGCGCGGTGTCGGGCCCGGTCTCCTCGCCACTCTCGTTGATCAGCGCGCGATCGTCTGCACCATCGACATCTCGGACGAAGGACAAGTGCTACTTCGCCGGGCCGGATTCGCAGACCTCGGCATCGTGCCGACCTACCGGCGGCCGCTGCACGCTCGGCGTGCGTTGGAGATGACCGGTGCTCCCCGTCTGGCGCGCCGGCTCGGCCCGATCCTCGTGCCGCTCCTGGGCGCAGCCGACGCGCTGGCTGGCGTGGCTGTGCGCGCCACTGGCACCCACCTCGTGCCTGTCGAACGCCTCGACAGCCGGATCGACGAGGTCTGGGCCGCCGCATCAGCGCACTACCCCGTGCTGGCGAGGCGGGATCTGGCGACCTTGGCATGGTGCATCGACGAGCGGCCGGATCGTCACCGCTTGCTGCGGTACTACCTCGTGCGCCGCGGTCGAACGCTCGGCTACGTCGTCTTGCGACCGACGACCTCCTCGGGTGAGCGGTCAGTTGTCGTCGTCGACTATCTTGCCCCGCCACGCTGGGTTGCTCCGATGCTCCTCGCCGTAGGTCGGCGCGTTCGGCGCGATGGCGTCGTGGCGATGTCGGTCAAGACCCTCAACCAGCGCGTGGACCGCATGCTCCATGCCGTCGGCTTCGTGCGCCGAACCCTGGGCCATGACGATCGGCGCCGGATGATGGTGCATTGCACTGCGGAGTCCGACGTGTGCACCTTGCTGTCGGACCGCGACAGCTGGCTGGTCACCTCGACCGACTGCAACCTCGAGTTCGTGGGCTCCGATCCGGGCCTCGAGACGTCCAACTCGGATTAGCCGGCCGTGCGAGTACCGGATCGCTTCCGGGTGGGCATAACCCGCTTTCAACCCGCTGTCGACGACACCGACGAGCTGAACGCGTGGTGGGGTGAGACCTTCGGTGCCTTGTGGCTCGACCCCGAGCGCAATGCCTGGCTCTACGAGAAGAACCCCTGCATCGGCAAGGACGGTCCTGGGCCGTGGCTCTGTCGTCGCAACGGCAGGATCGTCGGCCAACAAGCCGAGCTCCCCTTCGACTTGAAGGTTGGCTCCGAGGTCCGGCGCGCGGTGTGGGCCGTCGAGCTCCATGTCGATGAGGCGTGGCGAGTGCGTGGTATCGGGCCTGCCCTCATCGCTACGCTCGTCGAGAGCAACGCGATCGTTTGCACCCTCGACATCTCGGATGACGCGAAGACGCTCCTTCGCCGGGGCGGGTTTGTCGAGGTCGGGATCGCCTGCACCTATCGGCGAGCGCTCAATGCTCGTCGGGCGCTGCGTATGGCCGGTGTACCTCGCGTGGCACGCAAGCTCAGCCCGGTCATTGCGCCGATTCTTGGGATGGCCGATGCTCTGGCCTCCGCCGCCATCCGCTCGAGCGGCGCGAAACTCGTCCCGGTAGAACGCTTTGACGGCCGCGTCGACGAGGTGTGGGCTGCGGCCTCCTCGGACTACCCGGTGTTGGCCCGGCGAGATCTCGCCGCTGTGGCGTGGCGTATCGACGAACGGCCAGACAGCCACCGGTTGCGGCGCTACTACCTCATGAGGCGCGGTCGAACCTTGGGCTACGTGGTGCTGCGACCGACCACATCCTCTGGCGAGCCGTCGATAGTGGTGGTCGACTATCTGGCTCCAGCACGATGGGTTGTCCCGATGCTCCTGGCCGTCGCCCGGGTTGCGCGGCGCAACGGTGCTGTTGCCCTGTCCGTAAAGACGCTCAACCGACGTGCCGATCGGATGCTGCGTCGCGCTGGATTCGTGCGCCGAAGCCTGAGCCACGACTACGACCGATGGATGATGGTCCATTGCACGGCAGAACCCGACGTGTGCAGGTTGTTATCGGACAGCGATGGCTGGCTGATCACCTCTACCGATAGCAACCTCGAACAAGTTGGCTCCGAGCACGGTCGGAGTGCCTAGGTCACCGTCGACATCAACGGTCGCCGACCGACCTGCGCATCCGTTGCGCCAGCCGCAGAGCGCGGAGGCGGGTCAGCGCCAATCGGCCAGCCATCCCCGACGGTCGTAGCGTTACGGAGATCAGGCTGCGGTCCTGGTCAGCCCACCGACGCTTGTAGGGGTGGTCGCCCCGTAAGAAGTCGAATACCGCGACCCCGCGGCCGATGCCGTCCTCGAAGGCGCGGTAGGTCAGGAGCTGGCCCGGACTGAAATCCGAGAACCCGGGGTCGAAAGCGCTCTTGAACATGTAGACGCGCCGGGCGAACTCGAAGTCCAGCTCGGCAGCGACGGTCCCACCGTCGGCGTTCAGGGTCAGGAGTCGTAGCCGGTTCTCGCGGTCCATCGCCCGGATCGCGTCCATCAGGAATGCCTCGTGTCGAGCATCGGCCATCTGACCCTGCAGCTCACCCTCTCGGCCTCGCCACCGCGTCTGATGGACGTCGACGAAGCGCCGCAAACCCTCATCGAGGGTCGCCGCGGTGTACCAGACGAAGTCCACGTCGTGCTTTTCGCTGATGCGTCGCAGCCGCTGACGGATCTTGTGCTTCTTGAGATGCTTGCGTAGGTCATATTCGCCGCTGACGTCGGCAAAAGGGCAGGCTCCGTCGAGCGGGGTCTCGGCGGCGACCAGACCACGTGCCGCGCCGGTCGCCGCTAGGCGGGCGCGCAGTCGAGCAAGAAACCTGCTGTCCGTCGTGAGACGCGACAAGTGGATGGTTCCCACGCCCCTACGTATCTGCCCTCCGAGGTGGGCGAGGACGACGTCGACAGCCTCGTCAATCCGCCGCGCCAGGACGATGCCGCCGTAGTCGCCGGCGTCGTAGGAGATCGGCCGCAGCACGACCGCCCTCAATGGACCTGCTCGCTCGACGACCCGGTAGAGCGGGGCTGCGGCCACGAGCCCGTCGTCGTCGCGCACCACCACGACGTGGAGCGTGGCGTTCTGATCGGGCTCGCCGAAATGTTGCCACCAGGTGCGGAGCCAGTCCCAGGTGAGGAACACGTTTGGGTCGTGGCTGTCCTCGAGCGCCGGGTCCCACTCGGCGCGTAGCGCGTCGAAGGCCGCCAGATCGTCGACCAGCTCGACGATGAGGTCGCCGTTCGGTCCGGTCACGACAACCCCGCTTCGGGGGTGGTGCTCATCGGGTCGCGACCTCCTTGACGCGGTCGACCAGCACCGTCGGTTCGCGCCCGTCATCGAGGCGTCGGGCGTCGGCCACACGCTCGGGCAGGTCGACCAGGTAGGCGCGCCCCAGCGCCTGCAGCGTCAATGCACCGACCAATGCCATCTCCTCGCGCTCGCCCGCCATGTCGCCCTGCCGGTCGAAGGCCCGCCGTGACAGGACCGCCACGGCCCGCGGGTCGAGCAGGCCCAGCTGTTCGACCTGGCCGGGGGCGAGCAGCTCGCGTACGTAGTCGGGGGCGCCAGCGCCGAAGAGGGCGGTGGTCATCGGCGCCCGGTAGGGCTGCTTGGGCCGGCGCCAGATCTCGGGCGGCAGGCGACGCGACGCCAGCCGGCGCAGCGCGACCTTGTCGCGCAGGCCCGGAAGCTTGAGGCGCGGCGGGAGGCGCAGGCTCCAGTCGACCACGGTGGGATCGAGGAACGGGTAGCGGACCTCGACACCGTGGGCCATGGCGACCCGATCGCCCTGGCACGACAGGAGGTACGACGACATGAAGCTGACGATCTCGGCCCACTGCGCCCGGGCCAGGTGCGGTGCATCATCCCAGCTGGGGGGCAATTCGGTCAGCAGCTCCTCCGGGGGCTCGGTCGGCTCTCGCTTGCTCGCGGCCGCCCGGATGTCCGTCGCCAGCACCCGTCGCGACCACGCGGTGTTCCGCCAGCGGATCAGGTGCGCATAGAACGGATGGTCGGTCGCCGTCAGGTCGCGCCCGAAGAAGCGGGACCACAGCTCGGTGCCCCTCGTGCCCGCCGCGGCCACCTCGGGGTGTAGCCGAGCCGCCAACGCCGGCCGCCACGTCGAGGTGGGCTGCCGGGCCCAGAAGCGGCGGACCGCATCCTCCTTGAAGATGCTGTACCCCGCCAGCAGCTCGTCGGCTCCCTCGCCGGTGAGCACGACCTTCATCCCCGCCTGGCGCACCAATCCGGACAACAGGAACAGGGGCACCGGCGCGGTTCGCAGCAGGGGCGACTCGCAGTGCCAGACCACGTCGCGCAGCGACGTGGCGATCTCGTCCGGGCCGCACACGATCTCGTGGTGCTGTGTGCCGAGCAGGGCGGCCATGCGACGCTGCTCGGCGGTCTCGTCGAACGCAGGGTCGGCGAAGCGCACCGCGAACGTCTCCAGCGGGCTGTCCCCCTGATGGACCAACGAGGCGATGACCGAGGAGTCCAACCCGCCACTCAGGTACGCCCCGACGGGCACGTCGGCCCGTAGCCGGAGCGTGACCGCCTCGGACAGCTGCTGTCCCAGCGTGTCGGCCGCCTCGTCCAGCGACAGTTCGGTCAGCTCGGTGGCGGTCGCCAGGTCGGGCTGCCACCAGCGGTGCTCGCGGACCCGCAGGTCGGTGTCGACGCAGATCGCGGTGCCGGGCCGCACTGCTTGGACCCCGGTGAACACCGTGCGAGGCGCGGTCGCGGCCCAGCGGGTGAACACGTCGGTCAGCCCAGCGGGGTCGAGCTTGGGATCCACCAGCCCGGACGCGAACATCGCCTTGGCCTCGGAGCCGAACACCAGCTGGCGACCGGTGATCGTGTAGTGCAAGGGAAGGATGCCCACCCGGTCGCGGGCCAGCCACAGCCGCCGGCTCCGGGCGTCCCACAGCGCGACCGCGAACTGGCCGTTGAGCTTGGCCCACACGGCGTCGCCCCACTGCTCGTAGCCGTGGACGATCACCTCGGAGTCGCCCTGGGTAGCGAACCGGTGGCCAGCGGCGACGAGCTCGCGCCGCAGCTCCACGTAGTTGAAGATCTCGCCGTTGAAGCTGAGCCAGACCGAGCCGTCCTCGTTGGTGAGCGGCTGGTCGCCGGAAACCAGGTCGATGATGCTCAGCCGCATGTGGGCCAAACCGATGTGATCGTCCCGGAAGATGCCGAAGCCGTCCGGCCCCCGATGGCGCAGCACGGCGACCATCGACCGCAGCCGCTGCATGTCCACGGGTGGCTCACCGGCCCGGCTCAACACTCCGGCGATGCCACACATTCGGGGTCAGCCCAGCTCTCCGACGAGGCTGGCCCGGCGGATCTTGCCCGACTCGGTCTTGGGCAGGGCATCGCGCACCTCGACCCGACGCGGGACCATGTAGTTCTCCAAGCGGGCGCGGCAGTGGCGGCGCACCTCGGCCTCGGTGATCGTGGCCCCGGGCCGCGGCGCCACCACGGCCTCGACGGCGTGCCCGTCGATCTCGTCCGGCACCCCGATCACGGCGACCTCGGCCACCGCGTCGAGCTCGTAGATCACGTGCTCGATCTCCTTGGGGCTGATCTTTTCGCCCTTCGACTTGAAGACGTCGTCGTGGCGACCCACGAAGTGGAGGAAGCCCTCGTCGTCGGCCCAGAACTGGTCGCCGGTGTAGAGCACCTTCTCGCCCTCGGTCTCGCCGTCGCGCAGGCAGGCCTCGGTGGCCTCGGGCTGTCCCCAGTAGCCGCGCATGAGGCTGGCGCCCCGCACCACCAGCTCGCCGATCACGCCCGGCGCGACCCGCTTGCCGCTGTGCGAGTCGACCACGTAGACCTCGGTGTTGGGCATGGCTTTGCCTACCGAGGCGATCTTGTCGAACAACCGGTCCGGGTCGAGATACGAGACGCGGGTGCACTCGGTAAGCCCGTACATCGAGAAGATCCGCGCCTGGGGGAAGGCCTCGGCCAGCCGGTGGATGTGCGAGGGCGGCAGTGCCGCGGCCGTGTTGGTCAGCAGCCGGACCGCCGACAGGTCGAACGACCCGTCGAACGGCGCGAGCTGCAGCACCATCGCGAAGATCGTCGGCACCCCGGGCAGCACCGTCACCCGCGTGGCTTCCAGCCGCGCGACGACGTCGCGCGGGTAGGCGAACCCGGGCTCCAACACCACCGAACAGCCGACGCGCGCCCCCATGAACACCTGGAACAGCCCGTAGTCGAACGACAGCGGCAGCAGGCACGCCACCACGTCGTCGGATCGCAAGCCGAGGTAGGTCGAGATCGACCAGGCGTTGTGGGCGATGTTGTGGTGCGTGAGCATCACGCCCTTGGGACGCCCCGTCGACCCCGACGTATAAATCAGCCCGGCGAGGTCGGCGTCGATCAGCCCGGGATCCCCCAGCGGCGCGTCGGCGGCGAGGGCTGCGGCGTAGTCGACGTGGCCGATCTCGTCCAGGCGTCCGTTCGTCTCGGCGATCGCGGCGGCGGGCCGCAACGAGCCGTCCGGGACGCCGCCGGCCCACACCACGGCGCTCACCGTCGGTGCATCAGAGACTGCCGCCAGCACGACCCGTGCCAACCGATCCTGGGCAACCACGTAGCGGACGCCGCAGTCGTTGAGGATGTAGGCGACCTTGTCGGCCTTGGTGGTCGGGTTCACGACCACGAACACGCCGCCTGCCTTGAGCGTCGCCCAGAGTGCCACGACCAACTCGGCGGAGTTGCCGGCCATGATCGCCACGCGATCGCCTCGTCCCAACCCAGCCTGCTGGAGTGCGCCGCCGAGCCGGTCGCTGTCGCGGTCGAGGTCGCCGAAGGTCACGGTGGTGTCGCCCACCACCAGGGCGGCAGCGCCTGGCGTGTCGGCGGCAGTCCTCTGCAGGTAGCCGTGGACCAGCGCCCTCATGCGTGCCGTGTCTGCTTCCGGCCCACGAACGCCGCCAGCCGGTCGACCGAGTCGAGGTTGTCGGCCACGAGCTCGTCGTCGTCGATGCTTATCCCGAAGGAATCCTCGAGGAAGGTCACGACCTCCATCACCCCGGTCGAGTCGATGATGCCTGCGTCGAGCAGGGACTCGTCGGCGCGGAACCCGTCGTCGTCGCCGAGCAGGAACGTCTCGACCAGGAAGCCGCGCACTCGACCTGCGACGTCGTCGACTCCCGAGCCGCTCCCGTTGGGACCGGGGTCGTCACCACCGCTGGCCTGGTGATAGTCGGACTCGGTCGAGCCCGAGATCGAAGTCATGTCCGCCCTCCGCCTGTTGTGCTCGTGGGGAGCACTCTCAGTGGTTCCCAAACCATCGTCGCACGCCGCCACGTGCATGTCGGCCACAGTCTGGCATCCCCGCACGGGCGACTCCAAGGGAGCGCGTCCGGGCGTCGTGCCAGGATGATCGAGGGGGTGCACTAGCGTTGGGCAGGTACTGGGCGACTTCAGGCGGGACATGATGAGGATCCCCGAACGTTTCAAGGTGGGCATCGCGCGGGCCCAGCCGAGTGACACCGATGATCTCCTCGCGTGGTGGCGCGAGACCTACGGGTCTGGCTACGTGGACCCTGGGCGACGCGCTTGGCTGTACGAGCTCAACCCGTGCATCGGCCCGGATGGGCCCGGTCCATGGCTCTGTCGTCGTGACGGCAAGATCGTCGGCCAGCAGGACGAGATTCCCTTCGATCTGAAGGTCGGCGACGAGATCCGGCCTTCGGTGTGGGCCATCGACCTGAGCGTCGATCCTGCCTGGCGGCTCAGGGGCGTCGGTCCTGCCCTCATGGCCACCGTGCTCGAGCCGAATCCCATCGTGTGCATCCTCGATCTGACGGAGCAGGGCATGGCGGCCTTCCGAGGCGCCGGATGCGTCGAGATCGGTCGTATGGCCACGTACCGCCGGGCGCTCGATGCTCGCCGGGCCGTCCGGATGGGCGGCGTGCCACCAGCTCTGCGTCGGTTGGCCCCGCTCCTGGTCCCCGCGGTGCGGGCCGCGGACGCCTTGGCGGCAGGTGCCATCCGCCTGAGCGGAGCGAAGCTCGTCCTGATCGACCGGTTCGACGAGCGGGCTGATCAGGTCTGGGAGGCCGCGAGTCAGTTCTATCCGGTCATGGCCCGTCGCGACCTGCCGGCGCTCACCTGGCGCATCGACCAACGCCCGGACGGCGAACGACTCCAGCGCTACTACCTCATTCGACGTGGACGTGCCGTGGGGTGGGTCGTCCTGCGTCCGGTCGTCCGGTCGGGCGATGCGGGGGTCGTGGTCGTCGACTACCTGGCACCGCCGCGCTGGGTTGCTCCGCTGCTGCTCGCGGCGGGCGCGGCTGCTCGAACCGACGGTGCTGTGTCCCTGTCGGTTCGGACCCGCAACGGTCGTGCCGACCGGTGGCTGCGGATGGCTGGGTTCACGCGCCGAGGGCTGGCGCACGACCTCGATTGCTGGATGATGGTCCATTGCACCGCTGGCACTGATGTGGCGGTCCTGGTGGAGGACCCGGCGGCTTGGTTCGTCACCGCCGCCGACAGCAACCTCGAGCGGGTCGGCACACCACTGGCCGAGCCGGTCGACTAGGGCATCTCCTGCGCTCTGACCGACGGAAGTGAAGCGAAAGGCGTTCAGGCGTGGGTTCGCTCACCCGTAACATGACGGCCCGTGACCACTGATCGTGTCCGGGTCGGCCTCCTCGGTTGTGGCAACGTCGGTGCGCCCCTGGTCGCGTTGGTGCGCGACCGTGCGGGCGCCATCGCCATGCGCACCGGGGTTCGGGTCGAGATCACCCGGGTGGCGGTGCGCAGCACGGCCAAGGACCGGGGCGTCGACCTCGACGACAGCGTGCTTACACACGACGCTCTGGCGGTGGTCGACGATCCCGAGGTCGACGTGGTCGTCGAGCTGATCGGGGGCATCGAACCGGCCCGTGAGCTGATCCTGCAGGCGATCAAGGCCGGCAAGCCGGTCGTGACCGCCAACAAGGAGCTTCTGGCCAACGTCGGCGCCGAGCTGTTCGCAGCCGCCGAGATCGCTGGCGTCGACCTGCTGTTCGAGGCCTCGGTCGGGGGCGGCATCCCGTTCATACGCCCCTTGCGCGAGTCGCTGGCCGGCGAGGAGATCCGGCGGGTGATGGGCATCGTCAACGGCACCACCAACTACATCCTGACCCGTATGACCGAGGCCGGCGTCTCTTACGCCGACGCGCTGTCCGAGGCCCAGAGCCTGGGCTACGCCGAGCGTGACCCGACGGCCGACGTCGAGGGGTTCGACGCCGCAGCCAAGGCGGCGATCATCGCCTCGATCGCCTTCGGCTCACGGGTGGTCGCCGGCGACGTCTACCACGAGGGCATCTCGGGCATCACGACCGCCGACATCGACTACGCCAGGAAGATGGGCTACGTGGTGAAGCTGCTGGCCATCGCCGAGAGCCACCGCCCCGACGGGCCACGCGCCGCGGCGCCGGGACGGGGCCAGCTGGGCGTCCGGGTCCATCCGGCGATGGTGCCGTCGGAGCACCCGCTGGCCTCGGTGCGCGACAGCTTCAACGCGCTGTTCGTCGAGGGCGACGCGGTGGGCGAGCTGATGTTCTACGGCCGGGGTGCCGGCGGCTACCCGACGGCCAGCGCCGTGCTCGGCGACCTGGTCGACGCGGCGGTCAACCGGCGCAAGGGCAGCCATGCCAGCGTCGGCGCGCTCGGCAAGGCCACTATCCGCCCGATCGACGAGGTCGAGACCGCCTACTACCTCAACCTCGACGTGTTCGACCGGCCCGGCGTGCTGGCCGCGGTGGCGGGGATCTTCGGCGAGCACGGCGTGTCGATCCGCTCCATGGAGCAGGAGGGCCTGGGCGGCGAGGCTCGACTGGTGTTCATCACTCACCTGGCCCGCGAGGCCGCGGTGCAGGCCACGCTGCGAGACCTCCACCATCTCGAGGCCGTCGACCGCATCACCTCGGTCCTCCGGGTCATCGGCACCGACTAGGCGGTGTGACCATGAAGTACATCTCGACCCGGGGTCAGGCCCCGACCGCGGGCTTCGCCGACGTCCTGCTCGCCGGGCTGGCCAGCGACGGCGGGCTCTACGTCACCGAGTCGTGGCCGACCCTTCCACGCGACTGGGCGCGGCCACGGCCCTACGCCGAGCGGGCCGCCGAGGTGATCTGGCCGTACGTCGACGGCTCGTTCGACAGGACGGCGCTCGACGCGATGGTGGCCGCGGCCTACCAGGTGTTCGACCACCCCGAGGTGTGCCCGCTGGTCGAGCTCAGCCCCGGGCTCTACGTGATGGAGCTGTTCCACGGGCCGACGCTGGCCTTCAAGGACGTCGCCCTCCAGCTGGTGGGGCGGATGTTCGACGCCGAGCTGACCCGGCGCGGCGAGCGGGCCACGATCGTGGTTGCCACCTCGGGCGACACGGGGTCGGCGGCCATCGCGGCCTGCGTCGGCCGGCCGACGTTGGACATCGTGGTCCTGCACCCAGCAGGCCGCGTATCCGACGTCCAGCGGCGCCAGATGACCACCGTCGACGCACCCAACGTGTTCAACGTCGCCGTCGAGGGCACCTTCGACGACTGTCAGGACCTGGTGAAGGGCCTGTTCGCCGACGCGGCGTTGCGCGACCGCCTGCGGTTGTCGGCGATGAACTCGATCAACTGGGCGCGGATCGCCGCCCAGATCGTCTACTACGTCGCCGCTGCTGCCCAGCTCGGCCGCTGCGCCCTGGCGGTGCCGACCGGGAACTTCGGCAACATCCTCGCCGGATGGATCGCCCGGCGGTCGGGCGCTCCCATCGAGCGGCTGGCGATCGGGTCGAACCGCAACGACGTCCTCACGCGCTGGGTGCAGACGGGGGCCCTGGTGGCCGAGGGCGTGGTCCCGACGCTGAGCCCGAGCATGGACATCCAGGTCTCGTCGAACCACGAGCGGTTGCTGTTCGAGCTCTCGGGGCGCGACGGTGCGGCTACGGCGCAGTGGATGGGCCGCTTCCGTCAGCTCGGCGCGGTCGAGGTCCCGGTCGATCCGGTGTTCGCGGCGGCCAGCCTCGACGACGCGGCGACCCTGGAGCAGATCGCGGCCGTCCACCGCGACACGGGTTACCTGGTCGATCCCCACACCGCGGTCGGCATCGGCGCCGCCCGGTCGCTGGGCATGGTCGACGTCGCCGCTGACCTGCCAGTGGTGTGCCTGGCGACGGCGCATCCGGCCAAGTTCCCCGACGCCGTCGAGCAGGCCACCGGCATCCGACCCTCGTTGCCCGAGCACCTGGGCGACCTGTTCGACCGGCCCGAACGCTACGAGGTGCTGCCCGCCGACCTGGCGGCGATCGGTGCGTACGCCAACGCCTGCGTCGGCGCTCGTTGAGGCTGGGCTGGGGCGATGAACGAGCGAGGGCGAGGCGTCACAGGCATGGCGCCCGCGAGGTCGACGAAGGTTGCCGGGCATTCGCCGCTCGACCGCGGCGCGCCCCGGTCGGATCGGTCGGATCGGTCGCCGACACGACGGCGCGTCGTGCAGTGCCGTCCGATGATCGCCGGCGTCATCGCGCTGGCGCTGGTGCTGGCGGTCGGCCCGGGCTGCGCCGGCGGCGACGGCGACGGGGGTGGCGGCACCCGCCAGGACTACGTCGCTGCCCTGGTCGACGCATCAAGCGAGGCCGAGGGCGGCACGCTCACCGCCGACCAGGAGACGTGCTTCGCCGAGGCGATCGTCGACGCCGTCGGGGTGGAGCGGTTGGCTGACGAGGTGTCTCCGGACGAGATCCGAGAGGAGGGCAACACCAGCGTCGTCGACCTCGGCGTCGAGGTCGACGAGAGCGACGGCGCCGCGTACTACGAGAGTGTCAGCCAGTGCGCCGACCTGCGGGCGGTACTGGTCCAGAGCGAGGTCGGCACCGCCGAGATCACCGACGCCGCGACCGCCTGCTTCGAGCGGAACCTCACCGACGACCTGATCCGCGAGCTCTTCGAGACGGGATTTACCCGGACCCGCGCCGAGCTTGCCGACGACACCGATCTCGTGGGGCGCCTGGAGGCGGTCTTCACGGAGTGCGCGGCCCAGTGACGACGTCCTGTGTACTGGGTCTGACAGGAAACGCCGGGGTTCCAGTGCGTAGAACGGGACCTGCGACACTGGCGCCGTGAAGTACGTGATCTGCGTCCCCGACGGCTGCGCCGACCAGCCCCTCGACGAGCTGGGTGGGCGGACGCCGCTCGAGGCCGCCTCGATGCCCACGCTGGCCAAGCTCGCCGCGCGGGGCGAGGTCGGGCGGGCCGCAGTGATCCCCGACGGGATGCCACCGGGCAGTGACGTGGGCAACATGTCGATCCTCGGCTACGACCCTGTCCGCTACCACACCGGCCGGGCGCCGATCGAGGCCGCGGCCATGGGCATCGAGCTGGCGCCCGACCAGGTGGCGTTCCGATGCAACCTGGTCACGGTCGACGGCGGCACCATCGTCGACTTCGCCGGCGGCCATCCTTCCTCCGAGGTCGCGGCCGACGTGGTGCACGCGCTCGATGCCGAGCTGGGCTCGGGTGCGGGCTCCGATCTGGCGTTCCATCCGGGCGTCCAGTACCGGCACATCGTGGTCGCCCCCCAGAGCTGGGGCGATGCGGTGTGCCAACCACCCCACGACCTCACCGGCAAGCCGGTTGTCGAGCCCAGCGGGCCCTCTGCCGCTCGGTTGGTCGAGCTGATGGAGGCCAGCCGCCCGGTGATGGCGCCGTTCGGCCTCGGGGCCAACCAGATCTGGCTCTGGGGTCAGGGCAAGGCGCCGCAGCTGCCTCCGTTCGTGGAGGCGACCGGTGGCCGACACGGCGCGCTGTGCACCGCCGTCGATCTCCTCCGAGGCCTGGGTCGGCTGTCCGGCATGGACGTCGTCGAGGTCGACGGCGCAACGGGCTGGTTCGACACCAACTACGAAGGCAAGCGCGACGCCGCGCTGCGCACGCTGGCCGAGGGAGCCGACGTGTTCCTCCTGCACGTCGAGGCCACCGACGAGGCCGGTCATGCCGGCAACCTGGACGAAAAGGTGGCCGCCCTCGAAGCGTGGGACAGTCGCATCCTCGCTGGATTGGTCGACGGCCTCGACGGGCTCGGGCCGTGGCGCATGCTGCTGCTGCCCGACCATCCCACGCCCGTGAAGCTGCGCACCCACACATCCGACTCCGTGCCGTACCTGCTGGTCGACCGCGACCTCGACGGTTCCGGTGGTGTCTACTCCGAGCCTGCGACGGCGGGCGCGGTGGCCGTGCCCGGCCACGAACTGCTCGCCCGGCTGCTGTCGCGCTAGTCCGAACGCGACAGGTCGAGGTCCGACCAGTCGAGGTCGGTGACGAAGGACCACGCCCGCATCCCGAAGACGAGGATCAGCGTGACCTGGATGACGAGGAACGTCGTGCCGATCAGTCCCATGAGCTGACCCAGGCGGGCGCTGCGGCCGGTCGCACTGAACGGCCCGCCGACCAGGTCGGCCGCGTTGATCGCTCGATGGCCGTAGAAGAGGGCGAGCGGTGACAGCAGCCCGCACGTGGCAAAGCCCATGATCCCGAGCACGAACGCCGCGCTGGCATCCCGTGACGGTCCGGGGTGCGACGTCGTGGGCCGCTCGGATCCTTCCAGGTAGGACGCCTCGTCAAACCCGCCGTTGGAACCGCCAAGCTTCGCTTTGGGCGGTTGATCTGTCATCGATGCTCAGGGTAGGGCGCGGAAACACCCCAGTTCCGCTGGTTATCGCGCGGATGTTTCGATCGTCGGCGAGTACGCGCTACAGTACGGATGTTCTGCCGGGGGGCACCGCTCCTGACTCAGCGTTGAGCGGGTACCGAGCGGCTCCAGCCCTCGAAGGTGGAAGCAGCCCCCCTTCACCGGTTCCCCCGCCAGTCGTCTGCACCTTTCATTGCACGCTTCGCACACGTCATCACACCGGCTGTCCCGCCGTCCCGGTGCCCGGTTTCCCCACAGTTCAAGTGAGGTACATCCCCTGATGAGCGTTGAGCCCACGACGTTGGAACGGTCGGCCCTCGAACGTAAGGACCGTGACGAGCTCACCACCATCGTGCAAGCTCTCGGCGGCCAGGTCCGGCCCCGGGCCCGCAAAGCCGAGATCGTCCAGACCATCCTCGAGCTGACCGGTGTCGCCACGTCCGGCACCGCGACCGAAGGAGGTGCGCCCGTGACCGATCACAGCGCCGCCGCCCCTTCTGACAACCCCGCCACCAGCGGCAGCGAGACGGGGCCTGCCGCCCGTTCCGCAGATGGAGGTGGTGGCCCGGCCCCGAGCAGCACCGACGACGCCACCACTGCGACGACAGCCCCCGAGGCACCGGCGAGCGAGGCGCCCACGACCACCGAACCAGCGGCTGGCAACGGCGAAGGCGCCACACCAGCGGCCGAGGCGTCGACCGACCAGGAGGCCACGGCGGACAAGTCCGATCGGGGCGACCAGGCCGCGCCGGGCGATCAGGGCGACAAGGACGACGAAGGCACAGCCAACGGGCGTGCGACCCAGCGTGGGGACCAGCGGGGCGAGCAGCGCAACGGTCAGCGGGGCGACCGAGGGGACCGGGGCGATCGGGGCGATCGGGGCGACAAGGGTGGTGACGGAGCCCAGGTCGACGTCAACGAACCAGGCAACCGCCGCCGCCGGCGCCGTGGCCGGAACCGTGGCGGCGAGACCACCCAACATGTCGAGGAGTACACCGGCGAGCCGGTCGACGTCGAGGGTCTGCTCGACCTGCGTGACGAGGGCTACGGCTTCCTCCGGGTCAAGGGCTCGCTTCCCTCCAAGGATGACATCTACGTGTCGGTCAAGCAGGCCCGGCAGTTCGGGCTCCGCAAGGGCGACCACATCAAGGGCGGCAGCCGGCCGGCGCTGCGCAACGAGAAGAACCCGGCGCTGCTGCGCATCGACCTCGTCAACGGGGTCGACCCCGAGCAGGCCCGGAAGCGGCGCAAGTTCGAGGACCTGACGCCGCTGTTCCCCGACGAGAAGCTGAAGCTGGAGACCGGTGACGATCCCGGCGACATGACCGCGCGGATCGTCGACCTCATCTCCCCGATCGGCAAGGGCCAGCGCGGGCTGATCGTCTCGCCTCCGAAAGCGGGAAAGACCACGATCATCAAGCAGATCGTGCGCTCGATCGAGGCCAACAACCCCGAGGTCAAACTGTTGGTCGTGCAGGTCGACGAGCGGCCGGAGGAAGTCACCGACATGCGCCGGTGGCTGCGGAACCCGACCAGCGAGGTGGTGGCCTCCACCTTCGACCGGCCCTCCGACGAGCACACCCAGGTGGCCGAGCTGACCATCGAGCGCGCCAAGAGGCTGGTCGAGGACGGCAAGGACGTCTGCATCATCCTCGACGGGATCACCCGCCTGGCCCGGGCCTACAACCTGGCTGCGCCGGCGACCGGCCGCATCATGTCGGGTGGTGTCGACTCGGGTGCGCTGTACCCGCCGAAGAAGTTCTTCGGCGCCGCCCGCAACGTCGAGGAGGGCGGTTCACTGACCATCCTCGCCACGGCGCTCATCGAGACCGGATCGAAGATGGACGAGGTCATCTTCGAGGAGTTCAAGGGCACCGGCAACATGGAGCTGCGGCTCGACCGGCGCCTGGCCGAGCGGCGGGTCTATCCGGCGATCGACGTGGACGCGAGCTCCACGCGTCACGAGGAGCTGCTGTTCCCTCGCAACCAGCTCAACCTGGTGTGGGCTCTGCGGCGCGTGCTGTCCGGGCTGTCTTCCACCGACGGCGGGAATGCTGCGGCGCTGGAACTGTTGACCGACCGGATGAAGACGTTCCGTACCAACGACGAGTTCCTGGCCCAGGTGGCCAAGAACCGACTCGCAGCCGGATAGGATCCTCACCCTCATGAAAGCTGGAATCCACCCCGATTACGTGGTCGCGACGGTGACCTGCTCGTGTGGCAACACCTTCACGACCCGGTCCACGAAGGCCGACCTGCACGTCGAGCTGTGCAGCGAGTGCCATCCCTTCTACACCGGCAAGCAGAAGCTGGTCGACACCGGCGGTCGCATCGACCGCTTCGAGCGCCGCTACGGCAGGCGCGCCAAGAAGTAAGACGCCGGTGAGCGCAGCCGCCGACCGGCGGGCAGCGCTCACCGGTGCGAAGCTGCGGGCCCTCGTCGCTGATCGCTGGGGCGAGGGAGAGCGTCGGCCGGCGGTGTTCGGTCCGGGCGCCGCGCTGATGGCGACCGCCGGACTAGCTGAAGCCGAGCCCGTGCCGCCGAGCGGTCAGCCGGACGCCACCCCCGTGGTGGCGGGCGCCGAGCCGGCCGAGGCATGGCTGTATCTAGCCGACCAGGCCGAGCACGGGCTGGGTGCGGTGCTGGTCTGGGCCGACCGTCACGGTGTCTCTCGGTTGCACCTGCTGGCCGACGGTTCGTCGGATGACCGGCCGGGCCAGCTGGCGCGCCAGGCCGCCTACTTCACGACCCCCGCCGTCGACGTCTGGACGATCGACGGGCGCGCTACCACCGCGGCGAGGGCCGCGCCGCTGCCCGAGCGGGTGTCCGCCGCTCCACGGTCCGAGCTCGTCGACCTGCTGACCGATGCCGGGCTCGAGGTCGTTGCCGAGGGAGGGATCGTCCGCGGCGAGATCAACGGCCTGGAGGTCGCCCGGATCGTGCACCACGAGAGCACCGCCGGCGTCCCGCTGGACGAGCCGTTGCTCGAGGTCGGCGTCGGCGCCGCTGACCGCGAGCTGACGGCCATGCTGCACGGCGAGCTGTCACCGGTCGACCAGCTCGATCGGGCGGGGCTGGTCGTGCGCCGCCACCGGCAGGCCGATGCTCCCCATCATCCGCTGAACCAACTGGTCGCCGAACGGTGGCTGCGGGCCGTCCTCTGCCGTGCCCCCGAAGCCGTCGGCCTCGCACGGTTGCGACCGGCGGAGACCGTCCGCCCGCGTGCCAACCTCCGCGAACGCGGCATCGCCGTGGCCGTCGGTGAGCTGGCATCGCCTCGTTCCGCCGGCACCGAGCCGATCGCCGATCCAGGCCGGACGGCTGCGTCGACCGCCGGCACCGTGCCGATTGCCGAACCAGGCCGGATGGCTGCCGGGACAGCGTCGACCGGTGGAACCGTGCCGATCGCCGAGCCAGGCCGGACGACCGCCGGGGCAGTGTCGACCGACGGAACCGAGCTGTCCGCCGGAGCAGGGACCGCGTCGATGGCCGGAGCTGGGACCGTCGTGGTGGCGTGTTCGGTCGGGGTCGACGTCGACCTCGTCCCGGCGGCGGCCGACGCTCGGGGAGCCCTCGACCCCGAGGCCGAGCTGTGGCTGGTGGTCCCCGAGCGCGACGACCACCCGACGACCCGCCACCTCGCGGCCCACCTCCGGATGCCGGCCCGGGTCGTGACGGTCCCCGACGCCTGGCGCGCCGGCTTGTGAGGATCTGACCGAGCCGGAGCCCGCGACGCGAGTTACCGAACGCGAGCCCCGGTGGGATGATCAAGGCATGGCGGGATCAGGTGATGTGGCGATCGGCAACCCCGATCGCTGGCGGGTCATCGAGAGGCTTCGGTGGTACAGCGGCCCCGCCGGGCCACTGACCGCCGAGGCATACACCGAGAGGGTCGGGCGGGCCTATGCCGCGCGCACTCGGGCAGAGCTCGACCAGGTGCTCGCGGATCTGCCCGCTGTGCCACCGCCGTGGGGCGGTGGTCCGCCGATCGCAGGTGCACCGCCGGCCGGGACCGCCGACCCGCCGCCGGCATTGGGCACGGACAACCGAGTGGTGATCGGCGTCCTCGCCGGGATCGCCGTCGTGGTGATCGTGGGGTCGGCGATCCTGTTCTCGTTGTTCTGGGCGTTCACCGGGAGCGGCGACGACACCGCTGCCCAGCCTGCCGACCGACGATCGGTCCCGACCACGATGGCAGAGCCGGCTTCGACGTCGCCGGAGGCACCCGAGTCCGAGCCGGCCACGACCACCGCGACCACGTCGCCGGCCGAGCTCACACCTCCGACGATCCCGCCAGTGGTCCTCCTGGTTGTGGGCCAAGACATCCAGCCCGGTCGGTACCTGGCCACCGAGCTGACCTTCAGCTGCTACTGGGAGCGGGTCTCCGGGCCCAACGGGACGCTCGACGAGGTCATCGTCAACGGGCTCGGGACCGCGGACCTGGAAGGCGGTGGCCACCTGATCGTCGAGATCCTGGCGACCGACGCCGGGTTCCGCACCCAGGGATGCGGCGAGTGGAGGCCGTTTGCCCCACCCGCTGCTCCCGCGACCACGATGGGCAACGGCGATTGGCTGGTCGGTAGCGACATCCAGGCCGGGACCTACCGCAGTACCGGACCATCCGGCGTACTGGAGTGTGCGTGGGAGCGGGCCAGCGACTTCACGCACGACATGACCGGCGACCTGGTCGACTACGACTTCACCGCGGATCCAGCGGTCGTGCAGGTTCGAGCCGGCGAGCGGTTCACCACCGACGGCTGCGGGACCTGGACCCTCGAGTAGAGGCATCGTCGTTCCAGGACCGGTCGCCGAGGATGGCGGCAGTAGCCTCGAAGATCGTGTTGGAACGCCTCGACGAGCTGGAGCGCGAGTACGGCGATGTCGAGGCGCGCCTGGCCGACCCGGCGGTGATCGCCGACCAGGCCCGGTATCAGGCACTGGCCAAGCGCTATCGCGAGCTCGAGGCGATCGTCAGCCGCACCCGCCAACTGCGCCGGCATCGCGACGACCTGGCGACGGCCCGCGAGATGCTGTCCGCGGCCAGCGGCGACGAACGCGACCTGCTGCGCGAGGAGACCACCGGGGCCGAGACCGCGATCGACCGGTTGACCGACGAGATCCGCCTGCTGCTCCTCCCCAAGGACCCGAACGACGAGCGCAACGTGATCGCCGAGATCCGCGGCGCCGAGGGCGGCGAGGAGGCCAACCTGTTCGCCCGCGACCTGTTCGAGATGTACCGGGCGTTCGCCGGGCGCCAGGGGTGGAAGGTCGAGGTGCTGGGTAGCGATCCGTCCGAGCGTGGCGGCTTCAACGAGGTGACCTTCCTGCTGCGCGGCGAGGGTGTCTGGCGGCGGATGCAGCACGAAGCTGGTCCCCATCGGGTCCAGCGCGTGCCGGTGACCGAGAGCCAGGGCCGGATCCACACGTCCTCGGCCACCGTGACCGTGCTGCCCGAGGCCGAGGAGGTCGACGTCGATATCGACGCCGCCGACCTCCGCGTCGACGTCTACCGATCGTCCGGGCCGGGAGGCCAGAGCGTCAACACCACCGATTCCGCCGTGCGGGTCACGCACATCCCGTCAGGGATGGTGGTGTCGATGCAGGACGAGAAGAGCCAGATCCAGAACCGGGCCAAGGCCCTGCAGGTGTTGCGGGCTCGGTTGCTCCGGTTGGAGCAGGAGCGTCAGGCCGCCGAGGCGTCGGCCACCCGGCGGGGCCAGATCGGTGGCGGCGGCCGGTCCGAGAAGGTGCGGACCTACAACTTCAAGGAGAACCGGGTCACCGACCATCGCATCGGGCTCACGCTCCACAAGCTGGACAAGGTCCTCGCCGGTGAGCTCGACGACGTGAGCGACGCGCTGGTCGCCGACGACCAGGCCCGGCGGTTGGCCGAGGCGGTCCCGTGACGTCCGCCGAAGCGCTGGAGCCCGACCAGCCAGAGCATGGGCGCATGCCCATGCCGGCGTCGCCGGCGTCGGGTTCGCGGGGTGTCGGTGTGACCGGCGCTGATGCTTCGCCAGCATCGGGTTCGGCGACGCCGGCGTCGCGTGGTGGTGTCGGCGTGGTTGGCGCTGGGCGGGCAGCGACGTGGCGCGACCTGGTGGCGTCTGCCACCAAGCGGTTGGCTGCCGCCGACGTCGAGGTCGCCGACGCCCGCCAGGAGGCGCGTTGGCTGGCGGAACAGGCCAGCGGGCTCGACGTCGCCGAGCTGCAGCTCGAGCTCGATCGGCCGGTGCCGGCGCGGGCGTCCGCCTCGTTCGACCGGATGCTGGATCGGCGGCTGGCTGGCGAACCGCTGCAGTAC
Organism: Acidimicrobiales bacterium; assembly: GCA_050744325.1. Classification (GTDB taxonomy): domain Bacteria; phylum Actinomycetota; class Acidimicrobiia; order Acidimicrobiales; family VFJN01; genus DASXTK01. Next base: position 23,863 of record JBOGHK010000091.1, read on the forward strand.
GCGCTCGGACGCTGGGGGTTTCGTCGCCTCGACCTGTACGTCGACCACCGGGTGCTGATCCCACGGCCCGAGACCGAGGTGCTGGCCGAACGGGCGCTGGCAGAATGCGACCATCTTGGGGCGACGACCGTCGTCGACCTCGGCACCGGCTCGGGTGCGCTGGCGTTGTCCCTGGCCGTCGAACGACCACAGCTCCACGAGATCTGGGCCACCGACGTCTCCGGGGACGCGCTCGCCGTCGCCCGCGCCAATCTCGCCGGACTCGGGGCCGCTGCGAGCCGGGTGAGGTTGGCATCCGGGTCGTGGTTCGCCGCCCTTCCGGAGGGCCTCCGGAGGCGCATCGACGTCGTGGTGAGCAATCCGCCCTATGTCGCCGACAGCGAGATGCCCGATCTGCCCGACGAGGTGCGCGACTGGGAGCCAGTCGAGGCCCTGGTCTCGGGGTCGCAAGGGCTCGACGCGATCGCGGAGATCGTGGCCGACGCTCCGGGCTGGCTGACCCGACCGGGGGCGCTGCTGGTCGAGATGGCCCCTCATCAGACGGCCCGCGCCGAGCGGCTCGCCCGAGCCGCGGGATTCACCTCGGTGTCGGTCTGGCCCGATCTTGCCGGCCGCGATCGCATTCTGTGCGCCCGGCTGTGATCGACGTCCGGCGGGCACCGGTGCATGCCGTGGTCGACAAGGCAGCGACGGCGTTGCGGGCCGGCGACGTGGTCGCGTTGCCGACCGAGACGGTCTACGGGCTCGCCGCCCTACCGTCCATACCCGGGGCGACTCGGCGCTTGTTCGAGCTCAAGGGCCGGGGCCCGGAGGTTCCGGTGGCCGTGCTGTGCGCAGACGCCGGGCAGGCGCTGGCGCTCGCCGAGTCACCGACCAAGCGGGTGGTCGCGGTCGCCGAGCGTTGCTGGCCGGGTCCGTTGACGCTGGTGCTGCGGCGTCGGGCAGGGCTGGGCTACGAGCTGGGCGAGCCGGCCACGACGATCGGGCTCCGATGTCCCGACCATGCGTTGGTTCAGGCCGTCGCGGCCGAGGTCGGCCCGATCGCTACCACCAGCGCCAACCGCCACGGCGAGCCGACGCCAGTCGACGCGACCGGTGTCGCCGCGGTGTTCGACGACGGCGTGGCGCTGGTGCTGGACGGCGGACGGTGCACCGGAGCCCCGTCGACGGTCATCGACGCCACCGGTGTCCCGTGGAAGATCCTCCGCCAGGGCGCCCTCCCGGTCGACCTCGGCTAGTGGTCGGCGGGTGATCGTCGGCCGGGGATCGTGGCCTCGGGCTGCGACTCGGCGTCGAGCAGGGTCAGAGCAACAGGGTCCCGTCCGGGTCGACCTTGACCCGTCGGCCGATGTACTCGGCGCCTGAGGTCATCTCGGCCAAGGTGTCCGAGTGGCGGTTGTCGGCCCAGGCGCGGCGGCCGTCGTCCAGGATCACCGTCGCGATCGTCCGCTCGGGCTGACCCTCACGATCGTGGCTGACCACCCACGACTCGATCTCGCCGGCACCGTCGGGCTGCTCGCAAAGTTCGCGGTGGGGCAGTGCATCCACTTCGTCCTGCGCCGACGCCCACCGGAACCCACCGGCCGGTGGCTCGGTCGAGTACAGCGTCAACGCATGCTTGGTCAGGTAGCCACCGTTGGCGCTGACCAGGCCGATGGCGCCGGGATCGTCACGCAGCACAGCGACCATCGCGGCGATCGAGTGGCTCACGTAGTTGTTCCACGGCCCGCCGGAGAACGACAGCCCCCCGGTCACGGTCAGCGGACGCTCCAGTGAGAATCCCAACTCGGTCGCCGCCACCTCGACGGCCGACGGGAAGCACGAGTACAGGTCGACGTGGGCGACCTCGTCGGGACCGACGCCGGCCAGCTCGAACATCTGTCGCCCGGCAAGCCGGATGGCCGGTGACGACGCGAGATCGGCGCGGTGCGACACCGCGTAGGTGTCGTGGGCCTCGATCGCCGCCCAGGGGAAGACCCAGCGGTCACGGGGGATGCCCAGGGCCCGCGCCCGCTCGACCGACGTGACGATCACCGCCGCGGACTGCTCGACGGCGTTGTTGGCGTTCATGACCTTGGTGTACGGCCACGAGATCCAGCGGTTGGCCGGCGAGGGGGTGCGGATCTCGGTGGGCGTCATCGCCCGTTGCACCCACGCATGGGGATTGTTCGCGGCAACCTCGCTGAACCGCGACCACAGCTCGCTGACCTGGACCTGGTGCTCGTCGACCGTCCGACCCCACGAGTGGCGCAGCGCCTGCTCGAACAGCGGATAGACCTGGGTCGGCATCACGACCTGTCGAGCCTGTTCGCCCGGGTTGCTGAGGGGGACCTCCTCGCCGGTCCGTCGCACCGGGGGCACCGGCGCGTCGAACGGCGTCCAGCCGAGGGCTGCGCCGCCCGGGCCCTGCCGCGAGCGCCAAGCCTCCGCTCCACCGATGAGCACGAGGTCCGCATCCCCCGCGGCGATGTCACGGCAGGCCTGGTTCACCAGAGCCTGCGGCTCGTTGCCACCCGTCGGGCTCAACGCCGTGTCCCGCGGCGTCGCGCCGATGCGGTCTGCGACCAGCGCGGCCGGGTTGGCGTAGCGCCACGAGAACAGCTGCACCACGCGCACCGCATCCGCCGCGGCGAGCAGATCCGGGCTTCCCGCGGCATCGGCGGCCGCCCGTTCCAGTGCCCCAGCGATCAGACCGACCGGCTCGACCGGTGACTCTCCGCGGTCGACGCGGTTGGTCCATTGGCCGCCGCCGACGATGACTGGTGTCCGTGGATCCACTGCGAACCAACCCTCCCAGAGTGAGCATGCGGGCACCCGTAGCACGCATCACACAAACTTGACCCGGCGGTCAACTGTAGAGACAGCAATCGTCCCCCTACAATCGCTGCATCAAGATCCTCCTGGTGTGCACCGCCAACCAGTGCCGTTCCCCCATGGCCGAAGGGCTGTTGCGCGCTCATCTCCACCGGGTCGGCATCCACGCCCAGGTGGGGTCGGCAGGGCTCTTTCCTGGCGGCTCGTCGGCCGCGCCCGACGCGGTCGGCCTGATGACCGAGCGCGGTGTCGACATCACACGCCACGTGAGCTGCCAGATAACCGCCGACATCGCGCGGTCGGCCAACCTGATCGTCGGCATGTCCCGCCAGCACGTACGCGAGGCCTGTGTCAGCTATGGCGCCCTGCTGCAGAGAGCGTTCACGCTCAAGGAACTGGTGCGCCGCGGCGAGGACATCGGTCCGCGTCGCCAGGACGAGACGCTCTACACCTGGCTCGGGAGGGTCGGTGCCGGCCGCCGCCCGTCGGATCTGGTGGGCGACTCCCCGAACGACGACATCGCCGATCCCATCGGCAAGCCGCGGCCGTTCTACGAGCAGACCGCCGACGAGCTCGACGACCTGATCACCAGGTTCCTCAACCTCGTCATCGGCGGGGACCGGCGAGCGGTCGGGCTCGGGGCGCCTGTCGCTGCCGCCATGGAGGGGCCGAGGCTGCACTCCTGATGCAGGTGGCCATCGGTTGCGACCATGCGGGATTCCGACTCAAGGAACATCTGGTCGACACGCTGACCAAGCTGGGGCACGAGGTCACGGACTTCGGCACCGACAGCGACGAGTCGGTCGACTACCCGCCGATCTGTGCGGCGGTCGCCCGGGCCGTGGCCGCGGGGGCGGCCGACCGGGGAATCGTGCTCGGCGGGTCGGGGCAGGGCGAGCAGATCGCCGCCAACAAGGTGCCTGGCGTGCGTGCCGCCCTCTGCAACGACCTCTACCTCGCCCGCCTGGCCCGCCAGCACAACGACGCCAACGTCCTGGCGATGGGCGGGCGGGTGGTCGCCCCCGAGCTGGCCGACGAGATCCTCGCCCAGTGGCTCGAGACGCCGTTCGAGGGGGGTCGCCACCAGCGTAGGATCGACCAGATCACCGAGATCGAGAACGCGCGGTAGGGCAGCACCACCGCCCGGCCGTCCGAGGGAGCAGCGATGCCCTGGCCAGACGTCAACGACGACGAGTTGTTCGGCCTGATCGACCGCGAGGTCGAGCGCCAGAACACCACCCTTCAACTGATCGCCAGCGAGAACTTCGCGTCGCCCGCCGTCCTGCGGGCGACCGGTTCGGTGCTCACCAACAAGTACAGCGAGGGCTATCCGTCCAAGCGGTACTACGGGGGCAACGAGGTCATCGACCAGGTCGAGGAGCTTGCCCGGCAGCGCGCCCGCGAGGTGTTCGGCGCGGCGTGGGCAAACGTCCAGCCACATTCCGGCGCCAACGCCAACATGGCGGTGTACATGGCGCTCCTCGAGCCGGGCGACACGGTGCTCGGCCTGCGGCTCGACCAGGGCGGCCACCTCACCCACGGCTCGCCGGTCAACGCCAGCGGCCGGCTCTACAACTTCGTGTCCTACGGCGTGACCCCCAGCGACGAGCGCATCGACCTCGACGAGGTGCGCGACCTGGCGCTCGAGCACCGGCCCAAGCTGATCGTCACCGGGGCGACGGCCTACCCGCGGACGATCGAGCCCGAGCCGTTCCGGCGGATCGCCGACGAGGTCGGTGCCCTGTTCATGTTCGACGCGGCGCATCTGGCGGGGCTGATCGCCGGCGGCGTCCATCCGAACCCCGTGCCCTTCGCCGACGTGGTGACCTTCACCACCCACAAGACCCTGCGCGGCCCGCGGGCCGGATGCATCGTGGCCAACGACGTCGAGCTCGGGCAGACCATCGACAAGGCCGTGTTCCCCGGCTTCCAGGGCGGGCCGCTCGACCACGTCATCTCGGCCAAGGCGGTCGCGTTCCACGAGGCCCTCCAGCCGTCGTTCGCCGACTATGCCCGCCACATCGTCGCCAACGCGGCAGCGCTGGCCGAGGCGCTGGCCAGTGCGGGGTTCCGGCTGGTGTCCGGCGGCACCGACAACCACATGATGCTGGTCGACTTGCGCACCTTCGACGAAGGCCTGTCGGGCAAGAAGGCCCGTCTGGCGCTAGATCGGGCCGGCGTCAGCCTCAACGAGAACACGGTGCCCGACGACCCGCGGCCCCCCTACATCACCAGCGGGCTGCGGATCGGCACCCCGGCGGTGACCACCCAGGGCATGGCCGAGCCCGAGATGGCCGAGATCGGCGGCTTCATCCACCGGGTCCTGACTCATCGCGAGGACGAGGCCGAGATCGCGGCCGTGCGCGACGAGGTCGTCGCCCTGTGCTCGAAGTACGCGCCGTATCCCGCCCTGGCGCAGTCCCCATCCCGCCAGTAGCTCAGTGGAGCGGGGATTCTTCGCCGCTGCCGGGGCCGCGTTCCTCGTCTCGTTCCTGAGCATGCCCGCGCTGCGGGCATTGGCGTTCCGGATCGGCGCGGTCGTCCAGCCCGACGCCCGGCGGGTGCACACGCGGCCCACCGCGGTGCTCGGAGGTGCCGGCATTCTCGGGGGGTTCCTGGCCGGGATGGGCGCGGCGTGGCTCAGCGACGACTTCAACCCGGTCTTCGAGACCATCGCGCCGCCGTTGGGGGTGGTGGTGGCGGCGATCGCGATCTACCTCGTCGGTCAGCTCGACGACCTGCGCGACGTCTCGGCGCCGGCGAAGATGGCCGGGATCGTGCTGTCCGGCAGCATCCTGTCGATCGCGGGCGTGAGCATCCTGTTCTTCCGCATCCCGTTCTCGGGGCTCTACTCGCTCTCGCCCGACCTGTCGGCGCTGATCACCGTGCTGTGGGTGGCGGGGATGGCCAACGCGATCAACTTCATCGACGGCCTCGACGGTCTGGCCGGTGGCATCGTGGCCATCGCCGCGGGCGCGTTCTTGCTGTGGACCGAGCAGCTCAACGACCTCGGCATCATCGACGACGGCAACGTCGGGCCGTTGATCGCCGCGTGCGTGCTGGGCATCTGCCTGGGCTACCTGCCGTGGAACATGCATCCCGCGAAGATCTTCATGGGTGACGCCGGGGCCCTGCTGTTGGGCTTGTTGATGGCCGCGGCGACGATCGCCGTCGGGGGCAACTCCGACATCCCCACCAGCGGCCAGGCGTACTTCTTCTTCGCGCCGCTGTTCCTGCCGTTGGTGATCCTCGGGGTGCCGATGTTCGACACCGCGTGGGCGATCATCCGGCGGGCGTCGAAGCGGTCGGGGGTGTCGATCGCCGACAAGGGGCACCTGCACCACCGGCTGATGGCGTTGGGCCACGGGCAGCGCCGCAGCGTGCTGATCCTGTGGACCTGGACCGCGCTCCTGTCCGCGCTGGTGCTCTACCCGACCTATACCGGCCGGGGCGACGCGATCGTCCCGCTCGGCGTCGCCGCGCTCGCGCTGGGCCTGTACACCCTGTTCGCGCCGGGTATCCGCGCCCGTCGCGCCAACGGCGACGCCGACGTCCCCGACGGGCAACCCGGGCGACACAGCCCCCGCGGACGCGAGTGGGAGCACGATCGGCAGGCCCACTAGGGTCTGAGCCCTTGCGATCGCATGCACAGGAAAGACAGGGATTTGGCGCGTCGCGAACAGAGTCCGCTAGATTGCGAAATCATTCACAAGGGGTCCCCGCGATCTAGGGGGTGAACGAGAGTGCGAACATCCAGAGCGGTCGATCTGTCCGCCAGGCGTGAACTGAATCGAGGCTTCGGCGACGCACTGTCGATGGCGGTCGAGCTCGCCGTGACCCCCGCATTGTTCGCCTTCCTCGGCTGGCAGCTCGACAACTGGTTGGGCACGGCGCCGCTGTTCCTGCTGGTGCTCTTCGTGTTCACGATCAGCTATGAGATCTGGAAGCTCTTCATGCGCTACGACGCGAAGATGCGCCGCGAGGAGGCCCGGGTGACCGGCCTGGGGAAGCGTGAAGGGCCGCAGCCGTGAAGGTCACCGCAGCCGACCTCCGGGCGCCGGTGCCCGACGCGCCTGCGGTCGAGCGTGAGCTGGCCTTCGACATGCTCAAGCGGAGTGCCTGGCTCGCGCCGGTGGTCCTGATCGCAGCCACCGCCATCTGGGGCTCGGATGGCGCGTCGTCCGCCGTGGTCGCGGTTGCGCTCGTGCTGGTGAACCTGGTCCTCGCAGCGCTCTCGCTGTCCTGGGCGGCCAGCCGGTCGCTCACCCTGGTCATGGCGGTCGCCCTCGGCGGCTTCGCCGTGCGGATGGGCTTGGTCACGGTGGTGATGCTGCTGGTCAAGGACCAGCCCTGGATCGACCTCGTCGCGCTGGGCGTCACCGTGCTGGCCACCCACCTCGGTCTTCTGTTCTGGGAGCTGCGCTACGTGTCCGCTTCCCTCGCCTTCCCGGCTCTCAAGCCAGGTCACAAGGAGGCTGTCCACCCGTGATCCTTGGGCTGGAGTTCCCGCCGATCAGCCACGTCACCGAGTGGCCGACGTTCCTCGGCGACGGTCCCCTCGGTGTCAACAAGGTGATCCTCTTCATGTGGATCTCGGTGGGGCTCGTGTTCGGGCTGATGTACCTGGCCGGGCGCCAGCAGGCCCTGGTGCCTCGGGGGATCCAGAACGTCGCCGAGTCGACGGTCGAGTTCGTGCAGGACAACATCATCCTGCAGACCATCGGCCCCTCCGGGCTCGGATTCACGCCCTTCCTGCTGACCCTCTTCACCTTCGTGCTGACCTGCAACATCTGGGGACTGGTGCCCGGAGTGCAGATGCCGGTGAACGCCCGCATCGCGCTGCCGATGTTCATGGCGGTGCTGGTCTGGGTCATCTACCACACCGTCGGGATAATGCATCAGGGCCCGATCACCTACTTCAAGAACATCATGTTCATGCCCAACGTGCCGAAGGCGATGTACATCCTTCTTACGCCGATCGAGCTGGTCACCAAGCTGATAACCCAGCCGCTCAGCCTGGCGGTCCGGCTCTTCGCCAACATGCTCGCGGGTCACCTCCTGCTCGTGAGCTTCGCGGTGATCACGCAGGCACTGCTCGAAGCCACCATCATCGGCGCCGCGCTCCCGCTGGCTCTGCTCATCTTCCTCAGCGGCTTCGAGCTCCTCGTGGCCTTACTGCAGGCCTACATCTTCACCATCCTCGCCGCCGTGTACATCGGCGACGCCATGCACCCTGCGCACTGAGCACCAGACAAGGAGACGAACCGTGCTTGAGATCCTCGCCCAGCAGGCCGAAGGCGAACTCGTCGAAGGCCTGACCGCCATCGGCCGAGGCATCGTCTATGGCGGCGCCGCCATCGGTCCCGGCATCGGCATCGGCTTGGTGGTCGGCAACGCCATCACCGCCATGGCCCGCCAGCCCGAAGCCGCTGGCATGGTGCGCACCACCATGTTCCTCGGCATCGCCTTCACCGAGGCGCTCGCCCTCTTCGGCTTCGTCCTCGCCTTCATCATCTCCGGTTGAGGAGGTTCGCCGTGCGCACCCGCTATCTGTTGGCCGGCCTGCTGCTCGCGGTCGCTGGCCTGATCGCCTGGCCGTCTGCTGCCGGCGCGCAGGAGGAGGAGGGAGAGGAGCCTCAGCTCTCCGAGGACACCGAGGAGTGCATCCACCTCGCCGAGGAGGCCGACGATCCCGACGCCTGCCAGGAGGCCCCGAGCCCGATCCTCCCGGCGACCGACGAGCTGGTCTGGGGCGCCATCAGCTTCGTCGCCCTGTTCTTCCTGCTGCGCAGGTTCGCCTACCCGCAGATCAAGCAGGGCATGGAGGCCCGCAGCGAACGCATCCGCGCCGACCTCCAGGCCGCGCAGAGCCAGCGTGACGAGGCCGAGAGCGTTCTGGCCGAGTACCGCGCGCAGCTCAACGACGCTCGCAGCGAAGCCGGGCGCATCATCGAGGAGGCCCGGCAGGCCGCAGACGGCCTCAAGCGCGACCAGGAGGCCCGCCTCCAGAGCGAGCTGGCCGAGCTGCGCCAGCGGGCGATCGCCGACATCGAGGCCGCCAAGGGCCAGGCGGTGGCCGACCTCCGGGGCGAGGTCGCGGAGCTGGCGATCGGCGCCGCCGAGGTCGTCGTCCAGAAGAACCTCGACAAGGCGACGCAGACGCGGCTGGTCGAGGACTACATCACCCAGGTCGGGGCCCGGAGCTCGTAGGAAAGGCGCAGTCATGGCAGACGACCGCACGCTTGCTTATGCCGACGCCCTGTTCGCCGTGGCCCGCGCCGAAGGCACCCTGGGCGACGTCGAGGAGGAGCTGTTCCGCTTCTCGCTCGCGCTCGAGGGCTCGGACGAGCTGCGCGAGGCGCTCACCGACACCCACATCCCCGCCGCGCGGCGCCAGCAGATCGTCGAGGACCTCCTCGGCAGCGACGCCCTCCCCGTCACCACCGCCCTGGTGTCGATGGTGGTGGGTGCGGGTCGCGCCCGCGACCTGCCGGCGATCATCCGCCAGTTGATCGAGCACAGTGCAGCCGAGGCCAACAAGGCGGTCGCCGAGGTGCGCAGCGCCGTCAGGCTGACCGCCGACCAACGGAAACGGCTGGCTGCGGCGCTCAACGCGGCGACCGGCAAGCAGGTCGAGCTCAAGGTCATCGTCGACCCGTCGGTGCTGGGCGGCATCGTCGCCCAGGTCGGCGACACCGTGATCGACGGCTCGGTACGCAGTCGCCTCGAACAGCTCAAGCAGGCGTTCTAGGAACGAAACGACGAACGAGGGACGATTCCGATGGCAGAGCTGACCATCAACACCGCCGACATCACGGCAGCGCTCCGCAAGAACCTCGAGGATTTCAAGCCCGGCGTCGAGACGGCGCAGGTCGGGCGGGTGGTCGAGGTCGGTGACGGCATCGCCCGCATCTCCGGTCTTCCCGACGCGGCGGTCAACGAGCTGCTGGAGTTCGAGTCCGGAGTGGTCGGCCTCGCCCTCAACCTCGACGAGGAGTCCATCGGCACGGTCGTGCTCGGCGACGCCGCCGACGTCAAGGAAGGCCAGACGGTCAAGGCGACCCACCGCATCCTCGCGGTGCCTGTCGGCGACGGACTGCTCGGCCGGGTGGTCGACGCGCTCGGTACGCCGATCGACGGCAAGGGCGCACTGGCCAACGCGAGCGACCGGCGGTTGGAGATCCAGGCTCCGGGCATCACCGGGCGAAAGCCGGTGCACGAGCCACTGCAGACCGGCATCAAGGCCATCGACTCGATGACCCCGATCGGTCGGGGCCAGCGCGAGCTGATCATCGGCGACCGCAAGACCGGCAAGACCACGGTGGCGATCGACACGATCATCAACCAGCGCGGCCTCGGCGTGAAGTGCATCTACGTGGCCATCGGCCAGAAGGAGTCCACGGTCGCCAACACCGTGGCCACGCTCGCGGAGCACGGTGCGATGGAGTACACGGTCGTGGTCGTCGCCGGCGCGTCCGACCCGTCGCCGTTCAAGTACCTGGCGCCGTACGCGGGCTGCGCGATGGGCCAGCACTGGATGGAGAACGGCGAGCACGCGCTCGCCGTGTACGACGACCTGTCCAAGCAGGCCGAGGCCTACCGGCAGATCTCGCTGCTGCTGCGCCGGCCGCCGGGCCGCGAGGCCTACCCCGGCGACGTCTTCTACCTGCACAGCCGCCTGCTCGAGCGGGCGGCGAAGCTCAACGACGAGCGGGGCGCCGGTTCGCTGACGGCGCTTCCGGTCATCGAGACCAAGGCCGGCGACATCTCGGCGTACATCCCGACCAACGTGATCTCGATCACCGACGGCCAGATCTACCTGCAGGAAGACTTGTTCAAGTCCGGTGTGCGGCCGGCGTTCGACACCGGCCAGTCGGTGTCCCGGGTCGGCGGCAACGCCCAGATCAAGGCCATGAAGAAGGCGGTCGGCACGCTCAAGGGCGACCTGTCGCAGTTCCGTGAGCTCGAGTCGTTCGCGGCGTTCGGCTCCGAGCTCGACAAGGTGTCACAGGCCCAGCTCGACCGGGGTTACCGGCTGGTCGAGCTGCTCAAGCAGCCGCTCAACAGCCCAATGCCGGTCGAGGAGCAGATCGTCTCGCTCTACGCGGGCACCAACGGCTACCTCGACCCGGTCCCGGTCACCGACGTACAGCGGTTCGAGGACGAGCTGGTCGAGTGGTTCCGGGCGCGCCATCGCGACATCCTCGAAGGGATCCGCGACTCCGGCGACATCGGCGACCAGGCCGCCTTCGAGTCGGCCATCAAGGAGTTCGCCGAGCAGTTCTCCTGGGAAGAAGCCGCCGACGAGAAGGCGACGCAGGAGCCGGCACAGTGATGGCGTCGAGTCAACCGGACCAGTTGGGCCCGCAGTGTCCAGTGGGCCGCGGCGAAGGGGCGGGGTCGTTTCCCGTCTCGCCGGAGGCCCGAGCCGCAGGCGAAGGCACAGCCGGAGGCAGATAGTGGCTGGCGGTCAGGAGAGGGCGCTGCGCCGGAGGATCCGGTCGGTGCAGTCGACCAAGAAGATCACCAAGGCGATGGAGCTGATCGCCGCGAGCCGCATCGTCCGCGCCCAGCAGCGGGTCGCTGCCGCCCGGCCCTACAGCGAGCGCATCACCGAGGTCATCCGCAACCTCGCGGTCGCCGGCGCCGGCGGGGGTTCGCCGTTGCTGTCCGAGCGCGAGCAGGTCGACACCATCGCCTACGTGGTCATCGGGGCCGATCGGGGCCTGTGTGGTGCGTACAACAGCTCGGTGATCCGGGCGGCCGAGCGTTCGATGCAGCGCCAGCGGGCCGAGGGTCGCCAGACCCGGCTGCTGACCGTCGGTCGCAAACCGACCGGGTACTTCCGGTTCCGGGGTTGGACGATCGACGAGACCTTCCAGGGCTTCACCGACCAGCCTGCCTACGAGGACGCCCGGCGCATCGCCGACTACGTCGTCAAGCGGTTCGAGGCGACGGAGTACGACCAGGTCGAGCTGGTCTACACCCAGTTCCTCTCCGCGGCATCGCAGCGGGTCGTGATTCGCCGCTTCCTCCCGCTCGACCAGTCGATGATCGAACGGGCCGCCGATGGTCCGAAGGCTGACTACGAGTTCGAGCCGAGCCCGCAGGAGATCCTCGACCGCCTCCTGCCCCGGTACGCAGAAGCCCGGCTGTACGCCGCGCTGCTCGACGGCGCCGCGTCGTTCCTGGCCGCCCAGCAGCGGGCGATGAAGTCGGCCACCGACAACGCCGAGGAACTGATCACGAAGTACACGCGGGCCATGAACCGGGCCCGTCAGGACGCCATCACCACCGAGATCATGGAGATCGTGGGCGGCGCCGAGGCCCTGCGGGCCGCCAAGGCCGACGGTGAGGACCTGCTCATCGACCACGCCCTGATGTCCGCCGATCTCCTGAAGAACCGCCTAGGAGCTTGAAGACCATGACTGCGACCGAAACCGCGCTCAAGGACGGCCGGGTCATCGCCATCGCCGGCCCGGTCATCGACGTCGAGTTCCCCTCCGATGCCGTCCCGGGCATCAACACGGCCCTCGAGATGACCGTCGAGGTCGATGGCACCGACGTCGTGGTGCGGTCCGAGGTCGCGCAGCAGATCGGCGACTCGCGGGTCCGGGCGATCTGCCTGCGGCCCACCGACGGCCTGATCCGGGGCACGCCGGTCCGCAACCTCGGCACCGGCTTGACCATGCCCGTCGGCGACGGCGTGCTAGGCCACGTGCTGAACGTGATCGGCGATCCGCTCGACGTCGACGAGCTCGACTCGGCGCTGATCGAGGAGCGCTGGCCGATCCACCGCGAGGCACCCGACTTCGACACCCTCGATCCCCGCAAGGAGATGTTCGAGACCGGCATCAAGGTCATCGACCTCCTGACCCCCTATCTCCAGGGCGGCAAGATCGGCCTGTTCGGTGGAGCCGGAGTGGGCAAGACCGTGCTGATCACCGAGATGATCCGCCGGGTGGCCCAGAACCACGGTGGTGTCTCGGTGTTCGCGGGCGTCGGCGAGCGGACCCGCGAGGGCACCGACCTGTTCCTCGAGATGGGCGAGTCGGGGGTGCTCGACAAGGCTGCGCTGATCTTCGGCCAGATGGACGAGCCTCCGGGCGTGCGGCTGCGGGTGGCGCTGTCGGCGCTCACCGTCGCCGAGTACTTCCGCGACGCCAAGGGCCAGGACGTGCTGCTGTTCGTGGACAACATCTTCCGGTTCGTCCAGGCCGGGTCCGAGGTGTCGACTCTGCTCGGCCGGATGCCGTCGGCCGTGGGCTACCAGCCGACACTGGCCGACGAGATGGGCGAGCTGCAGGAGCGGATCACCTCGACCCGAGGCCGGTCGATCACCTCGCTACAGGCCGTGTACGTCCCGGCTGACGACTACACCGACCCCGCGCCGTTCACCACGTTCACCCACCTCGACGCGACCACCGAGCTGAGCCGCGACATCGCTGCGCTGGGCATCTACCCAGCCGTCGACCCGCTGGCATCGACTTCGACCATCCTGTCGCCCGAGGTGGTCGGCGAGAATCACTACGCCGTCGCCCGCCGAGTGCAGGAGATCCTGCAGCGATACAAGGAGCTGCAGGACATCATCGCCATCCTCGGTCTCGACGAGCTGTCCGAGGAGGACAAGGTGACGGTGGCTCGAGCCCGCAAGATCCAGCGGTTCCTGTCCCAGCCCATGTACGTGGCCCAGGCCTTCACCGGCCTCGAAGGCATCACCACGCCAGTCGACGAGACGGTCGCCTCGTTCGAGGCCTTGGTCAACGGCGACCTCGACGAGCTGCCCGAGCAGGCGTTCCTCAACGTAGGTGGGGCCGACGACGCCAGGCGCAAGGCCCAGCAGCTGCGCGAGCAGGCGGGCGAGTAGGGGCTCGGTGACGCGGCCATGACCCTGCAGGTGGAGCTGGTCTCACCCGAGCGGATCCTGTACTCGGGCGAAGCCGACATGGTGATCGCCCGGACGATCGGCGGTGGCGAGATCGCCTTCCTGACCGGCCACGCCCCGTTTCTCGGGGCGTTGGACATCGCGTTGGTCACGATCCGGTCGTCGTTGGGCGACGAGCTCGTGGCGGTCCACGGCGGCTTCGTCGAGGTCTCGTCGGGCAACGAGCCTGACGACGGGGAACCGCCGACCAAGGTCACGATCCTGTCCGACCTGGCCGAGCTGGCCGGCCAGATCGACGTCGACCGGGCACGTCACGCGAAGGACCGGGCCGAGGCTGCGCTCCGCGAGTCCGACGACGACCATCAGCGCACGGCGGCGAAGCGAGCCGACGTGCGCCTCCAAGCCGCCAACGCCGCCTGACGCCTGACGTTCTGACCGCGCTGACGGCGTCATTCGAGCATGAGCGCGGGCAGTAGCGGTCCCTCAGCGCTCACTGGTCGGTGCTTTGCCAGCGGGACCGGAAGCGTTCGATCAATGCCTCGGCCTCGGCTTCGCTGATCTCGTAGAGCCGCTCACCGACATCGCCGGACTCCCACACGAAGATGACCGAGGAGGGCGCCCAGGTGAAGTCACGGCGGAGGTGCTCGTCGATCGGCCCTTCGGCAGTGTGGCGGCGACGGGCAAGGCCTGTTGGATCGTCTCGAGTCCCGTCGGGGAGAACGATCGTGTAGTACTGCACTTCTTCCACCTGCTGGGGTGACTCGTCGGGTCCGGTCATGGCTCGTTCCTCGGATAGTTCTGTATCTCTCGGGCCCCAGGGGGTACCGGGATGGCCGCCGTCATGTCGCGTTGCAACGCATGAAGCTGATGGCGTCTGGTCGAGGTAGTGCGCGGGTCAGCGAGTTCTTCGTAGGCATCGTGGGTCGCCTGCTTTGTCTCCCAGCTCGCGGGGGTGTGGAACTGCACCTCGATCATCTCGCCGCTGTAGGTGACCCAGCGGCTGTTGACACCTTTGTACTCCGGGTTGTCCCAGGAGTTCTTTTGCCAGCGGAGCTCGTAGCCCATCCCGTTGAGGCGGTCCTGGACATCTGCCACACCAGCTGTGTAGTCGGCATCATCGATGTTGAACGTGTAGCGGATGCCGTCGTGGATCTCGGTTTCGACTTTGCCGGTCGGAGCTCCCGGGTTCCGATCGATCCACTGCGCCAGCTTCTCCTTGAACCGGTCCGCGGACTTGAGGGTGTCTTCGAGGCGGCCGTGGGTGAGGCTGGCTTCGATGGCTCGCATGTCACTGGTGATGGCGGGCTCGACCTCGCGGCGCCGATCGAGTCCACGATCGGCGCTCTCGTTGTCGGCGGCCTCCAGCCGGTGCCCCTTCCATGCCCAGGTGCCATCGGCCTTGGTGCGCGGACCGTCGGCGTCGTCAGCCTGCTGGGGCGGGTTGTCACCGATGCGAGGCTCGGGGCCGCGGGGTCGGTCGGCGGCCGCCCGTCCGCTCCGGTCGCTCGCTCTGTCCGCATGATCCGCGGAGTTGCTGCTGGTTGACCAGTGGTCCGCCGGCACTGCTTCCGAAGGGTAGGTCCATTGCAGCCATATCAGTCACCATGGGCTCCCCGTGCATGCGTGGAATGGGCCTCCCGATGGATCCGAACGACGCCGCTTCGCCGTTGAGGTCGCTGGTGGAGTCGCTGGGCCGCCGGTCACACGGCGCTAGGCCGGGCCCATGAACATGCTGACCAGGCGGGGCCACTCCCGGACCTGACGTAGCGTGCGCGCGACGTGGAGGTCGGCGCGGGGAAGCACCTCGGCCAAGCGCTCGGCTGTCGTGATCGGGTGCGCAGGGTCGGTGTCCCAGGCCAGGATCAACGCCGGCTGGCTCAGTTGGGCGATCTTCTCGGGCGGCGGGAGGTCGGACGCTGCGGCACCCCGCAAGACTGCCGTCACCCAGTCGGGTTGGACGTTGGTGAGCGTCGTGGGTGTCCCTGAGCGGAGGATCGGCGGCCGCATGTCCACCTCCAGTGCAGCCATGCCTTGGTCCTCGCCCTGGGACCGGAGGTAGGCCGCGCTGGCTCGGTAGTGCTCGGCCAGCGCGGGGTGGGCATCCCACGCGGCCGGGGGCGTCACCAGAACCATGCGGTCGATGCGGTTGGGGTAGGACAGCGCCGCCTCGAGCACCGTGGCACACCCCATCGACGCTCCGCCGGCCGCGAAGCGGGGGATGCCGAGCGTGTCGGCCAGCGTCATGAGGTCGCGGCTCATCTCCGGCCAGGAGTACGCCGCGACGTTGGTCGTGCCGGCGGACTCGCCGTGCCCACGGGCGTCGTAGCGGACCCACCGCCAGCGTTGCTCGACCACGGAGCGCCAGTCGAACAGCGCGTCGTGGTTCTCCTGCGCCCTGCTGCCGAGGAGACCGTGGCACCAAACGAAGGCAGGACCGTCTGCGCCGACGATCTCGACCGTCAGCTCGGCGCCCCGCACCACCACTCGCCCCGTTCGGACAAACATGCTGCTCCCCCCGGCAGCCATACGCCCCGGAGTCTATGCCCAGCTACTTCACGCAGGGTGAATGCTTCGTGTCTGACCAGCTTCGTTGTGGATGATCGGTCAATAGACCGACGAGAAGCGGGCCAGCTTGGACAGACGGTGCTGCGCATTGATCAGCCGCACGGTGCCCGACTTCGAGCGCATCACCATCGACTGCGTCGTGGCGCTGTCGCTGGCGTAGTGCACGCCCTTGAGCACCTCGCCGTCGGTGATCCCGGTGACGGCGAAGAAGCAGTTGTCGCCCGCCACCAGGATGTCGGTCGTCAGCACCCGGTCGAGGTCGTAGCCCGCGGCGAGGGCCCGCTGCCGTTCGTCGTCGTTGCGGGGCCACAGCCGTCCCTGGATCTCACCGCCCATGCACTTCAACGCCGCCGCCGCAAGTACGCCCTCCGGCGTCCCGCCGATGCCGAACAGGACGTCCGCTCCTGCGTCGCGCCAGGCGGTGGACACGGCGCCGATGACGTCGCCGTCCTGGATCAGCCGGACCCGGGCGCCAGCCTGCCGTACCTCGTCGATCAGGTCGCCGTGGCGGTCGCGCTCGAGGATGACGGCCGTGACGTCGCGGATCGACTCGCCCTTGGCCGTGGCCACGGCCTGCAAGTTCTCGGTTGGAGTCTTGGTGATGTCGATCGCCCCGACCGCCTCGGGCCCGACGGCGATCTTCTCCATGTACACGCAGGGCCCGGGGTTGAACATGGTTCCACGCTCGGACACGGCGATCACCGAGATCGCGTTGCCCCGGCCGAGAGCGGTGAGCGTGGTGCCCTCCACGGGGTCGACGGCGATATCCGTGCGCGGAGCCGAGCCTTCGCCCACGCGCTCGCCGTTGTAGAGCATCGGCGCTTCGTCCTTCTCGCCTTCGCCGATGACGACGATGCCGTCCATCGGCACGCTCTCCAGCACGATGCGCATGGCGTCGACCGCCGCGCCGTCGGCCCCGTTCTTGTCGCCGCGCCCCATCCAGCGAGATGCCGCCAGCGCCGCGGCCTCGGTGACCCGGACGAGCTCCATGGCGAGGTTGCGATCAGGGCGTTCCTTGTCGCTCATGGCCGGTGACCATAGATGACCGTGCCGGGTGCTTGAATGGGGCGCGTGGGCCAAGTCTCCGACCCGTACAAGGAAGGCGAGGACGAGGGCGACCTCACCATCACCAGCCTCGCCGACGACCTGGATGATCCTGCCGAGGACGACGGCGTCCCCTCAGGCTCCGACGACTCCGACGACGACGTCCAGGACGACGACGTCGCCGCCGGGGACGACGCGGACGTCCGGGACGACGACCTCGATGACGCCTCCGACGACGTTCAGGTCGACGTCGCCGCCGTGGACGACGTCGATGACGTCGATGACGTCGATGACGATGACGTGGACGACGTCGATGACGTCGATGACGTCGATGACGTCGATGACGTCGATGACGCGGACGTCGACGACGCGGACGACGTCGAGGACGTCGAGAACCAGGACGACGACGACCTCGAGGAGGAGGTCGCGTACGACCTCGACGAGTTCGACGACGACCAGCTCGACGCCCTGTTCGACGCCTTGGACGAGG
This sequence comes from Acidimicrobiales bacterium, assembly GCA_050744325.1. Taxonomy (GTDB): domain Bacteria; phylum Actinomycetota; class Acidimicrobiia; order Acidimicrobiales; family VFJN01; genus DASXTK01. The sequence continues at coordinate 41,661 of JBOGHK010000091.1, forward strand.
CGGCCATCCCCTACCTGTGGGACGGTGACGAGCTGTTCGTCCAAACGACGGACGAACAGGCGGTCGACGACCTGCTCGAGCGGGTGGCCAACCCGCACGCGATCGCCGCGGAGGACGGTGACGGCGACGGGGGAGGATGGCTGCTCGGCGAGCTGTTCGTGGCAGCCGACCGCCTTCAGCGCGATCCCGAGGAGCACGAGACCGTCGCCTCGATGCTCCAACTGGCGAACGCCTCCGACGAAGCCTCCACGCCCTACGGCCTCGGCGAGCCCGAGTGGGAGCAGCTGCGCGAGCGGGTGACCGCTCTCGCGACGATCCTGGAACAGGAAGACCCCGATCCCGACGACGCGATCGAGGCCGCCCGCGAACTGCGCAACGCGGTCCGTCCCTACGTCTGATCCGTCGGGCCCGTCACTTCGACGGGGCCTCGCCATCCGGCGGCCGCTAGGTTGGGCCGGTGATCTTGGCCGAGATGGAGGTGTTCCACTCGCGGTCGGTTGCGCCTACCCGACGGGTGGCGCTGGGGCACCTCGACCTGCCGGTCGATCCCGCGCCGGGCTTCGGGGGGTTGCTGCTCGGCGGCGTCGTCGCGGCCCACATGCCCGGGCTCGACCCCGAGCTGTTCGACGATCTCCACCGGCTCACGGTGCAGCTCGAGCACGGGTACAGCGTGCCGCAGCCCCGTCTGCGGTACCGGCTCCAGACCGATCGCGTCGGCCTGCTCCGCAGCACACACCGGCTGGTGGGCGAGGGCGAGGAGCTGTCGTTCGAGATCGACGACAAGGGCTCGCCCGCCCAGCACATCCTGGCTGCGGTCTACGCCGCCGGCAGCTTGCCGATGGGCCCCCGCACGCCGGTGATGGTCGCGCTCCGCAAGGCGATGCGTTGGAGCGGACGGATCGACAACCGCCTGCTCGCCTATCTCACCGGCTTGTCCCGCGACCACGGTTGGTCCGCCGAGGCGCACCGCGATCCGCTGAAGTGGGCGCTGGGGGTGTTGGGGCTGGCCGAGGGGAACGGACGTCCGGGCCGGCGGGCCATCCAGCGGCGCTTCCGGCAGCTGCTCCTCGAGGCGCACCCCGATCACGGCGGCGACGCTGCGGGCGCGGCGGTGCGCATCTCCGAGCTGGCCGAGGCGCGCCGGGTCCTGCTCGCGGGCTAGTGCCGTGATGAACGAGGAGGATCATGGACCGTGCCCTGCTGCTGTTCCCCGGCGCGGGGAGTAGCCGCACCCACCCGTCGCTGGTGGCGATCGAGGAGGCTGTCGCGCCGCTACCGGTGGAACGAGCCGACTTCCCCTATCGCCGCGAGGGCCGCCGAGCGCCGGACCGCCCGCCGAAGCTCATGGCATCGGTGCGCGAGGAGGCCGAGCGGTTGGTCGCCCGCGCCGGCACCGACCCAACGGGCCTGGTGCTCGGCGGACGGTCGATGGGGGGACGGATCTGCTCGATGGTCGTCGCTGACGGGCTACCGGCCGCGGGACTTGTGCTGATCTCCTATCCGTTGCATCCACCGGGCAAGCCCGAACGGCTCCGGGTGGACCACTTCGGGCAGCTCGACGTTCCTTGCCTGTTCGTGTCGGGCACACGCGATCCGTTCGGCAGCCCCGAGGAGCTGACTGCACATACCGAGGCGATCCCCGGCTCGGTGAGCCACGTCTGGATCGAGGGTGGACGCCACGAGCTGAAGGGTGCAGACGACCAGATCGTCGCAGCTGTGCGCGAGTTCCTCGCCTGAGCCGACGAATCTCACTCGGTGATGGCGACCGGGGTGCCGAGGGGGAGGCCGACGGTGTCGACCAGCCGCCCGAGCACTCCGGCATCGGTGCCGATCGCACCGGTGAGGGTGTCGGTCCCGAGTGCTGCCTCCGCGGTTGCATGGATGGCGACGACGCCGGCCCCGGCGCCGAACTGCTGCGTGGTGCTCGACCATCCGGCCAGGCCGTAGACGTGGCCGCCATAGGGCGTGCCATCCGGCGGGATCAGCAGCTCCTTGATGTAGGTGTTGGTGCCGGCTGGTGGCGCGTCCGGACCGATCGCCACGGGCTCGGTCATGGCCTCGACACCACCGGCGATGACGGTCAGCGTGTGGGCGCCGCGGCTGATCTGGATCTGGTAGCGGTGCCGGCTGAGGTTCACGTCGCCCTCGCGCACGAACCCGGTGCCGCCGGGCGGCGGTGCCGGTAGCTGCACCTCGAGCCAGCCGTCGTCGAGGGTCTCGACGACCAGGAAGGTCAACACCTCGCTGGGCTCGGTCGACGCCGAGAGCATCTGTGACGTGCTCTCCTCGTCTGCGGTGGCCCAGACCTCGACCTGCCCGGTCGACTGCGCCACCATCTGGATGGTGCCGCTGGCCGCGGTGTCGGTGGGGAGAACGGTCGTGTTGGGCGTCGACCCGACCTGAGATGTGTCAGGCGGGTCGGACGTCGAGCATCCATTCGTCATGGCCAGCATCACGACCCACGCCGCGAGCGTCGCGATATGTCTACGTGTCATCGGCTCCCAGTCACCGTCTGGGACATGGCGCTCGATGCTACCTGGGTGATGGGGAAGGTTTCCGAGGGGACGTGGGGGTTGTGGTGTCGTCCACCCGCAGATCCTCCGGATTGATGTCCTCGAGCTCGCGGTGCGCGGTCTCGGGGAACTTGGCCACGATGAGCACCGCCATCAGCAACGGCCCGATGGCGACGACGGGCATGGTGGCACCGAACGAGCCGAACGCGTCCGCCAGCACTCCGATGGCCAGCAGACCGACGACGCTGCCACCCGAGGCCGCCATGCCGACCAGGCCGTTGGCCTTGCCACGCAGCGACGTGGGGAACAGCTCGGGCCAGTAGACGGTGACCGAGGGGACCACCGCGGCGCTCACGACCGCGCCGAGCATGGCGGCGATCCACATGGCGGGGCCGCTGAGGGCGAACTGGGCAGCCACGAGGACGGTGCCGACGATCAGCGCGAACGCCGCGACCGCCCGCCGGCCGATGGTCTCGGCCAGTCGACCGCCAGCCACGATGCCGATCCCACCCGGTGTCGATGTGGCCACGACAAACAACGAGATGGCCCCGGCGCTGAAGCCCCGCTCGTCGCGTAGGAACTCGTTCTGGAACTGCGGGACCGGGCCGTTGAAGATGTTGAACAGGAACATCGCGGTCGCCAACAGCCACAGGCGACTGACCCGGCCTTTGATGGCGACCTCTCGATGGGGCCGCAAGTAGCGCAGGGTTTCGGGCAGCAATCGGGCGAAGTGGACCACCATGGGGATCATCAGCAGCGGGACCGCGTAGAGGATCCGCCACGCCTGCTCGCCCAGGTCTGCCAGCGGCAGGATCCACAAGGCCATGCCAGCCCCCAGCGCGCCGGTCATGGCCAGGAGGCTGACTGCGTAGGCCCGGGCGCCGGCGGGCATCTCCTCGGCCACGATGATTCCGAGCAGCACGCCTCCTGCCGCCAATGCACCACGGTTCACCGCCTGGCTCGCCGCCAGCCCGGCCAGGTTGGGCGTGACGGCACCGAGAGCCGTCGACCCGATGCAGGTCAGCAGCGATACGAGCAGTAGCAGCCGCCGACCCTTCCGGTCGGCGAGCGCAGTGAGCACCACCGCCAGCAGGGCGCCGACCCGGGCGGTGGACAACACCACGCTCTGCGCTGTGTTGCCGGCGTGGAACTCGTCGGCGGCGAACGTCATGGTCCGCCCGAGCAGGGTGCTGAGGTAACCGAGGGTCAGCGACAGCGTGGCCAGAAGGCCGAGGACGGTGGCCGCTCGGGGATCCGGTCGCTGCGTGGGCGCCCACCAGGGCATCCGCCCGTCGCGGGGATTCCGGCGCAGGGTGAGCGAGATCGGCCGGTGCATGAGGAACCGCCAGGTGCCGGTCGGCAGTTCGAACTCGATGGTCTCGTGCACCAGGCGCCGGGTCGGGTCGCGAGGGTCGACGTCGCCGGGCTCGACGACCCGCTCGTAGCGGACAAACGGCCCGTCGGCCTGGACGAACCGCACCCGGCCGGGTGGGCTGGTGCTCGCGGCGACCCGTTCGCCGACGATGTCGTTGCGCGGCGTGCACCGCGCCACCAGCCCGGCCTCATCGAGCGACCGGGCCAACGTGATGCGGGGCATGCCGGGGCTAGTCCTCCGAGCGGCGGTTGGCGATCGCCAGGAGGACACCGACGATGGCGATCGGGACCAGCACGAACAGCGCCTCGTCCCACCCGCCCTGGTGGGCCATCGTGATCGCCGACATGGTCCCCGACACGCTTGGGAAGGTTACGTCACGTCGGGTTGTTGCTCCTGAAGCGGACGATCCGCGACGATGCGTGGTCGTCGAGCGAGCGAGAGTCTGGATAGACGTGGTCGACACCGACAAGGTTGAACAAGTCATCGAGGTCATCCGCCCTGCGGTGCAGGCCGACGGGGGCGATCTCTACCTGCGTGGCGTCGATGCCGAGCGCGGCGTCGTCAGCGTCGAGTTGGTGGGCGCGTGCGTGTCGTGTCCGGCGTCGACCGTGACCCTCAAGGCCGGCATCGAGCGCATCCTCAAGGACCGGGTGCCTGGCGTGACCGAGGTGGTCGACGTCGGGGCCTCGGCCACCGAGACCGCCCTGTCGCTGTAGGCAGGTCAACCCGAGGTCGCAGGACGGGACACTAGGTTCTGTTGCCCTATGCCGAGCCCGACGCCTGCCTCCCTGCTGGATGCGGCGCGGGGTGGCGATCGGGCGGCGCTGGGCCGGGTCTTGTCCCTGGTCGAGCGTGGCGGCGACGCGGCCCGTGAGATCGGCTCTCTGTTGAGCGGCCACGTCGAGCGGCTGTCCGCCGACCCAGCTCCCGACGGGACGGCGACTCCGGCGTACGTGGTGGGCATCACGGGTGCACCCGGCGGCGGCAAGTCGACGCTGACCAGTGCTGTGGTCACTCTGGTGCGCGCTCATGATGAGCCGGTTGCCGTGCTCGCCGTTGATCCGTCGTCGCCGTTCACCGGCGGTGCACTGCTCGGCGACCGGGTGCGGATGGGCGAGCACGCCCTCGACGACGGGGTGTTCATCCGCTCGATGGCGACCCGGGGCCATCTGGGCGGGCTGGCCGTGGCCGCGCCCGAGGCGGTGCGGGTGCTCGGGGCCGCCGGGTTCGATTGGGTGCTGGTCGAGACGGTCGGCGTGGGGCAGGTCGAGGTCGAAGTGGCAGGCCAGGCCGACACGACGGTGGTGGTTGTGAACCCTGGCTGGGGCGACGCGGTCCAAGCGGCGAAAGCGGGCCTGATGGAGATCGCCGACGTGTTCGTTGTCAACAAGGCCGATCGGCCGGGCGCCGACGAGGCACGGCGCGACCTTGAACGCCTGCTCGACATGTCTGGCACGGGCAACGGATGGCGGCCGCCGGTCCTGTCTGCCGTCGCGACGACCGGCGAGGGCGTTGGCGAGGTCTGGGCGGCGGTCGGCCGGCACCGAACCGAGCAGGAGGCGAGCGGGGGCCTCGCCAGTCGTCGCCGACGCCGGGCTACCGAGGAGATCACCCGACTGGTCGCGGTCCGGCTGATGGAACAGGCCCGCACGACGACGGCCGGCGAGCGTGCAGCCGCCTTGGCCGACGAGGTCGCGACGGGAACGCTCGACCCGTGGTCCGCGGCTGAGCAGCTGCTCGACGACTAAGCCCGTTGCCGTCGTGGCGCCGGGCACCTGGGCAACTCAGGCGTCGTTCCCGGCTGGCGCACCGATCCCTGACGCCGCGGCTGGCTGGTTCGTAGGGTGGCGGTATGGCAGCTGACGCTCCCCTGGTCCACCTCGATCGGCGCGACGACGGCGTCGCGGTGATCCGCCTCGACAACCCGAAGGTCAACGCGCTGACGTCGGCGCTGCTGGCGCAACTCGAGGAAGCCGCACTCGGCCTGGCCGAGGATCCACCAGGTGCGGTCGTCGTCACCGGCGGCGAGCGGCTCTTCGCTGCGGGGGCCGACGTCAGCGAGTTCGGCGGGTCCGACCGGGCCCGCGAGGTCACTGGCAACTTCCGTCGTGCCCTGGATGCGCTCGCCGCACTGCCCTGCCCCGTGATCGCTGCGGTCGCTGGCTACGCCCTGGGAGGCGGCTGCGAGCTGGCGTTGACCTGCGACCTGCGGGTGGCGTCCGAGCGGGCGAAGCTGGGTCAGCCCGAGATCCTGCTGGGCATCATCCCGGGTGGCGGCGGCACGCAACGGCTCGCCCGGCTGGTCGGCCCCGCGCGGGCCAAGGACCTGATCCTTACGGGGCGGCAGGTCGACGCCGCCGAGGCGCTGCAGATCGGCCTGGTCGACCGGGTCGTCACGCACGACGAGGTCAACGACGCGGCGCTGGAGTTGGCGGCCGCGCTGGCGGCAGGGCCGCTCGTGGCGCAACGCTTCGCCAAGCAGGCCGTCGACCAGGGACTGGAAGGCAGTCTGGAGAGTGGGCTTGACCTCGAAGCCGACCTGTTCGTCGCCGTGGCCGCCACCGAGGACGCGACCACAGGCACGGCCTCCTTCCTGGAGCACGGCCCCGGCAAGGCCACCTTCCAGGGCCGCTGAAGGTGTGCCACGAACGTGCGCCCCACCACCCCGTTCCCCACGCGGGGTGAGGGTCACGCCGAGCCGCTGGATCCGCGCACCGGGGGTCCTCGGGGTCCCGCTACGCCCAGGCAGCCAGCCCGAGGTCGGCGGGGCTCGCCAGGTCGGGGTGGTGAGGGACGACCCGCACCGTGAACCCGTAGCGGCCGGCCCGATCGCAGGTGAACGAGCCCCGGAACCGGGCATGGTGGTCGTCGAACGGCCCAGCCGGCGCCATCGACACCGCTGACCGTTCCGTGAGCTCGTCGCCTTGGCCGACCGGCCCGTGGACCAACTGGACGTCCACGTCCTCGGGCGACAACTCGCCGAGGGCGACCACGGCCTCGACGGTGCGGTCGATGCCCAGCTCGGCGACGGTCACCTCGGCTTCGACGCGCTCGACGTGGACGCTGTGCCAGGCGTCGCGCACCCGCTGCTTCCACGATGCGAGCTCGCGCGCCCGGGTCCAGCCCGGCCCGTCGACCGCCTGGGCGCGAGCGGCGGTCGGCTCGTACAGGTCCTCGACGTAGTCGCGCACCATGCGGGACGCGCTCACCTTCGGCCCGAGAGTGGCCAGCGACCGCTTGGCCTTGCCGACCCATCGGCGGGGCACCGGCCCTTCGATCCGCTCGTAGAACAGCGGCACCACCTGGTGCTCGAGCAGGTCGTAGACCGAGCTGGCCTCCAGCTGGTCACGCCGCTCGAGGTCGTCGAGCATCTCGGCGGACGAGATCGCCCAGCCGTTCTCGCCGTCGAACCACTCGCTCCACCAGCCGTCGAGGATCGACAGGTTCAACCCGCCGTTGAGGGCCGACTTCATCCCCGAGGTGCCGCACGCCTCCTGCGGCCGACGCGGGTTGTTCAGCCAGACGTCGCAGCCGTGGTAGAGCGCACGGGCGACCGCGATGTCGTAGTCGTCGAGGAACAGGAACCGATGCCGTACGTCCAGCTCGGCCGCATAGGCGACGACCTGGCGGATCATCTCCTTGCCGGCTTCGTCGGCCGGATGCGCCTTGCCGGCGAACACGAACTGCACCGGCCGTTCGGCCGAGGACAGCAGCGCCCGCAGCCGGTCGGGCTGGGACAGCAGCAGGTTCGCCCGCTTGTAGGTCGCGAACCGCCGGGCGAAGCCGACGGTGAGCGCCCGCGGGTCGAGGGCCTCGTCGGCCCACGCCACGCTCGACGACGACGCACCCCGGGCGACCGCGCCCTCGCGCAGCCGCCGGCGCACGAAGGCCACCAACCGTTCGCGTCCCTGCTCGCGGGCGCGCCAGATCTCGTCGTCGGGTGCCTCGGCGACCCGGGCCCACTGCTCGTCGTCGGCCTCGTGCCACTCGGGCCGGACGTGGCGGGTCAGGATGTCGTCGATCTCGGGTGACGTCCAGGTGTGGGCGTGCACGCCGTTGGTGATCGACGCAATCGGCACCTCGTCGGTCGGCAGGTCGGGCCAGAGGTCGCCGAACATCTGGCGGCTCACCTCGCCGTGCAACGCGGACACGGCGTTCGACCGTCCGGCCAGCCGCAATCCCATGACCGCCATGTTGAACCGCTCGTCGGGCGGATCGGCGAACCGGTGGCCGAGGTTCATCAGCTCGTCGAAGCCGATCCCGACCTCCTGGCACCAGCCGCTGAAGTACTTCTCCATCAGCTCGCGGGGGAACCGGTCGATGCCTGCGGGCACCGGGGTGTGGGTGGTGAAGATGCAGCCGGTCCGCACCGCCTCGATCGCCTCGGGATAGCTCAGCCCCTGGCCGACGACCAGCTGGCGGATGCGTTCGAGACCGAGGAACCCGGCGTGGCCCTCGTTGGTGTGGAACACCTGGGCGTTGACGCCGACAGCCTGCAGCGCCCGCACGCCCCCCATGCCGAGCAGGATCTCCTGGCGGAGCCGATGCTCGGTGTCGCCTCCGTACAGCCGGTCGGTGACGGCCCGCATGTCGTCGGGGTTCTCGTCGAGGTCGGCGTCGAGGAAGTACAGCGGCACCCGGCCCACGTCGGCCCGCCAGAGCTGGGCCGCCAACGTGAGCCCGGCCAGGTCGACGGTGATGCGCACGCCGTCGCAGGCCGTGAGGGCCATCACGTGGGGGTCGAGCAGGGGGTAACGCTCCTCCTGCCAGCCGTCGACGTTGAGGCTTTGGCGGAAGTAGCCGTGCCGGTAGAGCAGGCCGACCCCCACCAGCGGGATGCCCATGTCGCTGCACGACTTGAGGTGGTCGCCGGCGAGAACGCCCAGTCCGCCGGAGTACTGGGGTAGGGCTTCGGCGATGCCGAACTCGGGCGAAAAGTAGGCGACCAGGTCGAGGGGGCTGTTGCTCCGGGCCTGGAACCAGCGGTCGCCGTCGAGGTAGCGGTGCAGCTCGTCGCCCACTTCGCCGAGGAACCGGCGGAACCCGGCGTCGGCGGCGAGGGCGTCGAGCCGGTCGCGGCCGACCAGGCCGAGCAACCGGACCGGGTCGTGGATGCTGGCGTCCCACAGGTCGGGCTCGACCCAGCGGAACAGGTCGCGGGTCTGGTCGTCCCAGGACCAGCGGAGGTTGAACGCCAGCTCCTCGAGGCCACGAAGCTCGGCCGGGAGGGACGGACGGACGGTGAAGCTGCGCAGGGCCTTCATCGTCTGCGCACCGTAGTCAGTGCGCGCCCTGGCGCATACCCGAGATCCGACACACTGCGCGGTCGTGACAACGCACGTTGTCACAATCATGGAAAGCGATGGCCTCTCGCCGTGCTGGGGCGGCCCCGGGTGATAGCCGTGGCGCTGGGAGCCTGGGAGATCGACCCAGCGGGATGCAGTGGGGCTCACACCGGTCCGGTCCGGCGAGAGCGCAAAGGCTGCGGTGGACGGGCCCGGCTGCTTGGCAACGTTGGGCGGCGCAACCCGGAGCACGTTCGGCCGGATCGCACCGGCTGCCTATGGTGGATCAGGTGGCTCACCGGAACCTGGACCGCATCACCATCGACCGCATCGAGCCGACGACGCCGTCCCGGCGCTTCCCGATCAAGGCGGTGGTGGGGGAGGGGCTGGTGTTCTCCGCCGACATCTACGCAGACGGCCGGGACGTGCTCGTGGCCCGGCTTCGCTGGCGCCCCGTCCGTTCCACCGGCACCGCGGTCCCAGGCAGTGGTGGTGATAGCGCAACTGGCGCCTTGTCCAGCCCGACCGCCAGCGCGACGGCCGGAGCCGGTGCCACCGACACCGACACCGACGCCGACGGCAGCACAGCCGTCGCAGGCGACGGGTGGCGGACCAGCCCGATGCGCGAGGTCGGCGACGACCGCTGGGAGGGCGAGCTCTGGGTCGACGAGGCCGGCGAGCACGAGGTGGTGCTCGAGGCGTGGCGCGACCGCTTCGCCACCTGGCGCCACGACATCGAGATCAAGGTCGGGGCCGGCCAGGACGTCACGCTCGAGCTGGAGGAGGGGGCGCTGCTGCTCGAAGCCCGGGCCGACAAGGTCGATGCGCCGGCCCGGTTCCGGGTACTCGATGCCGTGGCCGCCCTGCGGCGCAGCGAGTGCAGCGTCCAGGTCCGCCTGAACGCCGGCCTGGACGATCGGGTCGCCACGCTGGTCTCCCCGGTCCCGGACGCCGACGTTACGGCGGTCCCGATGCCCGTGCCGCTGTCGGTCGACCGGCCACGCGCGGGCTTCAGCGCCTGGTACGAGATGTTCCCTCGCTCCGAAGGCGGGCTGACCAAGGCGGCCAAGCGCCTCCCGGCCATCGCCGAGATGGGCTTCGACGTGGTCTACCTGCCGCCGATCCACCCGATCGGCACCACGGCCCGCAAGGGCCGGAACAACACGCTGGTCGCCCGCCCCGGTGACCCGGGCAGTCCGTGGGCCATCGGGTCGCCGGAGGGAGGCCACACCGCGATCCATCCCGAGCTGGGCTCGCTCGCCGACTTCCGCCGATTCCGTAGCGAGGCCGCCGACCTGGGCCTGGAGGTCGCCCTGGACTACGCGCTCCAGTGCTCGCCCGACCACCCGTGGGTCAGGGACCATCCGGAGTGGTTCTGGCGCCGTCCGGACGGGTCGATCCGCTTCGCGGAGAACCCTCCGAAGAAGTACCAGGACATCTACCCGATTAACTTCTGGCCCGACGACGATGCTGCCCGGGTCGCCCTGTGGGAGGCGTGCCGCGACGTCATGCTGCACTGGGTCGACAACGGCGTGCGGATCTTTCGGGTCGACAACCCCCACACCAAGCCGATGGCTTTCTGGGCGTGGATGGTCGACGAGGTTCGCGGCCCCCACCCCGACGTGATCCTGCTGTCCGAGGCGTTCACCCGGCCCAAGGTGATGGCCAAGCTGGCCGAGGTGGGCTTTACCCAGAGCTACACCTACTTCACCTGGCGCAACAGCGCTTGGGAGCTACGGCAGTACGTCGAGGAGCTGGCCTACGGCCCGACCGCCCACTACCTGCGGCCCAACTTCTGGACCAACACGCCCGACATCCTCGCCGGCCCGTTGCGGGACGGGCCGCCGGCGGCGTTCCGGTCCCGGTTCGTGCTGGCGGCAACCCTGGTGCCCAACTACGGGATGTACAGCGGCTACGAGCTGTACGAGAACGAGCCGCAGAGCGAGGACAACGAGGAGTACCTGCACTCCGAGAAGTACGAGATCCGCAAGCGGGACTGGGATCGTGCCGACTCGCTCGCCCCGTTCATCACTCGGGTGAACCAGGTCCGTGGGCGGCACCCCGTGTTCCAGCGGCTGCGCAACATCCGCTTCCACCACAGCCCCAACGACCAGTTCCTGGTCTACTCCAAGGGTCGCTTCGGCGATCCCGACACCGGCGACGACGTGGTGCTGGTGGTCGTCAACCTCGACCCGCTCAAGGCGCACGAGTCAGTGCTCGACTTGGACCTCGGGGCCATCGGCCTGCCCCGCTGGGAGAAGTACCTGGCCCACGACGAGCTCGACGGCGTCAGCTACACCTGGGACGGCCCCAACCCCTACATCCGCCTGGACCCCACCGCCGGGCAGGTGGCTCACATCCTGTCCCTCCGCCGGGGATGAAGTCCTCCGCCAGAAGCTCGACCTCGCATAATGGCTCTGGTGACCTGGCGCGGCGAATCTCGACATCAACGGATGAGCGCCGGTCGCGAGTGAGCGTCTAC
>JBOGHK010000092.1:0-15104 GCA_050744325.1 Acidimicrobiales bacterium
CGCCTTGAACTCCGGGGTGAAGGACCGACGGGCACGGGGCTTCTTCGGTTCCATGGCCTCCATGATGGGCATCCACTCCGGGGCAACACCCCTGATGGTGGATGTCCGTCAAACCGGAGCAAGCCCATCCGTCGGCCCGATCGGGCTCACTCGTATCGCCGCACCGACGTCGGGTCGGTGTGTCGCGTCGGTTCTCAGTTCGACGTTCTCCGCCGGTGGACGCGCTGACGCTCACGCCATCCGCAGGGGTCTTCTGCGTGCCATCGGCGGGTGCGGGACCGTGTGGTGTCGTAGAAGACCAGGCTGCACTCCAGGCGAGCGCAACGCCGGAGCCGGTCGGGTTCAAGCACGTCGAGCTCCTCGATGAGGCGTCGGGCCAATGCTGCGGCCGACGACGTGTCGGTCCAGACCAGATGTCGTCGCGGTACCCCGTCAGCCACGACGAGCTCGACGCGCGCTGTGCTGCCGGCGGCGACTGCATTGAGCTCGGCGCAATCCAGCGCCTCACCGGCGAGGATCCCTTCGGCCGCGTAGACCGACGCTCGTTGAAGCCGGTGTACATCGGCCAGGTCCGCCGCCGCGACGGGCTGGTCGACCACCTCCGCCAACTGCGCGGACGCGACGGTGGCGTCAGGCAGGATCGGCTCGGAGTGTGGAACGGCTGCGCCGGATGGTCGCCGTGGCCGCCCCAGGTTGGCCAACAGCACCAGCACCTGTGGGTTCGCTGTCAGGTCAGTCACCCGCACGTGTGGCGAGGAGGCGTCGTCGCGGCTCGGCGACCAGGTTGTTCGCGGTGCGGGCATTGGGGTGGTCGGCGTAGAGCCGAAGAGAGCTGTCGGCATGTTCCCGGCTGGCCCACTGGCTGAACACCACCAGGTGCCCCGGATCGTCGACGTCCACCAACAGCTCGTGGCTCAGGTAGCCCGCGAAGCTCGTCATGTCCCGCCAGATGGCTTCGCTCGCCGCGCGTCCCTCGGTCGCCTTCGGCTCGGGGAACCGGGACTCCCAGATCGCGTAGATCGGCATGCCTCCTCCTTCCGTCACGGTCTAAGCTCATAATAGACCGTGAGAAAGTGCGATCGGGCTGTCCTGTCGTCGGTCCGGTGAGGAAGGAGAGGCTCCCGTGATCACACGCATGTGGCGAGGCTGGGCACCGGCTGATCGCGCCCAGGACTATGAGCGGCACTACCGCTCCGACGTCCTCGCCGTGCTGCGGGGCGTGGCCGGGTTCCAGGGCGCACGTCTGCTGGGGCGGACGACCGGCGATGAGACCGAGTTCGTGTCCCTGACGTTCTTCGACGACCTCTACGCGGTCCGCGCCTTCGCAGGAGCTGACTACGAGACCGCCGTCGTGGCCGACGAGGCCCGCGAGGTTCTCATTCGGTTCGACGACCACGTCGGCCACTACGAAACGGCCTTCGAGACCTCATGATCAGCCGCATCTGGCACGGGGACACCCGGCCCGGCAACACCGTGGTTCGACTCGTTGGCCGCGGTCCGAGCCTTCGCCGGCGACGACCACGAAGCCTCGGTGGTCCCACCCGCGGCCCGCGAGTTGCTCGCACGTTTCGACGAGAGGTCCCAGCACTACGAGGTGCGCGAGCGACGGATCATCCACTGGCGCTGGCTCTGGTCGAGGTGCCCGATCCAGAACCCACCTAACGCGCGCCCAGAACGCCACCCGTCCACCGACCGCAGGCGCACGTATCGGCGCCTATCGAGTTCATCGGTGGCTGTCGTATCGGGTCCTGGCGTCGACTGGTGCGGCCCGTCTGTTCTCAACGGGGCGACTGGCGAGCTGCTTGAGACCGGACGCCGACACTCTCACTCATGTGGGGCCACGCTGCCACTCCCACCACAGCGCCGTGACCAGGCCCGATGCCGGCGCAGTGCGGGACCGAGTGTCCGGGGGGACACGACAGTCTCACTCACCTTGCATTCATTACCGAGTTCGCGATCGCTCGCTGACGAAGCCTTCTGACCCCAACATTTCAGGCGGCTCGCCCGGATTGTTCATAACTGTCCATGGGCCCACGGTTACTGGGTGACGCTCGCCCAAGGCAGAACGGGTCGGTGACGAGGTCCAGAAGTCGGCGACCGCCCTGAGCGAGGTTCGCCGCGCGTCGGTGGCGGCGTCCGCAGAGCGGCCGTCGTGGCGACGGGCTCAGCGAGACGACGTGTTGCTGAGCATCCGTCCCACGACGGTGCCGCTTGTCTTCTCGCGTGCCAGACCGGACTTGTGGGGATCTGGGTAGAGTGAGAAGTGGAGCGCCGGGAAGTCTGGTCGGCAGAAAGCCTCTACCGCGAGGGCCGCCGATGCCAAGTGTCCGTCACCGAGCCGTGCTGGCAAAGGCCGTGCTCGCTGGCACGGTGTCCATGCTGCTGAGCCTCGCGCTGTCGGGCGCACCTGCCGGCGCCTTGGGCGACCCGGGCGAGGCTCGTGTGCTGCGCACCACGGTCGAAGGGCCGATCACGCCAGTCATCGACGATCACCTGGCCGATGCGGTGGCACGAGCCGAGGATGGTGGCTATGTCGCGCTGGTCGTCGAGATCGACACGCCTGGTGGGCTCGACTCGTCGATGCGCGACATCGTCCAGGGCTTCCTCGCCGCTGAGGTGCCGATCGTCGCGTATGTGAGCCCGCCCGGTGCGCGGGCGGGCTCGGCCGGTGCCCTGATCGCACTGTCGGCCAACGTCGTCGCTATGGCCCCAGGCACTGCCATCGGGGCGTCGACGCCCGTGTCTCTGGACGGTGCTGAGGTGGGCGACAAGGTCGTCAATGACGCGGCGGCCTTCGCCGAGGCGATCGCCGAGCGGCGGGGGCGCAACGTCGAGGTGGCCGTCGACATGGTGCGCGAAGGACGGTCGCTGCCTGTCGGCGAGGCTGTCGAGGTCGGTGCGGTCGATCTCGAGGCTGGCTCGCTGACCGAGCTGTTGGGCGAGATCGACGGGGTCGAGGTCGACGTCGGCATCGACGAGCGATCGGTGACCTTGCGCACGGCCGGTGCCCGGGTCGACGACGAGGACATGGGCTTGTTCCGGCGGATCCAGCAGACGCTCGCCGACCCCAACCTCGCCTTCCTCTTCCTGTCGATCGGCACGCTCGCGATCATCTACGAGCTGGCGTCGCCCGGCGTCGGGGCTGGCGGTGTCGTCGGGGCGATCAGTCTGCTCCTCGCGCTGTTCTCGCTGTCGGTGCTGCCGGTCAACGCGGCGGGGCTGTTGCTGTTGCTCGTCGCGGTCGTCATGTTCGTCGCCGAGCTGTTCGCCCCGGGGGTCGGCATCGCGGCCGCCGGTGGCACCGTCGCGCTCGTGCTCGCAGGGGTCTTCCTGTTCCCCGCCACTCCCGGCCTGGAGCTGAGCATGGCGGTCGTCCTGCCCATCGCCGTCGTGATCGGGGCGGCCGTGGTCGTGGCGGGCCGGCTCGTCGTCCGCTCCCGGCGGGCACCGGTGAGCGCTAGCGGCCACGGTGTGCTCATCGGCCAGGTCGCCATCGTCCGCCGACGCGACGGGGCCCCGGCCCAGGCGTTCGTCGAGGGCGCCTGGTGGACCGTTCGCACCACCGCGCCCTCGCCGCCCCGCGGCGGCTCGACGGTCCGCGTCGTCGGGCTCGAGGGGCTCGATCTCATCGTCGAGCCGGACGAACCGGATGAACCAGTTCCGCCCGGGCTGCCCGCCGATGCCACCGACCCGACAGACCAACACCAACAACGGATGGACCAATGAGCGAAGCACTCCTGTACGGCATCGGCGGGGCGCTGGTCCTGATCCTCGCCATCCTCGTGGCATCGGTCAGGATCGTCGCCGAGTACGAACGCGGGGTGATCTTCCGCCTCGGCCGTGTCATTGGGGCGAAAGGCCCCGGCTTGTTCTTCATCATCCCCCTCGTCGACCGGATGGTGAAGGTCAACCTGCAGACGGTCACCGCGGACATCCCGCCCCAGGACGTGATCACCAAAGACAACGTCACTCTTCGGGTCAACGCGGTCGCCTACTTCAACGTCGTCGATCCCGTGCGCGCCGTGGTCGCCATCCAGAACTACCTGGTCGGCACGTCCCAGATCGCGCAGACCACGCTGCGCAGCATTCTCGGTCAGGTCGAGCTCGACGACCTGCTCCTCAAGCGGGACGAGATCAACCAGCAGCTGCAGCAGATCATCGACGAGCTGACCAACCCGTGGGGCATCAAGGTCACCCTCGTCGAGGTGAAGGACGTCGAGCTGCCCGAGTCGATGCGGCGGGCGATGGGCCGCCAGGCCGAGGCCGAGCGCGAGCGCCGCTCGAAGGTCATCCACGCCCAAGGCGAGTTCGAGGCCGCCGCTGCTCTGGGCGACGCCGCGGGCGTGCTCGAGGCCCACCCAGCAGCCATGCAACTCCGGGTCCTGTCGACCATGGTCGAGGTCGCCGCTGAGAAGAACTCGACGCTGATCTTCCCGATCCCCGTCGAGCTGCTCCGCCTCATCGACGCGATGACACCCACATCCGACGCAAGGCCCCCGTCCGGCGCACCGACCCCGCCCGTCACGCCCCCGACCGCCGTCGAGGATGCACCGACTCCCCCAAGCACGGAGAGTCCGACATGACCGAATCGCAAACGATGGGCGAGATGGACCCCGCGGCGCGAGCCGACGTGTCCCCAGCCGGCTCATCACGACGCCCGGCGCACGTCAGTCCATGCCCGCGTACCAGGCCGGGCTCTCGGACAGCCGCCGGCACCGCCGGGAGCGACATGTCGGCCTACCTATACGGGCCGCCGGATCCGCCCTGGGGATCGTTCAACGCCGAGCAGCAGGCAAGCATCGTTGACGAGTGGTTCGCCGGCAACATGTTTCCCAAGGACGCGCGATCGGTGCAGCGACAGATCGGCTTCGCGCCGATGGTCGGCGATCCCAACCCGTAGTTCCGGTACATCCGCGACAACATCCGCGCCGGTATCGCCTGATCGGCGCACCCCTCACTTCCCGGCGCGGCGCTGGCCGCATCCCGGGACGTCATTTAGCGAAATGACGTGGACCCGGCGGCGTGACCATTCAAGCCGTGACCAATGCGGCCTCGGCGGCTGTCGAGAGCCGTGGCGGGCGGGCTTCGACGCTTGACCGCCGTGGAGGCCAGGCCGAGAGGTCTAGATCCCAGTGTCCCGGCCGGATGCCTCCGACCAAGTCGAAAGTCGAGCCCGACACTCTCGCTCACGTTCAGCCATGAGCCGGCCGCATTAGCGCCCCTATTACCAGGTGCGATACCGGTCGCGTCCGGGACCGGGTGTCGGGGGCGACACGACAGTCTCACTCACTTGGCGTTGACCACGGAGTTTGAGTGCTGAGAGGGCACCACCGCTCCCCCGCCGCCTCTACAGCCATGCGCCGAAGGCCAAGAGATGGCCGGTTCTGGGCTCGCGCGTTCGTCCAAGTGGCCGTCAGGATGTCGGCGAAGACGCCGACGCCGCGGCTGCCGCACCCGACGAAGTTGGACCTGTGTGCACCATGTTGAGGATGACCAGCAACTCGACGGTCTCACGGGAGTAGGCCGGGGGAAGCGACGCGGTGAGCTCCCGAGCGGTGACGAGGTCGCCGTCAAGCCGCTCGGCCTTCTCGTGGCCGTTGGCCAGCTCGGGCCAATAGGTCATCCGGATGCGGCTCGTCCGGAGTCCGCGTGTGAGAGAAACTCTCCATGCCGGCACCCCGGGACGACAGCTCGCCGTACGGCAGCCTCGGCATGAGCCACGACGCAGCCCGCAAGACCCGCCAACGCGCTGTCCACAAGCTCAGGGCCGGGTTGAACCGCGACCAGCACGTTGCCTGAGCCGGCCGACGGATGTCCGGTCACTCCAGGGAGAGCGTCTTACTTTGATGCGTCGGCGAGGAAGTCGAGGGTCTGGTCCCAAGCGTCCTCGCGGTCCCGGTTGTTGGCGTCGACGGTGCCACCGCCACGTGTCAGCTGGTCGTCTGGCCATGGCACGGCGGGGGGCACGCTGACGAAATGCCCGGCATCGGGGTACTCGAGCAGCTGGTGAGGGAACGAATGGTCGCTGGCGTCGAGCCGGTCGATGACGGCGTGGGACATGGGACAGGACGGCCAGACACGATCCTGTCCCCCACAGATCAACAGAACCGGCCCGGCAATGCGCTCGACGGGGATCTCGGCGTCGGGGTGGTTGTCGTAGTAGGCGCCGCCGAACTCATCGACATAGGGCACTGCCTCGCCGCCCAGCGTCCAGGCGGGCCGATCGCAGTCTGGGAGCCCACAGGTCACGACATTGGCCGGCACGGCAGCGACGACCCCACCCACAAGGTGCGGATAGGTGGCGGCAACCAGGAGCGCGGCCTCCCCACCCCGTGACGCGCCCCAGACCACCAGATGATCGGCGTCGACCTCAGGCCGATCGGCGAGCCAACCCAGCGCCGTCTCGAAGTATTCGAGCGGGATACCCGCCAACTGCCCAGGAAGCCCCGGAGCACTGAAATACGACAGGGCCAAGGCGACATAGCCCTCATCGGCAAGCATCTCGGCCAGGGGCGTCGGTTGCCGGCCGTCCGAGCCACCGAGCACAACCACACCAGGCCACGGCCCCTCCCCACCCGGGACAGCCAAGGTCCCCACGAAGTCGACATCGGCAACCGAGAACCGCTCAGTGCGCCCCGTCGAATCCCGCTCGCCTCCGGCGCTCGCTCCTCCCGAATCATCATCACCGCAACCGGCCACCAGGACGACAAGCAGCACCACCACGAGCGACCGCTGCACGACCGGTGCCGTGACCACAGAACGGAACGTAGTGCTCCTCGTGCGCCTACGGGGGCAACTGACCCCCGCCGCTGAGCCTGTGCTATGAGGGACTCCCCCTTCACGTGATGAGCGCGGACTCTGGGACCGGTTCCGGCCCGGGCTGTGAACCGGCCGGGACACGCTCACTCACACCTCCCACAACACCCTCAGTTACCTGAACAGCCGCCACCAGGCATGATGTCCCGGGCGGTGCGGGACCGAGTGTCCGGGGGGACACGACAGTCTCACTCACCTCGCGTTCACCACCGAGTTCGCTGTAGCTCCCTGAACGGCGGCACCAAATCAGACCTGCGCTCTCGCGGCGGCCAGGTCCCCGGCCCCATCACGACAGAGCCGGTCAACGCCGCTGGATGCGGGACGCACGCGAGCTACCAGTACGAGGGTGGCGGCCAGACCCGACGCCGGTTAGGCGGAATGACATGCTCGCCAAGGAGGGTGGTGAGGAGCAAGCCCCCGTCAACGGTGGCCGTGATCATTCGCCGGGGCCGTTTCGAGCGGGGGTACGCGCGAAGCGAGATGGATTCCCGTGAGACGAGGCCGGCAGTCTCGGTGTTGCTGATGTATTGAAGATTTGAGCTTGTCTCGATGATGAGTCCTCCTTCAGTGTCAGCCACGGAGAGCACACGACCGGGCGCCAAGGGAAGGACGAAGCTCGGGCCGAGGAGACGCGGGGAACCATGCGAAGCCTGCAACGGATTGATCCTCAGCCTCTCGTGCCTAGCAGCGATAAGTAGCCCATTGATCGCAGCGACATAGTCGGCGTCGTTGAGCGAGAACTCGGCGTCTGCGCTGTACCACCAGTCGTAATCGGACTGGTCGGCCTGAGAGAAGCCAGACGCGAGCTGGCGCTCGCCCTCGTGGAACTCGTCGATGGTGAGCCCCGTCGGAGGATCGAAGAAGACGATGTTCGTCTCGACGGGCACGACCTGGCAGCCCGCGGCGGCAAGGCCGGCCGCGAGCCGTGCCGCGTTGGCGTGGTCGTCGGCGAGCCGCTCGACGTGGTTGTCGAGTGCATGTAGGCAGCCCGCTGCAGCGATCCCGGCTTGGCGCATGGCGGCGCCGAACACGTGCTTGTATCGGCGGGCGCGTTGGATGAACTCGGCGCTGCCCGCGAGCACCGCGCCGATGGGCGCGCCGAGGCCCTTGGTGAAGTCGACCCAGATCGAGTCCACCGGCGCGGCCCAATCGCGTAGGGGCACGCCGCTGGCGGCGGTCGCGTTGAAGAGCCTGAGGCCGTCGACGTGGACCCATGCGCCGGCTTCGTGGGCGCGGGCGGCCACGGCTCGGTACCCGTCGATGTTCCAGACGGCGCCGCCGGCGAAGTTGTGCGTGTTCTCCAGCGACACGAGTGTCGTCGGCGCGGCGTAGATCGAGCCCGGGTGCAGCACCTCTTCGAGCTGTCAACGCTGGAACGGGAGGTCGGCCTCCCGCTGTTGGATCGTGACGGCCGCAGCGTTCGCCTCACAGCTCTGGCCCAGCTGCTGGTGGGGGCAGGCCGACCGGATCATCGACGCGCTGGACATGGCGGAGTCCCATGTGCACGCAGGCCGTACGGAGGTCGCCGGGCGCTTCACCATCGCCGCCTTCCCGAGCTCGGCGCGGTTCGTCGCGTCGACGGTGCACCAGCTCTGGCGGTCGCATCCTCGGCTCGATGTCCGGACCGTGGAGCTGGAGCCTGACGACGCCCTCACCGCAGTCGGTCGTGGCGATGTCGACCTGGCCGTCGCCCACGACTACCGCCACGACCCCCACCCAAGCGATGCGTCGCTCGATCGCCGAACGCTCTTCGAGGAACCGCTCGCTGTCTTCGAGCAGGCGACATCTCCGAGGGCCGCGCTCGCTGAGTTCGCCGACTGCGCCTTCGCGGCGCCGTCCGAACAGAACGCGTGTGGCCGGGCCGTGCGCACCGCATGCCGTGCCGCAGGCTTCGAGCCGCAGGTCACCCACGTCAGCAACGACTTCAACGTGCTCCTCGCTCATGTCGAGGCGGGCAGCGCCGTCGCCCTTCTCCCCGCCTCGGCCCTCGGACACCACCGCGTCGCTGTCACCCCCCTCCCCGATCACCTCGAGTGACGCGTCTTCACCACCGTCCGCGTCGCACGAGCGAACCAACGCGCCATTGTCGCCGTTCGCGACCAGCTCGCACTTGACGTCAGGCGCCCCGTAACGGCCCAGTGATCGAGCATTCCGGGAGTGGCGGACCTGATGCGGGGGGTGTCCCGCTCGTCAACAACACGGGCGCGCGAACCGCCGTCCACCTCGACGACTACGCCAGCACCGGCGGCTGCGACGCGGCGGCCATTCTCGAACTGGTCGGCAAAGACAGGGACGACGACCACGCGAACGCCGGCAGCCACCGCCCCGTACACCGTGCCCGAGCCGCCGTGGCAGACGACGACGTCGGCGGCGGGTAGCACCTGCTCCTGATCGACCCAGCGCTCTGCGTGCAGGCCTGCCGGCAGTGGGCCGAGCACCGCCGGGTCGAATCGGCGCCCGACGGTCAGCAGCACGCGAAGCCCCAATCCCTCTACTGCTCGGAGTGCGGCGCGATAGACGCCGGCCGCAATGCTCATATGGCCGAGGACGGTCCCGAAGGTCATGTAGACGAGCGGCGACCGGTCCCCACCCCACCAGTCGGCCAGCGCTTGCGCCGCGGGCTGATTGTGGCGGAAACGAATGGTCCGGCGGAACGGGGACGGGTCGAGCTCGACCGGCAAGCGCGTGAGGTAGGACGTCGCCCGCTCCACGTCCGTGAGGCCGTGTCGAGTTCCTCGAGAGGAGGAGCGGCGACGGCGATGGACCCCCACCGAGGCCTCCGCCGCCGGCGCTGACGGCAGACGCTCACGGATCGGCGCCACCTCGACCTCGTCCGGCTCCCCGCCGGCCGCGAAGGGCAAGCCGGTTGCGGCGACATGTTCACCCATGGCCGAGGGGCCGACGACGAGCACCTCGTCACCTCGTCGCTCGACCGCCTGGAGGAAGGGCACCAGCGGGTTGAGGTGTCCGGCGCCGCCAAGGGAAACCGCGGCCAGGACGCGCACCTTCGGGAGGCTACGCGCGTCTCCTCGTCGGACCGATGCCGGATCCGGCAGGATGAATCGTGTGGCGGACCGGCCCTGGCTTCATCAGAGCGATTGGGATGTCCGGTTCGAGTGGGGGCCGGCCGGCGTTGAGGCCGTGCCCGCAGACGCTGTCGTCGTCGTGGACGTCCTGCGCTTCACCACCGCCGTCGATGCAGCCGTGAGCCGCGGCGCCATCGTGTTTCCATACCGCTGGAAGGACGACTCGGCAGCCGAGTACGCGGCGCGCGTCGGCGCTGTTCTAGCGGACCCCGGCGACGCGATGGGTCCCTCTCTGTCGCCGGTCAGCCTCCTGTCTCTCCAGGCGGGCGATCGCCTCGTACTCCCGTCGCCGAACGGATCGACGTGTGCGGCTGCCGCGTCGACGATGGGCGCAACGGTCGTCGCCGGTTGTCTCCGAAATGCAGCTGCGATCGTGAGTTGGCTGAACGACCACGCCAAGACGGTCTCGGTGATCGCGTGCGGAGAGAGATGGCCGGACGGTTCGCTCCGCCCGTCGATCGAGGACTACCTCGGCGCGGGTGCGGTCATCGCGGCGCTCGGCGGCTCGCGCTCACCTGAGGCAACGGCTGCCGCCGGCAGCTGGCTCGCCGCTGCACCTCGCGTCCGGCAGGTCGTATCGGCATGCGAGTCGGGCAAGGAAGTGGTCGCACGCGGATGGGACCGCGACCTTGAGTTCGCGGTGGCGGTCAACGCCAGCGAGTCGGTGCCCGTGCTCGAAGACGGGTTCGTCGACGCGAACGGGTAGCCCGTCGAGCCTGTACCGATCGACGGCAGTGGGCGCTGTTCTGCCGCGACCGATCGTCGTCGCTGGGTCATCAAGCCGCTGGCATGATCGGTCGGTGACCGACGAGTCCAGGCCGCAGGAACGACCGCCACCGGCGGTGGCTTTGGTCGTGCTGACGGGGCCGGTCGGCTCAGGAAAGAGCACCGTCGCTGTGCTGCTCGCTCGCCGGGTCGCGACGGCTCGAATCGGACACCTACGACGCGCTGTTCGCCACGTCACCTCCCGGCAGGTCCACGCTTCACGTCCTCCTGCGCGTCTCCTACGACGACGCTCTCGTACGAGTGTCAAACGATGCCGACCGGGAACCGCAGGCTCTCTCCAAGGACCCCGAGTTCCTCCGCTCAACCCACGATGCATTCACCGCCCTCGAGACGACAGTGCCAGCGACCGATCTCGAGATCGATACGTCAGATCTCGCACCTGAGGAGATCGCGGAGCGACTCGCCGCTGCAGTGTTGCTGCCCTGAACGCTCGACCGATCGACGTGCCAGCCGCACGTCCAGATTGACGGCGACGTTACGCGTTCGGCGAAGACTCCTCGACCGCGCCAGATCAGACGGTTCAGCGTGCGCTTCGAGGCTCGGTCGTGCGCCCCAGAACGACGCTTGCTTCACTGCTGCGGCGCGAAGGAACCGAGCGCCGATTGTTCCGACGTCGGAACAACGCCGAATCGGGGACGCGCGCGCAACCCCGGAGACGAAGTAGGGAACGGTGCCATTGACATGTGACCAAATAGTCACCTAATGTTCGGTCATCGACGCTGTGTTCAAGGCGCTTGCCGATCCGACCCGCAGGCAGTTGCTCGACGAGCTATTCAAACAGGACGGCCAGACGCTGAGCGCGCTGGAGGGACGTCTGCCAATGACCCGTTTCGGGGTGATGAAGCACCTGCGCGTGCTCGAGGAGGCCGGCTTGGTCACGACGTCGAAGCGGGGCCGCGAGAAGTTCCACTTCCTCAACCCGGTTCCGATCCGGCTCGTCCACGACCGGTGGGTGAGCAAGTACACAGAGCCATGGGCGGCGACGCTCAGCGGGCTCAAGACCTATCTGGAGGACGACGCGATGAAAACGGTCAAGACGGTTTCTTGGGCCGACGGCACGGCACCGGTCGCGGCCGGCACGGCCGTGTTCGAGGTCTTCATCAAGACGACCCCGGAGCGGCTGTGGGAGGCGATCACCGACCCCGATCAGCGCAAGCACTACAGCTTCGGCGTCGAGACCCGGTCCGACTGGGTGCCCGGCTCCGAGTACACCGCCAGCGCCCCCGGCCTGGTCGACATCGCTGGCGGCGTGAACCTTGAGGTGGACCCGCCGCGTCTGTTGGTCCAGACATTCGAGGCGCTCTGGAGCGACGACGTGAAGGCCCAGGGCACCACCAGGGTCACGTGGGAGATCGAACCGGTGGGGACGTCGTGTCGGCTCACCGTCACCCACGACCAGTTGCCGGCCGGCGCGAACCCTGAGCTCTACGGTGGTTGGCCGATGATCCTCTCTGGTCTTAAGACCCTGCTCGAGACCGGCGAGCTGCTGGACACGCCCGGGTCGCTGATGTACTCGGGCGACGCCTCAACGGGCTGAGGAGCATGGACCCGGTCATCCACTTCGAGCTGCCATCGCAGGACAGTCATCGCGCCCGGATCTTCTACGAGCGCGCCTTCGGCTGGCAGACCATCCCACTGGGCCCGGAGATCGGCGACTTCGTCGTGGCGTTCACGACCGAGACGGACGAGACGACACGAATCCCCAAGGTACGCGGCGCCATCAACGGCGGCTTCTACAAGAGGACAGAGCCGACGCAGGGCACCCAGGTCACCATCCTCGTCGACGACATCCGAGCAGCGATCAGCCGAATCGAAGCGGCTCGCGGTGAAGTACTCGCGGAGCCGTACGAGCTGCCCGGCGTCGGACTCTTCGCCACCTTCAGGGACACCGAAGGCAACGTCGTACAGATCAACCAAGACTTCACCATCAAACGACTACCAGAGGACTAGAAGCGCGGAGCAGCGACCGAGGAGAGGCCCGATGGCCAACCTGAACAAGCAGTTCACAGCACCGCTCGAGAAGAGCCCGAGCAAGGGCGGGTGGACCTACGTGGTCATGCCTGGCTCGGCCGAGTACTTCGGCACCCGCGGGCTCGTGAAGGTCAGCGGCACGGTCGATGGCCATCCCTTCACCAGTTCGTTCATGGCGTTGGGTGACGGCAGGCACAAGCTGCCCATCAAGGCGGAGCTGCGCAGCGCCATCGCCAAGCGGGCCGGCGACACCGTCACCATCCGACTGGAACAGCGGCTCGACGGCTGACGGGGAAGATCCGGGCGTGTCCTGAGAGCGCCTGCGCGTGCCGCGATCGTGGCCGATACCGAGGCGCTCGGCCCGAGCTTCCCGCCCGAGCGCTTCCTGCCCCCCGACCACCCCGTGAAGATGAAGGTCTTCCTACTGGGGGGAACCGGCGCGATCGGCGGCCATGCCCTCCCGGCGCTCCTCGCCGCGGGCCACGAGGTGTCTGCGCTGGTAAGGACGCCGTACAAGGCCGCAGCGGTAACGGCGAAGGGTGCGGATCCGGTCACGGTGTCGATGTTCGACCGGGCGGCTCTCGCGGAGTCCTTCCGCGGCCACGACGCCGTGGTGAACCTGGCGACCTCGATGCCCTCGACGGCGACGTTCGTGTTCCGGCGGGCGTGGAGACCGACCGAGCGGATCCGCATCGAGGGCTCGGCCACGGTGGTTGATGCCGCGCTCGCGGCCGGTGTCCCCCGTCTCGTTCAAGAGTCGGTCACCATGGTCTACCCGGATCGGGGCGATGAGTGGATCGACGAGGACGTCGAACTGGACCCATACCCCAACGCCCGAGGCAACCTGGCGGCGGAGGCGAGCGCGACACGCTTCAGCGAGGCAGGGCACAGCGGCGTCGTGCTCCGGCTGGGCCTGTTCTACCGACCTGCTGCCCGCCACAGCGAGCAGTTCCTCGCCATGGCTCGCCACCACGTTGTGCCCCTCGTCGGACACCCGGAGTCCTACCTGTCGTCGATCCATGTGGCTGACGGCGGAGCCGCGGTCGCTGCGGCTCTGCAAGTTCCTTCCGGCATGTACAACGTTGTGGATGACGAGCCGCTCACCAAACGCGAGTACGCCCAGGCGCTGGCCATCGCAGCGGGCAAGCGCTCTTGGGTGCGGGCCCCGGGCCGACTCGCGCTCCTGCTCGGCGACCGGATGACGTCGTTGACACGATCGATGCGAGTCAGCAACCGACACTTCCGCGACGCCAGCGGATGGCTCCCGCGCTACCCCAGCGCACGGGAGGGATGGCTCGCGACAGCCGAGAGAACTTGAGCAGCCGCCGTCAGCGCGAGACTCACGGCTTGTAGCCTCCGCGAGCCTCGCTTCGTGTCGTCCGACGCGGATATCGCTCGCGGTCAGCGTCCGATGCGGGGCCGTGGAGATGCTCCTCAAGTGCCTGTTAAGGCCCAGCAAGTCGATCTCTTGGAGGAGGTGGTCTACTGGGACAGCGACGACTTCTGGAGCTGCGCCGCCCTCGCTGCCGCCGCCTGGATCAGAGCCGTCGCGGACGACCGGAGCTTGGCGCTGGCGGAACTGGTACGCCGGCTGCGAGACGCCCCTGAGACTCTCGCCATGGGACGCTCCGCACGCGCTCCGACAATCGGGCGCGTGCTTGAGGACCGCGGAGCCGTCGATCGGTCGCGTTCTTGACAAGCACCGGTGCGTTTACGAACGGCGTCGGGTCACATGTGGCACCAAGTGGTGCGGCGAGAGCCGGCGACTACCTGAGCGAGGAGGAGACGGAGTGAACACACCGCCCATCGTTTCGCCTGAGGAGTGGCAGACCGCCTGGGAGAACATGCTCGTCAAGGAGAAGGCGCTGACCCGCGCCCGCGACGCCCTGGCCGCCGAGCGCCGGCGCATGCCCTGGATGGCAGTCGACAAGGACTACCGCTTCGAGGGCCCGGACGGGCCGGCGAGTCTGCTCGGCCTGTTCGAGGGCCGCCGCCAACTGGTGGTCTACCGCGCCTTCTACGCGCCGGATGTCACCACGTACCCACAGGCGGGTGGCGCGTACCCGGAGCGGGCGTGCGGGGGCTGCTCCTTTGGCGCAGACCAGGTTGCGCACCCTGCCCACCTGAACGCCCGGGACACGACGCTCGCGTTCGTCTCGCGCGCCCCCCAGTCCGAGATCCAGGGACTGAAGGAGCGAATGGGCTGGCAGAAGATCCCCTGGTACACGATCACCGACGACTTCGACGCCGACTTCGGCGTCGATGAGTGGCACGGCACGAACGCCTTCATCCGTGAGGGCGAAGAGGTCTTCCGCACCTACCTCATCAACAGCCGCGGCGACGAGGCGATGGGGAGCACCTGGGCCTACCTCGACATCACCGCCCTCGGCCGCCAAGAGGAGTGGGAGGACTCGCCTGAGGGCTACCCGCAGACCCCGCCCTACG
>JBOGHK010000093.1:0-80922 GCA_050744325.1 Acidimicrobiales bacterium
GACGGCGGGCTGCACTGGACCGTCTCGTCGTTTCGAGAATTCTCGAAAGGGTTGCGGCTGCCCCGGTGAGCACGGACCATCGGGGGCACACAGCGCTGTTGCTCATTGCTCATAGCGAGCTGACGAACCTCCGGGCGCGCCCGAGCGCGCTCGGCGGTCAGCTTCCTGGATTTGGAGGTCCATTCGTGAGACGACAGCGCGGGAGCCGCAGGCTCCTTGCTCTCATTCTTGGATTCTCGCTCCTCGCCGCAGCAGCAGCCTGCGGTGACGACGACGATGACGACGCCGCCCAGGAGCCTTCGGCGGAGGAGGAGGTCCCTGAGGGCGGCGACCTGGTGATCGGCGCTGAACAGGAGGGCGAGTGCCTCGACTACATGGGCTCGTGTGGCGGCTCGTCGTGGAACTTCTGGATGGCCGGCCACAACACGTTGCCAACGTCGTTCGAGATCGTGTTGGACGGCGACCAGTGGGTGTACGAGCCGAGCATCCTGCTCGCAGGGGAGCCCGAGCTTCAGGAGGACCCCCAGGTCGTCACCTACCAGATCGCCGATGACGCGGTGTGGTCGGACGAGACGCCGATCACGTGTGCCGACTACGTGTACACCTGGGACCAGGTCGCGAACGGTCCGTCGATCTTCGACCGCACCGGCTACCAGAGCATCGGCTCGGTCGATTGCCCCGAGGGGGAGGACGGCAAGGCGGTGGTGGTGACCTACGACGAGCCGTATGCCGGCTGGCGGTCGCTGTTCGGCGGCCAGTACGGCCTCCTGCCCGCCCACATCCTCGAGGGGCAGGACCGCAACGTGGCGATGCGAGACGGCTACGACTTCTCCGGCGGCCCCTGGAGAGTCGACGAGTGGAGCCGCGGCGAGCAGCTCGTCCTGGTGCCCAACGAGAGCTACTGGGGCCAGGTGCCCCGGCTCGACAGCGTGACGTTCCGGTTCATCACCGACTCGTCGGCCGAGTTCGAGGCTTTCGTCGGTGGTGAGGTGGATTCCATCTACCCGCAGCCCCAGCTCGACACCGTCGAGCAGGTGACTGCCGGCATCGAGGGTGCGACGCTCGACGTCCAGCAGGCGTCGCCCAACGCCGAGGCCCTCTACCTCAACAACTCCGCCTTTCCGTTCGACTCCCAGGCAGTGCGCCAGGCGCTCGCCTACGCGCTCGACCGGGACGCACTGGTCGAGCGCCTCTTCGGCGGCATCGGCGTCACCGAGGCGACGCAGGGCTTCAACCCGCCGATCTTGGGCGACTTCGGCGACCCCGAAGCCTTCGGCGGCTACGAGCAGGACCTGGACACGGTCACCGAGCTCATGGAGGGCGACGGCTGGACCCGTGGCGACGATGGCGTCTGGGAGAAGGCCGGCCAGCGCGCCACCTTCGCCATCAAGACCACGGCCGGCAACGCGCGCCGCGAGCTCACCGAGGACATCATCGTCCAGCAGGCCGGGGAGGCCGGGTTCGAGGTCACCACCGACAACCAGGAGGCTGGCGACCTGTTCGGCACGCAGCTTCCACAAGGCGACTTTCAGGCAGCGCTGTACGCCAACGTGCTGACCTCACTCGAGCCGAGCTTGTGCAGCATCTTCTGCTCGGACGGTATCCCCTCGGAGGGCAACGAGTTCTCGGGTCAGAACTTCACCCGCACCGACGTCTCCGGACTCGACGAGCACCTTCGCGAGGTCGACGCCAATCCGGACACCGACGAGCGCTCGCAGGCCGCGGCGGAGGCCGATGCGCTGCTCGCCGAGTCAGCCACGTCAATCCCGCTCGACCCGTTGCCGAACATCGCGATCTGGAGCGACCGGATCGTCGGTCCGAAGGAGAACCACCCCATCTGGGGACCGTTCGCCAACATGCAGGGGTGGGGCATTAGCGGGTGATGCCCCACCCCACCTCCGCTAAGGCACGCTGAATGGGAACAATCGTTCTCCGCCGCCTGCTGTACTCCGTCCCGGTCCTGCTGCTCGCGTCGTTCCTGTTGTTCTGGATGGTGCGGACCACGTTCGACCCGACCGCGCGGTTGCGGTTCTCGCGTGATCCCACCGCCGTGCAACAGGAGCGGGAGCGGCTGGGCCTCGACGACTCGATCGTCACCCAGTACCGCATCTGGCTGAGCGACTTCGTCACCGGCGACTGGGGCGAGAGCTCGAGGACCAGGGAACCGGTGTCCGAGGTCATCCCCAGGGCCCTGTGGTACACCGTGCAGCTGATCTTCTGGGGAATCGTCGTCTCGGTCCTGATCGCCGTGACCATCGGGGTCTACTCGGCGGTCAAGCAGTACTCGCTGGGGGACTACGCCTTCACGGCGCTCGCGTACCTCGGCATCTCCATGCCGCCGTTCTGGTTCGGGCTGATGGCGATCCACTTCCTGGCGGTCGAGCCGCAGAGCTGGTTCGGGCTCGATCAGCCACCGCTGCGGTTCGTCGGCCTCCACAGCACCGGACGCTCCGGCTTCAACTGGGACTACATCGTCCACCTGGTCCTGCCGGTCATGACCCTCAGCGTGCAGCTCGTCGCATCCTGGACCCGCTTCCAGCGCTCGTCCAGCCTCGACGTGCTGTCGTCGGACTACATCCGGACCGCGCGGGCCAAAGGGGTGCCGCGGCGCCGGGTCATCACCCATCACGTCATGCGGAACTCGCTGATCCCG
The DNA here is from genome assembly GCA_050744325.1 of Acidimicrobiales bacterium. Classification (GTDB taxonomy): domain Bacteria; phylum Actinomycetota; class Acidimicrobiia; order Acidimicrobiales; family VFJN01; genus DASXTK01. Next base: position 2,654 of record JBOGHK010000093.1, read on the forward strand.
CTGGTCACGGTGGTGGCAGTGAACAGCGCCCAGCTGTTCGGCGGCCTGGTGATCACCGAGGCGATCTTCTCGGTGCCCGGGATGGGGCGGCTGTTCATCAACTCGCTCCTCCAGGCCGACATCGCGGTCCTCGAGGCGTGGATGATCGTCGTCGCACTCTTCATCATCGGCTTCAACTTGGCCGCCGACCTCGTTTACGGCCTCCTCGACCCAAGGATCCGCGTCACATGACCGAGCTGGTGGTCGACGAGGGCCTCGTGGCCGAGGCCGAGCCCACGCCGCAATCGCAGTGGCAGCTGTTCGTCCGGCGGTTGAGACGCCACAAGTTGGCGATCGCATCCTTGGTCGTGCTGACGCTGCTGTTCGTCGCGTGCTACGGCGCGGACTGGATCGCCCCGTACGCGCACGGCCAGCAGGACCTGACGCCGGGGGCCGAGCTGCAACCGCCCAACGGGGACCACCTCCTTGGCACCGACCAGCTGGGGCGGGACTACCTGACCGAGATCCTCTACGCCGGTCAGATCTCGCTGCGCATCGGGCTCACCGTGGCGCTGATCTCGACGCTGGTCGGCACGGTGACCGGGGCGGCGGCCGGCTACTACGGCGGCTTGTGGGACCAGATACTGATGCGGGTCACGGACCTGTTCCTCATCGTCCCGGCGCTCGCGGTGCTGGCGATCGCCCGGCAGAAGTTCGGGAGCAGCGCCACCACCATCAGCCTCGTGCTGGCGGGGGTTCTATGGATGTCGATCGCGCGGGTGGTGCGCGGGCAGACGTTGGCCTTGAAGGAGAAGGAGTTCGTGGAAGCCGCCCGCGCGCTCGGGGCGTCGAGCCTCCGGATCATCCTGCGGCACATCATGCCCAACTGCATCGGGCCGATCGTGGTGAACGCCACACTGTCGATCGCCGTGGCCATCCTCACCGAGTCGGCTCTGTCGTTCCTCGGCTTCGGCGTCGATGACTCGTGGGGGAACCTGCTCAACCTGGCGCGGGGGAACTACGACAACGACACCCACCTCCTGTACTTCCCGGGTCTGGCGATCCTGCTGACGGTCCTGTGCGTGAACGCGCTGGGCGACGGTCTGCGTGATGCCCTCGATCCCCATGCCAAGCACTGAGCTCGTATACACCGAGTGACTATTGGCCATAGAGGTTCAGGAGGGCCGTGCCGCGTCCGGTGCGGTGCACCAGGATGTGTCGTCCGTGCCGCTCCCGTTCGACCAATCCCGCCTTCTCCAGGGTGTGGAGGTGGTGGCTGATGGCGCTGGGGGCGTAGATCATCGACTCAGCGAGCGACCCAGGGGTCACGGGCTGCTCCAACCGGCGGAGGAGCCCAGCACGCGGTTCCCCCAGGAGCGCCGCCAGCGAGTCCCCGTTCCTGGCCCGGCCGTCGAACTCGCCGGATCGCCAAGCGTGGGGCAGCGGATGGGCGACGCAGCTGGCCAAGTCGTCGCCGTTCTGGTCCAGGAACAGCGCCTTCGGCCCAGCGACGATGGGAACGAGGACGATCTCCGATGCGACCGGGAACGGGTCCTCGTGCCGGGTCATCTTCCAGCAGCCGTCGACGACGGTCAGCCTCGGGCTGAGCTGGCCCATCAGGACGTCGAAGGTACCCTGCACCACTGCTGCCCCGATGCGCGTGACCTCCCGCTCGATCAACGGCTGGGCGAGCTGCCACAACGGTTGTGCCCCGGTCCAGGCCCGGCGGAGACAGGCAAGGTAGGCGTCCAGCCACGTCCCTGGAGCGCTCGCCACCGGCGCCCACGGGGTGTCGACCAGGCGGTGGTGCACGAGATCGCTGACCAGCTCGTCGGGCGAGATCGTCGCGACCTGGTCGAGCTGTTCCTCGAACGTCGGTGCGAAGGCCGTCGGCTCGGGCAGGAGGCAGCCTGGAAAGAACGGGAGGCTGCGGCTACCGATCATCGGGGTGAACGTCGCAAGGTCCTCGGAGCTCAGCGAGCTGCGCACCGGGCCGTACCACGCCGGTGGCGAGCCTTTGGTGTTCCCGAGCGCCTCCATGAGGAGCATGGTCACCGTCACGAGCGGAGCAGCAGAAACACGAACCTGCTGGCCGACCAGGTCGGGCATGGGGACCATTCTGGCCCGGCGCCCGACATTGCGCGCTCGGCCGTGCTCGCCAAGGCGCGCCGCTCAGCCGACGAGCGTGGCGGCGCTGACGCCGTAGAGGCGCAGGGCGTTCCCGGCCAGGATCTGGTGTCGCTCGGCTTCGGGCACATCCCGGAACTGCTCGTCGATGACCTTCCACGAGTTCGGCCAATCGGATCCGCCGTGGGGGTGGTCGCTGGACCACAGCATCTGCGAGACCCCGATCTCGTGACGGTTGCGGATGCCGTAGCGGTCGGTGATGAAGGTCGAGGCGATGTTGTCGTCGAAGTACTCGCTCGGCCGGCGCTTGATCGCTGGCCGGGCGGACGGCGCCGTGCGCTCGAATCGATCGTCCATCTGCTCCTTCAGGTACGGCAGCCACGACGAGTCCACCTCGACCAGCACCAGGCGCAGGTCCGGGAACCGGTCGAAGATGCCCGCCCTGATGAACTGGCCGGCGCGGATCGGTGCGTCGAAGAAGCGCATGTCGCCGGTGAACTTGGCGCGCCCCTTATCACCCTGGGGCTGCGTGGCGAACGAGACGTGGATCGAGAGCGGCACGCCGGTCTCAGCGACTCCGGCCCAGAGCACGTCGTCGTCGTCGGTCACCGTCTCGCCACCGTGCGGGTACTGGCCGATCATCGCCCCCCGGACCCCGGGCAGTGCGACGGCCCGGCCCAGCTCGTCGACCGCCTCGCCGACACCGGCGTTCGGCAGCATCGCGATGCCCCACAGGCGCGCCGGGTCGTGGGCGCAGAACTCGGACAGCCAGTCGTTGTACGCGCGGATGCACGCGAGATGGAAGGCGGGGTCGTGGTTGTTCCAGAACAACGAGTTCGAGACTCGGGGCGTCGGGTAGATGACCTCGGCGGCGACGCCGTCATGGTCCTGCTCGACGATTCGCGCCCCGGGCCGGTAGCCGCCCTCGCGCACCTCGTCCCACGTGATCCAGGACCGACGGTCCTCGATCGGCAGCCCGGCGGAGCAGTTGCTGCCGAAGTTGATGGGGTCGAGAGCGCCTTCGATGACCCAGGCGTCGCCCTCCACGAACCGCTCGACCCGCGGCCCGCGGTCGCGCATCGCCTTCGGGAGGCGGGCCGTCCAGAGATCGGGCGGTTCGTTGATGTGCGAGTCGGCGGAGATCACAAGTTTCTCTTGCATCATTATAATCTTAGCTAGAAAGGCTCGAAGAGCAAGCTTCGAGCACCGTGCCGTCGAAGAAGCCCGGGTTGGCCCGACAGAAGAGCTCGGCCGGGTTCTCGAAGACGAACTGGCGGTACTGCTCCACGGTGAGCAGGCCGTCATCGACCAGCTCCCATGACTCGGCGACGACACCGGCCATGTCGGGAACGTCCCAGTGCGCGATGTCGGAGCTGAAGATCGGACGCAGCCGCGCGCCGTGCGGGTTGGCGGCCGAGAACGCCATCGCCACCGACCGGTCGTCGGCCTCGCAGCCGAAGTACAGCCGTGGAGCGAACAGCTCGACCAGCTCCTCGGTGGTGCTCGCTCCCAGGTGGCGCCAGTCGTCGCGCTCCTCGGGGGCGACGCCGGGGGTCGGAAGCGTGCGAAAGGCGGCGCCGGGGTCCTCGAGGTCGGCCAGCAAGTCGGCGCCGTAGCGGTCGAACATCTCGGCCACCAGCGACCAGTCGATGGCCTGCGGGTCCAGCCGGGCCAGCGCCTCGGGCCGGCGCTTCTCCCAATGCTCGACGATGTCGGCCAGCAGGATGCTCGCCCAGCCGACGCCGCACTCCAGGAAGGCGAGGCCCAGCGACGGGAACCGGCGCGTGACGCCCGACATGTAGAGCGACTTGCAGAGCTGGTACATCTTGTCGCGGAAGGCGCCCATGTGGTTGGCCGAGTAGTTGCTGATCGACAGGTACTGGTTCGGTGCGATCTGCCCGAGGCCGCCGTGCGAGATCAGCGGATAGCCGAGCGCCACCATCTCGGCCCACACCGGGTCGTAGTCGTGCTCGCTGTCCAGGCCGAAGTTGTCGAACCAGTGGGTCTGGCCGGGCGCGAGCCAGGGCGACGGGTCGTCGGCAGGTTCCGGGATCGGGCGCCACACACCCTCGGGGATGCCTACGACCTTGAGCCCGATCGCCGCGCAGTGTCGCAGCTCGTCGAGTGCCTCCTCCGGCGAGTGCATCGGGACGATCCCGCCGACCGCCAGGCGGTCGGCGAACGGCCCGTACACCGCGGCGTAGTAGTCGTTCATGCCGCGGCAGACCCCGCGGCGAAGCTCCTCGTCGTCGTAGCGTGCCGAGCCGAGGCCCTTGGTCGGATAGAGCACGGCGAAGTCGATGCCCAGCTCGTCAAGACGCTCGTAGAGCAGACGCGGCAGCGACGCAGTGGCCAGGTCGAGCGTGTTCGCAGCCGGGTTGCCCCACCACGCGCTCTGGGGCGCACGGGTCCGGCGGCGGCTGTCCAGCCGGGGGTCGCCACCGACCGAGCCTTCGACCGGCAAGCGGAGGCTGCGGTAGCGCTCGAACGCCGCCGGGCCGAGCGCCTCGTGCAGGTAGGGCCACGCGGCAGGCAACAGCTCGACGACGTGGCCGTCCGCGTCGACGATCGGATGATCGAGCTGATCTCTGACCTGTCGGGACGTCGGCAACTGGTCCCCCCTCTGCTGAATTGTTGCAATTATAACAACAAAGGGGGAGGCCCCAGCCGTCACCGTCAGCCGATGCGAGCGGTGCCCGGGATCAGCCTCGTCGCCTGGATCCGGCGCTTGGCGCTGCCGGCCGGGCCCAGGACGTCGGGATGCTCGACGTGTTGGCGGGTGACGGCCGTCGTGCGCTCGACGTCGCCGTCGGCGATGGCCTCGACGATGGCCTCGTGGTCGTCGAGGCCCAGCTGCCGGAGCTTCTGGCTCGGCGACTCGTCGTGGACCACCCGCGTCGTCCACACCTCCTCCTGCGCGGACCACAACCAGGCCAGCGAGGAGTAGACGAGGACCAGGCTGTCGTTGCCGCACCGCTCGACCACGGTCTGGTGGAACTCGCGGCAGCACTGCTCGAACACCGGGCCGGTGTCGTCGATCGCGGCGACAGCCCGGTCGTGTGCCTTGCGCAGCGCCGGGACGACCGTCCGCGCCCGGTTCTCACGACGGGCGCACAGCCCGGCACAGGTGGTCAACAACTCGTGCACCGCGGTGCCGAGATCCTGCACGGTCAGCTCGCGCGACTGCAGGACGAGGCCCAGCATGTAGGCGGCGGTCTCGGCCTTGGGGCAGTGGACCACGGCGCCGCCCACGTTGCCGCGGCGCACGGTGATCAGGCCCTCGTTCTCGAGGACGCGGAGGGCTTCGCGGACCGACGGCGGGCTGACGCCGAAGTCGTCGACCAGTCGATCCAGCGTGGGCAGCGTGGCTCCGTCGGCCAGCTCGCCGTTGACGATCCGCTCGCGAAGGCTGCCCGCCACCATCTCGGCGAGGCGTGGCTGTCGGAGTTGCTGCGCCAACGGTCAGCCCGTCTGCCCGGGCATGGATACGTGTATCCATGCAATACATGCAATCGTCACGTAGTCAGTCTAGGCGACACCCACGGCGTAGCCCCGAGCCTTGACCGGCAGGACCGCAATGGCGATGATGATGCGTGTATAGATACACGCATCATCATCGGAGGGCACGCCGTGGTCACGCTGGACCAGCTCCATCAGATGGAGGACTTCACCGCCGGAGCCCGCGGGCGACCGAAGACCGTGACCTTCCTCCCCGAACCCGAGCGGCGACCGAGGCGCTACACGCTGATCTCGTCCGACGACCACGTCGTCGAGCCGCCCGACCTGTTCGAAGGCCGCGTGCCAGCGAGGTTCGCCGACCGGGCACCCCGCATCGTCGAGAACGACGAGGGCCGCCAGATCTGGCACTACGAGGGAACCCAACCGAACGTCGGCCTCAACGCCGTCGCCGGCCGCCCGGTCCTCGAGGCCTCGTTCGAGCCCACGCGGTTCGACGAGATGCGCAAGGGCGCCTGGGACATCGACGCCCGGATCCACGACATGGACCTCAACGGCATCTACGCGTCGGTCAACTTCCCGTCCGCGCTGCCCGGGTTCGGCGGCCAACGCCTCCAGCTGCTGAGCCAGGACCGCGAGCTGTCCCGCGCCGTCGTGCGGGCCTGGAACGAGTGGCACATCGAGGCCTGGGCCGGGCCGCACCCCGGCCGGATCATCCCGCTGCAGCTCCCCTGGCTGCTCGACCCCGACGAGGCAGCTGCCGAGGTGCGGAGCAACGCCGAGCGAGGGTTCAAGGCGATGACCTTCCCGGAGGCACCGGAGAAGCTCGGGCTGCCCTCCCTCCACACCGACTACTGGGATCCGCTGATGGCGGCATGCGAGGAGACCGAGACAGTGGTCTGCCTCCACATCGGATCGTCGTCGTCGGCGCCATCGACGGCGCCGGACGCGCCACCCGACGTCATCGGCGTCCTGTTCTTCGGCTACGCCATGTTCAGCGCGGTCGACTGGCTGTACTCGCGGATCCCGGTCCGGTTCCCGCGTCTGCGCATCTGCCTGTCCGAAGGCGGCATCGCGTGGGTGGCCGGGCTCCTCGACCGGCTCGACCACGTCGGCCGGTACCAGGAGCTCTACGGCACGTGGACCGGCATCGACCTCACGCCCGCCGAGGTCCTGCAACGCAACTTCTGGTTCTGCGCCATCGAGGACCCGGCGAACTTCCGGCTGCGCGACCGCATCGGGGTCGAGAACCTGCTGGTCGAGTCGGACTATCCGCACCTCGACTCGACCTGGCCCAACACCCAGGACGTCGTCGCCCAGTCGATCGGCGACTTCGGCGCGGACGACGTCCGCAAGATCACCTGGGAGAACGCCTCACGCCTGTTCCGGCATCCCGTGCCCGATGCCGTGCAGCGCGACCCCGAGGCCTACTGAGAGGGGAACCGTGGACATCGACGACATCCGCTTCAAGATCGCCGCGTCGCGCCGCATCCTGGCCCGCGAGGGATGCGAGAGCCAGGTGGCCGGTCACGTCAGCGCGCGAGCAGAGGGCGAGGACGCCTTCTGGGTCAGCCCGTTCGAGTACTTCGACGAGACGCTGCCCGACCGGGTGGTCAAGGTGAGCCTGAGCTTGCAGTTGCTCGACGGTGACTGGGAGCCCTCGCCCGCGATCCGCTTCCACGCCGGGATCTACCAGGCGCGGCCCGACGTGGACTCGGTGATCCACACCCACTCGCACTGGGTCTCGGTGTTCGCGACCACCCGGCGCACGATCGGGATGTACAACGTCGGCTCGGTGCTGTTCTTCGGCGACCAGGCGCTCTACGAGGACGACGGCACCCAGCCACCAGTCGATCCGGAGCGCATGGCCGCGGCACTGGGCGACAAGAGAGTGCTGCTGATCAAGAACCACGGTGCGGTGATCGCATCGCAGTCGCTCGAGAACGCCACGATCGAGGCGTTGATGCTCGAACGCGCGGCCCGCTACCACATCGAGGCCGAGCAGATCGGTGGCAGCGAGTTCCCCGACGCCGAGTCCGCCCGCGGTCGGGCCGCCTACCACAAGCACTTCCTACCGCAGATGTGGGAGGCCAACGTGCGCCGGCTCGAGCGCTCCGACCCCGACCTCTGGGCCTGGCTCGAGCGCTGAGGGCGACCGCCCGACACCGTGCGTCGGGGTCTCCGCTCGCGCCGTCCGGGGCCGGACTAGGGTCCGGCGGAGTGGCCCGGCACGACTCGACGCCCGGCCGGCGCGCCGCCGACCCTGACGACGATGTGACGCGGGTCGTCGCCTTCTTCCGGTTCTTCTGGTGGGAGTGGGCGCACCGTCTGTCGCGGTCAGGCCTGCTCGAAGAGGCGAGCGGTCTCGCACTCCCCCACTCGGCGCAGCTGATCGTGGTGCGCCTACGCGCCGCCGGCTCGTCCAGCGTGTCCGAGCTGGCCGACATGCTCGACCTCGACCGGTCGACGGTGAGCCGCCAGATCCAGCCACTCAAGGAGCTCGGGCTCGTGCGGCGAGCGACGTCCGGGGATCGCCGAGCCAACCGGATCGAGCTGAGCGCGACCGGCGACCGGGCCGCTCGGGCCATGGAGGGCGTGTGGCGCCGGGAATGGGAGCGCGCGCTGGCCATCCTGGACGCTGAGCAACAGTCGACCCTGGCCACCCTGCTCGAGCAGGTACGGGTGGGCATGACTGCCTCGGGTCAGGTCTCGGGTCAGGTCGCGACCATGCCCAGGCGGGCGGCGAGGTCGAGGCGCTCACGGGCCCGGACGAGCCCGACGACGTCGTAGCTGCGGCCGTCGATCTCGACCACGATCGTTCCCTGGTCGCGGGCTTCCTCGAGGCGAGGGAGGACCGCGAGCCACTCGTCGACATCGGCGTCCGACGGGGTGAAGACCGCGTTGACTGCGGCCACGACCGCGGGATCGCCGGTGCAGTGGACGCCGTCATAGCCGAGGTCCCGGTTGGCCTCGGCGAACCGGCGGGCGCCGTCGAGGTCGCGCCGGGCCGTCGACCCGCCGCCGATCGGGAACCGGACACCGGCGGAACGGACGTCGACCAGAACCTTGGCCCGCAGGTAGGCGGTCTCGCTCCCGTCGTCGGTCTGGCGGTAGCCCAACGACGCGCCGAGGTCACCCCAGGCGCTGCCCTCGACCCCGCCCATGTAGGCGACGCGCGGTGACGCCGCGGCGATCTCGTAGGCGCGACGGACGCCGGTGGCGGTCTCGATGACCGGCCTGATCCAGATCCGCCCGGCTGGTAACCCGGCCGAAGCCTCGGCGGAATCGAGCAGCTCGTCCAATGCGGCGACCTCGTCCGGGGCCTCGGCCTTGGGCAGGTTGACGCAGTGCAGGTCGGGTCCGACGATCGCCTCCAGGTCGGCCTGGGCCGCGCCATCGTCGAGGGCGTTGGTACGGGCGAAGACGGTGACACCCCGGGCCGCGACCTCGGCGGCGACCGACCGGAAGATCGACCGGGCCGTTGGCTTGTCGACGGCCGGCGTCAGGTCTTCGAGGTCGAAGCAGAGCGCGTCCATGCCGGCGTCGGCGGCGCGCAGGATCGTGTCTCGGTCGTGGGCACCGACGAACACCAGCGATCGCATGATGCGAGCGGTGTGAGCGGTGTGAGCGGTGTGGGTTGCCGGTCGAATAGCATTAATCATAGATATGATACTAGAGTTAAGTCGATAGCTGGTCAATGTCCGTCAGGAGGGGAAGATGGCCAAGACGCGAGCCGCAGCGATCCGTGAACAACTCGGCTTCCCGGTGATCGACGCCGACGGGCACTTCGTCGAGCTGGCCCCACTGCTCCACGACGAGATCGTGTCCTACGTCGAGGAGGCAGGCGGGGCCGAGCTGCGCGAGGCCTACCTCCGCAGCGCCGCCCGCCCGATCGACACGTCCACCGTCCTGCGCGGGCGCGACGACGCCCGGGTGGTCGACGAGTGGCGGGCCATGCCGTCCTGGTGGGGATGGCAGACCCGCAACACGCTCGACCGGGCGACCATGCACCTGCCGCAGCTGCTCTACGAACGCCTCGACGACTTCGGCATCGACATGGCGATCCTCTACCCGTCGGCCGCCCTGTCGTTCCTGGACATGGCCAACGGCGAGCTCGCCGCCGTCCTGTGCCGGGCCGTCAACCGCTATCACGCCCGGATCTTCGCCAACTACCGCGACCGTCTCACGGTCGGCGCGTTGGTTCCGATGTCGACGCCCGAGGTCGCCCTCGCCGGGCTCGACCACGCCGTCGTCGAGCTCGGGTTCAAGACCGTGGTCATCGCCGGCGCCACCCGGCGGCCGATCCCGCGGATCCATCGGGAGAGCCCCCGACTGGACAGCATCGCCTACCGGCTCGACACCTACGGGCTCGACAGCGCGTACGACTACGACCCGTTCTGGGCCCGCTGCGTCGAGCTGGGCATCGCGCCAGTGAGCCACAGCGCGCTCCAGTACCACCGGGTCACCCGATCGGTCTCCAGCTACGTCTACAACCACATCGGTGGGCTCGCCGCATCGCACGAGTCGCTGTGCAAGTCGCTCTTCCTCGGTGGTGTCACCCGGCGGTTCCCGACCCTGCAGGTCGGGTTCCTGGAGGGCGGCGTCGCCTGGGCGTGCAGCCTGTTCGCCGACCTGGTGGGCCACTGGGAGAAGCGCAACGCCGACGAGATCACCCAGCTCGATCCCGCCAACCTCGACGTCGAAGCCGTGATGGCCTACGTCGCCAAGTACGGCTCCGACGAGATGCGGGCTCGGGCCACCGACATCGCCGCACACCTGTCGCAGCCCTCGGGGCGGCCCGAGGTGCTCGACGAGTTCGCCGCCGTGGCGATCTCGTCGGTCGACGAGCTGCGCGACCGCTTCGCACCCCACTTCTACTTCGGCTGCGAAGCCGACGATCCGCTGGTCGCCTGGGCGTTCCGCGACGACGTCAACCCCGCAGGCGCCCGGCTGCGTCCGATCTTCGGCTCGGACATCTCGCACTGGGACGTTCCCGACATGACCGAGCCGGTCGAGGAGTCCTACGAGCTGGTCGAGAAGGGCGTGCTCACCGAGGACCAGTTCCGCGAGCTCGTGTTCCTCAACCCGGCGCGCCTGCACGCCGGGTCGAATCCCGACTTCTTCCGCGGGACGGTCGTCGAGGCCGCGGTGGACGAGGCGCTCGACTAACCCGACGCCGCGCTCCAGACCACCAGCGCGGCTATCGCGAGGAGCAGGGGAGCGACGAGCACGAGCGTCGCGACTTGCACGTTGAGCTGCGACGCGACGAAGCCGTCGACCAGGCTTGCGATCGGCCGTGTCCCCATGAAGGCCACGCTCCACAGAGCCATCATCCTGCCCTGCTCGGCGTCGGCGATGGTGTGCTGCAGCCGGGCCAAAGCCGATGTGGCACAGCCGATGAAGGCGAAGCCCGCGACGGCCAACGCCAGCATCCCGGCCGCCAACCAGGGCGCGGCTGCGAAGCCGGTCATGCCCACACCCAGCAGCACGAGGAGCCCGGCGAGGCGACGATTGCTCGCCACGCCGCGGCTGGCCACCACGAAGGCGGCGACCACCGCCCCGGCGCCGAAGGCTCCGATCAGCCATCCCGCGACCGTGTCGGCCCGGCCGTACACGTCGGTCGCGTAGGCCGGTGAGAGCGTGGTGATCGGGTCGATCGTGATCGACGCCGCGCCGCCGGCCAGGAACAGCACCGCCAGCCGCGGTGCCCGCCGGACGGTCCGCAGGCTGTCCCGGAGGCGGGGCCGCTCCGTCGTGCGGACCGTGTCGACCGGTCGGGGCCGCACGACCATCAGCGCCAGCACCAGGGCCAGGAACGATCCGGCGTTGATGGCGAACGCCACTGTCAGGCCGAGGTGTGCGACGACGAACGCGCCGAGGACCGGGCCGATGGCCCGGGCGAGGTTGAAGGTGATGATGTTCAGCGCGACGGCAGGCCCTAGATATGACGGCGGCACCAGCTGTGGGACGAAGGCCAGCAGCGAAGGCACGGTGAACGCCTGGGCGACCCCGAGCAGCAGCACGACGACGATGACCAGCAGCGTCGTCACCTGGTCGGCGGACGAGGCCGCGGCCAGGATGGCGGCAAGGACGGTCGAGATGAGCTGGGTGGTCAGCATGAGCCGTCGGCGGTCGACGACGTCGGCGGCGACGCCGCTGAACGGCGCGACCACGAAGACGCCGACGAAGTGCGCGAAGTTGACCACGCCGACCAGCACCAGCGAGCCGGTCAGCCGGTAGACGAGCAGTGTCTGGGCGATGTTCTGGAACCAGGTCCCGCAGTTGGACAGGACGTTGCCTACGAAGAACGGCCAGAAGTTCCGGTGTCGCAGCACGGTGACCGTGCGTACCCTCCGCACCGGGTCCGCGGTGCTGGCCCTCGCCGAGTCGACCTCGGCGCCAGGTTCTGTGGAGGCTCCGGCCGGCTCGGGCGCCGTCACCTTGGCGAGGCGAAGGTGGACGCCACCATTGCCTCGGCTGCCTCCCGTTCCACCCGGGGAGCAGGCGCCGACTCTCGGCTGGACACCGACTCAGCGCACGTCATCGGTCGCCTCACCGCCGCGGGACAGAGCGGTCTCGAGGAGTGCCGGCTCCGACCGGGCGTACACCTGCACGGACACGTCGCGGCGGAAGTTGAGGAACACGTGGCCGTCCGCCCCCGCCTTGGGTGCGTAGCGCGCGTTCGCGGGGATCGACAGGGCGGTGCACGCTCCCAACTCGTAGGCACCGAGCCGCATCGTGCCGGCGACGACGTAGATGATCTCGTCCTGGGAGTGGTGGTGCGCGGTATTCCGGTCGGACTGATGAGACGTAACCTTGAGCAGCTGAGCGCGGCAGGTATCGCAGGTCGAGTCGGCGTACCAGACCGCGTGGACGCCCTCGAGCTTCCCGGACAGGAACCGACCGCGCGGCCCGAACACATGCACGCCGTGGCCGGTCGGCGATGGCGCACCGAACAGCCCGTCCGCCGGCGGCTCGTCCTCGGCGCATCCGAAGTGGGCGATCCGCGTCGGGCCGATGGCGCGTGCGGTCGCAGTGACGCCGCTCTCGACGACGAGCGCGCCATCGCGCGGGCACCGGCGGCCGTCGACCTCGAGCTCGCCCTCCAGGACGTAGACCCCGTCGTCCCCATGGGCGTCGTCCCAGCGGATCGAGCCACCATCGGCCAGCTCGCTGTCGCACAGCCACAGCGAGTACCCCTCGGGGCTCAGGCAACGGCTGACGACGACCCCGGTGGCCTCGCGCGACGCCTGGTAGGTGGTGCTCGGCTGGACGTCGTCGAACCCCACGGTCGTGAACTTCGCCATGCTTGAGCCTCCTCGTCAGTGCAACCCGTCCGCAGCACGGCGGCGGGCGTCCTCGCGCAGCTCGCCCTTGGCGACCTTGCCTCCCGACGAGCGGGGCAGCTCGTCGACGACCACCAGGTGCTCGGGCCACCACTCCTTGCTGACCCCCCGGTTCGCCAGGTGCGCGGTCACGTCGTCGAGGGTGAGGGCCACCGACCCGCTCGCCACCAGGTAGAGGCAGACCCGCTCGCCGAACACCTCGCTCGGCATCGCCACCGCCGCCGCCAGGTCGACGCCCGGATGGGTGAGGACCTCGGCCTCGACGGCCGGTGCGCTGATGTTCTTGCCGCCGCGGATGATGAAGTCGGACTTCCGGCCGACCACACGCAGGTAACCGCGCTCGTCGACGGTCGCGACATCGCCCGTCAGCATCCACCCGCCGGCCGTGAACAGCTGTTCGTTGGCCGCGGGGTCGCCGTAGTAGCCCAGGCACGTGGCTGGGCCCCGGCACGCGGGCTGGCCCGGCCCGCCGGTGGCGGTCACGTCGGCGCCGTCGTCGGCGAGCAGCCGGACGTCCATGTCGCCGATCACCTGTCCGGCCGTGCGCAGACGGTCGTCGCGAGTGTCGTGCACACTTGTGCGGCTCAGCGCACCGGTCTCGTTCGACCCGTAGAACTGGAGCACCTTCGCTCCGGTGCGCTCCTCGAAGGCTCCGGCCCGCTGGTACGGCACCGCCTCGCCGCCGGTGAACAGGACCCGCAACGAGCCCAGATCGGCGTCGGCGAGCGTCGGCTGGTTGAGCATCATGATGAACTGCGTGCTGACCGCGGCCAGGACGGTCACGCGCTCGCGCTCGATCCGCCGGATCGCGTCGGCGGCGTCGAACCGGCGCATCACCACCGTCGGTGCACCGAGCAGCAGGGGGGTGACGTGCGCGGTCCACAGCCCGAAGCCGAACGGCGCAGGGATCACGCTCATGAACACGTCGCCGGATGTGAGCTCACCGGCGGCCACGGCCAGCTGGTGGAAGTACATCCAGCGGTTCTGGGTGTGCATCACGCACTTGGGCAGGCCGGTGGTGCCGGAGGTCGAGTTGAGGAGGAATAGCTGGTCAGGGCCGAGTTCTCGTCCCTCGACCGCGACGCGGGCGTCACCGGGCGCCGGCAGCGCGACACCGACACCGTCGACCACGACCTCACCGGCCGCTCCACCCTGATCACCGCTCACCAGGGCACTGTCACCGCCCACGTCGCCTGGGTGCCGGTGTTCGGGGCCGGGCCCGTCGCCGAGGACCACGTGGTGGCGCAGCGGCAGCCCTCGGCGGCGGAGCCCGACCACGAGGCTGGCCAGATCCTGGCCGCGGTGGTGGGCCGGCGACACGAGCGCTGCGGCGCCGGACACCGTGAGCAGGTGCTCGATCTCCCGCGTGCCGGCCCGAGGCCCGATGCCGACCACCACCAGGCCCGCCTTCTCGACCGCCATGTAGGCCACGTGGACCGCGGGGCCGTCGGGAAGCAGCACCGCGACCCGCTCGCCCGGCTCGAGCGACATCCCCACGAGCGCCGCCGCCAGTTGGTCGGACCGGTCGTCGTAGGCCCGCCAGGTCAGCCGGTCGTGGCCCTCCACGAGAGCGAGCGCGTCGCCGCGACGTCGAGCCTGGTCACGCAGGTGGTCGGCATACGACCGATCGCCCCACCAACCGGCGGTCACGTACCGGGACACGGTCGCCGGATCGGCCCTCGGCCCCTCGCCCGTGCGCTGCGGGCCCGCCGTCACCACGACGTCGCCGGTGAGCCCGGCACGTCTCATGCCGGAACCGCGGGCGGGGTCGGGCTCGGTGAGGTCCCCAGGTCGGTCGGCCACGACGCCAGCTCCGTCAGCCGGCCGCGGCCACTGGTCGCCGAGGTTGCACGGTGGTCACGGCCGCGCCGTCGAGCCGGGGACCGGTGGTGTGCAGGTGGCAGGCCACGGTCCCGCCGTCGGCGAGCGTGAGCAGTGGGGGCACCTCCTCGGCGCACGGCTCGAACGCATGGGGGCACCTGGTATGGAACCGGCACCCGGACGGGATGGCCGTCGGGCTGGGCACCTCGCCGCGCAGGATGATCCGCTCGCGCTCGCGTTCCTTGCGCGGGTCGGGATGGGGGATCGCCGACAGCAGCGCCTGGGTGTACGGGTGGCGCGGGGCGTTGTAGACCTGCCGGGCGTCACCGAGCTCGACGATCACCCCCAGGTAGATCACGGCGATGCGATGGCTCACGTGGTGCACCACGAACAGGTCATGGGCCACTAGCAGATAGGCCACACCCAGCTCGTCCTGCAGGTCGCTCAGCAGGTTGATCGCCTGCGACTGCGTCGACACGTCGAGCGCGCTGACCGGCTCGTCGAGCACGACCAGCCTGGGCTCGACGGCTAGGGCCCGAGCCAGGCCGACACGCTGGCGCTGGCCACCCGACAGCTCGTAGGGGTAGCGGGCGAGGTGGTGTCGACCCAGCCCGACCATCTCCAGCAGCTCGACGACCCGGTCGCGGCGGCCGACCCGGTCGAGTTGGCGGTGGTAGCGCAACGGCTCGGCGACGATCTGGTCGACGGTGCAGCGCGGGTCGAGCGCGCCGCTGATGTCCTGGAACACCGCTTGCATGTCCGAGCGCAGGCGGCGCAGCCGCGGCCCGCGCAGGGCCGTGATGTCCTGCCCGTCGAACTCGATGCGCCCCGACGTCGGGGTGAGCAGCCGAAGCAGCAGCCGCGCCGTCGTCGACTTACCCGAACCGCTCTCGCCGACCAGCCCGAGGCTCTCGCCCGGCGCGATCTCGAACGAGACGTCGTCGACGGCGAGGGCCGCGGGACCCTGCCGGCCCAGGAGCCCCGCGGCCCGCTGGGGGAACTCCTTGCGGAGGTGCTCGACCCGAACCAGCGGCGTCGACGCGGCGACGGTCGCGTCGACGTCGCTGCCGTTGGTCGCGATCATCTCGGCGTCCTCGGTCACAGCACGGCCTCCACTTCCGACCGGAGGTCGAGCTCGCGGTGGCGGATGCAGCGGACCTCGTGCGTCGGCGACACGCGCTCGATCGGCACGAGCGCCTCGGCACACGCGTCGGTCGCGTGCGCGCAGCGGGGATGGAAGCGACAGCCGCTGGGCAGGCGGTCGGCACGGGGTGGAGCGCCCGGGATCGACGGCAGCCGCGAGCCCTTGAGGTCGGGATGCGGAGCGGCGAGCATCAGCGCCTGGGTGTAGGGGTGGCCGGGCGACACGAACTGGTCGGCCGTCGGCGCCGCCTCGACGACCTGGCCGCCGTACATGATGACCAGCCGCTCGGCCAGCCCGGCCAGGAGCCCGAGGTCGTGGGTCACGAACATCACGGCCATCCCCAGCTCGAACTGGAGCTGCTTGATCAGCTCGACGATCTGGGCCTGGATGGTGACGTCGAGGGCGGTCGTCGGTTCGTCGGCGATCAGCAGCCGAGGTCGGCACGACAGCGCCATCGCCATCATGACCCGCTGCTGCATGCCCCCCGACAGCTGGAAGGGGTAGTGCTTGGCCCGCTCGGCCGGTGCCGGGATGCCCACCAGCTCGAGCATCTCCACCGCTCGGCCCCAGGCCGCCGCCCGGGACACCTGCTCGTGGGCCCGGATCCCCTCGGCGATCTGCTCACCGACGGTCCACGCCGGGTGGAGGCTCGACATGGGCTCCTGGAACACCATGCCGATGTCGTTGCCGCGCACCCGCTGCATGTCCCGCTTCGACAGGGTCAACAGGTCACGCCCCTCGAAGACGACATGACCCGACAGCCGAGCCCGGCCGGTACCGAGCAGGCGCATGATCGTCAGTGCCAGCATGGTCTTGCCCGAGCCGCTCTCCCCCGCCAGACCGACCATCTCGCCCGTCGCGACCGACAGCGTCACCTCGTCCAGGATCTGCACCTGGCCACGCTCGGTCGGCAGCCAGAGCGACAGCTCTTCGACGGACAGGAGCGGCTCGGCGGCCGCTGGCCCGGTCACGACTCCACCCGACCGAGGGCGTCGCGCAGCCCGTCGCCGAGCAGGTTGAGGGCGAGGACCGTCAGCGCGATCACCGCGCTGGGGACCAGCACGAGCCAGGCCTGGGACCCGATGAAGTCGAACGCGGTCTTCAACATGATCCCCCAGCTCGCCGTCGGCGGAGTCACGCCGAGCCCGAGGAAGCTGAGGCTGGCCTCCGCGAGGATGGCGGTGCCGATGCTCAGCGACACCTGGACGATCAGCGGCGACATGATGTTGGGCAGCACGTGGTGCATGACGATCGCCGTGTCGGGCACCCCGACCGCCCGCTCGGCCTCGACCATCTGCCCGGTCCGCAGGTTCTGCACCTCGGAGCGGATCAGGCGGATGAACAGTGGAGTGAAGTAGACGCCGAGCGCGATGACCGCGTTGCGCAGGCTCGCCCCGAGGATCCCGGCGACGGCGAACACCAGGATCAGCGGCGGGATGCTGAGGATGACGTCCACGGCTCGCATCAGCAGCCAGTCGATGCGCCCACCGACGTAGCCCGCCGCGAGCCCGATCGGCAGCGCCACCACCAATGCGACCGCCACCGACCCGAGGCCCGCGAGCAATGACGCACGCGATCCGTACAGCAGGCGGCTCAGGTTGTCGCGTCCCAGGTCGTCGGTGCCGAGCCAACGCGTCCCGGCGGCCGAGCAGTCGGGTAGGCCGCACTCGGTGCCGGGCGTGGCGAACGTGAGCCGCAGCTCGTTCTTGTTCGGGTCGAACGGCGCGAGGACTGGAGCGAGCAGGGCCGACAGGACCAGCAGCACCAGGAAGCCTGCGGCGGCCATGGCCGGTACGTTGCGGACGAACGCCCGGCGCCGGCGACCGTCCAGCCGCTCCGGAAGCTCGGCCAGCACGACGTCGTCGGCCACCGACGCGTCCATGGCCACGTCCGGCGACGGGCTCCCCGGCGTCTGGAGGATGCTCACCGTCACGCGACCCCGTAGCGGACGCGCGGGTTGAGCGTCGCATGGACGATGTCGGCGAACAGGGTCATCAGCACAGCGATCAGCACGGCGAGCGGGATGACGCCCTGGAGGATGGGCAGGTCGCGCTGGATGATCGCGTCGATCGTGAGCCGGCCGAGACCCGGCAGCGAGAACACGCGCTCGACGACCACCGCGCCGCCGAAGAGCCGTGCAACGTTGACGCTGACCACGGCGATCGCTGGGGAGGCGGCCACCCGCAGGGCGTGCTTGATCACGATCGTGCGCTCGTGCAGGCCCTTGGCCCGGGCCGTGCGGATGTAGTCGGTCTGCAGGACATCGACCAGCGAGGCGCGCAGCTGGCGCGTGAGCTCGGCGATCATCACGCCACTCAGTGCCAGCATCGGCAGGACCATGCGCCGCAGCCACTCGACGGGGTCCTCCGAGAACGGCACGTAGCCGGCGTACGGCAACCACTCCAGCCAGATGGCGAACAGCACGATGAGCCACAGGCCGATCACGAAGCTCGGCACGGCAATGCCCACCGAGGACAGCACGGTCGTGACCCGGTCGAGCCAGCCGCCCCGGTGGTGGGCGGCGAGGATGCCGGCGGGCACCCCGATGAGCACCGCGACGACCAGGGCGCCGATCACCAGCTGCAGGGTCACGGTCCAACGGGCCGCGATCTCCGAGGTCACCGGGCGCTTGGTGAACAACGACCGGCCGAAGTCGCCCTGCGCCGCGTCGCCCAGCCACGTCACGTAGCGCTCGACCATCGGCTTGTCGAGCTCGAGATCGCGGCGGACCTCGGCGATCCGCTCCTGGCTCGCGTTCTCCCCTGCGAGCGTCACGGCCGCATCGCCCGGCAGGAAGATCGCCAGAGCGAACACCAGGAACGACACCACCAGCATCACCGGGACGATCGCGAGGAGCCGCCGCCAGATCATCGCGCCCGCCCCCGCTCCGGTTTCCGCCGGGCACGGTCCGCGGCGTCCATCACCCGACGAGGCCCAGCTGGCGCGCCCACTCCAGGTTCATCCGGGCCGACCCGACGTGGGCGATGTGCACCACGTGGCCCTCGCCCTGGTTCGGGTCGCCGTACACGATCGGACCGGTGCCCGCGTCCTCGGCCTCGCGGGCGAGCCGGTCGAGATCCTGCCAGTAGGTGATCTCGTCGGGCGTCGGCGTGAACACCTCGTGCGCGACCGGCACGAGCGAGGGGTGGCCCAGCATCATGCCGAAGTAGCCCAGGTCGCGCAGCTCGACCGCCCATCGCCGGAGGCCCTCGAGGTCGTCGAGTGCGCCGCCCCACATGCCGCTGATCGGCCACCGGACTCCCGCAGCCCGGGCGTCGATCAACACCTTCGAGCGCAGGTAGAGCGTCTCGCGGCCCTCGGCGGTCCACCGGAAGCCGACGGCTTGGTGGATGTCGCCGAAGCGCGACACCGCACCGCCCATGTAGGCGACCCTCGGTGACGCGGTGGCGATCTCGTAGGCCAGTCGGATGGACGCCGCGGTCTCGAGGATCGGGTAGATCCACGTCGAGCCAGGCTCACGGCCCGTCTCGGTCTCGAGGCAGGTGAGCAGCGCGTCGGCCCCGACCACGTCGTTGGGGCCGTAGATCTTGGGCAGGAGGATCCCTGCGAGGTTGGGGTGCAGCACCGCCCGCAGGTCGCGCAGGGTCTGTCCGGTTGCGACCGGCTGGACCCGCACGAAGAACAACGGGCTGGCGTCGTCGACCTTCACCTGGTCGAGGAACGTCGCGACCTCGGCACGGGTGCGCTCACGCTCCGGCTCGGGGAAGGGGGTACGCGGCTCCTCGATGTCGATCACCACCGCATCGGCACCGTGGTAGGGGGCGGCTTCGAGCTCGGCCGGGTCGCTGCCGGCGACGAACAGCACCGACCGCAGCGGCCTGGGGGTGGGCATCGTCATCGGCCACCGCCGTCCTCGGTCGGCGTACCAGCGTCGGTGTCGGCGTGGTCGTCGTCGCCGACGTGCTCGGTGCGCCCGACCGGGTTCTCGAAGAAGACGTGGAGCAGCTTGGACGACGCCGTGATGCGGTAGGCGTAGACCTTGCCCGGCGGGACGTAGGACAACGACCCCGCGCCGTGACGCGACCCGACGATCGACGTGTCGCCCCGGTGCCAGTCGATCGCCGCCCGCCCCTCGAAGAACTCGATCTCACCGTCGAGGACGTACTCGATGCGTGGCGCGTGGTGCTTGTGGGGCTTCACGACGGCCCCTTCGGGGTGCTCGATGTAGTACACCCACGGGCCGGTCTCGCTGTCGCCGCCCAGCCACTTGATCCTCGCCTGGCTCCCGCGGGCCGGACGGGCCTTGTCCGGGCTCGTCGCCGGGTCGAGGAACGGCGTCTCGTCGACCTGCTTGAAGAACAGGTCGGCTGCGGTCACTCCCATGGCGTCCCCCTCCTAGCACTATCATAGTAGTGATTAATACTACAGGAACGTTTGTCCCTGCAGAAGGTGCCGATGGACGTCACAGCAGGTCCATCACCGGTTCCAGGCCGTGCACCCGGCCGCCTTCCATGACCGGCGGGGAACCCCGCTCGACGGTCTGCTGCGAGGCATCGGCGCGGTAGTTCAGGAACGCGAACCCCTCGGGACCGCTGCGGAAGCCGTAGCGCCGGTCCGCCGCGATCGCGACCGTCGACCCCGGGCCCAGCCGGCGGCGGCCGAACCACAGTTCCCCGGACAGCACGTAGATCAGCTCGTCGACCGAGTGGCTGTGGGTCGGCGACACGTAGGGCACCGTGCGCGATGTGTAGAGCAGGGTGATCCGGCAGGTCGTGCACGTCGAGTCCGCGTAGTAGTGCGTGTCCCGCTCGGCGGTCACCGCCGCGTAGGTGCCTCGGGGGCCGACGACGTGCACGCCGTGCCCCTCCGGGTCGGCCGCACCGTTGAGCCCGGTGGTCGGTGGTGCGGCGTCGACCGGGCCGGCGTGGGCGATCCTCGTCGGCCCCTTGGCCTCGACGCTGGTCGCCACACCGCTCTCGACGACCACGGCTCCCCCGGGCGGGCACGTCCGACCGTCGATCGCCAGCGACCCGGAGTGGACGTAGACCACCTCGTCGCCGTGCACCTCTGGCCAGGCCAGCCGGGCACTATCGGCGAGGACACCCTCGGCCAGCCACAGCGGGAAGCCGGGTGGGCTGAGCATGCGGCTGGTCACGACGCCCGCCACCTCGCGACCGAGCCGGTCGTAGACGTCGGTGGTGTGGACGTCTGCTGCGTCGATCATCGTGATGCCGACCATCTACCCCCCTCCTGACGACGCCTCGCTGGTGACCCGTGCCACCACCAGGTGGTCGATCTCCTGGTCGGAGCGGCCCAGCTCGCGCAGGATGCGACGTGTGTGCTCACCGCAGGCGGCCGCCGGCCCGAGCCGCGGCTTGGAGCAGGAGAACCTCACCTTGGGTGGCAGCCGCCAGTATGGCGGATACGCAGGGTGGTCGGCAGGGGTCAGTAGCTCGGTGCCGAGCAACCAGCGGTCGAAGGGCTCGGGGTGCACCGGGGCGATGGCGACGTCGCCCGCCCGACCCCGAGCCACCCAGTCGTCGACCGTGCCCCCACGCAGGGCACCGGCGATCAGGTCCGCGAGCTCGTCGTCGTGGACGGCGCGGGCGGCAGGCGTCGTGAAGCGGGCGTCGTCGGCCAGCTCCGGCCGGCCGACCACCTGGACGACGCGCTCCCACGCGCCTTCGACCGGCGCCGCGAGGAACACCCACCCGTCGGCGCATGGGTACAGGCGATAGCGCGCCGCCAGCCCGTGCTGGCCTTCGTCGGCCAACTGCGGGGGCGGAGCGCTGTCGTAGAGCACCATGTCCGCCGAGTGGATGTAGCCGGTGCTGCACAGCATGGTGGTCTCCATCGCCGGCGCGACACCGGTGCGATGCCGCGCGTACAGCCCGAGCGCGATCGCGGTGGCCGCGCCCAGCGCGCTACCGGGGTCGGCGTAGGAGTCGTTCACCGGCGGGTTGCCCCGTCCCGCCTGCTTGATGCCCCCGCCACTCAGGGCGTTGGGCGTGGAGTGGAAGGCGGCGCGGTGCGCCTGCGGTCCCTGCGAGCCGTACGAGCCGGCGAACACGTGAACCGCTCGGGGGTTGAGGGCCTGCACCGTGTCGGCGTCGAGGCCGAGCCGGGCCGCCGCCCCGGCGCGGAAGCTGTGGACGACGACGTCGGCCCGCACCACGAGGTCGCGCAGGACCGCCCGCCCGGCGTCGCTCTTGAGGTCGAGCGTGATGCTCTCCTTGCCGTGGAGGAACTTCACGCTCTGGAGACCGGTCCGGCGGTAGGGGTCGCCGGCCAACGGCTCGACCTTGATCACCCGGGCACCCATCTCTGCCAGGATCGTCGTGGCCAACGGCCCGGCGATGAAGTACGCGACCTCGAGGATCGTGACGCCCTCCAGCGGCTGCGCCCGCGCCGATCCGGCGACTCGGGACGAGCTCGGGCGTCCGACAGGTCCGTTAGGACCCGGATCGTCCGGCTTCGGCCTCGCCAGCGTGGCGGTGATGCCGTCGAGCGCCTCGAAGTCCGGCGTCGACGCGGCCGCCGTGGCGACCAGCTCGTCGAGCACCTCGTCGGTGTGCTCGCCGACCAGGGGCGCCGGCCGCTCGATGACCGCCGGCGCGCCGCGCACCGCCACCAGTGGCCCCAGCTGGCGCACCCGACCGAAGCTGGGGTCGTCGAGCTCGACCACGCGGCCGTTGTCCACCATGTCGGGGTGACCGAGGAACTCGGCCGGCGTGAGGAACGGGTCGGCGCCGACGTCGTAGGCCTCGGTGAAGATCCGCATCCACTCGTCCTGGGTACGGGCCCGCATCGCGTCACGCAGTCGCACCTCCAGGGCGTCGACATCCTCCACCCGCCGGATCCCCAACGGCGCATGGGCGTAGGTCGGGTCGGCCAGCACGTCGTCGAGCCCCAACGCACGTAGCCAGTCGCGGAAGTGGGCGTCCTGGCGGGCGCACATCTGGATGTAGCGCCCGTCGGCGCACTCGGCGGTCAGGAAGCAGAGCTCGATGCCGCGGTTGACGGCCGCCGACAGCTGCGCGGTGCCCGACCCATCACCCCGGCCCAGCTCCTGGCGCATGACGAACGCGACAGAGCCCTCGAGCAGGCTGGTCGCCACCGTCTGGCCCTCGCCGGTCTGCACCCGTTCGATCAAGGCCGCGGTGATGCCCTGCACCGCCAGCTGTGCGGCCCCGTACGAGCCGATCGGCGCCGCCGTGAACACCGGACGGTCGTGGCGCACCCCCGGCTGGCCGCCGCTGAGCTGGTCGAGCCCGGTCATCCGCCCGGTGGCGGCAGCCACCGTCGCCTCGTCGGCCGGAAGGTGGCCGAGCGCGTCCTGCATGGGACCGAACCCGTCGATCGTGCACCAGACCGACCGCGGGTTGCGCCGCCGGATCGCCTCGGCGTCGATCGACCGGGCGCGCCCGGCCTCGGCACGGACGCTCTCGATCACCACGTCCGCCGTGGTCAACAGGGCCTCGGCCCGGCCACGGTCGGCAGCGACGCCGAGGTCGAGCACGACGCTGCGCTTGCCGCGGTCCCACATGAGCGACGCCGGCAGCATGCGCCGCCAGTCACCAGCCGGCCACTCGAGCTTCACCACGTCGGCGCCGTGGTCGGCGAGGATCATCCCCGTCATCGGCCCGGCCATCCCCCCGCCGAGCTCAACCACCCGCAGGCCGGCGAAGACCGACTGGTCCCGGTCAGGACGTCCTCGTCCCACTCGATCACCATCGGGGCCCACGCCCGGACCGGGGCGGACAGGACGGTCGTCCGCGCCGACCATCAGAAGCCGTAGAGCGCCCGGACGTTTCCGCACACGACGGCGTGCCGGTCCGCCTCCGGCACGCCGTCGAAGTGCTCGGCCAGGACCTTGCGCGAGTGCGGCCAGGTCGACACGTGGTGGGGGAAGTCGTTGCCCCACATCAGCGTCTCGGTGCCGATGACGTCGCGCGCGAGCACCGCCGTGCGGTCGCGCATGAACGTCAATCGAACGTTGCGCCGGAAGTAGCTGCTCGGCTCCTGCCGGCAGCGCCAGTCGTCGCTGAGGTTGCGGCTGCGGTGCCAGCTGTAGTCGGCCCGTTCGAGCAGGTTCCCGGCCCAGCCGGCATCGTTCTCGGCCGAGACGACCATCAGGTCACCGAAGCGGTCGAAGAGTCCCTCGCGGATCATGTCGAGCAGGACCCGTTGGGCCTGCATCGTGCGCAGCACCTTGTCGGTCGAGGTCCCCCTGTTCCAGGCGGCATCGCGCACCCTGGTCGTGGCGGCATGCAGGTTGACCGGCAGGCCGTGGTCGACGGCGGCCGCCCAGAGCGGGTCGAATCGCTGGTCGTAGTAGGGGTTCTCCTCGCCCGCGAACAGGGGCACCATCACGCCGCTGAGCCCGACGGAGGCCGCCCGGACCACCTCCGCGACGGCGAGGTCGACATCCTCGTGGTTGAGCATGGCGATGCCCTTGAAGCGCTCCGGGTAGGCAGCGCACATCACCTCGGCGAGCCAGGTGTTGTAGGCCCGGAACAGGGCCCACTGGAAGTCACGATCCTCGATCGGGTACAGCTGCATCGCGATCGTCGGGAACAGCACCTCGGCCTGGACGCCGTCCTCCTCGAGGTCCGCCAGGCGGCGTTCGGGGTCGTAGCCGCCGGGGAACACGTCCTCCTCCCAGCGGCCGTCCTCGCGCACCTCGCCGTCACGCCGGGCACAGCCCGCCAGCAACCCGACCGGGGGCAGCTCGGCCTGGTCGCACACGAGGCGGTCGGTGGACGCATCGCGGACCAGCCGCGGTGCCCGGCTCCGGTACGCCACCGTCACGCCCTCCTGCCACAGGTCGTGCGGCTCGATCACATGCGAGTCGCTGGAGATGACCTCGTACGCCACGTCGGTCATGTCGTAGGCCTCACTGCTCGAAGTAGACGGGGACGGAGACGAAGTTGCCCTGAAGGCATGTCGTGTAGCCACGGTCGACGCCCTGCAGGGCGGGGTCGAACACCGCGATGCCGCCGTTGTGGAACAGCGGGATCGACAAGGCGTTCTCCATGACGAGCGCCTCGGCCTGCTGGTACGCCTCTGCCCGCTCCTCGGGCTCGATGCTGGCGGCTCCTTCGGCGAGCAGCTCGTCGACACCGTCGGCCGTCGTGGTGGCCGGGTTCGAGTTGCCGCTGCTGCTGAACTTGTTGGTGAGCGTGATCCCGGGGTCGCTGGCGCCCGAGAAGGCCGTGATCGCCACCGGCAGGTCCTTGGTCTCGTACAGCCGGTTGTTGATCTCGGCACCGGTCACGGGCTCGAGCTCGAAGGTGAAGCCCGACTCCCGCACCATGTCCTGGAGCGCCTCCGCCATGCGCCGGTAGTACTGGTGGTCGATCATCCCGACCGTGACCGTGACCCCGTCGGGATGGCCGGCTTCGGACAGCAGGTCACGGGCCAGCTCGGGGTCGTAGGGGTACATCTCCTCGACGGCCGAGTCGTGCGCCCAGTTGGTCTCGCTCAGCGGCGACCAGGCAACAGTCGCCGAGTTGCCGGTCAGCGCTTCGACGAGCAGCTCACGGTCGAGCGCGTGCTCGAGCGCCTGACGCACCTCGAGCTGGTCGAACGGGGCGACCGACCAGTTCACGTAG
This sequence comes from Acidimicrobiales bacterium, assembly GCA_050744325.1. Classification (GTDB taxonomy): domain Bacteria; phylum Actinomycetota; class Acidimicrobiia; order Acidimicrobiales; family VFJN01; genus DASXTK01. The sequence continues at coordinate 28,102 of JBOGHK010000093.1, forward strand.
ATCTCGGCGTACTGATCGGTGGGGGTCAGGCGGAACTCGATGTCGCCCGCGCCCTGGGCGGCCTCGGCCTCGGGGAGCTGGGTGTCCTTGATCGCCGCGTAGTCGACCTCGCCGCTGCGGATGCGCTCGATCTGGAACTCCTCGGCCGACCCGAGCAAGTCGATGCCGGCGAGGTGTCGGTTCTCGGCATCCCAGTAGCCGTCCCAGGCGGTGACGTGCATGTCCTCGCTCGGAGTGTGGCTGTCGTACTGGTACGGACCTGCGCCGACCGCCTCACCAGCCCCGTAGTTCTCGCCCGTCTCCTGGTAGGCCGTGGGCGACTCGATCATCCCGGCACGCCCGGTGAACGCCACCGGCAACAGCCCGACCTGCGGCTCACTCAAGTGCAGCTCGACCGTGAGCTCGTCGGGCGTAGCGATCGACTCGATCGGTGCCAGGACGTCCTGGATCGTCGAACGGGGGTCGGTCTGGCCGCGTTCGAGATGGGCCTTGACCGCCTCCGCGTTGAAGTCGGTCCCGTCCTGGAACTGGACGCCGTCCCGCAGGTGCAGGATGAACGTGTTGGGATCGGGGCTCTCCCAGCTCTCGGCCAACCCCGACACCAGCTCGCCGTCGGGTGTCTCGCGGATCAGCGAGTCGTAGATCCAGCGGAGGTTCTCGGCCTCGCACGGGAACACCCCGGTCACGGGATCCATGTGTTGCGGGCCCTGGGTGCCGATGAGCCGCAGTCGCCGGTCACTGTCGGCGTTGACGTCCCCCGACGGTTCGCCGTCGGTCGCATCCGAGCTGGTCGAGCTGTCGTCGCCACCGCAGGCCCCGGCGATGAACACGAAGCTGAGTAGGAGTGCGGCGAGACGGTTGCGGGTCGAGCGCATGGCCACTGGTCCCCCCAGGAGCTGGTTTCTGCTGTCGGTGTGCGGGGGTGTCACACCCATCCGCGGCTCTGAGCTTGACTTACGCGAGCCTGTTATGTCAATCCTTATATTCTTAGTGATGGCAGGCGGATGGAGGTGCGGAGCCGTGCGGCCTCCACCCGGGTCGGCCCGCCGTCGGCGAGCGCGTAGATCTGCGACTGCTGTAGGTGTCGGTAGGCCGCGTCCATGACCTGCCGTGGATCGCCACGTTCGACCAGCGACAGGATGCGACCGTGGGCGTCGATCCCCTGACGCCGCAGGTCAGCGCTGGGAAAGCTCCCTGCACCGGAGGCCGTGCGGGCCCACGCCCGCTCGTGCGCCGACCACACCGACTCGAGCGCCCCCACCATGACCTTCATCGATTCGTTGCCACACAGCGCGACGAGCTGTTCGTGGAAGCGGCGGGCATGGTCGACGAACCGGATGTCGTCGTCGACCGCGGCCACCGTGTCGCGTTGGATGTCGCGGAGCTCCGCCACCACGTGGCGGCGGTCGGCCGACCCGGCGCAGAGCGCGGCGCACGCCGGCTCCATGTGGCGCAGCGCCACCCCCACGTCGTCCAACTCGACCTGCTTGCCCTGCAGGACCAGCCCGAGCATGTAGGCGGTGTCGTGGACTTCGGGTGCGTGGACCGTCGCCCCGCCCAGGTTGCCCCGCCGGACGGTGACCAGCCCCTCGGTCTCGAGGATCCGCAGTGCCTCGCGTATGGACGGCCGGCTGACGTGGAACTCGGCCAGCAGGTCCGACTGCTTCGGCAACCGGTCGCCGTCGGCGAGCGCCCCGCTCAGGATCCGCTGCCGCAGCATCGCCGCCACCATCTCGGCCAGACGGGGTTGGCGGAGCGGCGGGCGCGACTCGCCGTCGCGCTCAGACCAGGCCAAAGGCCGTCGCCCTGGCCAGGCCGTCGCGGGCGGTCTTCACGTGGGCGTCGTCGACGATCTCGCCCCGGAGCCGGATCGCGCCGCGGCCGGCCCGGGTGGCTTCCTCCATGGCGACGAGGATCTCCTGCCACAGGGCGACCTCGTGGGCATCCGGGGTGAACACCTCGTTGACGACAGCGACGTGGGTTGGATGGAGGACCATCATCCCCGCGTAGCCCAGGTCCCGCGTCTGGTCGGCGAAGCTGCGCAACCCCACGAGATCGGCGATCTCGCCCCACATCCCGCTCAAGGGGTTGGGCACACCCGCCGCGCGCATCTCCAGCAGCACCTTGGACCGGAAGTACAAGGTCTCCAGGCCCTGCGGCGTCCACCGATAGCCCATCCGTCGGGCGATGTCGCCCCGCCGCGACACGCCAGCACCCATGTAGGCGACCCGCGGCGTGCACGTGGCGATGGCATGGGCGTCCAGGAGCGACTGCGGGGTCTCCAGCAACGGGTCGACCACCACCGCTCCTCGCGCCAGGCCCGCGGCGCGTTCGCGCTCGGTGAGCAGACGGTCGAGCGCGACCACGTCGTGCACGCCGACGACCTGGGGCAGCAGCACCCCGGTCAACCCCGGTGCGACCACGGCATCGAGGTCGGCCCGCAGGCCCACGCTGTCGCTGGTCTCGGTGACCCGGACGAGCAGTGCCGGTCGCTGCCGGCCGTGCTCGTCGATGGCTGCACGCACGACGGCCCTCGCCCGGTCCTTGTCGCTCGACGGGACGGAGTCCTCGAGATCGAAGACGACGGCGTCGGCCCCAGATGCCCTGGCGCTGTCGACCCAGTCGGCGCGGTTGCCGGGCACGAAGAGGAGGCTGCGGATCGGCGATACGTCGCGTGGCATTCGGGCTCCCCCTTGGCCTTCGTCGGCTCATAGCATCATAATCATTTTATAGATTGGCAAGGGAGGCTCGATGCGTGGGACGACATCGCTGCAGGATCTGCGGATACTCGATCTCGGCCGGCGGATGGCAGGCGCCATGGCGGGGATGGTGCTGGCCGACAACGGCGCCGACGTCATCAAGGTCGAGCCGCCGGACGGTGGGCCCGAGTCGTCGGACGACCCCGCTCGCCTGGTGTGGGACCGGGGCAAGCGCAGCATCACGCTGGACCTGCGCGTGCCCGCAGACCGGGATCGGCTCCTCGACCTGGTGGCGGTCGCCGACGGTCTGGTGCACGACTGGCGACCAGGCGCCATCGAGGGCCTCGGGCTCGGCCACGACGACCTGGCAGAGGTGAACCCGCGCATCGTCAGCGTGGCGATCTCCGGCTTCGGGGAGCGGGGGCCTCTGCGCGACCTGCCCGGCTACGAGGGCATCGTCGCCGCACGCACCGGACGGATGGCCACGCTGAACGGCTACCGCGACGGACCGATCTTCACGCCCACGCCCATCGCGTCGTACGGGGCGGCGATGCTGGCGGTCCAGGGGCTGTTGGGGGCCGTGCACGCCCGTCGTCGTAGCGGCCTCGGCCAGTGGGTGCACACCAGCCTCCTGCATGCGCTGGTCTCGTTCGACATGGTGAGCGGGTTCGGCCACCGCATCCACCAGCCCGACGAGTCGGGCCGCGTGTTCGGGGTGATGGACCTGGCCTTCATGACGGCGGCGACGGCGGACGGACGCTGGATCCAGATGTGCAGCCGCCAGCCCCACCTGTTCCGCAACTGGCTGCGGGTGCTCGGCCTGGAGAGCCTGTTCGGCGAACCAGGGCTCGCCGACATGCCCGACCTGTTCCCGTCCCAGGACGAGCTCGACCGGGTCCGCGAGCTGGTGGCCAAGGCGATGCGAGAACGGACGCTCGACGAGTGGCTGGAGGTGTTCCTCGCCGAGGACGTGGGTGGCGACCCGTTCCTGACGGGGCCCGAGTACCTGGCGCACCCGCAGGCCGTCGACAACGGGCGCACCGCGGTGGTCGACGATCCGGCGGTTGGGCGCACCGTGCAGATCGGACCGCTCGCGTTGCTGTCCGACACGCCGGCGGACATCGGGACGCCGGCCCCGGCTCCGGGCGAGCACACGCAGGAGATCCTGGCCGCGACACCCACCCGGGGTGCCGGCGCCCCTCCGGCTCCGGGCTCTGCCCGCTCGCCCCGCTCCCCCGACGGTGCGCGCCTGTCGCACCCGCTCGAGGGGGTCACCGTGCTGGAGGTGGGCTACTTCTACGCCGCGCCCTACGCGATGACGCTCCTCGCCGAGATGGGGGCCAGGGTGGTCAAGGTCGAGCCGCCGACCGGCGACCCGGCCCGGCGCAACTGGACGACGGCCTACGACAAGGAGACGGTCGGCAAGCAGAGCGTCGTCGCCGACATGAAGACACCCGAGGGCCTGCGGATCGTCCACCAGCTGGTCGAGCGGTCCGACGTGCTGCTGCACAACTTCCGGCCCGGGGTGCCCGAGCGCCTCGGCATCGGGTACGACGACATGGCCGTTCGCAACCCCCGCCTGGTCTACGTGTACGGAGGCGCCTTCGGGTCGAAGGGGCCGTGGGCGCGGCGGCCCGGCTTCCACTCCTCACCGAACGCGATCGCGGGCTCCGGCGTCGTCGAAGCCGGTCGCGGGAACCCGCCGATCAACCGCACCTACGCCGACCCGGCCTCGGCGCTGGCTACCGCCACCGCGACGCTGCTCGCGCTCCACGCCCGCGAGATCACCGGCCGGGGGCAGTACGTGGAGACGACGATGCTGTCCTCGATGGCCTACACGGTGGCGCGCTGGGGGCTGACCTACGACGGGAAGCCCCAGGACCCTCTGCCCGACCAGGGACAGCACGGCTTCCACGCCCTCCACCGGCTCTACGAGACCGCCGACGGCTGGATCTACGTCGAATGCCACACCGAGCGGCAACGAGCGGCCCTGGCGGGCGTGCTCGGCCTGGCCGCCGTGGAGGACGCTCCGCTCGGCTGGGCGGTGGCGCGGGGCGGTGACGACGAGCGCGACGACGAGCGCGCCGCGGCGATCGCCGCGATGCTCGCCACGGCCGACGCCGCCGGATGGGAGTCCCGCCTGCAGGCGGCGGGTGTCCCCGCCGTGCGGGCCGACGGCATCGACCATCTCGACTTCATGCTGAACGACCCGCACATGCGGGCCAACGAGCTGGCCGTCGAAGCGACGCTCACCGACGGGACGCGCTTCTTCCGCAGCAGCGGTGGCGTCGAGTTCGGTGCCCAGACCCTTCGTATCGGCCGGCCCGAGCCCCTCGGAGCGTCGACGGACATGGTGCTCGCCGCACTGGGCTACGACGTCGAAGCGACCGCCGATCTCCACCGCCGCGGCGTGACTCGTGCTGTCGGCCACGGCCTCGGCGGCTGACAGTCGTCCGCTGGCGCGACAGTTCCGTCAACCGTCCAGAGCGTCGGCTCCGAGCAGCTCGGCGCCAAGGGCCGTGAGGCGATGGACGACGCTGCTGCCGGTGCGTCGACTGAGGATCAGGCCGGCCCCACGCAGGATGCTGACGTGGTGGCTCGCCGTCGGCGGCGACACGCCGACCCGGTCGGCCAGCTCGGTCGTCGTACACGTGTCGGCGATCGCCGCCAGCGCGGCGGCCTGCGTCCGCCCGAGGAGCTTGCCCAGCGCCGAAGGGTCCGGCGCGGCGGGCTGCGCCCAGACCGACGAGGCGTCCTCGGTCTGGCGCAGGGCGGGGTAGACGAGGACGATCGGCAGGGCCTGGTCGTGCTCGCTGAACAGGACAAGGGGCCCGTCCATGCAGAACACCGACGGCACGAGGACGAGCGCGCGCCCGCCGAGGACGTGGGTTCCCTGGCCGTCCTCGGGTGCCGGGCCGGGAGCCCGCGCGTACCGTCTCCCCTGCTGGTTGGTCACCTCGAGAAGAGGCGATCGCCATCGAATGCTGGGATGCAGCGACGTCAACAGCTGGGCAACGCCACCTTCGGCCATCGCCCGAGCACATCGAGCCTGCTCGGCTGCGAGATGGGACCGGATCCGCCGCCAGTACGGGTCGACGGCCCGCACGTAGTAGTCGAGGACGAGCCTGACCAGATGCGGCGCCACCCCGTCCGAGGTCGCCCCCTCGCTAGAGGCGTTCGCCAGTCGCCGCAGCGCCTCGTGCATCGAGGGTGCCTGCCAGGCGACCGCGTGCAGATCGACCGGCAGCTCCAGCGCGTCCAGCACGGCCAACGGGTTGGAGCTCGGTTCGAAGCTGGCTCGGACCGCCTTCCACCACCCTGAACCGCGCGCATAGGGGTGTCGCTCGCGCAACAGGTGGAGGCTGAACAGCGTCTCGGTGAAGGGCCCACCACCCGAACGGACACTCACCTTCCCGACGTCGTCGGCATCGAGCTGCAGGCGCAATCCCGATCGGTGGTCGTCGCTGGACCACGGGCGTCGGCTCTGGGCCACGCGCGGGCCGACATCCCTCCGAAGGATGCCGGGGCCGAGGATGCGCGGAGACGCTGTCGCGGGGGAGGTGTCGAGCATGGCTGTTGACCCGGACCGGCGCGGCGACAGGCGTGATCCAGGCGTGCGCGAGCGCAGCCGGCCGAATCCCTCGGGACGCGTACACTCTCGGGCTGTCGACGCCCGTGCTCCAGGCAGTCGGCCGTCAATTGACCGTCAATTTGGGGAAGGCGGTGCCCATCTCGATGGTGACCCAGCAGGACTCGGCATCCTCGGGCGGGCACGTGTCGTTGGCCCGCATCGTCCGTGCCCTGCGCGAGCGGGTCCCGTTGACCCAGGAGGAGCTCGCACACCGGGCGGGGCTGAGCGTCGGCACCGTCCGCGGGCTGGAGTCTGGCCGGGTCCGTCGGCCACGTAGTGCCTCGGTGCGGATCCTGGCCGACGCACTCGGCCTCACCGACCACCATCGCGCGGTGCTGGTGGCCGCCGCCCGAGGCGAACCCGTCGCAGCTGAGCAGCTCCAGCTGGACGGGCCCTCGGTCGATCACGAGACGGGCTCGACCGACGCGGCGACAGTGTCAGCGCCCTCCCAGCTGCCGGCGACGATCACCGACTTCACCGGCCGCGACGAACACGTCGCCCAACTCGAGCGGATCCTGGCAACCGAGGTCGTCGATGGCCCGACACGGCCCGTGGCGATCTCGGCCGTGGCCGGTCGTGGCGGGGTCGGCAAGACGACCCTCGCCGTGCACGTCGCCCACCAGGTGGCCACGAGCTTCCCCGACGGCCAGCTCTATGTGGACCTTCGGGGCGCGCAGGCGTCGCCTGTCGATCCCACCCGGGCGCTGGCCCGCTTCCTGCGGGCTCTGGGGATCGAGGAGTCGGCCATACCGGACGACCTGGACGAACGCGCCGAGGTCTTCCGTGAGCGGATCGCCGGCCGCCGGTGCCTGGTCGTCCTGGACAACGCCGCCTCCGAGGCTCAGGTACGGCCTCTGCTGCCCGGCGCCCCCGCCTGCGCCGTGGTGGTCACGAGCCGCCGACGACTGACGGGGCTCGAAGGCGCCGCGTTCGTCGAGCTCGACATCTTCGAGCCCGGCCAGGCCGCCGCGCTGCTGGTCAAGATCGTCGGTGCCGACCGGTTGCGAGCCGAGCCCGAACACGTCCAGGAGATCGCCCGGCTGTGCGGGCATCTGCCGCTTGCGGTGCGCATCGCCGGTGCACGGTTGGCAGCACGTCCCCACTGGCGGATCGCTCAGTTGGTCGACCGGCTGACCGACGAGCGACGCCGTCTGGACGAGCTGACCACAGGGGATCTCGAGGTGAGGGCAAGCATCGGGCTCAGCTATGTGAGCCTCGACGACGAGGTCCGCCTGGCCTTCAGGCTCGTCGGGATGCTGGAGGTGGCGACCTTCGCGCCATGGGTCGTCGCCGCACTGCTCGACATCACGGTCGACGAGGCCACGGACCTCCTCGACGACCTCAGCACCGCCCGACTGGTCGAGGTCATCGGGCCCGATCCGACCGGCACCGTGCGCTACCGGCTCCATGACCTGATTCGCCTCTATGCACGGGAGCGAGCAGTCGCCGAGGACCCGCAAGCCCGGCGCGACCAGGCGCTGGCGCGAGCACTGGGCGCCTGGCTCGCACTCGCCGAGCACGCCGACACGCACATGCCGAGCCGCGAGATGTTCCGGGTCGCGGGCGATGCACCGCGTTGGTGGCCAGGCGCGCCGACCGCCGAGGCGGCTCGGGCCGAACCGCTGGCCTGGTTCGAAACCGAACGGCTCGGGTTGGTCGCGGCGGTCGGCCAGGCATGCGCCCTCGGGCTCGACGAGCTCGCCTGGGAGCTGGCCGCGTCGGCGTACCCGTTCTTCGACCGTCGAGGCTTCCTCGACGACTGGGAGCACTCCCATTCCCTCGCGCTGGCCGCCTGTCGCGCGGCAGGCAACACGCGGGGCCGGGCGGTCATCGCCCGGAACCTCGCGTGCCTCTGTGAGCAACGGGGCCGGGACCGGCTGCTTCCGTGCGCCGACGAAGCGGTCGCAGCAAGCCAGGAGCTTGGTGATGGGAGGGTGGAGGCCGATGCCCGCATCGAATGGGGCATCCTCCACCGCCACGACGATCCCGCGGCGGGAAGGGCGAGCATCGAGCACGGCCTCGCGCTCGCCGATCACGAAGCCCACAACATCGGGTCGATCCACGGACGGATCTGGCTTGGCGTCATGCACCGGGAATCGGGCGACCACGACCTGGCGGCCAATGCCGCCGACCAGTGCCTCGAGTTGGCCCGCCGCCAGGGCAATCCCGGATATCAGATCGAGGCGCTGCGGCTGCTGGGAGCGTCACGCCGAGAGCAGGCGAGGTACGACGACAGCGAGCAGGCGTTCACCCAGGCGCTCGAGACCGCCCGGAGCATTGGCAACCGTACCGACGAGGCCCGCGTGCTCACCAGCTTGGGCGATCTCTACGTGCACTGGGGACGGCCCCAGGCGCGCCAGACCCTCGAACAAGGCCTCGAGCTCACTGCCGACCTCGGGGATGAGTTCGGTCAAGCACTGGCGCTCCGCATCCTCGGCGAGCTCGACACCGCCGAGGGCCGCTACGACGACGCGCTCGCCTCGCTGCAGACCGCGCTCGACCTCAACCGCAAGATCGAGTCCGCGCACATCGAGGCCCTGATCTTGCGGGCTGTCGGCCAGGCACACGCTGGTCGGGGCGATACCGAGGCGGCACGATCCGTATGGCACGAGGCGCGGCGCCTGTTCGAGCAACTCGGTGACAGCGACCAAGCCGCGTCGTTGGCCCAGCGGCTCGCAAGCCTGGAACGGCACTAGAGCCGGCGGCCGCCTCGACCCCGCCGCCGTGAGCCACCCGACGATCGGCGGGAACGGCTGGCACCTGACCGACGCGAGCCGCCGAACAGCGAAGAACGGCCCGTGCGGCGCCAGCGCGAGCGGCGCCGGTAGTCCGACGAGTCCCAGCCCTCGTCGTCGCCGTAGCCGGCCCTGCCGGGGAACAGCCGGCCGATCACCACGGCCGCGATCAACCCGATCACGCCGAGGACGAGCCACGCCGAGCTCACGCCACCGCCGGTGTCGTCGGTGCTGTCGCTCGACGTGTCGTCGGCGTCGCGTTCGGCCATCGTCGGCTGGCTGGCCAGGGCGTCGGTCAACGTCTCGAGGCCGACGACCGGGTCCGCCCGCAGATCGTCGATCGCACTGTCGAGCGCCGCGTCGATCGCCGCGTCGTCCCAGGTATCGCTGACGACACCCACATCCTCCGGCGACAGCACCGCCACCGTCTCGACGCCGAGCTCGCCGTGGGCGGGGAGCGCGTCGAGGACCTGTTCGGCGTAGACCGTGCTCGACCCGTCCGGCTCCTGCGCCAGCAGTGCGAAGCCGACCGGATCCGAGCCCGAGGACAGCTCGCCCGCCAGCGCCGCGAGCGCAGCCGGGTCGGTCGTGCTGGCGCGATCGGCGAACCACCCGTCCGCGGCGATGGCCGCCGCGACGTCGTCGGCGAGGGCCACGCCCGATGCCGGTTGCCCGCCCGGCCCAGGCACGGTCGTGGACGGCTCCTGCCCGGATGCGGGTGCCACCGACAGGACCCCGAGGCCACCGACGAGCACAACGAACGTGACCACCAGCCCCCGGCTCGATCCCAGCACGGCCGGGACCGTAGCTCGCCATGTCGCCAGGCGTGCCGCGCCCGATCACCGCGGCTCGTCGCTGCCCGCCGGCACGAGCATGCACTGTCCTGTCCGTACCCCCGGGAATCCGGGACGGTTGTGACGATGCCAGAGCACGGGCGCTCATCCGCCGCTACTGATCCGGTTGGCTCGGGCGAGCAGGTAGAGGAGGTAGGGCGCACCCAGGATGGCGGTGACGACACCGACGGGGAGCTCGGTCGGAGCGAAGCTGCGTCGTGCGACCAGATCGGAGGCCACCACCAGGAGCGAACCGCACGCCGCAGCGGCGAGCAGACCGGGCGAGCGTCCGCCAACCAGGCGGCGGGCGATCTGAGGCGAGACCAGGGCGACGAACCCCACAGGCCCCGCCGAGGCGGTGCCGACCGCGGCGAGAGCGACCGCAGCGAGCAGCAGGCCGCCCTGTGCCCGCTCGACGCGGACGCCGAGGCCAATGGCGGCCTCGTCACCCAGCTCGAGCATGCGCAGCTGGCGGGCCAGCGCGATCGTCACGGGGACCAGAACGGCCAACGCGACCGCGACCGGGCGGACGTGCTCCCAGCCCCGGCCGTTGAGGCTACCGGTGAGCCACACCGTGGCCCGCTGGGCTTCGTAGATCTCCGCCCGGGTGAGGAGGTACTGGACCAGCGAGACCAGCACGGCGGTGATGCCGATCCCGACCAGCACCAGCCGGTATCCGGTCACGCCGCGCGTGTACGCGAGCAGGTACACGGCGGCGCCGCTGAGCAGGGAGCCGGCGAGGGCGCCGAAGGTGACCTGCAACGACGTGCCGTGCCACACGACGATCACGAACACGGCGGCCGCAGCCGCTCCCGCGTTGACGCCGATCACGTCGGGGCTTGCCAGCGGGTTGCGCGCCAGCCGCTGGAACAGCGCGCCTGACAGCCCGAACGCGGCCCCGACCAGCAGTGCCGTCAACCCGCGGGGAAGGCGCAGGGTGCGCACGATGAACGCGTTGTCGTCGCTTCCCCCACCGGCGAGCGTGGCCAGCACGTCGCCGATGGGGACCGGGAAGTCGCCGACCGACAGCGACCACGCGAAGACCGCGAAGGCCAGGCAGAGCACCACGCCTGTGACCCCGACGGCGCGAACGTCGATCCTGGTCGACCAGCCCAGCCGGCGCAGCCGCAGGACGACCAGGCGCTCGCGGTGGCCGAGCGGCAGCGCCGTGGCCTCGACTGCGCCGGGCTGCACTAGAGGACCGCGAGCTTGCGCCGCCGGACCAGCACGATGAAGAACGGCGCGCCAACCATCGCCGTCACGATTCCCACCTGCACCTCGCCGGGCCGAGCCACCACCCGGCCGAGGACGTCGGCGCCCACCAGGAGGGTAGGGGCGAGCACGAGGGACCAGGGCAGTATCCAGCGGTAGTCCGGCCCGCAGATGGCCCTGGCTACATGCGGCACGGTCAAGCCGACGAACCCGATCGGCCCGGCGGCGGCCGTGGCTGCTCCGCACAGCACCACCACCGCCAGTCCGGAGACCAACCGCGCCACCTGCACCGGCTGGCCCAGCGATCGGGCGACGTCGTCGCCGAGCGCGAGGGTGTTGAGCGCCCGGGCCGAGGCGAGCGCGAGCACCGCACCCACGGCGAGGAACGGCAGGACCTGGGACGCGATCGCCGAGTCACGTCCCGCCAACGAACCGACCACCCAGAACCGGTACTGGTCGAGCGTGTCGATGTCCAGCAGCAGGATCGCCGAGGTGAACGAGGACAGCAGCGCCGACAGGGCAGCACCGGCGAGGGCCAGCTTCACCGGGGTCGCGCCGCCGCGCCCCAGCGAGCCGACGGCGTAGACGACGACGCTTGCCACTGCCGCACCGACGAACCCGAACCACACGTAGCCGCTGAGCGAACCGATGCCGAAGCTGTGGATGCCGACGACCACGGCGAGCGCCGCACCTGCCTCGATGCCCAGCAACCCCGGGTCGGCGAGAGGGTTGCGGGTCACCCCCTGCATCACGCCGCCGGCGAGGCCGAGCGCGGCGCCGACGACGAGGCCGATCACGGTGCGCGGCACCCTGAGGCTGCGCACGATGAGATGGTCGTTGGAGGCGTCGTAGTCCCAGAAGGCGTCCCAGACGCTCCCGAACGCGATTGCCCTCGAGCCGTAGGCCACCGAGCAGGATGCGACCACGACCAGCACGCCCACCGCAACGCCCAACCCCAGGCCTCGGCTCCAGCCGTGGCGCAGGACACCCGCCCGGCGGCGAGCTGTCGTCGCTGGTGCGACGGCACGCTCGGGTGCTGGCCGCGTGGCGACCGCCGTCATCGGCCCGACTCCTCCTCAACCCGGTTCAACCTGGCGCGCCGAACGCCTCGGCCGGTCCGTCGCCGCTCAACGTGCTGGCGAGCGCGGGGACGATCTCGTCGAGGACGAACGGCAGGCTCAGCGGGCTGGTGAAGTAGATCGCCCCCGCGGTCAGCCCGTCGGTGAACACCAGCCGTCCCTCTCTCACCTCCTCCAGGCCGCGGTACAACGGCTCGTCCTCGAGCATCTCGCGGTCACCGGGCTGCTCGGTGGCCCACAGCAGCACGTCGGCTACGTCGAGCACCGACAGCTGCTCCATCGGGATGTAGGCCTGAGAACCCTCGGCCTCGCGCACGAACGGGTCGAGCTCGCTGGGGACCTCGAAGCCGAGATCGGTGAGGAACGCGGTGCTGAGCCCTTCCTGGTAGGCGATCGCCTCGCCGTCGTACAAGGCGTTCTGCAGGAAGATCACGTCGGTCCCGGCGAACTCCGGGTGGGCGTCGGCCGCCTCGGCGAACTGGGCGTCGATGTCCTGGATGAGCGCTCGGGCCTCGGCTTCGCTGCCGAGGGCCCGGCCGATCATCAGCGTCTGGTCGCGCCACGGCGAGAAGTAGCCCTCCTCGCCGACCGGGTGGGCGACTGTCGGGGCGATCTGCGACAGCCGGCCGTAGGACTCGTCGTCGAGGCCTGCGTTGAGCCCCAGGATGAGGTCGGGATCGAGCGCCGCGATGCGCTCGTACTGGAGACCGTCGACCTGGCTGAGCACCTCCGGCTCGGCGTCGCCGAGCTCGTCCTGCGCCCACGGCCAGGTGGCGAAGGGTTGCTCGCCGTACCACTCCGTCACACCGACCGGCGTCGATCCGAGCGCCAGCACGGTGTCCTGTTCGGTGAGGCCGACGGTGACCACACGTTGCGGCGGCGCAGCGATCTCGGTCGTGCCGAGGGCGTGCTCGACGGTGACCGGGAACGCTGTTGCCGCGTCGCTGGCGGAGCCATCGCCGGCGACCGCGGGGCGTGACGACGCGTCGTCGGTGTCGTCGTCCCCACCACACCCGGCCGCCCCGGCGAGCAGTCCGACCAGCGCCAGGAGCGCCACGAGGCGCTGGACGAACCGGCGTGTGGCCGCATTGACGACCTCGGCCACGGCCCGGGGTCGATCCGGGGTGGATGTCATAGCGAGCCCCCGCCTGCGAGCTCGTCCCCAACGGGTCCTCATGCCGGCGACCTCCGGTACTGGCTGGATGTTAGGAGTACCTATCTAGCATAGATAAGCAAGGCTGACGATGCTCGGACCCGGGTTCGTCGAGATCCGGGTCGGCTGCGGTCGTAACGAGCTGTTCAGTCCTCGTTCGTCTGTGCCCAGGCCCCGGCGAGCGTCGGGTAGGCCAGGACCGCGTCATGGTCTCGCATCTCGGTCGCGAGACGGACCTCCAACGTGGCGATGTCGACTTCGGCTGCGGTGACGCCGGTCTGCTCGATGAGCGGGAGCAGTGGGCGGACGATCCCAGCGAGCATCCCCGCGCCGGCGTCGGGTGGCAGGTACGGCTGGATGCCGATGGTGCTCACGTGGTCGAAGCCCGCGGCACGCAACATTGCGCCCAGGCGTGGTCCCAGGAGTGGGTCGAGCCCGGCACGCTCGAAGGCGTCGACGACCCATCGGGTGGCCGTGTACGTGGCCGGGCAATGAGGCACGGCGCGGGTGGCTGGTATGTCGTACTCCATGGCGAGCACGATGCCGCCTGCTGGGAGCGAGGCGGCGTGGTGTCCGATGACGGCGACCGGGTCGGGGGTATGGCCCAACACGAGGCGCCCGACGACGGCGTCGAACGGCTCGTCGTCGTGGAAGTCGCAGACGTCGCCGGCGATGAAGGACACGTTGGTGATGCCTCGGGCGGCGGCGCGTTCCCGTGCGGCCGTGAGTGCCTCGGGCGACTGGTCGATGCCGACGGCCGCGCCGCCTGGCGCGACGGCATCGGCGGCGAGCAGGGCGACGTCGCCGGGCCCGGTGCCGAGGTCGAGGACGCGCATGCCCGGCCGGATGCCGGCCATGCCCAGCAGCGCGCTGGTGGCCGGGGCGAGGATCGCCGCTTGTCGCTCGAGTCGGTCCAGTTCGGCGGGGTCGTTGCCGAGCCGGTACTCGCCGTCGCCTTGGGCTGTTGCCATCGGATGTCCCCCCTGGGTGTAGCGAACGGGTCGGTGACGAGTGTTATCCAGCCGACGATGAGGGCGTTCACCCGACGCCTGGACACGCCCATCTCCACGTAACGTGCTGAAGACACAGAGCAGAGCCGCGCCGCGAGCCCGTGTCGCCCTGACGTCACAGATCAAGTCACGCTAGGTCACGCCCCAAGGACGATGAACCACCCGAAGATCGAAGTACCGCCGGCAGCGATGGCGAAGGACCAGAGGCTCGTCGCCGAGATCACCGAGCTCATCAACGTTGTCTACGCCGACGCCGAGGCCGGGCTGTGGGTCGACGGTGCCGCCCGGACGACCACCACCGAGATGGAGGATCTGATCGCCTCCAACCAGATCGCGCTCGCACAGACGGACGACGAGATGGTGGGTTGCATCCGTATCCAGCAGCTCGACGGCACGGTCGGCGAGTTCGGGATGCTTGCTGCCCATCCCGAACGTCGCGGCGACGGCATCGGCCGCGACCTGGTGCGGTTCGCCGAAGAGCTGTCCTACCGGCGTGGGCTGACCATCATGCAACTCGAGTTGCTGGTCCCCCGCGAATGGTCGCATCCCAGCAAGGTGTTCCTGCACGACTGGTACACCCGCATCGGCTACCGGCCGGTGCGGACAGGCATCATCGAGGAGGCCTACCCGCAGCTCGCCCCCCTCCTGGCCACCCCGTGCGACTTCGTCGTGTACCACAAGCCTCTCAGTGCGGCCGGCTCAGCAGCCCGGCCCGACGTACGCAGCCGATAGCTCCTTGCGCCGGGCATCCCCCGACCAACTCGAGAGCGATCCCGTGGCACCCGGCCAGGCTCAGAGCAGGGGCCCAGATGCCCTCCTCGATCCTGCCGATGCCAGCAGTTCCCGAAGACCGACAGTGGCTCGTACGGCCGCGGCCTCGACGTCGAGGGCGTGCTGATCGGGTGCGAACAACTCCACCTCCCAGGGCCCCGCGAACCCCGAATTCACCAGTGTCACGGCGAGCCCAGGCAGGTCGAACGCTCCGGTCAGAAGCGGCCGGCGGGCCAGCGCCCCCGGCCGAAGCCCGCCCGGCGGGTCGGCGGGCCCGTCGTCGAGCTGGACGACGCCGACCAGCCCGGGCGGCAACGCGGCGAGGGCGCACAGGTCCGAGCCGCTGTGGTGGAAGTGGTAGGCGTCGATGAGCACGCAGGCGTTGGGCGCACCGGCCTCGCGGACGATGGTGACGGCAGCATCGAGGTCGGGTATGCCGGACCAGGGCAGGAACTCGAGAGCGAGGCTCGCGTCACATCGCTCGGCTGCTCGGGCACAGAGCGCAGCGAAGTGCTCGACGACCGCCGGGATGCCGGGGAGGTCCTCGGCGGCGGCGAACTCGGCGACGTTCACGTGGTCAGCCGCGAAGGTGGCAGCCGCCTCGAAGGCATCCTGCTCGCGGGCCGCGGCGCCGGGCGCGCCGGTGATCCAGCCGTGGATCAGCTCGACCTCGGCCACACGGGCGTCGGTCGCCGCGACCGCGGCGGCGAGCTGCACTGGCGAGCGTCGTACCCGTAGAGCCCGGTAGTCCTCGACAGTCACGCCGATGCCGGTGAAGCCAGCCTTGGCCGCCGCCGTGCAGCGTTCCTCGAGCGGGAAGCGGGAGGGTTGGCCGAGCCCGGCGCCGGCGATGGTGTAGTGGCTGGCGATGAGGGCTGTCGGGCTCACGGCTCTTGTATAGCCGCGAATGCAGCTGCATACAATGAGGAGTGCGGATCGTCAGGACACAGTGCAACTGGGAACTCAATGCACAGTTTGCGGGGTGGATCGTGGCGCAGCGAGCCGGCCTCTTCGCTGCGGTCGAGCTTCACGCCGAGACGGTGCCGCACACAGGCCACCTCACGGAGCCGGCGGTTCTCGCGGGGGCGGCCACATTCGGGGTCAGCGGCTCGATCTCTCGTGTCGTGCGCGCCGCGCCGGCGGGCATCTTGACGGTCCTTGGCGCACAGTTCACTTCGCTGCCTGTCGGCCTGCTGGGGCTCGGACGCCGTCAAGCGGTGCTGAGTGACCTTGCCGATGCCTGCGTCGGTGTGCCTGTGAGTGCCGTCGAGCTGGAGGCACTGCTCGCTCAGACGGGGTACCGGGCACCGACGATGGTCACCGTGGGCGGCTCCGGTGTCTCGGCGCTGCTGGACGGATCGGTCGACCTGCTGTGGGCCTACGCGTTCAACCAGCCACTGGACCTGGCCAAGCTCGGCGTCGACCACATATTCACGCCGTTGTCGTCCCTCGGAGCGACCGAGCCGGGTGGGGTGGTCTTCTGCCGGACCGCGACACTGCGCGAGGAGACGTTGGTTGTCGCCTACCTGGCCGCGGTGCTGGCGGGCTGGCGCCGCGCGCTCGAGGATCCCGCGGCTACGGCCGAGCAGGTGGCGGCCTCGACCCCCGATCTCCAAACGGCGCGGCAGCTCAGCGTGCTACGAGCCCAGCGGCCGTACCTGGCCTCGCCCGTCTGGGCGGTCGGCGATCTCGTGGCCATGGTCGGCGAGAGGGAGCGGCGGAGAGCGCTGCTGGCCGAGGGCATCTACGACGAAGCACTGGATCTGGCCCGGACCATCGGAGGCCCACCACCGAGCGACGTCGAACACTGATGGCTGGCACGGCGCCTTGTCCCGGTGCGCTCGGCGGGGCGATCACGAAGACACCGCGACCGCCTGGGCGACCAGGGCGGTGACAGCCATGCCATCGGCGATCGAGGCCAGGGGCCCATCCGGGCGACCCCCGGCCGCGGTGTCCCGGGCGAGTCGCTCGACCTCCACCACCTGGGCCCGGTGGACGTCGCAGACCTCGAACGCCGCGCTCGTCCCGTCACCCGTCTCCAGTCGCGCTGTGCCGCCCCAGCTGTCGACCAGCGTCGCCCGCCCCTCGAGGCCAACGACCTCGAACACCAGCGGACCATCCTCGACACCGGTCGCGACCTCGACCACACCAGCCCCTCCGCCGTCCAGCCGTAGCACCACCACCGCGAGGTCGTCGGTCGCCTCACCGAAAGCCGGGTTCCCGAGGTGGGCGCCCGCGAAGACCGTCGGGCCGACCACGTAGTGCACCAAGTCGATCAGGTGGGTGCCGAGGTCGTTGACAGCCCAGCCGCCCGACCGCTCGGGGCTGAGCCGCCACGTCTGCGGAGCGGTGCCGTAGTCGACGAAGCGCCGCAGCCGGACCGAGACGATCCGCCCCAGCCCGCCACCGGCCACCAGGCCACGCAGCTGCAGGTGAGCCGGATGGCATCGGTGCTGGAACCCCACCACCGCAACCCGCCCGGTGGCTGCCGCGGCCGCCGCGGCCGTCACCAGGGGTACACACTCGCCCCTCGTCCGAGCCAGCGGCTTCTCGACCAGCAGGTGCTTGCCGGCTCGCAGCACCGCGACGGCGTGCTCGGCGTGCAGGTCGCTTGGTGACGCGACCCACACCACGTCGAGGGCGTCGTCGGCCAGCAGGTCGTCGAGGCTCGCATAGGCGGTGTCGAGGCCGTGGCGTTTGGCGAACGCCTTGCTCCGCTCCAGGGTGCTGCCCGCCGCGCCGACCAGCGTGCCCCCGCCGCTGGTGATCGCCCCGGCGAACGTGTGATCGGCCCAGCCGGTTGTCCCGACGAGTGCCCAGCGCATCACTTTCTCCGATCAGGTCTGGTTGGTCATCTGGTTGGTCGACGTCGCGGCCGTGCCGACGCCGTGGGCCCGCAGCAGAGCGCGGGACCGTTCGAGCGCAGCCAGCGGGTCGGCGGCCACCAACTCCAGCACCGCGGTGGCGCCGGTCCGCGCCAGAGCGTCGGCCACCGTGGCCACGTCGACCTCACCGGCGCCGAGCTCGTCGTGACGCCACGCCGCCCGTGTGGTGTCAGACACGTGCACATACCCCACCCGAGGATGCGCCGCGAAGGCCGCGGCGACCGGCTCGACCATGTGTGCGTTGGCAGTGTCCACCATGACCTCGACCCGGTCGTCCACCTCCTCGGCGAGCCCGCGAAGTTCGGCGACGGTCTCGCACAGCCCGTACGGGAGGTTCTCCAGGCACAGCCCCACGCCGGCGGAGTCGGCCCGGGCTACGAGCCGCTGGAGTGCGGCAACCGACCACGCCCGCGCCCGCTCCACCGGTGCCGGGATCAGCGGGTGGCGTTTGCCGGCGCAGACCACGACCCGCGGCGCCGCCAGCTCCCCGGCAGCCTCGATGGCCTCGGCGTACCGTCGGGTGGAGAGCTCTCGCATGTCGGCGTCGGCCGCGGCCAGGTTGACGTCCATCGTTGACGGCGACCACGGTGGCGCCGAGCCCGTCGAGCACCCGGGGCAGCTGCCGGCGCTCGGCGACCGCCGACGAGGAGAGGTGGGGCGGTCCGGCTACGACCTCGATCGCGTCGAAGCCCGCTCCCACCAGGCAGCGCACCCCGGCGACCACGGAGTCGCGCCAGAGCCACGGGTAGAGCGAGGCGCCGAGGGTCATGCCACCGGCACCCGGTCGCCGTCGCCGTGGCGGATCCAGACGCTCTTGCGCTCGAGGTAGCTCTCGACCGCGTCGCGACCGAGCTCGCGGCCGTGGCCGGACCGGTTGGTGCCACCGAACGGCGACGCGAGGTCGAGAACCGTGTGCCCGTTGACCCACACGATGCCGGCGTCGAGCAGGTCGACGGTGTCGAGAGCGCGGCCGACGTCGCGGGTCCAGACCGATGCCGACAGCCCGTAGCCCGAGCCGTTGGCGAGCTGTCGCAGCTCCTCGGTGCTGGTGAAGGTCATGGCCGCCAGCACGGGACCGAAGACCTCCTCGCGGGCGAGCTCGTCGTCGGGGGCCACGCCGGTGAACAGCGTCGGCGAGACAAAGCAGCCCGCGGCGAGCTCGCCGCCGAGACGCTCGCCTCCGGTGACCAGCGAAGCACCGGCCCGGTGGGCCCGGCCCACGTAGCTGAGCACTCGGTCGAGCTGCTCCTCGGAGATGAGCGGTCCCATCTCGGTCGCCGGGTCGAAGCCCGAGCCCACCCGCAGGCTCGTGGCCCGAGAGGCGATCGCGTCGAGCACGGCGTCGGCGACGTCGACGTGTGCCAGCACCAGGGAGCTGGCGCAGCAGACCTGACCTGCGTTCCAGAACGTGCCCTGCAGCAGCCCGGTGGCGACCGCGTCGACGTCGGCGTCAGGCAGCACGACCGCCGGCGACTTCCCGCCTAGCTCCAGGGCGACGTGCTTGAGGTTGCCCGCCGAGGCGCGCACGATCTCGCGTCCCACCTCGGTCGAGCCGGTGAAGGCCACCTTCCTGACCCGCGGGTGCGCGGCCAGCGCCGCACCGACGTCGCCGTAGCCGGGCAGGATGCTCACCGCACCGCGGGGCACGCCTGCTTCCGCCAGGACGTCGGCCAGGTACAGCGCGGTCAGCGGGGTTTGCTCGGCCGGCTTGAGGATCACCGGGCAGCCGACGGCCAGCGGAGCGCCCAGCTTCCAGACGGCGTTGTTGATCGGCGTGTTCCAGGCGATGATCCCCGCGCACACCCCCACCGGGATCGGCTTGGTGAAGTTGAGCCACCGGTCGGCCGGTGACACCGGGATGACCTCGCCGTACACCTTGGTGGCCCAGCCGGCGAAGTAGCGGAAGTGCTCGACGGCTTCGTCGACCTCGGCGAAGGAGTCGGCGAGGAGCATGCCGCAGTCCAGCGTCTCCAGGTGGGCCAGCTCGTCGCGGTGCCCGCGGATGGCCTCGGCGACATCGAGCAGCAGGTCGGTGCGCTCCTTGGGCCGCATGGCGCCCCAGGCGTCATCGAGCGCCGCCTCGGCCGCGGCGACGGCCGCCTCGACGTCGCCGGGGCCGCAGCGGGCGACGGTGGCCACGATGGCGCCGGTCGCGGGATCCCGGGTCTCGAAGGTGCCGGCGTCGGTGCCCGCCCGGTGCTGGCCACCGACGAACGCTGGCACCTGCTGGCCGACGAACGACGAGACCTTGGGCAGAATCGGTGTGGCGAAGGCCATCAGTCGGCTCCGGCCACGAAGTACTCCGAGTACCGCTCGTGGAATGTCTGGTCCGGAGGGCTGCCGGTGACCAGGAAGGTGAGCGGCTCGAAGCCGGTGTTGTAGATGGCGTGCCGGGTCATCGGCGGCACGAACACCACCGTGCCGGCGCCGACGACGTGCCGCTCGCCATCGAGGACGAAAAGGCCGCTGCCGCCGAGGAAGTAGAAGACCTCGGACATCGTCTCGTGGTGGTGCTCCTCCGCGTAGCCCTGCGGCGCGTACGACGAGAGGAACACGTCGATGTCGGGCGTTCCGGAGTTCTCCGTGGTCACCAGCAGCTTTGTGAGCGCCCCGTTGAGATGCCCGGGCAGGTCGACCCACTCGAACTCCTCGATCCGGCGCACGGTCGGCTTCATCTGGGGTCTGTCGACGGCCATGTCGTCGCCCTCCTTGTCGTGGGACCTAGCGCGACGCTCCGGCGAGGAGCGCCTGGAACCTGCGGGCCCACTCGATGCCGCACTTGTCCGACCGCACCTGGGCCAGCGCGGTCGGCCCCAGCGGCAGGGGGCCGGGGATCGCCTCCAGCATGATGCGGTCCTCCTCGATGATCTCGAGGTCGAGGCGGATCGCTTCCTCGGGTGGCACCGAGTGGTCGTCGTTGCGGACGACGTACTGGCCGAACAGTGTGCGGTCGTCGTCGATCGGGGTGGCGACGACGACGTAGAGATGACGCAGGCCGCTGCTGTACTCCACCCCGCCGATCACGTAGAAGGGCAAGCGGAAGAACTGATGCATGCGCCGGTCGACGGTCGCGGTGACGACGCCGCTGGTCGTCTGGGCCAGCGCTGGGTTCGCGGCCTCGACGTCGAAGCGGTAGCCGAACCGGTCGCCGTCGGCTTCGATCCGCATCGGGGCGACGTAGGGGTCGACCGTCGAGCCGAAGCTCGGGCCGTGCGACCAGTGGAAGTGGGAGTAGTCGGCGAAGTTGTCGATCATCCGGGTCGCCGAGGCCCGCCACTCGTGCATCCGCAGGGGGATGACTCGGTATGCCGGATCGTCGGCCTCCGGGATGGCCGGTATCTCGGCAGCGGGAGTGCCGAGGCAGACCCACACGAGACCGAACGCCTCGCGGGTCTGGACGCCCCGGGCGTGGGCCTTCGGCGGGATCGGGAGGTTCGGCTCCTGCGACGGGATCCGCACGCACCGGGCCACCCCGTCGAAGTGCCATCCGTGGTAGCAGCAGACCAGGTGACCGTTCTCGTTGACCGTGCCCATCGACAGCGGCGCTTCCCGGTGCGGGCACCGGTCGTAGGCACCCGCGAAACCGTCGCGGGCCCGCCAGACCGCGATGTCCTCGCAGAGCACCCGCAGGGCGATCGGCCGGTCGCCGAGATCCTGGGCCCGGACGACGGGATACCAGTAGTCCCGCAGGATGGGGTTGGACGCGAAGCTGGTCACTACTACCTCCTTCAGAGATCGAAAGCGGCGAGTAGATCCAGTCCCGGCCCGAGGGCCGTGCGACTTCTTGCCTCGCACATGACCTGGATACAGTTGTATGCACAACGACGGCCGCCGTCAAGTGGTCACCTCCTCGCCACGGACCGCGCTGCGCTGCGTCCCGCCCGCAGCCCGAACACCGAGCCCGCTGTCAGGCCCGTCCCACCCGGATAGTTGAAGTAGAACAGGCCGCCCACCAGCTCGCCGGCAGCGAACAGCCCGGGGATCGGGGTCTCGGCGGTGTTCACGACCTCGGCCTCGGGTGTGATGCGTAGCCCGCCGAAGGTGAACGTGAGACCGCACGTGACCTGGTAGGCGACGAACGGCGGCGTGTCGAGGGTGTTCGCCCAGTTCGACTTCGGCAACTCGAGGCCGACCGTGCCCCGGCCGTCCTTCACGTTGGGGTCGAATGGCGTCGCGGTGTCGACCGAGGCGTTGTAGTCGGCGATGGTCTTGAGGCACGCCTCCGTATCGACGCCTTCAAGCTTGACGACCAACTCCTCCACCGCGTCGGCCTGGACCTTGGTCGCCTGGCGGATCCGGTACTCGTCGCGCAGCAGGTGGGCAACCTTGGCGTCGAAGACCTGCCAGGCGAACTGGCCTGGCTGGCGCAGGATCACGCTGCCGTACTTCGCGTAGGTGTAGTTGCGGAAGTCGGCCCCCTCGTCCACGAAGCGCTCGCCGGCCGCGTTGACCATGATCCCGAAGGGGTAGCTGTGCTTCTGGAACCCGTCGCCCACGGCCAGGTCGCCGAAGGGTGGCGCGTTGCGGTCCCAGCCGACGGCGTGACAGCCAGACCAGTGACCCCAGGGCATCGCGTCGACCTCGAGCGCCATACGGATCCCGTCGCCGGTGTTGAACCGGGTCCCGCGGACCTTGGCCAGCTCCCAGCCTGGGCCGAGGTACTTGGTCCTCCACTCGGTGTTCGCCTGGAACCCACCCGAGGCCAGCACGACAGCCCGGGCCGCGACGTCCCGGGTGACCCCCTCTTCGACGGCCACCACCCCGTGCACGCCGTCGTCGTCGGCGATGAGGCGGGTGGCCCGGGTGTCGTAGGTGATCCGCACCCCGTCACGCTCGCAGGCAGTGACCAACGCGTCGACCAGCCCGGGGCCACCGCCGACCACCTCCGCGACGAGCCCTCCCCAGAAGCGAAAGCGGCCGTCGACCTCGAACGCCTGCCGACCCCAGATCGGCATGAACCGGACCCCCTTGGTCCGCATCCAGCACAGGGCAGCCATGCTCTCGTCGACGAGCACCCCGGCGAGGTCGGGGTCGCAGCGGTACTCGGTCACCCGCGCCAAGTCGTCGAGGAACTGGACCCGGCCGTAGGTGCCGAAGTCGGACCGGGCGATGTCGCCTGGGCTGAGGTCGCCAAACAGCTCGATCAGCTCGTCGGTGGTCTCATAGGTAACCCGCATCGCGCCGGCCGTGAAGCCGGTGTCCCCGCCCCGCTCGCGCCGCGGGGCCCGTTCGAGCACGAGCACATCGGCGCCCGCCTCGCGCGCCGCGAGCGCCGCGCACAGTGCGGCGTTGCCCGCGCCCACGACGACGACATCTGCCTCCACTGGTTCAGCCACCATTCGCATACTGTTGCATACAGTCGTCTACACTGTCACCTGGGAACCGAACCGCGCAGGGTGCTAGCACGGTCTACCTGGGAGGTCGCAGTGACCACACGAACCGGCGCAGAGCTGATCGTCGACGCCGTCCGTGCCGAGGGCATCCGCCATGCCTTCGGTGTCTGCGGCCACGGCATCCTCGGGTTTCTCGATGCCACAGTCGAGGCCGACGACCTGACCGTGGTGACCTGTCACGACGAGCAGGTCGCCGGGTTCATGGCCGATGCGTACTACCGAGTCAGCCGGCGTCCGGCGATGACTTACACCTCCTGCGGTCCCGGCTCGGTGAACCTGGCCATGGCCCTGGCCTCGGCCTACATGGACTGCTCGACCTTCCTCGCGCTCACCGGCAACATCCCGACGCAGCAGTTCAACCGCGGCCCGTTCCAGGAGTCGGCCCGGCACCACCAGAACGACTTCCTCGACGTCTTCAAGCCCTACGTGAAACGGGGCTTCCA
The DNA here is from genome assembly GCA_050744325.1 of Acidimicrobiales bacterium. Taxonomy (GTDB): domain Bacteria; phylum Actinomycetota; class Acidimicrobiia; order Acidimicrobiales; family VFJN01; genus DASXTK01. The sequence goes on from JBOGHK010000093.1 coordinate 51,946, forward strand.
GGCCTTCCGCGCCGACATGGTGCCCGAGGTGCTCCGCCACGCCTGCGGCCTGCTCGTGACGGGCCGACCGGGGCCGGTGCACGTCGACGTGCCGTTGAACGTGTTCGTCGAGGAGACGACTGCACCCGGCTACGACCCGCGCTCGTGGCGCCGCTCCACCACGACCGGCGCCGGAGACCCGGCGGCGGTGGCGGCCGCGGCCGAGCTCCTCGGGTCGTGTGCCCGGCCCGTCATGGTCGTCGGGGGCGGCGCGGTCGCCGCGGGCGCGGGGGGCGCGATCGAAGGACTCGCGGGGCGACTCGGCGCACCGGTCGTGACCACGCCACTGGCCAAGGGCCTTCTCGACGAGACCAACCCGATGGTGCTCGGAATCACAGGTCGCAACGGCACCCACCCGGCCAACAGCGCTACCCGGAAGGCCGACGTGGTCGTCGCCTTCGGCACCCGTTTCGACGACCGTACGACCAGCGGTTGGATCGACGGTGCGACCTACGCGATCCCGCCGACGGCGCTGGTCCACATCGACATCGACCCCGGCGAGCTCAGCCGCAACTACCCCGCTACCGTCGGCATCGTCGGCGACGCGCGGCTCGTCGCCGAACAGCTGCTGGCCGAGCTCCCGGCCGGGCCCCACGCCCGGGACCGGTGGGCCGACGAGATCGCGCTGTGGTCGGCCGAGTGGGACGCACACGTCGCCGGGCTGCGGACCACCCATGGGGCGCCCATGCACCCGTCGCGGGTGGTGGCCGAGATCGAGGCAGGCCTGCCTCCCGACGCCGTCGTCCTGGCCGACGTCGGCATCCATCACAACTGGTTGGTCCAGCAGCTGCGGCTACCGCCCCGGGCCGTCCTGCTCCAGTCGTGGGGGTTCGCGGCAATGGGGTTCGGCATCGCCGGTGCCTTGGGCGCCGCCCTCGCCTCGCCCGGCCGTCCGGTCGTCGCCGTCTGCGGCGACGGTGGCCTGCTCATGACCGCGAGCGCTCTTGCCACGGGCGCCCAGCTCGACGCTCCCGTGTGCTGGGTGGTGTGGAACAACGGGGGCTACGAGTCGATCCGGGCGCAGCAGGAGGCGTTCTTCGGGCCCGACCGTGAGGTCGCGACCCGGTTCCGGCACGCGGCGACGGGCGAGCTCCAGTCGGCGGACTTCGTGGCCCTGGCCCGCTCAATGCACGTCCCCGGCACCCGGGTCGACGGGCCCGGCGAGCTCGCGGACGCGGTCAAGGCCGCCACGGCCAGCGGCCGGCCCCACCTGGTCGAGGTCAAAGTGGACGTCGAGCACCCCAGCCCGAGCACCGGGCAGTGGCCACTGCCGCCACTGCCGTCACCACCTCCCAACTTCCCGCTCGTCCAAACCACCGGGTCGTCGAGATCGACGGCCCCGCCCGACCCGGAGGCACGCCGATGACGCTCGCTCTTCGCACCCCGGCGCGGTCGGTGTCCGACGCCGTCGCCACGGCCCGCGCCCACGCGCCGACCGCCGGGCGATTGCCGGTCCACGAGCGAGCCCGGGTGCTTCGCTCCGCCGCGGCCCTCGTCGCGGAGCGTCGCGACGAGCTGGCACGGCTGGTCACGACCTCCACCGGGAAGGTCCTCAAAGACACCCGCCGCGAGGTCGACCGAGTGGCGTGGACCCTGCAGCTCTCGGCAGCTGCAGGCGAGGAGCTCGCCGGGACGGCACTGCCGGGTGATCGGATCGCCGCGGGGACCGGCAGCGTCGCCATCACCCTGCGCCAACCAGTCGGCCTCGTCGGCGCCATCACGCCGTTCAACGCCCCCTTGAACCTCGTCGCTCACAAGGTCGGCCCGGCGGTCGCGGCGGGCAACGCCTGTGTGCTGAAGCCCTCGCCCCGTTGCACCGAGACCGGTCTCGCGCTGGTCGACCTGCTCGAGGTCGCCGGCCTCCCGCGAGGTGTCGTCACCGTGGCCGAGGGCGGCCCCGAGGCTGCGCTCCAGCTCGCCGGGCATCCCGAGGTCGATCTGGTGTCCTTCACCGGCGGGCCGACCGCGGGCGAGGCCGTACGGCGTGCCGCCACCCAGACGCGCGTCGTCCTCGAGCTCGGCGGTAACTCCGCCAACATCGTTCACCACGACGCCGATGTCGACCAGGCGGTCGGGGCGCTCGTCCGCGGCGGGTTCGGCAACCAGGGCCAGAGCTGCAACTCCGTCCAGCGCCTACTGGTCCATCGCAGGATCGTCAACGAGCTGATCGCCAAGCTGGTCGCCGCGGTTGCCGAGCTGGTGGTCGGCGACCCCCTCGATCCCGCGACCGACGTCGGCCCGGTGGTCGACGAGGAAGCCGCAGCCCGCATCGGCGGGTTGGTCGACGACGCCCTCGTGGCCGGCGCCGAGCTGGCGTGCGGCGGGCGGGTCGAGGGCCGGGCCGTGACCCCGACCGTGCTCACCGGGGTTCGGCCTCCGGCCCGCGTGCTGGTCGAGGAGGTCTTCGGGCCCGTGGTGGCGGTGAGCGCCTACGACGAGCTCGACGAGGCCATAGCAGCCGCCAACGCCACGCCGACCGCGCTGCAGGCCGCGGTGTTCACCCATGACCTGCATACCGCCTTCGACGCCGCGGCCCGCCTGCGGGCGGGCGGCGTGGTCGTGAACCAGTCGTCGAACTTCCGGCTCGACCACCTCCCCTACGGCGGCTACGGGGAGAGCGGCCAGGGCCGGGAGGGTCCGGCCAGCGCGGTGCTGGAGATGACCGAGCTCAAGACGGTGCTGTTCGCCGGTGTGCTGGGCTGACGGAGCGGCGCTACTCGCCGCCTTCGAGCTCCTCGGTCCACATCGCGAGCCGGATGTCGCGGGCCGCGCGGAAGTGGGTGCTCGCGATGTCGGCGGCCGCGTCGGCGTCACCACGCTTGATCGCGCCGACGATCTGCGCGTGCTCCGCGAGGGCCTCCTTCCACCGGCCCGCCCGTGCCAGCGTCGTCGCCGGGTAGCGGGTCAGGTGGACGTTCAGGCGCATGAGGAGGTCGGCGAGAGTGGCGTTGTGGCTCGCCCCCCAGACCGCCTCGTGGAACGTCAGGTTCGAGCGCGCCATCTCGGACGGGTCGTCACCGGCCAACGTCGTCGACCGCTTGAGCAGGCCGTCCAGCCGCACGATGTCGGTGGCTGACCGGCGCTGGGCGGCGGCGCGGGCCACCGCGGCTTCGAGCATGATCCGGGCCTCGTAGATCTCGAGGATCTCCTCAGGGCTGCGTTCACGGACGCCCATGCCCCGGCTGGTCGCGACCACAAGGCCGTCGCGCTCGAGCCGCCCGAGCGCTTCACGGATCGGCGTGCGCGACACCCCGAGGCGCTCGGCGAGCTCGTTCTCGGGCAGGTGCGCGCCCGGCGCGAACCTGCCCTCCATGATCTCGCGCTTCAGCCGACCGTAGACATTGTCCGAATCCCGCCGTGTTTGCGAGCGTGCCACCTCATGTCCCCGACTCACGACCGGTACGACCGGTACGACCGACAGGTGTGCGAGAGCATACCGTTGCACGCATACCCCACCTAGTCATCGTTCGCTCTGCCCGTGCGCCGGTCCTCAAGTCGCCGCCGAGCGAGGCGCTGGTCGACCTCGCGGCCGGTCTCGGCGAAGACCCGCCAGCTCAGCGCCACCAACTCGGGATCGCGGGCGTCGAGCAGCTCGAAGCGCACCCCGGTCGCCTCCTGCAGCCAGCGCCAGTTGTAGGGCTGAAGGAGCCACTTCGCGCCCAGCACCGACGAACCGCCGCCCGAGGTGGCCATCCCGTCGACGTCGACCAGCTCACCGTCCATCGCGGTACTCACCGACCGCACGACGCCGCCGTTCGTCAAGGCACAGGCGCACATCGGGCACGGTTCGAGGGTGCCGTAGACCGACACGCCCACGGGCAGCCGCCTCGTCGCCGCGTTGGTGTCGCGGGGGTAGGCGTGCGGCGCAACGCCCCCGCCGCGGGCGGCGAGGATCGCCCGGGTCTCCGCGTGGTCGACCACGCCGAGGCCCGTGAGCATGGCATTGCGCGCGTGGTGCTCACGCACCTCGACGTCGTCCGCGACCACGGCCACCGCACCGATGCCGTAGTTCCCCTCGACCAAGGCGAGCAGAGCCTGGTCGAGCGCCCGCCGCGCGTAGTGGTCGTCGCTACCGACCTCGTAGTGTCCGGCAGTCGAGCGGAGGAACGCCACGGCGGCCGTCGCCGCGTCACCGAAGCGGCCGATCTGAGTCGGCTCCAGCTCGGGCCACCGATCGACGCCTCTCACGTCGTCCGCTCCCGTCCCCACCGCTCCGCCCACGAGGCCAGCAAGAAGCCGGTCACGCACAGCCCAGTGGTTACCAGCACCGCACCCCAGGCTCGATCGATGCCCATCCGGGCACGCTCGCGGCCGAACATGTGGCCCAAGCCGTGCTGGCCCACGAGCCACTCGGCCGTCAGTGCGCCGAGCACGCACGACGCCGACGAGATCCGCAGCGCGATGAACGCGTTAGGCACAGCCGAGGGCAGGTGAAGCAGGCGGATCCTGGTGTTCCGCCGGGCACCGAGCACCGAGAACACGTCCTCGGTACCAGGCGGCGCCTGGCGGAGCCCTGACTCGATCAGGACGAACGACGGGAAGAACGACATGGCGGCGGCCACTGCGACCAGCGTCTGATCGGTATACCCGAGGACCCGGGCCAGCAACGGGATGACGACGACGATGGGGATCGACTGGAACATGACCGCGCTCGGCAGCAGCATCGCCCGGGCGAGACGGAACCTCGACATCAGGACGGCGACGACGGTGCCGAGCACCATCCCGAGAGCGAGGCCGGCGAAGGCGACCACGACGGTGGCAGCCGCCGGTCCCGTGTAGGCCGACGGACTCGTGAGCAGGTCGTCGAAGACGCTCGACGGCGCCGGGAGGACGATGCGGGGCACGTCCTCGACCTCGACCCACCACTGCCAGATCCCGACCGCGGCCACCACGGTCCAGAACGGGAGCAGGAAACCCCGGAGCCGCGCCAGTCGGCCCTGCCGCGTCGCCGGCGGCCGCTGGAACTCCGCGGCCCGCGGGTAGCGCCGGGCCGCCACGTGCTCGGCCGCCGCGAGCAGCCCGTACACCGCCATGGACAGGACCGCGGTCAGCAGTGCCGTGGCCCACAGGACGTCGACCCGGTAGTTGTCCATCGACGCCAGCAGCAGCACGCCGAGCCCGCGATCGGCGCCGAACCACTCGCCGAGGATCGTGCCCAGGATGGCACCCGGGACCGCCAGCTTGAGCCCGGCGACGATGGTCGGCAGCGCCGACGGAACGAGCAGCCTGCTGATCCGGGTGCGGCGGCGGGAGCCGAGCACCGAGAACACATCGTTCTCGCGGGCGCCCGCCAACCCCAGCCCGGTGACAGCGGCCACGAAGGTGCTGAAGAACACCGCCAGCGTCGCCGCCGCCGCCGGCGCGGTCTCCCGGGGCAACGTCGCGACCAGCAACGGGCCGATGGCGATGAGCGGGACGGAGTTGACCACCACGGCAAGCCGGTAGGCCGGCTCCTGCAGCAGCGGCACCAGCAGCGCGACCACAGCCAGGCCCAGCGAGAGCAGCACCCCGAATCCGTAGCCACGGAGCGCCCGCGACCCCGTCGCCACCAGCGCCCGACGGAAGATCTCGCCCTGCCCCTCCCGGCCGAACGCCGCCAGCACGTCGGTCAACGGCGGCCAGGCCCGCCCGAACGCGTCGGCCTGGCCGACGATCTCCCAGGCGCCGGCCAGCAGCAGCACCCCGGCGAGCGACCACATCCTGTCGCTGGCTGACCTGGCCATCTCAGTCACCCGGCTCGTCGAGCGCGGTGGTGATCTTGTCGACGATGCCGTGGAACTGGCTGCTGGCCGTGAGCGTGGCGTCCCGGGGCCGTTCGAAGGGCACCTCGCACTCGAACCCGATCCGCCCTGGCCGGGAAGTCATCACCAGGACCCGGTCGGCGAGGAACACCGCCTCCTCCACCGAGTGGGTGACGAGCAGCGTGCTCAGCAACCCCTCGGCCCAGATCCGCTGCAACTCGAGGTTCAGGCGGCGCCGGGTGACCGCGTCGAGCGCGCCGAACGGCTCGTCGAGCAGCAGCACGTCCGGTCGCAGGACCAGGGCCCGGGCGATGGCCACTCGTTGCTTCATCCCCCCGGACAGCTGCCGTGGCCTGGCGTCGGCGAACTGGTCGAGGCCCACAAGCCGCAGCAGCTCGTCGACGCGTGGCCGGTCGACGGCACGGCGGGCGATGCGGAACGGGAGGGCGACGTTCTGCCGCGCGCTCAGCCACGGCAGCAATGCGTCCTCCTGAAAGGCGACGCCCAGCCGCTGATGCTCGACCATCTCGCGCGGGGCCCGGCCGAAGAGGTCGATCGACCCCTCGTCGGCCCCCTCAAGGTTCGCCGCCATGCGCAGCGCGGTGGACTTGCCGCACCCGGACGGCCCGAGGAGGGCTACGAACTCGCCCGGCGCGACGGTGAAGGACAGGTCGTCGACGGCGAGGACCTCGGTGCGGCCGCGCCCGAGGGTGAACGCCTTGCGCACGCTCTGCATCCGGAGGGCGAGTGCAACCGCCTCGGGGCCGGTGCGAGAGGATGTGGTCATGAGCCCACGGTCGGCCCGCTCTGGAGAACGTCCTCCAGGATCGTCACGTCGACGAGCCGGTCGACGTCCGGCAGGTCGGTCCGGCGGGTCTGGCCCAGCGCCTCGTAGATCGGTCCACCGATCTCCTCCTTGTCGACCCAGAACAGCCCGCGCTCCCGGGTGGTGTCCGACTCCATCAACGGGATCTGCGCTTCGTTCTGGCGGCGCTGCTGCTCCTCGTCGAGGGCGAGGTCCTGGCCCACCTCGAGCGACGCTGCCAGCCCAAGCTCGGGATCGGCGTTGTTGATCTCCCAGCCGCGGATCGTGGCCCGGGTGTGGCGCACCAGCAGATCGTGGTTCTCCTCGACGAAGCGACGCTCGCCGAACAGCAGGTTGCCGTACTGCCGGTTCCCGAGATCGCTGAGCGTGACCACGACGTTGTCGATTCCCTGGAGATCAAGGGTGATCGGCTGGTTGATGGCGTAGCAGAAGTAGCCGTCGACATCGCCCTGCACCAGCGGGTCGGGATCGAAGCCCACGCGAACGGGCTCCCATTCCACCGGCAGCCCTGCGAGCAGCAGGATCGCGTCCACATCCAACGCCGCTCCCTCCTGCACCCCGATCCGCTTGCCCACGATGTCCTCCGGCGTCTGGATGGGGTTGTCGGGTAGCGACAGGATGGCGTCGGGCGAGTTCTGGTACTGGACGCCGTAGATCACGAAGTCGCTACCCTCGGCGATCGCGTCGGTGATCCGCGAGGTGACGCCGCTGATGCCGATAGGCGCACCGCCGCCCGCCACCACGGCCTCGGCGGCCGCGGTATCGCCGGGCAGGAACTCGGGGTCGATGCCCTCGTCGGTGTAATGGCCGTCGAGCAACGCGACCCACCAGCCAGCGAACTCGACGTTCTTGATCCAGACCAGCTGGGTGGTGAGCGCGTCGAGCCCGCCGTCGCCGCCGCCCGCGGACGACGAGCTCGAGCTGCTGTCGCCGCAGGCCGCCAGCAGCGGCCCACCCCCACCTAGAGCCCCGGCACCGAGCAGCGTTGCACCACGCAGGAACCGCCGCCTCGGGAATGCCCGTCCCATCGTCTTCATGGACATCTGAACCGAACCCCCTCGCCCATAGCTCTTCGCCACGCTTAGTGGCGCCTTCTATGTATACAACTGAACACCATTGCACGCAAGACGCCCGACGGCGTGGGGTCCTCGCGTGGACAGCTCACCAATATCAATCAGTCTGACTTGATGTATCTAACCAAATTGATGTACCGTGCGGATGTGCGTGTGCAAAGGACTGACCCGGGCCTGGCCCTGTCGGGGTTCTTGCAGCTGGCAGGGCACCCGCTGCGCTGGCGGCTGCTGGGCGAGCTGGCGCAGAGCGATCGCATGGTGCATGAGCTGACGGGCCTGGTCGGTCAGCCGCAGAATCTGGTCTCGTACCATCTGGCCAAGTTGCGCGATGCCCGCTTGGTGTCAGCGCGGCGCAGCTCGGCCGATCGCCGGGACGCCTACTACACGGTTGATCTGACCCGCATCGGTGACCTGCTCTCCGCCACGGGCCGGGCCCTGCACCCTGGCCTTCGCCTCACCCCGCCGTCACCTGGCAGTGCCGCGCCGGACACCGTGAGGGTGTTGTTCCTGTGCACGGGCAACAGCGCCCGTTCCCAGATGGCCGAGGCCATGGCCCGGGCTCGTTCCGGTGGGGTGGTCGAGGCGTACAGCGCCGGCACCCGGCCCAAACCCGTGCACCCCAACGCGGTGCAGGTGATGCGAGACGAGCACAGCATCGACCTGGCCGGTCAAGCGTCGAAGCATCTGGGGGTGTTCACCGACCAGCGCTTCGACTGGGTGATCAGCCTGTGTGACCGGGTGCGCGAGGTGTGCCCCGAGTTCCCCGGCGAGCCCGAGACCATCCACTGGAGCATCCCCGACCCTGCGGCCGGTCACACCGATGACCAGGCTAGCTACCCCGCCTTTCGGCAGACCGCCGCCGAGCTCGAGACCCGCATCGGGTTCCTGCTCGCCGCGCTCACCGATCGAACAACCGCCCCCTGACACCCACTGGAGGAGCGATGACGGAACCGACCGAGATGGTGAACGTCCGCTACATGGTCGACGACGTGGACACGGCCATCGACTTCTACACCAGCCACCTCGACTTCGAGCTGGGCACAAGCGCCTCCCCCGCCTTCGCGGACGTCACCCGCGGCAACCTGCGGCTGCTCCTCAGCGGACCGACCAGCTCTGCCGGACGCCCGATGCCTGACGGCGCCAAACCAGGCCCCGGTGGCTGGAACCGCATCCACCTCCTCGTCGACGACATCGACGCCGAGGTCGCCCACCTCCGCCAGTCCGGGCTGCGGTTCCGCAACGACATCGTCACCGGCCCCGGCGGTTCCCAGATCCTGATCGAAGACCCCTCGGGGAACGTCGTCGAACTGTTCCAACCCGCTGGGACATGACCACCGGCGCACGGCGGGACCGTCAGATCACTGCGCCGCCGCGCGCTGCAAGGTAGTCGTGGCAGATCTCGACCAGGCGTTCACGACCGAAGCTCGCCTCGTGGCCGCCATGGACCACCGTCACAGGAAGGTCGCGTAGCCGCCGCATGGTGCCGAGGTACTGGTCGATGTCAGACCCGCCGAGCTCGTCGAGCAAGGGTCCGTCGTAGACGGCGTCGCCGGAGAAGAGCACGCCTGCTGCCGCGTCCCAGAGCCCGATGCTGCCCGGGGTGTGACCTGGCAGGTGGAGCACTTCGAACGCCCGGTCGCCGAGGTCTATCACGTCGCCGTCGTCGAGCAACCAGGTCGCGGGCGTCGCCGCTATCTCCACGGTCACCGCGATGGGCGGCCCCGAGGGCACGGCGTCGACCAGCAGCTCCGGGATGGCGTAGCCCGCCTCCATGTAGGGGCCGAGGACGGACTGGGGATAGCTCGCCGAATCGAGCGGCATGTCGCTGGCGTTGGCCACGTCGTCGCTCTCGGCGCGATGGATGGCCCGATCGACGAACTCGTGGAGGCCGCCGACGTGGTCGCCGTGCGCATGGGTGGCGACGGCCAGAACCGGGCCGTCCATCTGGCGGTCGACCAGGTGGCGCAGCGGCCGCAACCCGAGCGAGGTGTCGATGACCAGGTCTCGGTCGCGACCCCGCACGTGCCAGACGTTGCAGCGCAGCAGTCGATGGACATGGGGCTCGGTGATGAGGGTGACCGTGTCGTCGACCCGTTGGCGGACGAACCATGGATCAGCGGTCGGCAACTCGATCACCCGGCGAGGGTACGGCCTCACCGTGAGGGCGCGTCGATCGCGTCGGCGAGGACCTCGAGAAGCTCGACTTGGTGGGCTGGTTCATGACCCACGATGTTCAGGTCCCAGGCGAACTCGTCGATGCCCTCGTCGGCCGCCGCAGCCAAGCTGTCGACGATCTGCGATTCCGACCACGTCTGGGGCGGCGTCGCGTGTTCGGTGTCGACGAGCATCGGTCCACCCCGAACGATGACCGGACCGCTCCCCCGGCATCCCTGTACCAGCGCAGCTGTTCGCGCGTCGCGTCCCAGTTGCGGAACGCCACGGCGAACCCATCCCCGAGCCGCGCCGCACGCTCGGCCGCGGGGCGGGACACGCCGCCGATCATGAGGGAGATCGTCCCGGACAGTGGCTTGGGCCCCACCTTCGACGGGGGAACTCGATAGTGCTGGCCATCGAACACCACTGGATCTGGTCCCCAGCAGGCGCGCAGGACGCCGATGCACTCTTCGAATCGTGCGGCCCGCCCAGACATGGGGACCCCGGTGGCCTCGAACTCCTCCGGTAACCATCCGAGGGCGATGCCGGCTTCGACACGGCCGTTGGAGAGGTGGTCCAGCGTGGCGAGCCGACGGGCAAGCACGACGGGCTGTTGAAAGAGCGGCACGACCACATCGGTGCGGAGGCGAATCCGCTCCGTCTTCGCCGCAACCCATGTGAGGGTCTCGAGAGCGTCGTACGCCGGCCAGTCCGGGAGGCCGAACTTCTGCTGCCACTCCGGGTCTGCGGGCAACAGGATCCGCTCGGGGACGCTGACGCTCCGGAAGCCGAGGCGGTCCGCAGCGGTCGCGACCTGCTCGATCGCGGCCGGTCCAGCGTACGGTCCGACGATCGGCAGGCCCACACTCACCGCGGGGTAGCGCTGCGAGCTGGTCATGCCATCGCCGACAGCATCTTGCCGAGCGCGTCGGCCATGACGTTCGTGCCGTGCTCCCGGTCGGCTGAGTCACCGATCCCGTCGAGGAAGGCGCCCTGCTCGGTGAAGGTCATCCGGGTTCCTTCGGCGTCGAGAGCAAACTCGACTGTCGCCAGCGACACCGACATGCGTCGGTCGTCCAGGTAGAGGTCGTAGGTGTAGACGATGCGCTGATTGTCGACGATGTCCTGGTAGCGAGCTTCGAAGCGATGGACTGGCCCACCTTCGGGGCCGCCCCGATTCGTCTCGTGCCCGCCCACACGGAAGTCAAGGCTGTGATGCTTGTCGACCCAGTCGTCGGGCATGGCGAACCAGCGCTCCTTCAGCTCACAGTCGGCAAACGCCGAGAAGACCCGAGCTGGCGGAACGGGGTAGATGCGGTCGATCACGAAGGTTGTGTGGGTTACCGAGTGCGTGGTCATACCTTCCTCTCATCGTCATCTCGCCGCTGGGGGGAGCCCTCGGCTTGCGTCGGTTCAGTGAGGACCTCCCCCAGCCGGTCGAAGGCGGCAGCCCACATCGCCTGCCGCTCGGAGATCCACTGGTCGACCAAGCGGAGGGCCTCGCCTCGGAGCTCGCATCGCCGGACTCGACCCACCTTCTTCGTGCGAACAAGACCGGCAGCCTCGAGGACCTGAACGTGCTGGACGACACCGGCGAGTGTCATCGGCAGGGGACGCGCCAGCTCCGACACGGAGGCCGACCCCGAGCTCAGGCGCTCGACGATCCACCTTCGGCTGCCATCCGACAGAGCATGGAAGACGCGGTCCAGTTCCTGATCTTGCTTAAGCACTCGCTTGACCATACGCATCCGAGGACACAATAGTCAAGCGGTCGCTTAACCATACGTGGATCTGCGGAAGCAGTCGTCCGTCGATGTCCCGCGCGTTCGGGACGAGGAGCTGCTTTCCGCCGCCCCTACGCCCTCGAAGAACCCAGGGACCCACGAGTACCTGTCCGTGAAGCCCCACACGGTGAACGACGTGCAGCGCCGGACGAGCAGGCAGCCCTGCATCAGCGTGTTGTAGCCCTGGGCCTGCGCCTGCAGCTTCACGGTGTCGGTCGGCAGGATCATGCGCACGTCGGCCTCAGTGACCGTCGTCTCCAGGCCCAGGTCCTCGAACCGCTGCAGGTTCTGCGCCAGGTTGCTGGCCGGGAAGAACCCGAACTGCACCCCGAGATGGCCCTGGATCCCCATGCCGTCCAGGGGCACGCCCTCGTCGAGCAGCTGCTGGGCCAGGACGTAGTAGGCGTCGCTCTTCGCGTTGATGCCCTCGACGTTGTAGTCGTTCAGATAGAGCTCAGCCCTGGGGTCGGCCCGGTGGGCCCACCGGAAGACGTCCGCGATGTAGCCCGGGCCGAGCTGCTGCAGCCAGATGGTGTCGCGCAGGTTGGCGTTGTCGTCGATCACCTCGTTGACGACGTCCCACTGGTAGATGCGGCCCCGGAAGTGGGACACGACATCGGTGACGTGGCGGCGGAGTATGTCCCGCAGCTCGTCCGTCGTGATCTCCCCCGACGCGACGCCCTCTGTGAGCCAGGTCGGCAGCTGGTTGTGCCACAGGAGCGTGTGCCCGCGCACCTGCTGGCCGTTCGCCCGGGCGAAGTTGACGAGGTCGTCGGCGGGCCCGAAGTCGAGGTGGCCCTGCTGCGGCTCGATCGTGTCCCACTTCATCACGTTCTCGGCGGTCACGCTGTTGAACTCGGTGGCGATGCGGTCGCGGTGCCGAGGCGTGCCTGGTCGGTGGGGCTGCCGTCGTCGAGGTGGGCGGGGAGCTGACGGGCGAGCGGGACGAAGACCTCGCCTCGCCTATGACGTGCTTCCGGTAGTCCAGGCGCGTCGCTGCCGGTACGTCGTCAGCACAAAACACGACGTCCATCGGCTCGAACCGCAGCGGTCCATTGGCCGCGGCGATGGTCACGCACGGGTTCGGTAGCGGCACCGGTCTTGTGCAGCCACGGTCAAGCGTTGTGCACGTGGCGCCAACGACATCGGGTGGAGCCCTCGCGACACTCAGCAGCGATCACCCCGCCGCCTGACCGGCCACCCACACGCCGGACGCCGCGCACTCCGGCTGCCCGGCACCCGCCCAGTTCCCGACCAGCGCTGGTCCGCCGCGCCCGTGGCGACCCAGCCCACCCAATAGCAACAGGAGACACCATGACCACCACCGACATCCCCACCACCCACGAGCAGGCTGAGCCATCGCTCGTGATGCTCGACCCCAAGGCCCTCGCGGCACATCCGAGCAATGTCCGACACAAGCTGCGTGACCTGCGCGGCATGGTCCGCTCGATCAAGGCGGCCGGCATCCTGGTACCTCTCGTTGTCGTCCCCAGCGACAACGGCCGCCACCAGATAGTCGCCGGTCACCGGCGTTGCGCCGCCGCGATCGAGGCCGGCCTGACGCAGGTGCCCTGCCTCGTGCGACCGGACCTCGATGACGCCCGCCAGGTCGCGGCCATGCTGGTCGAGAACACCCAGCGCGAAGGCCTCAGCGGCGTCGAGGAAGCCGCCGGCTACCAGCAGCTCGCCATGCTCGGCCTGTCCGACAGCGGCATCGCCAAAGCCACGGGAGCTACCCGGCGTCACGTGGAGAAGGCCCGTCGAGTAGCGGCCTCCGGGGTCGCCGCCGTGGTTGCCGAGCGCTGCGACCTGACCCTGGACCAGGCCCTGGTCATCGCGGAGTTTGACGACGACGGCGCCGCGGTGAAGGAGCTGGCGCTCACCGCAGCCAAGGACCCGGGCCAGTTCGAGCACCGGGCCAGCCGGCTGCGCCAGGACCGCGCCCGGGCCGCCCAGCGTGAGGCCACCGTTCGGGAGCTGACCGATGCCGGGATCAGCGTCCTCGACCCCGCCCAGCGCTACGACATGCACCCGAACGCGGTCAGCCTGCGCGATCTGGCGAACGGGGAGGGGACGCCGCTCACCCCCGAGGGCCACGCGGCGTGCCCTGGCCACTGCGCGGTGGTGAGCGAGTCGGCGCCGACCAACGTGGGTTACTACTGCCTCGACCCGCGCCGGCACGGGCACCGGAGCCGGTACGGGAGCGGACGGCCCAAGGGCAAGATGACCGACCAGGAGAAGGCCGAGCGCCGCCAGGTCATCGAGTACAACAAGGCCTGGAAGGCCGCCGAGCCGGTCCGGCGCCGTCACCTCCAGGGTCTCCTGGCGTCGAGGAAGGTGCCGCCGGGGACCCTGCGGTATGTGGTGGGCGAGGTTCTGGCCGCGCCGGACCGTGTCGGCGAAGGGGCCGATGCCCTGCTTGCCCAGCTGCTCGGGGTCACGGCCTCGACGGGCTACGGCCGTCAGGTCGGCAGCCAGCTCGTTGGCAGGCTGCCAGACAGCCGGTTGCCGCTCGGCCTGCTGGCCCAGGTCGCCGCGGACAACGAGCACGCGATGGGCACCCACACGTGGCGCCAGCGCGACATCCGGGCCGCGCGGTGGCTCAGCTTCCTCGCCTCGGTCGGCTACAGCCTCTCCGACATCGAGCAGCAGGTGATCGACCAGGCCGAGCCGGCCAGCGACGACGACGAGCCCGACGCCAGCGCCGACGACGCGACCGAGCCGGCTGCCGAGGTCGTCGTCCTGCACCCCGCCAGGAACGGGCCACCAGGTGACGACGACGGCACCACCGACGAGGCCCGGCCGGACACCACCGACGACGTCTCGTAGCACCCCAGGCAGCGCGCCCATCGGCGCATAGCCAGCGAGGACCCCACCGGGCGCATGCCTTGTGGGGTCTTTCGGCGTGCTGCCCCTGTCCTGGCCCGCGCCGAAGGTTCGCAGGTGCAGCCAAGCACGGTCGTGCCGTTGGGCCCGCTCGATCCCCGGCTTCTGCCGCTCTTCGCTACCCGGCTGCGCCTCGGTGGTCGAGGGCTCCGCAAGGCGCAGAGACCGGAACCCTTCCTGCCCCGCATCCGCGGCCGCGTCCGGTCTCTGCGCCCCTTGACCACCGAGGCGCAGCCGGGTGCGCGGGCGGCGCAGCCGGCGTCACCGGGGCCGTCGGCCGTCGCCCGCTTCAGCGCTCCGGCCGAAGGGACATCAGCGACATGCGCTACTCCATTCCGACCAGGGCCTCACACCTTCCAGAGCTGCGAGCCCAGTTGGTCGACGACGAGACCCTGTGGCAGGCCGTCGAGGTGATCTGCCTCATGCATGGTGACGCGGGGACCGCGGCGCCGCTCCGGGAGAGCCTACGCACGGCCAGTCTCTGGTGGATCGGTTCCGACTGTTGCGACCTCCTCGAGCAGGCCGCGCCGTCGATGCCGTCGGTGGACCTCACGTCCGACCTCGTCCCCGACATCGAAGGCTTCGCCTTCTTCGGTCGGCCACTGGTCGGGTCGCACGGAGCTGTGCCCGGCGCCACCCTGAGCTTTGACTGCGTGCAGTGGCTCCCCGGGATCATTGCCGGTATGCCCGCCGTGTCGATCCTGGTCTGGAGCATCACGCCAGACGAGCAGATGCCGACAATGCCAGTCGAGGCCGACTGGATCCCCCAGCCCCGAGGTCGGAGCGACTGGCCCTTCCGATGGGCGACCGACCAGCGTGCCGAGGGCGTCACGGACCTCGCCCACCAGTCGATCGTCGAGGACCGCCGCCTCATCGCCGCTATGTGGCAGCTGTCCACCCAGCGCAACCTCGCCGAGACCACTGACATCACCCCGGACCGGGCGGCACGTCGACGCCTGGAACGCCGGAGCCACCCGGCAGCTCCCGTGCGTCTCATCCGCCTGAACCGCAGCTCCCGTCCCGCCGCATCCAGCGAACCAGGTGCCGGGCGGGACTACGGCTGCCGATGGATCGTCCGAGCCCACTGGCGACAGCAGGCCTTCGGGCCGGGGCGTTCGCTCCGAAAGGCCATCCTGGTCCCCCAACACATCCGCGGCCCCCAGGACAAGCCTCTGCGGGTCCGGGAATCGGTCAAGGTCTGGGACAAGACCTGAACGAGCCGGTGCTCGGTCGGCCGACGGCGAGAATCCGCAGCACCTCGGCCGGCCTGCCGGTTCGCGCGGCGGCACCGGGACAGGGCGCGGGCCGCGAGCGGTGATAGCCGGCGGGGTGCGGCGGTGGAGGGGCCGGGGGTGCGGAGCCGGAGGAGGTGGCGCCGCGCAGGGACGCGCGGGCGCGGAGGGAGTCGCGGGGCGGGCGTGCGGGGAGAAGCCGACACACTATGCACACCTCCGGTGCGCCGAGGCGGCCACACCTGTTGCCTGGCGAACGTGCAGGCGGCCGGCCTTCCCACAGTGGCGCTGTGACAGGTACCCTGCGATGTCGCAGGTACAGCCGGTAGGCCCCCCGGCGATCCCGGGCCCACAGTCGATTCGTCGCTGTGGGAGGCACGGGGTGCTCACCATCGCCAAGCTGGGCATAGGTCAGCAGAACTACTACCTGAGCAAGGTCGCGTCCGGGATCGAGGACTACTACTCCGGCCGCGGTGAGGTGGCTGGAACCTGGAACGGCCGTGGCGCGTCCCGGTTGGGGCTGGCGGGCAGGGTCCGAGCAGGGCAGCTCGCCAAGCTCATGGACGGCCTCGACCCGCTGACTGGCGATCGCCTCGCCGGGCGCGAGGGTGTGGCCCGGGTGCCGGGATGGGACCTGACTTTCTCGGCCCCCAAAACGGTTTCCGTGCTCTACGGCCTCAGCGATGCCCGGATCGCCGCCGAGGTCGTCGCGGCCCACGAGGCCGCCGTCGCCGAGGGCATCGCCTATCTGGAGCGCTACGCGGCCTGCTCCCGCCGGCGGACCGACGGCGACATCACCACAGTGCGGGCCGAGGGCCTCGCCGGCGCCGCCTTCCGCCACCGCACGAGCCGCGCCGGTGATCCCCAGCTCCACACCCACGCCCTCGCGGTGAACCTGGTGGGGCTCGTCGATGGCGGTTGGGGAGCGCTCCACTCGCCGATCATCTACCGGCATGCCCGCACCGCAGGCTTCGTCTACCAGGCGGTCCTGCGCGGGGAACTCACCGATCGGCTCGGCGTGGCCTGGGACGAAGCCCACATGGGCCATGCCGAGATCGCGGGCATCGATCCCATGCTCGTCCAGGTCTTCAGCAAACGACGTCACGAGATCATCGCAGCGATGGAGCGCCGCGGGGAGCACTCCGCCCGAGCAGCGCAGGTCGCAGCTCACGCGACGCGCAGCACCAAGGAGTACGGCGTCGACCCCGACAGCCTGCGCCAACGATGGGCAGACGAGGCCCTCGCCGCCGGGGTCGCGCCAGCATCGCTCCAGCAGGCGATCGGCCATCCGCCGCGGGCGGTCACCACAGGCCAGCTGGAGCACGCCGTCGAGGTGATGGTCTCGGCCCGTGGCCTGACCCAGCACGACGCGACGTTCGATCGGCGGGACGTGATGCGGGCCTGGTGCGAGGCTCTCCCAGCCGGGACGAAGGTGCGGCTCACGGATCTGGTCGCGCTGTGTGACGACCTGCTCGCCCACCCGGATGTCGAAACGATCCGGGACGGTCTCGACCGCCTGAGGGGCCACGAGATCGTCTACCGGGCGGACGGAACCCTCACCACGGCAAGCCACGTCGAGCCCTACTGGTCCACCAGAGAGATGCTCGCCATCGAACGGAGCATGCTGGACATGGCGCAGCAGGCACGCACTGCGGGCACATGTCGTGTCCCTGCCGAGCACGTCGAGCGTTGTCTGGCCTCCCGGCCGGACCTCAGCGCTGAACAGGCGGCGATGGTCCGCCAGGTCACCACCTCAAGTGCCGGCGTCGAGCTCGTCGTTGGACGAGCCGGTACCGGCAAGACCTACGCGCTGGCAGTCGCGGCCCGGGCGTGGGGCGAAGCGGGCTTCCACGTCATGGGACTTGCCTTGGCTGCTCGCGCCGCGGACCAGCTCGAGCACGGGGCGGGGATCCGCTCAGCCACCGTGGCCCGGTTCCTGTGCGATGCCGACCGCATCTCCGCCAGCCCCGTGACCGATCGCCACGTCCTGGTCGTCGATGAGGCCGGCATGGTTGACACGCGCCGTCTGGCAAGGGTCATCGCCATCGCGAGGCATTCCGGCGCCAAGGTCCTGCTCGTCGGTGATCACCACCAGCTCCCCGCCGTCGAGGCCGGTGGAGCGTTCGCTGCGCTGATCACCGAGATCGGGGCCACGGAGCTGTGCGAGAACCGCCGCCAGGTCGAGCCATGGGAACGTCGGGTTCTGGAGCAGCTCCGGACCGGATCACCGGAGCACGGTGGGATCCCCGGGGTCCTCGCCGCCTATCAACGGGAGGGCCGACTTCACGTCGGGGTCAGTGCGGCCCAGGTCCGCCGCGACATGGTGCAGACCTGGTACACGGAACACAGTCAGGGGCGCAACGTGGGCATGATCGCCCTGCGGCGCCGCGACGTCGACGACCTCAACTCAGCCGCTCGGGCGCTGCTCGTCGCCGACGGAACCGTCACCGACGATGCGGGAATCCGCGTCGGTCCGACGACTTTCGGGACAGGCGACCGGGTGGTGTGCACCCGCGGCGACCGCTGGCTCGGGGTCCACAACGCCCTGTTCGCCACGATCGTCGACACCGACCCGGCGACCGGCGCCATCGCCATCCAACCCGACGGCCGTTCACGCGATCCGATGTGCATCCCCCACTGGTTCGTCACCGCTGGGTACCTCCGCCACGCCTACGCCACGACCATTCACAAGGCGCAGGGCGCCACCTACGACCACCCCTGGTCTACGGCGACGAACGGCTCTACCG
Organism: Acidimicrobiales bacterium; assembly: GCA_050744325.1. Lineage (GTDB taxonomy): Bacteria > Actinomycetota > Acidimicrobiia > Acidimicrobiales > VFJN01 > DASXTK01. The sequence goes on from JBOGHK010000093.1 coordinate 70,428, forward strand.
GCAAGCCGGATACACCGGGCTCTCCCGGGGCCGGCAGCGCAACGACCTCTACCTCGTCAACCTCGACACCCGGCTGCAGGAATCGGACCTCGAACAGCACGGCGAACCGGCCGTCGACGCTGACGCCTACCAGCGCATCATCCGGGCCCTCAGCCGGGACGGCTCCAAGGCCCTTGCCGCCACAGGGCACCCTCGCGAACCCCGCTGGGCACCCGCCCGACCATTGGGTGATCTGTGGGACGAACGCGACCAACTCGTCGCAGAGAACAGCGCCGCCTCCTCGACCCCGTCCACCACGTCGACCGATCACTCCGCGAGCCGGGTGGCCGAGCTCAACGACACCATCCGCCACCGGCGCCGACATGCCGGCCTGGCCGCCGAAGTCGACCGACCCGACCACATCGTGGACCTGCTCGGCGAGCCGCCCACAGAGCCGGCTGCCCGCGAGCACTGGCGCCGCGCTGCGGCCGCGATCGAGTCCTATCACGCTCGCTGGGATGCCGACCAGGAAGACGTCGAGCATCGACTCGCCGACCCACTACAGCGGGGCCACGCCGCCCATGTCCTCGACGCGATCGAAGTAGTGCGATCACCCCAGCCGTCCATGGACGATACGGGCATCGTGCTCGGAGGCATCGACTAGCCGAGCCGGTCAGAGCAGATCAGGGCCCTCTAGCTCTGAGGCAGGCGGCGGCTCGACGGCCGACCCGAGCCCAGGCTCAACCCACGAGTCAGAACCCAGCACGTCGGAGGGATCTCCCGGATAGAGCGCGCTCGGGTCATGCGCCAGCTCCCACGCTCCACCTGTCGGATCACGGTGCAGCCACACCTCCCGGCCGGCCGCGGGCGTGAACCGAACCAACTCGACCGCGTCGGCTCCCGAAGGGCTCAGCCGATCGCCCAGCCGCTGGGCAGCAACCGCAAGGTGCCCAGGCACATCCCACCCGGCGAGGTGGGCGTCGGCGCTCGCACGAGCCTCGGCCAGCAGCTCCCCCAAAGCCACCGCGTTGCCAACCCGGCGGAAAGCCAGGTGATAGTCGGCATCGGGGTCGGGGCGACACCGCAGCGGCCCGACTGGACCAGGTCGGCCCCAACGCCCGCCTGTTGCTAGGGGCGCAGTTCGGCTGCGACCCCGACCTGCTCGAGGTGTCGGTCGAGCCGGAGCTTCCCAAAGAGGTCGAACATGCCCTCCAGATCGCCGAGGGCCATGTCGCCGAGGCCGCGAGGCACATCCAGACGGTCGTCACCGCCCTGCGGCGGGCGAACGTGTGCGGTCACGACATCGCCGCCGTGGTCGGTGAGCGGGCTTTGCGAGCGGCACCGCAGCGACCGCTGCTGGTCCCCAACAGTGAGATCGCCGCCTACGGGCTGAGCCGCCGACCTGACCTGGTCGCGGTCGAGTGGCCAGACCGCCAGATCGTGTTCACCTGCTGTCGTATCTGCGTCGAGAGCAACCCACGCGCCTGGCAGAACCACCCCGATGGCACGTCAGCTGCCCTCTACGAGACCTGCCGGCGCTGCGACCTGTGCGGCCGCGACCTGGCCGGCAGAGCCGTAAGGAGCGCTGAGGACCGGTGACTATGTGGCGTGATCTCGCTCGGTGCTCGCACTCGGTGGTCCCGGGGGACCTCATGTTCAACGCGGTGTTGATCCGACAGGCGCGGGCGCTGTGCAACCTGTGCCCCGTTTGGAGGTGCTGCCTCGTGTTGCCGGCCACGCTGTTTGCACACGGGCCGGCAACGCTGGATGAGGACGGTGCGGCATCGCTTGCTGAGGATGTGCCCCGCTGAGCAGAGCCCAGCGCGGCGGACGGGGCGCGCTGAGCGAGCCTGGTGCCGGTCATGTCGAGGACGGGGAGCGCGAGGTGCCGATCGTGGCGCCCGCCGGCTCCGCGACGGGCAAGCCGGACTGGCTGGTCATGGGGCTCGAGCGGCCACAGGGACGAGGCCGACGCCGGCCCATGACGACTTCACGCGGCGCGCCAGCCAGGTCATGCCGGTGATGACGTTGAGCGTCCGCCACGGCGTCGCCGACGCCGCAGCCCGCTCGCGGGCTGCCAGCCACAACGCGACGATCAGCGCCGACAACGAGCCGGCCCGCTCGCCCGTCACGATCGTCCCGCTCAAAGCGACGTGAGCCGCGGCGGTGCCGGCGGTGAGGTCAGCCTGGTTCGCTCGCCAACGGCGCCGCCAACCCGCCACCGTGGTAGCCGCCACGGCCGGGTCGGGCTGGCCAACGAGGGCGGCGCCGATGGTGTCAGCCGTGTCAAGGTGGTGGGCCACAACGAACTCGGGGAACAGGGCATGAGAAGCCGCGCAGCGCCCGCAGCGGCCGCGGAGCACCCACACCTGATGTCGACGCCCGTTGGCCCGAACCTGCCGGCCGTAGCCGCCGTCTGGTCGTAGCCGCTCCCCGGCAGTACGGGCAGACTGCGGGCGGTCGCGGCACCTCACGGCCGGCCGCGGCGTACCTCTCGACGCTCACCGGACACAGACACGAGACCACCATCGGCGCATCATCGCCCACCGCGACGACGCCCCAGGTGGGTCCATCACCAATGAGCACTGCCGAAACCTGCCGCCCGGTGCTCATGGAGAGATGCCCGTAACACCTCGACGCGGGCGCAGACGAACCGATCGGTGTGTAGGGAGGCCTCGACGTCGGCGAGCGCGAGCTGCTTCGACGGCTCCGCGACCGATTGCCTGCCTCGTCGTCGGAGAGCGATCCAGCTCTGGCTCGGGACGTCCGGCGTCTGCTGCGGATCATGCCCCTCGATCGGCTGAGCGCGGGAACTTGACCTCGACCCCTCCGACCTCGTCGCCATCACGAAGCCTCGCCTTCATCGGAAAGGCCAATCCCCGGCGGCAGCTTCGTGAACGGAGCGCGGCGACCGCCGCCCGCAACTGACGCAGTTGCCTTCCGCTAGCTACGCACTATCTCGCATTCCTCGCATACTGATCCGGCTGGTTGCCGAAGGAACGTCTCGGGGCACACAATCTCGTCCATTCGAGCGTTGCGCCGGGCTCCCCCAGAGCCTTGGTCGGCACCAGGGAGCAGCCATCCGATACACACGCCCTGCTGGTCCTTCCACGTGATCCGGCGACTCGGTGGTCGTCGCACCAGCGACGTGTCGGCCAGGACATGGACGTTGTTCGCCGTGACCCACATCGTGTTCATGGGGTGATCGCCCCAGTAGCAACAGAGTTCGTCCTTGCCGCCCGTCCGGTACCACTTGAAGTCACGGATCTCGTTCGTCTCGATGATCTCCTTGACGATCGCCGTCGCTTCCGCCCGCCGATGCTCAGGCATTGCAAGTACGTCGAAGCCCGACACCGTCAATGAAGCCACACCGTCGCCGTGGACCTTGTAGCGCGTGTTCGTGTTGCCCTTGCCCGTCGCGGCCCGCATTTCACAGTTCTAGTCGGTGATTCGTGCTCGTTCGTCCCCGTCGGCGTCGGGTTCGACGGGGTGCCACCGCCGGGAACCCGCCGGGCAGGACGACCGGATGTTCTATGCGTGGCCGACCACCACGAAGCGTGTGGTCAAGGTGCGGCCAACCCGCTTGGCCCCCAACGCATAGCACCCATTCTGAGCGCCTCGGTGAGCGGACCGGAGGGTGGACCTCCTCGAATCGGCTGGCCAGCTCTGCGCCATGCCGGTCGACAACGGTGCAACGTAGAGGTCGCTGTTCAGGGTGTGAGGCTGTGTGCGACTTGTGCCAGAGCTCGGATTCGTGCGTTCTCGTGGGAGGTGGACCAGATCAGGCCGAGGGGTACGGGGGGCAGGTCGTGGATGGGCACGAGCACGATCTGGTCGTTGCCGAAGCGGTGCTGCATCGAGGTCGGGGTGGGGAGCACGACGTGTCCTCGGGCGATGAGGCTGGCTACTTCGCCGATGGTCCGCACCGGTGTGGGGTGCACTCGGACGGGACGCCCGGAGGGGGTCTGCGCGGGAAGCATCGCTCGCCGGATCTGCTCGGCGAGCCCGCGGTAGTCGAAGTTGGGCACGGGGTGGTCGGCGAGCACCTCGACCGACACGCTGGCCTGGCCGGCCAAGGGGTGATCGGCGGCGACGGCGAGCACTTGGGGGTACTCGGCGATCGCGGGCCCGAGCGTCAGGCCGGCATCATCGAGGATCAGCCAGCACACCATCACATCGATCTCACCGGACTGCAACGGCGCCATCGAGTCGGCGAGGTCCACCTCGTGCAGCGACACGGTGCAGTCGGGCTGCGCCCGTTCGAAGGCCACGACCAGCTGGTCGAGCGCGGGCACGGCGGTGGTGGCGGCGAAGCCGAGGCGCAGCTGTCCGGCGGGGGAGCGGGCCGTGGCGCGAGCCGACGCGTACGCTGCGGTCAGCTGCCGGTAGGCGGGGGCGAGCTGGTCGCGTAGCTGCGCACCGAGTGGGGTGAGCGTGACTCGCCGGCTGGTGCGCTCGAACAGGGCACCGCCGATGTCGGTCTCGAGCGTGGCGACGAGGCGACTGACCCTGGGCTGGGACACGTGCAGACGTTGTGCTGTCCGTCCGAAGTGCAGCTCTTCGCACAAGACCAGGAAGGCGTCGATCTCAGCCTGATCCAACGTCTGTACCTCCTCCTGCGAGCATTGATGCGTTCGGGGCATCGATCGTTGCAGATCTGGTCGTTGATCGGGCGTCGCCGCCTGCGCAGACTCGCGGGTCATGCAGCCCGACGACCATCATGGTCCTGTTCCGCCTGACCACAGGGACTCGGCGGCCGCAAGCCAATCTGACGGTCCGGACCGTTACGACCCGACGGTGCCCTCGCCATCACCGGGTGTGTACGACCTCGGTGACGTGACACGGCTGGATGTGTCGTTCCCCAGCGACGGGCTGCAGTTGGCCGGGCATCTCTATCTTCCTCCGACGCCCCCACGCCGGGGCGACGGTCGCCGCCCGGGGGTGGTGCTCGACGGTCCGATGCCCTCGGTCAAGGAGATGACCGTGCCGGTCTATGGGATCCGCCTGGCGCGTGCCGGCTACGTGGTGTTCACCTTCGATCGTCGGGGCTTCGGTGCCAGTGAAGGGACGGTGCGCCAGCACTTCAACCCTCCGGACCTCGTGCGCGACAGTGGCCCGGGGGCGCGCCCTGTTGGCCCGAGCGCTGGACCAGGGTGGGAGGCGGTGAGCGAGCGGGTGGAGTCGGCGACGCGGATCGGCCGCTATCGCCTGGAGGGCGTGGTCGGTACGGGTGCCTTCGCGACGGTGTACCGGGCGGTCGACGAGCGGATGGAGGACACCGTGGCCGTCAAGGTGCTGGCTGAGAACCACAGCCTGGATCCCGATGTCCGCGAGCGTTTCCTAGCTGAGGGGCGCGTGCTGCGCCGCGTCGACAGCCCGCATGTCATCGGGGTGTACGACCTGGGCGAGACCGACCGGCAGCAGCCGTACCTCGTGTTGGAGTACGCCGACCGGGGCACGCTGGCCGCCCGGGTCGCCGGGCTACGTCGTGGAGGGTGGCACCCAACTGGTGCCGATGTCCGAGCCCTGGCCGGGTCGTTGGCGGCATCGGTGGAGGCTGTCCACGCCGCCGAGGTGGTCCATCGGGACCTGAGCCCCGGCAACGTGCTCGTGGCATCGACGCCCGGACGACACGCCAGGCCGATCACCGCCACAGGGCGGGGCGACAGCGACACTGCGCTGTTGGCTTCCGACGAGCGTCTGCTGCTCGCCGACCTGGGGCTGTGCAAGGACCTGGCGCTCAACTCGGGCCACACCGCCGCGGGTGGCACCGAGGGGTTCCGGCCCCCCGAGCAGCGCGATGGTCCCACGATCGTCACCGCGGTGGCCGATATCTGGTCGCCGTCGGCGCTGGTGGCTTGGCTGGTGACCGGCGCACCGCCGCCCGACGACGCGTCGGTGCGCGACCAGATCTCGGCGGCCGGCCTCCCGGACGAGCTGGGTGCGGTGCTCGACCGGAGCCTCGCACGCGATCCGGCAGTACGACACCCGGACCCGGCGACCTGGCTCGACGCCGTCGACGGCGTGCTGCGGTCAGCGGCACCGGCACCAGTGGTCGCCGCTGCTGCTGGGGACGCTCGCCCACGGGTCGGTCAGCGCGAGGCTCCTGGTGGCCGCGGGCTCCGGCGTTCGAGGGCGATCGCTATCGCCCTGGTGGCCGCGCTGGGCCTCGGGTTGGGCATGGTGGTCCTCCAGGATCATCTTGCCGACGGTGGGGCCGATGTGACCCGTCTCGACAACGGCGATGTGCAGGTCGCGCGCACCGTGGCCGGCGCCACCATCGCCATCGAGGGCCCCGAAGAGGTCGGGGTCGACGAGACCGCGCTGTTCACCGCGCGAGTCGACGACGACATCGACGAGTGGGTGTGGGCGACACCCGAACGAAGCTTCGAGCTGGGAGCGCAGCTGGAGGTGCGGGCGAGCTCCCCGGGCGTGGCGACGGTGACCTTGCTCGCCAGAGCGCCCTCCGGAGAGGTGATCTCGGTCAGCCACGACGTCCGGGTCGACGATGCCACCGGCGACGACTGACCGGATCATTCCTGCAACCGATCGGCCCGCTCGTTCCGACGAAGAGGGCGCTACATCCCCGTCCAGCGCAGGAGAGCTCTGATGCCCATCAACCACTCCCCCTCCCGGCCGGCCCGATCTCGGCCAGCGACGCTCGCCGTGCTGGTGGTCGCGTTCGCGGTCGGTGCCTGCGGCGGATCCGACGATTCCGACGAGGCCGAGACCCAAAGCGTCGGCGTCGACGACGCAACGATCACTTCGGCGGCCGACGAGGACGCCGTGGACACCCACGACAGCACCGACGACGCCGCGGCCACGGCGCCGCAGGACAGCGACCTCGACGTGGAGGTGCGCAGCCCCGACGGAACCATGCTGACCCTCAGCCACATCGCCTTCGACGGTGACGACATCCTGGTCGACATGGAGATCGTCAACAGCAGCCCCGAACGGATCTCCGTCCACCGGGCGTTCTATCCGGGGGCGGAAGACGATCTGCGGCTCGTCGACGACGCCGGCAACAGCTACAACTTCGTGCTGCCCCCCGAGAACCAGAGCGCTGGGTACCTCGACGTGCTGCAGGGCGAGACGTTGAGCGGCACGTTCGCGTTCCTCGGCCCGGTGACCGGCCATCCCGACCAGTTGCGCCTCGTCACCAACGTCGCCACCGACGAGATCGACAGCTGGTCGGTCGACTCGAACCTCGAGCGAGGCGCCACGAGCCCAGGCCCCGGTTTCGTCGTCCCCATCGATCTCACTTGGGACTGATCGCGATGACGACCCGATCCCTTCCCCGCCATGTCGCCGCAGCGATGCTGGCCGCATCGCTGGCCCTGACCGCCTGCAGCTCAGGCGGCGACGACACCGAGGGCGCCAACCAGGACAAAACCACCGACGACGCCGACCCGGGCTCCCAGATCGAACGCGAAGGCGCCGACGCCGCCTCGGATCTCGAAAGCGAGATCACCGAAGCCCTCTCCGAGCTCAACGCGGAGACCCGCGGAGGCGACACCGTGGTCACCCTGCCCGAACGGGTGCTCTTCGCGTTCGGCCAGCACGACCTGCTCCCCGACGCCGTCTCGGTGCTCGACGAGCTGGTCCAGGCCATCGACTACTTCGCCGAGGCACCGGTGCAGGTGAACGGGCACACCGACGCAGTCGGCTCCGACGCTGCCAACCAGACGCTGTCCGAGCAGCGCGCCCAGGCCGTCGCCGACTACTTCACCGACGCCGGCATCGACCCGTCACGCCTCCAAACCCAAGGCCTCGGCGAGACCCAGTCCGCGGCGCCCAACACCCATCCCGACGGCTCGGACGATCCCCAGGGCCGCGCCGAGAACCGGCGCGTCGAGATCGTCATCGAAGGTGTCGACCTCGCGAACCTCAACCCGTGAGAGGTCGCCGAGGGAGCGCCCTCAGCGCTCCCTCGGCACGCGGTGGGCGCTGCCTGACAGTCGCCTACCGTCCCGTTAGCAAGGGCTCGCCACGCCGTCCCCGCTTCCGACGTCGACGGCGTTCGACCACGAGCGAGCTGGTCGAACGATCGAGCGGTACCAGCGCCGCTCGGAGTCATCTCCGTGGAGACGGGTGGTCGATGATGCCCAGCGGGCCCTGAGGCGGCGTCACAACTGAGCAGGCTCGCCCTTCTGGGGGCCGGGGACGGAGCCCGCACGTCGCCCACGACACGCTCGGCCACCCTGACCTCATCCACGTACTTGACCTTGCCCCATCGGGCTTCTGATCCAGTGTGGCAGGCGTTCAGAACCTGGTCATGGTCGACGCGCGCAGCCTGGAACAATGTCGGCCGCGAAGCTCAACGACGAGCAACAGGACTTTCTGAACCACGCTCCGGGGCGCCACGGTCGCCTCCTCGCTGGCCCCGGGACCGGCAAAAGCTTCACGAGCGTGCAGTACTTGGAGCGGCTGGCCCAGGGCGCCCCGAGCTGACGGTGCGGATGCTGACGTTCACCCAGAGCCGCGACCGCCGAGTTCGCGGCGAAGATGGGTGACGCCCAGCTAGCACGGTGCGGCAGAACGTGTCGATGGGCCTCGAGGCGAGGCTGGCCGGCCGCCACGTTCTCGCGTCGATCTTGGGCACCTCCGCCGACGCCTGGGCGGTGCAGGCCGCGACCGGCCAGGCTCTCGAACGCTGCGTCATCGCGCACCTCGCGGACCAGAGGGCCGGCGTGCTGTCGAGCGGCCAGCGCCGCCTCGTCGAGCTCGCACGGTGTTGGCAGGTGGGTTCGAGATCCTGCTGCTCGACGAGCCGTCGTCGGGCCTGGACGACACCGAGACGACCAACTTCGCCCGGATCCTCCGCAAGGTGGTCGACGAGGATGGCTGCGGTGTCCTGCTCGTCGAACACGACATACCCTCGTCCGGACAGTGTGCGAGCAGGTCCACGTCCTCGACCTCGGGGTGCTCATCGAACGCGGGCCCACGCGCGAGGTCCTGTCGAGCCCGCAATGGCATCTGCCACATACCCCAGGGTCGCGGTGTCTTCCCCTCGCTGAGCGTTCGTAACAACCTCCTGCTCCAAGTGGGGCCGAGCGAGAGAAGGGGGCCCTGCGCCGGGCCTGTGAGGTCTTCCCCCCGGCTCGGTGAGCACCTCGATCAACGGGCCGGGACCAGGAGCGGTGGCGAGCAGCAGTTCCTCGCCGTCGCCCACGCCTAAGTCGCCAATCCCCGCCTCGTTCTCCTCGACGACGTCTCGCTGGGCCTCGCCCCACTCGTCGTCGACGAGACCTTCGAGTTCCTGAAGACCCTCGCTGGCACGGGGGTGTCGATCCTCCTGGTCGACCAGTACGTCAACCGTGCGCGCTGGCTGATCACGTCTACATCCTCAACCAGGCCGCGTCGGGTGGTCCGGGAATGCGAACGACCTCGACGCCACCGAGGTGTTCCGCACCTACGTGGGCGTCGACGCAGGGGAGCGGCGATGAACATCGCTCTGTGGATCGCTGCGATCCTCCTCGCCGCCGTGATGCTCGTCTCAGCGTTGGGGGGCGTGACGCCCACCGGGGGTTGGGGAAATGATGTGGGGGCGCTGTGTTGTCGACGTCGGCTCTCCTTGGTGTGGTCGAGCCCGTGTCTCAGCGTGACGTGGAGACCCGGAGCACCGTTGATTGCCGTTGCGAGCGCGTACTTCAGATTTCTTCTGGCCGGTCTCCCTGCACGGCGCTGCCCGTGAGCCCGACTGGTGGGAGGTGGAGTCGTTGTGAACGACGACGATTTGGAGGTGATCGTCGAGCGCTCGGCTGGGCTCGACGTGCACAAGGACATGGTGGCGGTGACCGCCAGGGTGCCGGGCCTGGACGGGACGATCGAGAGGCACCAGGCCGAGTTCGCGACCTTCACCGATGACTTGTGTGGTCTGCGGGACTGGCTGGTCGCGCTCGGGGTGACCCGGGTGGGGATGGAGGCCACCGGCGTCTACTGGAAGCCGGTGTTCTACGTGCTCGAAGAAGAGCTCGAGTGCTGGCTGGTCAACGCCCGGCACATGCACAACGTCCCGGGCCGCAAGACCGACATGGCCGACTCCGATTGGATCTGTCGGCTGGTTCGCTTCGGGCTCGTGCGACCGAGCTTCGTGCCCCCAAAGCCGATCCGGGAGCTGCGGAACCTGACCCGGTACCAGCGAACGAGGGTGGAGGAACGCACACGGGAGGCCCAGCGCCTCGACAAGGTCCTCCAAGACGCCGGGGTCAAGCTCTCCAGCGTCGCCAGCGATATCAAGGGCCGTTCCGGTCGGGACATGCTCGACGCGCTCGTCGCCGGCACCCGCGACCCCGAGATCCTCGCTGACCTGGCCCGGGGCCGTCTGCGCCAGAAGCTCCCGCAACTGCAGGCAGCGCTCAAGGGCCGGTTCGGCCCGAACCACGCGCTGGTGGTCGGAGAGATCCTGGCCCACATCGACTACATCGACGAGTCGATCGGGCGTCTCCAGGCCGGTATCGACGAGCTGATCGCCCCTTTCGCTGACGCCCGGGACCGGCTCTGCACGATCCCGGGC
>JBOGHK010000094.1:0-34616 GCA_050744325.1 Acidimicrobiales bacterium
GATCGGGCTCATCCGCCGGTCGTTGTCCACTCGTGGGTCTGCCACAGGCTCGTCTTCGTTCACCGCACCGCACATGCTACCCTTCTGTCAACACTGGCTGCAAAGAACGTTGCAATTGCAACCAGCAGCACAACGAGACAGCCGGAACAGGCCGCTCGCACCACGAACGTCGAGGGTCCCCTCATGACCGATCGTCCAGCGCCCGACGGACTTGACACCACCATCGCCAGCGCAGCCCGGGTGTACGACTACCTCCTCGGCGGCACTGACAACTTCCCCATTGACAGAGAGGTTGCCGAGGCGTCCGGAGTTGCCATCGGCGGCATTGGTCGTGCTCGAGCGGCCGTACGCAGCAACCGAGTCTTCCTCGCCGCAGCAGTCCGCTACGTCGTCGAAGCAGGCGTCCGCCAGTTCCTCGACATCGGCAGCGGCTTACCCAACCAAGCCAACGTCCACGAGGTCGCCCAGCGAGCCGCGCCCGACAGCCGCATCGTCTATGTCGACAACGATCCGATCGTCCTGGCCCACGCCCATACACTGCTCGATAGCACCCCCGAAGGCACCACGGCCTACATCAACGGCGACCTGCACGATCCCAAGAACGTCCTTCTACGAGCAGAGGCAACGCTCGATCTCTCAGAACCCGTCGCGGTGATGCTCGTGTCAATGCTACACTTCTTCCACGACACGGAAGACCCGTACGGACTGGTCGCCCAGCTCATGAACGCCGCCTCTCCGGGCAGCTACCTCGTGATCTCCCACCTCACCGCAGACTTCGAACCCGAGAAGATGAGAGCAGTTGCCGAGTCTCCTGGCGACAAGGCGGAATACGAGTTCATCCTCCGCAGCCATGACGAGGTCGGACGTTTCTTCCAAGGGCTAGAGCTGGTCGGTCCCGGCCTGGCGTCGATGGACCAGTGGCTGCCACCCGGCACACCCTCAGGACTTCATCGGTGGGCACGGACCTTCTACGGGGCCGTCGGACGCAAACCCCCGTCCTGAACGCACCCGTGGGAATGACGGCTTCGTCTGGCCCCGGGTGACAGCCCGAACTGGCCCCACCTACGCCACGGTGAGTGAGACTGGCGTGCCGTTGCGGCATCCGGAGGGGCGACCCAGAGCCGTCGATATGGCGCGCTCACGCGAGGCAGCACCGTCGCGTTGCAGCCATCGCCGAGGAAGCGGGCGGTTGGTGCAACGGATCGACGATCATGTGAGCCGTGAGCGATCACGCCGAACGTGGTCGGGCCGCCTTCGCCCGCCGGGCGTGGACCGAGGCCTACGCCGCTCTCGCCATCGAAGCGGGTGGTGATGCTGCGGATCTCGAGCGCCTCGCGGTCGCCGCGTATCTCATCGGGTCCGACGACTGGGTAGCTCGGTCGGACAAGGCGTGCCGCGCGTACCAAGCAGCTGGCGAGCACCGCCGCGCGGCTCGTGGCGCGTTCTGGTTGGCGTTTGGCCTCATGTCCGACGGGCAGGTCTCGCTCGGGAGCGGATGGCTCGGGCGCGCTCACGAGGTCCTCGAATCCGTCGAAGGGCCATGTGCGGAGCGCGGTCTGCTGTTGCTGCCCGACGCCATCGCGAGCTGCGACTCTCAGCCCGCTCACGCTGTGGGGATCTTCAGCGAGGCAGCAACGATCGGGCGTCACCATGGTGATCCTGACCTCCTGGCCATTTCGCTAATGGGTCTCGGCCAGGCCCGCATCATGTCCGGCGCGATCGCTGATGCCTTGGCCGCCCTCGACGAAGCCATGGTCGTGGTCTCAGCCGAGGGTGTCTCTCCGCTGGCTGAAGGGGTCGTGTACTGCGGTGTGATCGACGCGTGCCAGCGCGCCCTCGAGCTCCGCCGAGCGATCGAGTGGACTGCGGTGCTCAGTCGCTGGTGCGACGGCCAAGCCGACCTTGTGCCGTTTCGTGGGCAGTGTCTCGTGCATCGCTCGGAGGTGATGCAGCTCCAGGGCAACTGGGAGGACGCGCTTGACGAGGCGTGTCGCGCCCGGGAGCAGGTCGAGGGCACCCCCCTGGAGGGTGAAGCCGCTTATCGCGAAGGCGAGCTGCACAGGCTGATCGGATCAGTCGCGGACGCCGAAGCCTGTTACCGCGCCGCGGCGGCAGCCGGCCGTGATCCGCAGCCTGGGCTCGCGCTGCTCCGGCTCTCCTGCGGCGACGTAGCGGCCTCAGTGAAGGCGATCCGCCGAGTCAGCGCCGAGCCCGGAGGGGCGGGCGCTCGCGTGCGTGTGCTTGCCGCCGCAGTCGAGGTGCACCTCGGGGCCGGAGACCTCGTCGCCGCCGCGGAGGCTGCCGATGAACTGCGTGCCGTCGCGGCATCCCTCGACGTGGCGTTTGCGCACGCCACCTCGCTACACGCGGACGGCCAGGTCGACGTGGCGCGCCAGGACTTCACAACAGCATTCGAGTCGCTTCGGCGCGCCTGGCGGCTGTGGCAAGACCTCACGACGCCCTACGAAGCCGCGAAGACGCGCGCCGTGCTCGGCCTCGCGTGCCGCGCTGCTGGCGACGACGAAGCCGCGGCAATGGAGTTCGATGCCGCCCGGCTGGCGTTCTCGAGGCTCGGTGCCGGACCCGACCTGGCGAGCATGGAGCACGCTTGTCTGCCTCGGACCACTGAGGCGCCAAGCGGCCTGTCGCAACGTGAGATCGAGGTGCTCTGCCTGGTGGCGGTGGGCCACACGAACCGGGAGATCGCCGCCACGCTCATCGTTAGCGAGCACACAGTCGCCCGACACGTCCAGAACATCTTCTCGAAGCTCGGTGTGAACACGCGGACCGCCGCAGCCGCCGTCGCGCACCGGCACGGGTTGGCTTGATCGCGTCGACTTGTCTCTGACGTACGGGTGCCTACCAACCTGGGCGCGCTCAGTCCCTCGCGGGGTCGCCTCGCGGACGATGGACGTCACGACTGCTCGCGTCGTCAGGATGTCGGATGGGAGTCGTCGGCGATGAGCGTTCCAGTTCAGGCGCACTCCCGCGGCGTGTGTCCCTCGCCGGGTGCTCACCGCCAAGCGCCGCAAGCGTGGCAACGAACTCTTGCGGCGTCTCGATCTGGGGGGCGTGAGCGGCCCCGTCGATCACGTGCAAGGGCCATCCATGGTCGACGGCCGCCGCTTGTCCGACGCTCAGTGGCACCATGCGATCATGCAGCCCCCACAACAACGTCACGGGTACATCGATGCGGGCGAGGTCACCCCGATCGATCGACTTGGCCTGGTCCGCGATGAGTCGGTTCATCGTCTTCTTCACGTGGTGACGACGGGCCTGGATGCGGTTGTACATCTCGAAGGCGTCCCACCAATCGCGGTTTCGGGCCCGGATCGCGTCGAGGTCGTACAGCGCGAACCGGTCGAAGCGTTCGGCGTTGCGAGGTGTGGGCCGGATGGCGAATCGGACAGCGACGTACTTCAGCTTCCACGGCATGCGATAGGGACCGACGCCTGGGGCCGCCGAGATGACGACGCGCTCGAGTTGGCTCCCCTCTCGGGAGGCGTAGCGCGCCGCCATCGTTCCGAGGAGTGAATGGGCTACCAGCGTGGGACGCTGGACGTGGGCTGCGTGGAGAAGCTCCTCGAACCACGTCGAGAACGCCTCGAGGTCGAGACGCTCGAGCGGATCCGATTCTCCCAGACCGGGCACGTCAGGCACGATGACGCGGCACCGCTGTGCGAGGTCCGAGACGACCGGGCTCCAGATGATCCCGCCGCACTCGATGGCTCCGTGCAACAGAACGAGCGGTGGGCCATCGCCGGCTTCTATGACGCTGGTGCGCACACCACCAACATCGAGGTCATGGGTCTCAGCACCCACGTCGGCGAGCATCCGATCTCGAAGCTCCGAACGATCCATCGTCGAATCGTGCGGCGAAGGCGCTCTGGTCGCATCGCCGAAATTGACCATTTCTTGTCGTCGCCGGCGTCGGGCTCGACACGCATCTCTCGTTCGTCGGCGCGGTGCCAGAGGACGCGCCCGATTCGGCGATCGCGCGCAGCCATCGAGCGGCAGGGTTACCGTCCCGAACGACGCAAGACCCGCGCCCGAATCACGGATCGGGATCCCGGATCTTTCGGTTGTGGGCGCGACTCACGCGGAGCTGACGTCGATCTGGCGCGCTCGCACGAGAGGTGGCCGAGCACCTGAGCCGGCTGGCCGATGAGCTCCGAGCACTACACCAGTCAGTATGGGCAGGATCCGCACGAAGGGGCACACATGGCCAAGCCGACCACCCACAGCCTCGAGGTCCCGGGCGCCAGGTTGACGTACGACGTCTACGAGCCCGACATCCCGAGCAATAAGCGCCCGCTCTTCATCTTCGGCTCGCCCATGGGCGCCTCGGGCTTCGAGCAGCTCGTCGGTCACTTCACCGACCGCACGGTCATCACGTACGACCCCCGTGGCATGGAGCGGAGCTCTCGTGAGCCCGGCAGCGAGCTCACGGTGGAGGTGCACGCCGAGGACTACCACCGCGTCGTCGAGGCCGTCGGCCTCGGATCGGTGGACGCGTTCGGGTCGAGCGGCGGCGGCATGTGCGGCCTGCACTGGGTTGTCGCCCACCCCGAAGACGTGCGCACCTTTGTCTCACACGAGCCGCCGGTGCTCACGCTGCTCGAGGACAGTGAGATGGCGATCAAGGTGAACGCCGACATCGCCGACACCTACCAGCGCCGCGGTTTCGGTCCAGCAATGGCGAAGTTCATCCAGCTGGTCACGCATCAGGGCGTGCTGCCCGACGACTACCTGGACCGGCCCGAGCCAGACCCCGCGCAGTTCGGTCTCCCCACCGACGACGACGGCACCCGCGATGACCTGCTGCTGAGCGGCAACCTCGCCATGCCGCCGTTCGAGCCCGACACGGAGGCCCTGCGCTCGTCACCGGTGCGCATCGTGATCGCAATCGGTGCCCTGGGCGAGGGCGGGTTGGCTCGGCGCGGTGGTGAAGCGGTCGCCCGGCTGGTCGGCGTCGAGCCGGTGATCTTCCCCGGCGACCACGGCGGCTTCGCGGCCAACGAGTGGTCCCCCGGCAACGACCCGGCCGCGTTCGCTGCGGAGCTCCGCGAGGTGCTCCGCGAGGAGTAGTCCTGGCTGTCGCAGCCGCGACCGATCCGGCGATCTGCTCGTGAGAGGACCGCCGCCTCATCTCACGGAGCGTGACGACGTGGGGCCGGCCGAGGTCATCACGCGGGGCCAAATCTGACCGTCATTCCCACACCCGGCTGGCGCTCTGACACTGCCCTCTGACTGCCTCGATTCGGACGCTGTTCTAGCTCACGTTGGGACCCACGCCCGGCCCTACTCGTTGCCTGAGTTTGCCCAGCTAGCTCGCGCCGCCGTCGCGAGCCCGCTTGGTGTACGTGCTTGCGGTGAGGGTTGCGTAGGAACGGGCGACGATGCGCTCGAGCACCTTCGGGTCAACGGCCGTCAGGTCCTTCACGTAGATACATCCAACGCCGGTGGTGTGCGGTCCGAGGTCCATGAGCGACGGCTCGTGTGCGCCTACGCCGTCTGCCACGTAGACCACTGTTGCCGCCTTGCGGGCTGAGAACCCCGCGGCAGGTGCATCGCCTTCACGGCCACTGTCGTACTTGTAGTGATACTCGCCGAACCCGACGATGCTCCCCCACATCTTGGGCTCCTCACCGGTGGCCCGACGCATCAGCTCAAGCAACGTCTGGGCATCACGTCGACGCTGGGGAGCAGCGATGCCGTCGAGATGCGCCTGGACTTCGGGTTCCACGGCATCCACTCTGCCATCCGCGGATGCGCGCATCAGATCATCCGGTGGCACTCCCGCCGCGGGGTCAGCGAACAACCAAGACGCACTCCAGATCCGACACTCTCCGGCCTGGCCCTCGGCGAGGGCGACCCCCGACCTGGCATTGCGGGTGCTAGACGCCTACCGCAACCCCGACGGTGGCTATGGCTGAGCGCTCGAGGCCGTAAGTCACACGGCGACCGAGGCGAGGCTGTGAGGCTCCTTCCTACCGAGGCCGTCGAGGCGTCCGGTGACCGTGAGAACCCAGATCCACCGCCGGCTGCGATCGAGACGTCAACGAACTAGCCCACTCGCTTCAGGAGCTTGCTACGAGTCCCCGCATGCGCTAACCCGACACCACGGTGGCTGACGCTGAGAAGCAGCTCGTACGACACCAGGAGGGCGACGGGCGGCCAGGCGGCCACGAGGCGGCCGGCCAAGGTGGGGGCAAGCGGCGGGGACGTTGGCGACGACCGAAACTGAACCGCCGAACAAGAGAGCAGTCCACGCCAGGGCCCTGCCGCCCTGGCCACCGCAAGCGATCCGTCCGGCCTGGTCGGATTGATAACCAGAACGGCTCGTCCGACAGCACCCCATGCCAGTCGACGAACACGACTCGACGCCATAGAGGAAGCTGCCTCATTGGGCATACCAGCTCGCGTCAGAACAGCCGCGGAGCGGTAGGCGCCAGGTCGAGAGGGATGGCAGCGACCTGGATGAGCTGTTCGAGGGTGGGGTCGTGGTCGTAGCCGACGGTGGTCAGGGCGGCGAGGAGCAACGCTGCGGCGGTGGTGTCCCACAGGGCACGGTGGGGTTGGCTGGCAGAGGCGAGCTTGTTGACGATGCCGGTGAGTTCGTGACGGTCGAGGAGGCTGGTGAGGCTGCGGGCCTTCTCGGTGGGCCGCACGTGCTTGGCGAGCCGCAGCGTGTCGAGGAGTGCTCGAGGCTGGATGGCGGGGCACCGGCGGTGCAGGAGCCGCCAGTCGACCCCGATGTTGTGGCCGACGATTACGGCCCTGTCGAGACGCTTTGCGAGGTTCGGCTCGACGTCGCCGAGCGGCGGGGCACCGGCGAGGACGCTGTTGGTGAGGCCAGGTGAGATCCAGGGGCCTTGGCGGATCTTGCGGCCCGGGTTGACCATGGTGGCGTACGCGTTGTCGACATCGGGTTGGCCGTTGAGGAGGGGCACGACGGCGACCTCGAGGAGGGCCTCCTTGTCGCGGTCCTGGGCGCCTGAGCCTTCGAGGTCCAATGCGACGAGCTGCTCGGTTCTCCAGGAGGTCCCGGTGGCTGCCACCAGTGACGTCACCTTCGGGTTGGAGGGCTAGTTGTCGTCAAACCGTACGTCGGCGAGGACCTGTTGGCGTGCGTCGTCGAGCTGGGTGCGTTCGTCGTCGCTGGGCTGATAGCCGCGCAGGGCACGGCCGTGGGCGTGGGCGAAGTGGGGTAGGTCGGCTTCCCAGATCTGGTAGCGGAGGGTGTGCTGGATGACATAACGGCGCTGCTCACCCAGGCCGTGGGTCCAGACGTGGCCGCCATCGACGATGAACGGTGTGGTGTATCCGAGGTCGTCGAGGACGGCCTGGAACTCCACGTCGGTCGGCGGCTGGTGGCCGGCGGCGCAGCGGCGCCGCTGTGTCTCGGGACAGATGTCGCACAGCTCGGGGATGCCCCAGTGGCCGTTGTAGTCGGGCACCTGGTGGGCGTAGGTGACGCCGCAGGAGGTCTTGCGGAACAGCGGGGTGGTGATCCCCGAGGCGCGCCATGCGGCTGTCACTCGGGCGTCGAGGTCGGCGGGCAGCATCTTGCGGCGCTGGTAGTCGTCGCCGTAGGGCACCTCGACGCCGAGGCTCTGCAGGAAGGTGGCGTTGTGGGTCTTGTGGTAATAGCCGGTGAACACGATGGCGTCGACGTCTCGGCCGACATCGAGGACGTGGGCCATCGTGTCGGGCTGGTCGTTCCAGCCGGGGACGATAGGCCTCCAGTAGAGCACCACCCTTGTGCGGTTCTTGGCGTCGACGGCGGTGCGCAGCGCCCGCACGGTGGTGTCGCTGCGGGCAATGGGTTCGATTCGCGGGTCGGTGATCCCTGAGTACGTGAACAGCAATGTGACCCGCAGGTGGGCGAGCTGTTCAAGGCGAGCCATGTCCTCATTGGTGACCCGGAACCGGGTGATGACCAGCACCAGGTTGTCCAGGCCTCGGGCGTCGAGGCCCTCGAGAACCTCGAACAGGTGCGGTTTCACCCCGGGCAGGAACGGGTCGGTGGCCTTGTTGAAAAGCTGGATCGGCGTCGTCCCCGCCTGGAACGCTGGGTGGCCGACGAGCCCCTCGATGGCCTCGGGGGTCGGGATGAGGAGCTGCGGAGTCTTCTGGTCGAAGTTCCCCCAGAAGTGTCGGACGCAGTAGCCGCAGTCCAGTGGGCAGCCGATGATGTGATTCAGGCTGAGGCCGCTCTTGCGGTAGGTGACGATCTGGGCCATGTAGGGGTCGAGAGCCTGCTGATCTTCGACGGGCATCAGCGGCAGCCGGGAGGGTCCGCAGCCGGTGAGAGTCACTGGTGTCATGGCGCCGTCGTCTCCTCGGTCGCGGCGAGTACGAGGTCGGCGCGGTTGGCCCCGAACCAGATCCCGAAGTCACGGGCGGCGGAGTTCTCGTCCGAGGAGTGGATGAGGTTCTCGATCAGCCGGCCTTCGGCGCGGGAGCGTTCCAGGTTGTCGACACCGAAATGCCCGCGGATCGTGTTCGGGTCGGCCTTGGCGGGGTCGTAGTGGCCCAGCAGCGCGCGCACCCTCCGAGCGGTGTTGGGACCAGGGCCTCGGCCGATCGCGACGACGACCTCGTGGCCGACGTAGATGCGGCGAAGATCCTCGACGACATCGACGCTGAACCAGTCGCGGTCGGCGATGATGTCCGCGTAGTGGGCGAAGATCTGGGCGTCGCTCACCGTAACGGTCTCGCGGGTGACGATCTCGACCTCACGGGACACCCACCCAAGGACGTCGTTGACCAGCCCCCGGCCCAGGCAGTCGGGTTTCAGGACGATGATCGTGCAGCGCCCCCAGTCCACATCGGTGAGCACGGTGCCAGGCGTGCCGCTGTGGCGTTTGCTGATCACTTGGTGCGGGACACGGGCGGGCTCGTAGCCGGTGGACATCCGGTCGGGCCAACGGTGCGCCAAGAGCCAGCGGTTGCCGGGCTCTAGCGCTGCGAGCGTGTCGGCCGAGACGGGCTGGTCGGGTTGATGGGCGATCTGGCGGTAGGCCTCGAACAGCAACGCGACCTGCTGCCAGTAGCGGTCGAGGCCGAGCCCCTCGAGCTGGCCCACGGCGAGCTGAACCTCGTTGAGGCGGAGTATTCGTTCCCATTCCTCAACGACCCGCAGCGCGACGTCCACGTCGCCGGCAGGCATGGGGGCCGCCGGGTAACGCACCGGGTTGTCCGAGCTGTCGGCCTCGGTCAGGACGTCGAGGACCCGCGTGCGGTCCTTGTCACCGATGTGCATGGAGCCGACGTGATGTGTGTAGGTGCCCAGATCCAGGCCGAGTTGGCGGGCCATGAGCTCCTGGATCAGGGTGAACGAGAACACGTCGCTGAGCAGTCCCTGCACCGCGTCGTTGGCGCGCATGTAGGTGACCGCGTGGAGGCGTCCGTCGCGCTGGAGGAACTGGAGCGCCAGGATGCAGGCCACGTCGAGGTTGTTCTCGACCGCCAGCTCCTCGGGGCGGAAGAACGTCGCCACCGCCCGCTTGGTTTCCGGGTCCTCCTGCAGCAGATCCCGGATCATCGTCCAGGTGGCTGGTAGCCCGTCTCGGAGCGGACGGAACAGACGGCGACCGTAGGCGGAGCCGCTCAACGTGGCTCCGTCACCCGAGTAGGCCCGGATCTGCGGGGCGTAGTAGGCGATCGACTCGACATCGTTGCGTGCCCACACGTACCAGAGAGCCTCGGCCCAATGGAACACGATGTTCGCCTTGCGAGCCGCCAGGTACGTCGTGCGAGCCCGCGGATCAGCGAGCTGGAAGCTGACGTTCAAGCACTCACGGCTCTTGTTTCCGCGAGGCGCGTTGACATGCTCGTAGTTATCGGCCACGTGGCGGAGCACCGCCGTGTACGCGTCCTGGAAGCTCGGGAACATCGGGGCGACCAGGCCAGCGGTCGTGTCGGGCATCAGCGAACTCCTCCTGGTCGAGGCTGCAGGTAGTCGAGGACGGCTGCCGTGTTCGACTGGACAGGGTTCGTTCCATCGAGCCAGAGCGCTTGGTGCTGCCTGACGGTCTGCTCGAAGAAGGACCTGAACGCCGCGCTGAAGTCGGGGTCGAGATGGGGTGCACGCGGTACTCGTCGGGTGGCCACCCGCTTCATCTGCACGCGCCACGGAACGTCCAGGTACACGAGCACATCAGGCTTGGCGCCCTCGACAGCACGGGCTGTCGAGGGATCGATCTCGAAGTACAAGTCGCCCCACGCGCCGGTCACCAGCAGTGCATGGGTGGTGGCCTGGAGGCTCCATGCCGTGCCATCCAAGACGAGTAGCGCCGGAGGAGGGGCGGGGCGGCGTGCCTCGTCAATATCGAGGAGGAGCTGCAGCGCCCGGAGCTGCTCATCAGGCGTCGCGGGTACGGCGGCGGGTATCGCGCGGCCCAGCTGTTTCGCGGCGACCTCGTAGCACGGGGAAGCCACGCAGTCGATGCCTTGAGTGATCAGCTCCTCAGCGAGGGTGCCGACCAGTGATGACTTGCCAGCAAGAACCGGGCCCTCGATCCCCAGGATCATGACCGCACCGCGTCGACAGCGCTGACGGTCGCAATCGTCCTTGCCGACACGGGCCAGTCGTCCAGTACCAATCGCATGGCCGGTGCTGGTGTATAGGGAAGGCCGTGCGGGATACCGATTCCGGCGCGCTGGAGGCTGTAGCGGATGGCGCGTGATGCTCGATGGATCGCGACGGCGCGAGTCGCGGTGTACTCCATCGTCACGCGGTACACCACCGTTCTGGCGGTGAGGTCGAAGTCGTACTCGGCGCAGATCACATACGACTTACGCCGAAGGAATGCCACAGCCCGTTCGAGGCGCTGGAGGGCGTGCGGGTCTGCGGCCTGCACGCTGGCGCGCCACACGATCCAGTAGCCGGGGGTCATGCGGCACGCTCCTGACGGCCGCGTCGTTGCTTGCTGGCTTGATCGTCGACATGCAGATCGAGGCTGATCGGGCCACGGCGGCTAACGAGGTCCCGGTAGCTGTGCCGACGCCAGAACCCGGCCGCTCGCGGACGTCGGGTCATCGCTCGTGTGCGAAACCGCGCTCGGAGACGATGGCATGCAGGCGCGACAAGACGATCGTGCTGATGTCGTCTTGGCACATGCCGGCTGCGTGGAGGACCGCCGCGGCGTCGTGGGGGTCGCGCACTGTCTCGAACCGCCCGGCGAGATCGGGATCGAGGCGCACGTCAACCTCGATACGAGACACCAGGCTCGACGGTCGGGGACGGATGAGCGCCTGGATCACAACCGCCGCGTTGGGCAGGACCTCGGCCAGGGTCCTGGCGGAGGTGTTGGCACGACCCTCGCCGCCGCCGGTTTGCCACGCCCACCGCCCACCTCTCGCCGTCCCAGGACGCCCGCACCACGAACGGCTCGTCCCCGTGCGGACAGCCAGGACGTCGCTGGGGTGTCATGGCTTGACTCCGATCCCGCACCAGAAAGGATTGACCCATCCCGCCGACGGCAGCCCGGTCGCGTCGTCTGGCCGCCAATCATCGAGACCGACCACGCCGGGAGCGACGAGGTCGAGCCCGTCGAAGAACCGGGCCACCTCCGTTCGGGCGCGCATGACGAAGGTCTCGGTGATCATCTCGTCGGCCGCGAACCGCTCAGCGAGCTGGGCCATCTCGTCGGCCTGGATGTCCGAGGCAAGATGCGACACCACCAGGTAACTGCCTGATGGCACTGCGTCAATGAGCCTGGCCACAATCCCCAGCGGATCGTCACAATCGGGGAAGAAGTGCAGGATGGCCACGAGCAGCACCGCCACCGGTCGGGTGAAGTCGAGGGCCTCGGCGGCCTCCTTGAGGATCGGGTCGGCCTCGCGCAGGTCGCCGTTGATGTACGTCGTGGCGCCCTCTGGTGCGCTCTGCATCAGCAGGTGTGCGTGTGCGAGCACGATCGGGTCGTTATCCACGTAGACGATCCGCGACTCCGGCGCGGTGGCCTGAGCGACCTCGTGAACAGTCGGAGGGGTAGGAATCCCGGTGCCGATATCCATGAACTGCCGCACCCCTGCCTCGGTGGCCAGCCAGCGCACCGCTCGCACCAGAAACGCCCGGTTGGAGCGGACCGTCTGGCGGGCGAACTCAATCCCCCCAACCACGACGGCACCGGCATCGACCGCCGCTCGATCGGCAGCGAAGTTCGTCGTCCCACCAAGCAAGTAGTCGTACATCCGCCCTGGATGTGCCACCGACGGATCAATCGCCGCCGCCAGCACACCGGTCTCCAGCACATCATCAAGACGGCTGGTGATGGTGGGGTGGGTGCCATCACCCGACATGTGGCTCCTCGCACATGATTCTCACCTTGGGACAGTCATTGGCAAGTGTCAAGCAACTAGAAGGAATTCCTTGATATTGCAGACCAGCGCCCGCTTCTCTGGGTTAGGAGCCTGCTCATGCGATCGACATCCGGACTGGTTGCTCAGGCTTTCGACGCATGCAATGATCGCCGGGAAAACTGGCGGAACCGGCAACAAGGAGACGCAACCGTGGAGCCCAAGACTCGGATCTCTGTGCCTGACCCCAACTTCATGTGGAAGGACCCAACTTCCAACCTCGGTAGCTGCGCGGCGCTCTATGGAACCCGGGTCCTCGGCGGCTACGTCGTCCAGGGCAAGGCGCTGGACGACGAGACCCGCGCTCTGCTTCGCGACCTGGCCGACGACGAGGACGCTGTGTTCGTACCCGCCGCGGTCCTCGACCGTCTCCGGGAGCTTTGAGCGTGGGCCGGATCCTCTCCGAGGACGAGTCGGCCGAACAGCTACGAAGCTTCGAGCACACCGCGTTCCGGTTGGAGCAGCAACGTGCCTACATCGAGCCCGTGGAAAGCGAGATGTTCTCGCGTTTCCTGGCCGGTGACCTGACACCGCCGACTGACACCCCCGCGGCCCGGGAGTGGTTCGCTAAGGTCGCCGGGCACGTCGCCGAAGGAAGGCGGATCGAGAGGGTGCGCGTGCAGGAGGAACCGCCGACGCCCTACCAGCGGTGGCAACGATGGTTCGATCATTGGAACAAGGAGGCCGGCGAGTCGATCCGCTACATGGCCAGACAACGTGCCTTCGACGTCGGCTTGCTACCCGCAGCCGGTGACGAGGACTGGTGGCTGTTCGACTCGTGCCGACTCATGGCCATGCGATACGACATGGATGGCCACCTGCTAGAAACCGAATTGGTGACCGAGCCTGAGCGTGTCGTTCACGCGTGTGCGTGGAGAGACCTGGCGGTCCACCACAGCACATCGGAGGTGGCCCGAGGCCGAGCCGCTTAGGAGCACGTTGAAGCCCGTTATCGCTGACTGGCTGATCCAGCCCGGCGGGATCGTGGAGCGCCTCGTCGCCCTGCGCATTGGCGCGGAGCTTCGTGCCAAAGACCTGGCCGAGCGGCTGTCGTGGCAGCAGTCGAAGGTGTCGAAGCTGGAGAATGGCAAGCAGCTACCGAGCGCCGACGACCTGCGGCAGTGGGCCGAAGCCTGCGACGTTCCGGACGAGGCCGACGGCCTAGTCGACCTCCTCAGCGAGGTCCAATCGGTGACCCTCAGCTGGAAGCGGCGGGTCGCACGAGGGGACGCCGCTGCGCAGGCAACCCATGTCGAGCTGGTCGAGCAGTCCAAGGTGGTGCGCAGCTTCGAGACCGTGTTCGTCCCGGGTCTGTTGCAGGTGCCCGACTATGCCCGTGCTCTGTTGGTTGCCGCATACGACCTCCACGACATCGAGACACGCGACATCGATGAGGCTGTGGCTCTGCGCTTGCAGAGCCAGCAGGCTCTCTACAACTCGGAGAGGCGCTTCCAGTTCCTGCTGGCGGAGCCGGCGTTGCGGTGGCTGGTGGCTCCCCCGGACGTGATGCACACGCAGCTCGATCGGCTTCTCATGGCCGTAGGCATGCCGCATGTCGAGCTGGGGATCTTGCCGATCGGAGTCCCCCTCGATACGGCACCTCAGCATGCCTTCGTGCTCTACGACGACGTGGCTGTCATCGAGACCTTCACCGGCGAGACAACCCACCGCGAGGACGATTCGGCACTCTACGTCCGTGTGATGGACCGCCTCTGGGAACGGGCCGTGACCGGTGCCGAAGCTCGCCGACTCATCGTCCTCGCGGCCCAGAGCCTCGGCTCTGGCACGGCGACGACAACTGAGCAATGACCCCGCCGCCCGCTACCCACACCCGACCCACCACACCGCGACGAGGTGACCACCACGGGTCAGCGGCAGGCGATGCCGAGAGAATGCCTGTCCCGTCGCCCGATCACCGCACCTGGCAAGCAACAGCCATCGCACTAAGGCGCCGCCTGGAGGGCGGTTGGTGAGATCACTCAACGTCCGCCAGGTTCTTGCAGCCTTGTCTTGTGGTGGGCGGGGGTGGCGTAGCGGTCGAGGAGCTCGAGGAGTTCGTCGTCGTGCTCATCGATGCCGAGGTCGTTGAGGTAGCTCTCGTGGCTGCGCATGGTGGAGCGGGCGGAGGCTTCGTCGCCGAGGTGTTGGTAGCCGCGGACTTCGAGGATGGTCAGCTCGTCGCGGCGGCCGAGGGCGTCGGTTCCCTGACGTGCGGCCCAGACGGCGCCGTTGCCGTCGCCCAGTTCGAGGTAGACCCGGGCGAGCCGGCTGGCAACCGATCCGACGAGGGCTTCGACGTGAGTGTTCCAGCCGTCGAGATCGATCCAGGTCCAGCACCGCCGCTGGCTCCGGGGGAAGGTGCAGACCCGGCCGGTGGCCAGGTCCAGGGCGCCGCGTAGGACATCGGCCTCGCAGTAGGGGTCGATGCGCTGTTTGGCATGCTCCAGGCGACGGCGGATCAGCTCCAGGTCGGTGCTCAGGCCGGGGCCGGTGGTGAGCCGGTGGTCTGGTGTGAAGGAGATAGCGTCGCCGACGACAGCCCGGACGGTGGAGATGACGTTGCGCACGCGCTTGAGCGACACGCCGGCGCCGGCCCAGACGGCGTCGCGGATCCTGTCGATATCGACCTGCCCGTTCAGGGCGACGTAGGTCGCGACGGCCGTCTCGCGCTGGGGCAGCTCTTCGGCAACGCCGTCGACGCGGATCGGCCCGCAGACACGTACCAGGATGTCGAAGTCGGGGTCCAGGTAGAGGGTGTCGCTCGGCGGTGCGCCGTCGTCGCGGCCCGACTCCACAGGCTCGTCGGCGCTTCCTGCCGTCCGGCACAGGAGGGGGATGACGACGAGGTCGTCGCCGTCGTCGAAGGCGTATGCACTGGTCTCACCACCGGTGTCGCCGCTGGTGTCGGTCCCGGGCTCGACGGGGGTGTCGGCGTCCTCCAGGAGGTCGGCGAGCTGGCCGGCGATTTCTTGCCCAAGCGCCTGGACGTCGCCGCGCAGGTTCAGCTCGGGTATCTCGAAGCGGCCTTCGGCGTCGACGTGGATGCGGAGGCTATGACCGGGGTCAGTGCCGACTACCACCATGGCGGTGCCGGTGCCGGGGTGGCTGGCGATGGCGTCGAGTGCGTCGAGGTAGCGGGCATCGTCGGTGCTGCGGGTGATCCAGACCGTTGGTGCCCAGCCGTCGTAGATCCTGCCGCTTGCCCGTGCCGCCCAGGTGTGGGGCCAACCGCCGGTATCGAGCAGACGGGTGGAGGTGCCGATGGGCGCGGTGTCGGCGTCATCCCAGCTCGCGGTATGGCGTACACCGTTGAGGCGGGTGACCTCGTCGCCGAGGAGGTCACCGACGATCTCGACGGCGACGGTTCCCTCGTTGCGGGCCGACAGCTCGGTGATGATCGAACGGGCGAGCCCGTCGCACCCCTTGGGGTCGCCAACCAGCGATACGACCCCGAAGGCTTCGAGGTCGACGAGGATCGCGGCATCACCGGTTCCAACGGTGACCAGGGCCGGCATCGGCGATGCGTCTTCTGCCGTGGCCGGTATCTCCTGGTTGGCGTCGAGGACCCAGACCAGCCCGGAGGCCTCGGGCCGCCACGGCGCCGGGGCGCCGGGCTGGGGCTGGTCGAGGAGGACGTCGATGCGTTCGCCGGCAACCTGGACGACTCGGGGCTGCGGGCTGTCCTGGCTGTTGCGGGGACCCAGGTGTTCGGCGAGATGGGCCAGAGCCGAGTCGAGCCTGCTGGCGCTGTCCTCGTCGGCACGGACCGCAAGCTCCCGGTCCACGGGCACGCGTCGCAGCGACCGTCGTTCCCGCCCGGCGGGCAGGCTGGCGGCCTGGCGGGCGCGGCGGCGGTGCAGCTCTCGCACGACGCCCGCGGCGAGGAGGGTGCCGGCGACACCGAGCAGGGGTGCTGGCCATCCGGCGCTGTCGTCGTCGTGCTCGTCGGTGGTGTCGGTGCCGCCTGACGTCGACGGGTCCGAGGCGCCCGGGGCCGCCGACGTCGGGGGTGCCGTCACAGGTTCAGGGGGCTGGGTTGTCGACGGCGTCTGGCTGCCGGGATGCCCGGGCGCCGTGGGTGTGGCCGGGCTGTCCTCGGACGCTGGTGGTGGTGCGGCCTCCTCGTCGTCGGGTGGCGGCGGCGTCGGTGCCGCTTGGGGGTCATCGTCGGGGATTGGGGTGGCCGGAGCCGGGACGGGAAGCGGTGCAGCCAGGACACCGACGGCGTCGGCCGGGAACGTGAAGCGCCATCCCGGGCGGATGAGGTCCTCGGTGATCCACGCTCGGCCGTCGGGCTGGGGCACGCCCCGGTTCAGATCCCACAGCTCGCGCCAGCGCACGCCGCTACCGAGGTGACGCTCGGCGAGGAGCCAGGGGCTGTCACCTGCCGCAACCACGACCACCGGTAGAGCACCCGGTTGTCCGTCCCCAGGGCCAATCGGAACGGTCACCGTCTCCGACGAATGGACGAGGACGAGCGGCACGTGGTCGTCCGTACTGGGCTGGGAAGGCGCTAGGTCTGGTGCTGGGGCGGCGGACACCGCGGTGGTGAGCATCGGAACGGTGGCCGCACGCCCACCCCCGGACGTCGCCAGGCTGGCCGACATGGTGACCGCCATCACCAGCCGGCGTGCCGTGAGCTCGAACGGACCTCCGGGGATGCGCCACAGGCGGCTGCCAACAAGCGATGTGGTGATCTCCGAGGCGACGTTCAGGGCGAACAGCGCCCAGGAGACCCAGGCGGCGATGGTCAGGAGTCCGAGAGCCATGTTGTCGCTGATGGCCTGGATGGGAAGCTCGGCGATCTGGTCCCAGCCCGAGCCGGTCCCATCCAGCGGCGAGCGTCCGTGCATGGCCAACAACACCGGCACGCCGATGGTCAGGGTGAGGAGCGCGAGGCAGGCCACGAGCGCTCGAAGGAGTCGGATGATCATGGTGCGGGCCTCCCGCGTTGTGCTTGTGCGCTGGCGGTCTCCTCGACGGTGACGGTGGCCACCTGAAGGATCTGGAGGTGGACCGAACTGCGAACGGTGACGGTCACGACGTCCTCGTCGACGACGACCACACCGGTGACGTCGCGGGCGGCGAGCCACGCCAGTGCGGTGGTCCGCGCGGCTTCGGGATCGAGGATGACACGGCCCTCGGTCAGTGCCTGCTGGTCAAGCTCCTGTGCCCCGGCGCGGGCGGCGCCACCGGCCAGGTCGAAGCTGGAGCTGCGTGCCCGCAGCACGGTCCCGCCGTCCAGGACGAGGCCGACCATCAACATGCAGGCCCCGACGATCGAGAGCGTCCAGATCGTGGCGATGCCCCTGTCCGGCGTGGGGGCGGTCACCGCTCGGCGTCCTCACGGAAACGGTCGCGCACCTCGGTGCTGGTGGCCGCTACCTCGAACCGGCCCGGCACCGGGAGCAGTGCGGCTTCTGCCAGGTCGACGGCGCAGGACACGGTGACGGTGACCTCGGACGACGTCGCTTGGACATCCCAGCCGAGGGCGCGACACGACGCGGAGCCGACGCGAAGGCGCTCTTGGGTGACGGTGTAGGCCTCCTCGATGGCCGCCGCTGTGTCCCGGGACAGGGTGATCGACCGGGCGGCGCTGTGGGCAGCTGACTCCACGTCGGCGCGGCTCGACTGCACCCGCCCCACCAGGATGACGAAGGCCAGCATGAGCGCGAACACCGGGGTGAGGATCACCAACTCGACCGACACCGACCCACGGTCGAGACCCACTCGTCGCACTTATGGGGTGACCTGTTCGGTGGGGGCCTCGACGGTCACGGTGATGCTGATCGGGGCGCCGAAGATCAGTGACACGACTTGCCCGGAGACAGTGACCTCGGTGGTGTCGGCCCCCCGGTCGATGTCGATGCTCGGCTCGCGCAGCGCTCCGGCGTGGCTCAAGAAGTCCTCGGTTGCCTGTTCACCTTCGGCTGGCGTGCCGCCGTCGACGCGGGCGGCGTCGAGTCCCTTGTTGGCCGCGGTGGCCATCACCGCGCGGGTGTGGAACCACAAGCCGGTCTGCACGATGACCATCACCAGCAGCATCATCAGCGGCAACAGGACGGCTACCTCGACGGTGGTCGACCCCCGGTCACCCCGTCGTGCTGCTTGGTGGTCACGCATCTCGCGGCCCCTCAGAGACTGATGCCGGCGACCTTGCCCTCGACCAGGATCGTGATGGCGGCCATCACCGACAGCGCCAGTACGGCCAGGCCCGCGGCGATGATGACGGTCTCCACGACGCTGGCGCCGGAGTCGTCGCGGCGAGCGCGGCGCAGGATCGGCCGGGCGCGACCCGGGGCCTGTGCCAGTGCCGAGATCCATCGGTGCAGAATCGACATCGGTGGGTCCTTTCAGGAATTTCGACGAGTAGGACGTCAGCGGTTGGCTTCCTGGAGGATGAGGAAGAGAGCCGGATACGCCAGCAGCCAGAGAAACCCGATGAGGACCATCGTCCCGGGCACGGCCATGCGCTCGGTTGCCGACGCGGCGTTGCGTTCGGTGTCGGCGACCAGTCGCTCCCGGATCGAGCGGGCCTTCGAGGTGAGCGTGTCACCGATTGAGGCGCCCTCGTCACCGGCAAGAGCGAGGGTGGCGCCCAGGTCGACGAGGTCGTCGACGCCGAGATCCATACCGAGCTGCGACAGCGACTCCCAGGGCCGCTCACCGGCGAGGAAGCCGCGGTCAAGTGCCGAGCGCAGCTCGA
This sequence comes from Acidimicrobiales bacterium, assembly GCA_050744325.1. Classification (GTDB taxonomy): domain Bacteria; phylum Actinomycetota; class Acidimicrobiia; order Acidimicrobiales; family VFJN01; genus DASXTK01. The sequence goes on from JBOGHK010000094.1 coordinate 19,076, forward strand.
TGAGAGGCCATCCGCCCCCCCGGCGTGCGGCGTCGAACACCGCGGCGTGCAGTTCGTAGCCGGCCGAGGCGGTCATGGCGACGACGTCGCAGTACGCCGACAGCGCGTGCGTGAACGCGGCGCGTTCCTCACGGGCCTTGGTACGCACCTGGCGGACGGCGAGGAACACTGCGCCAGCCGCACCACCGAACGCCAGCCAGGCGGGGATCAGAACGGGGACGCCGATGCCGAGCACCTGCGCGCCCGCGGCCACGACCGGTGCCCACAGGAACCCGACGACGGCGTAGGCCGCGATCTCTGCCGCCTGCTGGTCGGGATCCCGTCGCAGGACCCGCAGGTCGGCCCGCACCGCGTCGATGGCCCGCTCCACCAGGGTCGATCGCCGTCGCAGCCAGGCGCCGAGCCGGGCGTCGAGGTCGTCGCTCGGGGAGCGCCGTTGGGGACGCGACCTGCCGAGTTGGGCGAGAGCTTGGTGGAGCGGTGCGGGGGTGGGTGAGAGCCCGGTGGCGATCAGCAGGATGGCGCCGCCTATCCCCATGCCGGCGAGGATCGCGAAGGTCACGAGGTGGCCCCCGGCGCGGACGTCGGGTCATGGCGGACCAGAGCGCGGGCGACCTCGGGGACCCGGCCGAGGCGGGCCATCCAGACGAAGCCCATCGTCCAATAGAAGCCGATCAGCGACAGGACGAGCTGCCCTATCGGTGTGCCGTAGGGGGCGAGGTAGCCCTTGGCGAACAGTGCGAGGCCGGTGACGAAGGCAGCCACGATGACCGCGACCAGGCGCATGGTTGACCGCGGTCGGGCGCGGGCGACGTCGACTCGGCGGCGCATGCTGGCCTCGTGGTGTGCGGCGGCTGCCAGGTTGCCGAGGACGACGGCGACCCGGCGGGAGCCTGCGGTGGTGGCGACCCGCAGGGCGGTGACGACCAGGTCCCCGATGGGGTGTGCGAGGTCGTCGGCCAGGCCGTCGAGGGCGTCCTGCAGCGGTTCGTCTTCGAGCCGGCGGGCCAGGCGGCGGACCTCGGCGCGGACCGGTCCGGGTGCCGAGCTGGCGGTGGCGACCAGGATCCCTTCGATGCCCCGCGAGGTGCCCGCTGCGTCCCGCAGCATCTCGCACCACTGCGCAATCGCTTCGGTGCGGGAATCTGCGAGCCGACGGGCCGCCCGCTGCCCTGGCATCGGCACCAGCCACCCAACCGCTGCGCCCGCAGCAACGGCCACCGGCCAGCGCACCAGGATCGCTGCGACCGCAGCCCCCCCCCCAGCGCCGCGGCGACGCGGCGCCGATCGAGCGCAGCCCAACGCTCGCGCAATGCTGCCAGCCACGCTGCCTCCGGCGAAGCCGCCTCCGGGGCGCCGGGGCGGAGGCCTGCGAGGACCAGCCAGCCACCGGCCGCGAGCCCCATCCCTGCCAAGGCTGCGAGCAGGATCACCAGCCGCCGCCGCCGTTGCGGCCCACGCCCTGGACCGACCGCTCGTGCAGCGAGGGGTCGTAGCCGTGCTCGACGAGCTGGTCGAGCAGATGGACCGGGATCACGCTCCCCGGTACCGCCCTCCCCGTCGCCAGGTCGCGGCAGAACCAGACGTCAGACACAGGCTGGCCGCTGTCGGGATCGATGCGGTCGACGTGGCGGACCTCGGCCACCACCCGCCTCCCCTGGAGATCGCGGGCGACGAAGACGATCAGGTCGAGCGCGATCGCGGCCTGCTCGTGGATGTCGCTGGACTGCCAGTTCTGCCCACGCGACCGGGCGTAGATCGGCAGGCGGGCGAACACCGCCTCTGACGACTTGGCGTGGATAGTGGCCATCGAGCCTTCGACACCCTGGCTCATCGCCTCCAGCATCGGGACCACCTCATCCGCCAGGACCTCGCCCACCAGGATCCGGTACGGGTAGAGCCGCTTGGCATGCCACACCAGCTCGACCAGGCCCACCGCCCCGTCGCCGGCCATGTTGCCGGGCCGCTCCCACAGGCTGACGACGTGGTTGTGACGGTGCAGCAGCCGATCAAGTCCCAGCTCGGGCTCGCTCTCCAGCACCAGCAACCGCTCGTCGGGATGCGCTTCGTGGGCCAGACCTCGCAGCAGCGTGGTCTTGCCGTTTCCCTGGCCTCCCGTCACCAGCACGCACCACCTGGCCCGCACCACCGCGCCCAGGAACGACCGCATGCCCCGGTCGAACATCCCCAGAGCACACAGGTCGTCCAGATCGTGATCGACCAAAGGGTGACGGCGGATCGTCACATACGGCTCCGGCCCGATCCAGGCGTTGGCCGTCAGCCGGGAACCGTCGGCCAGGGCCAGGTGCAGCATCGGGTGGCTGTAGTTGAACTCCCGCTCCACCAGCCCGCCCCGCCGGGCTATGTGGGCGATGGCGTCGATGAGCTGCTGATGGGTCGAGTACGGCGACGGGTGCCGCTCGGTGCTTCCGTCGAGCAGCTCCACGATCACCTCCCGGCAGCCCATCACATGCACGTTGGTCACGTTCGGGTGGTCCAGGAAGCGCTCCAGGCCCGGCAGCGACGAGAAGACCTGGGTCATCACATGCTGGGCGATATCGGCGCGTTCGCCATCCGGGAGCGGCAGCTCACCGAGCCGCAACGCCTCCCGGGCCACCAGGTCCAGCTCCCGTTGCAGCACCGCTCGGGCCACTTGGCGCTGGTCCATCACCTCCAGAACCCGGCCCGACGCCTGTGCCCGTGCCTGCTGTTCTGCCACCTCGGCCGCTACCACCTGGCGCAGGCTCTCCTCCAGGTGTCGCAGATCGCGGTAGGCCGTCTCAGCCACGAGTCCGCTCCAGGTGATGAGCGCTGCCGAGGTACATGAGGCTCTCCGCCAGATCCCGCGCCGCCACCCCCAGAGCCGACCGCGGCCACGACCGGGACACACCCCGCTCGACCAGGATCCCCACCCCACGCGGGTCCCACGGCAACACTCCCACCACCGGCGCTCCGACCGCCGCAGCGACCTCGTCAGGCGGGTACGGGCGATCACCGCCAACCACGACGACCACGACCTGCCGACTCAGCCGCTGCAGAGCCGGGACCAACGACCGGGCGTGCTCCACACTCGCCAACGCCGACCGGCAAGCCACCACCACCACACTGGCCTCCCGCACGAACTGGGTAGCAAGAGGCGACGCCGGTGAACCCCACCGGCCCACATCCACCACCACCGTCGCCTCCAGGATCGCCACCGCCCTACCGAACCCCTCCGAAGCCGACCGGGACACCGCGGTCATCGACGGCTCATTGGTCGGGGCCAGGACCGCCAACGTGCCGGGCACCACCTCGACCGCGTGGCTGACAAGGCGCTCGCTCGCAGCTTCGTCTCGCACGTCGGTCACCGCGCCCAACAGCCCGGACTCACCATGGGGTCCGCACCAACACTCCAGATCGCCGCCCGCAGGGTCGGCCTCGACCAGAAGCGCACCGATCTCGGGCGGCGCGACGTCGGTCGACAGCGTGGCCGTCAAAGCCAGGGCCGTTGTCGTAACGCCAGGCGAGCCCTTCGCCGATACGAGGGCCCAGAGCATCACGAATCGCCCAGGACTGCCACAGACACCCGCTCCTCGGCGGCCGCAGCGGACACCAGAGCCACCCTGGACGCCGGCACCACCAGGCTCACCTGCTGGCTGTCGACACCCGGCGTGTCGGTGTCCTCGACCTCGAGCACCCAGCCGCTCAAGGTCTCCGGGCCGGCACTCGACCCGGCAGGCGGCCGAACGACCACCTCCACCGACACCCCCGGGGCGATGTTGCCAGGCGAATCCCCCGCGGCCAGCACCGCCCCCACCACCGCCTCACCGGACGCCACAACCCTCTCGCCGGGGTCCAAGAGCTGGTCCTCGTGCAGCAAAGCGCCCTCGACCAGGTCCGTGGCCGCCACCCGGCCCACCAGTTCGTCCATCTCGCCCGCCCGCACTACGTCGACCTCGTGATCAGCGGCCACCCGCACCACCTGGAAATCGTCGGCGGTCAGCTCCTCGAACCGGTCGACAGAGCCCGCAAGGGCAACGACTTCCTGGCGGCTACCAACCGAGACGAAGATCACCGCCGCCAACCAGCCCGACACGATCAGCAAGGTGACGCCCGCCACGATCCGGCCCTTCCGGCGACGAGGCCGACCCAGACGTTCGTCTCCCCACCCCAGCGCATTCGCCCGCGCTCGTGCGATGCGCGGCGTGTCCACCCCAGTCGTCAACTCAGCGCTGCTCGTCCACCAGCACGGCCTGGACCTCGCCCACGGCCCGAGGGAGCGACACCACCTGGTTCACCACCGCGAAGGTCCCGGTCTCACCCGATGTCGCTGACCACCGGATCGACCAGCGAACGGTCACCGTCGACGGCCATTGGTCCGGGCGCCCTTCGACGCCTGTCCGCCGCAGGTAGGTGTGCGTGCATGCGCCCGGTTGCGCCGCCTGCACCCACAGGTCACCCGCGGCGGGGTCGTAGCTGTTGCCTGGGCCGGCGCACACCCTGGCCCCTGCCCCCGGCTCGGCGGGACTGAGCACCACCTCCGGTGTCGCCGTAACCGTGACGGTGTCACCGAGCAGCGGTCCCTGCTCAACCAACGCGCCCTGCCAGTTCGTCACCGTCACGAACACCGGCACGTCCACGATCGCCTCGGTCCCCACCGGCGGACTCGTCACCACCACCGGCTCGGGCAACCGCCCCCGCAGCCGCTCATAGGCCGCCGCGGCGACATCCGCGGCGGTCACCGGATCGGCCCCGTCCGCCGGCAGCCACCGAAATGGGCCACGGAAGTTCGCCGCGAACGCCTCCGTGTAGCACCAGCCCTGCCAGACCACCTCCAGCCCCTCTGGCGGCCGACCGTTGGCGAAGATCGCCGGCCGCGTCGAGTTCTCCGGAGGAACGACTTCGGCAGGGATGGTCACCCACCCGCACTCCGGCGCATCCCCAGAACCCCCAGAGCCAGACTCGCCGCCAGGCGTCGGCGAACCACCGCCCCCGCCTTGGCCTTCCTCGAGGCACCAATCAGCGGTGGGATCCTCACACGGGTCGATCCACCCGCCGGTATCGGGTGATGGTTGCTCCTGCTGGAATGACGCACCCATCGTGACGGCGCTCAAGCAGGCGGCCAACACACGCAGCCGCAGACGGGGGCACTTTCGCATCAGCTAATCCCCCTCCGGCTCAGCAAGGGCGGGGCACGGGTTCGCGGTCCCCGCAGGGCGCGTCTCGATCCCGAGTTGCCGCAAGCGATGAAGACGCCACACACCATCGACCCGAGCCGCCTCCCCCGCTCCCTGGGTCACCCCGACCCCCGGTGACCGCTCGGCACCCGTCGAGAGGCTGTAGAGAACGCCGTCGCTGAAGGAGCAGAATACGAACGAGGCATGGTCCTCGTCGGGGTTCTGGGTGAAGTGCAGAAGCGTGGTGGTCTGAGCCAGACCATTCGGCCCCGGACGAACACCCGTGTCCTGGGTGATGTAGCCGCCGAGCAGCTCATCCAGGTCCTCGACGTACGGGCTGTCCGAGGTAAATAGGTCCGCCAGATCCCGGCGCAAGGCGCTGTCGGCGTCATCGACAACCGCCTGGGGGTCTCCGAGGATCGGGGTCATGGCCTCGTCCCAGGCGACCAGCAGGTCCTCGACGTACGGCCGCAGCACGGCAGTGTCCGACGCCGACGGCTGCGTCGCCGTGGTCGTCTCGACGGAGGTGTCGCCACTCCCGCGATCGGACTGGTCGGAGTCATCGTCACCGCCACAGGCGGCCATGAGGAGAGCCGTGGCCGCCAGGACGGCGACCCGACGAGGTGTGGTCCGCGCCAGCCGAGGACGTGTGTGTGCCAACGGCCCTGGTTTCACTACCGCGCCTCCCCAGATCGCGTCCAACGACGCATCGTGTCGGTGTCAGTCCTCAGCGGCGGGCAAACTAGCAGCACGATCACTGTGGAATCATGCACAATGCGACACGCAATACCGTGAAAATCACGCACGGCGGCATCGAATCACTGACTGTCCGCCCTGCGCTGTTAGGCGACCGCTAGTAGTGAGGTCACGTGACGAATGTCACCCAGATGCCGGACGGTCATCCCCGTCGATCATCGCTAGCAACGGCCGCACCGGAATCACCAGCCGTCGACCAAGTCGGACATGAGGCAACTGGCCCCGCCGCACCAGTTCGTAGGCCAGTCCTCGGGAGATGCCGAGCAACTCTCCCGCCTCCTCCACCGTCACGGTCAACCGATCCTCACGCATTTGACCTCCACGGTCGCTTGGTCCACATCCCTTCTAAAGCAAGACCGGCGCCGTTTCTTCTCACGAGCTACAGAGAAATCGCTGGTCGGGACGGTTTCCGGGACGCCGGAGCCAGGACCCGGGACCACCTCGGGGACGCCGGGGCCAAATCCCGGGATGCCGGGGCCAAATCCCGGGATGCCGGGAAAGGCGTCGCCAGCCTCATCCAGGACCGGCGGACACCAGGTCCCAGGACAACCGCCTCCTCCCGATGGGGTTCTCGAATTCCCCACTGGAAACGCTCGACATCGAGCACGATTCGTCGCCAGGATCGTGCCCGCACGTCCTTGGTGTGGGGTACGAATGTTCCGTGGCGTTGCTGTACCGGGCGGTGTGGGAGGACCGCCGGCCTCGGCTGCTGGACGCCGTCGAGAAAGCGGCGGTCCGCTGGTTTGGCGAGGACCGGGGACTACCCGTCGATCGGCTGCATGGCGACCGCGTCGCGCGGTGATATCACGAGCACCGAGCTTCTCGGTGGAGCGCACTTCACGTGAGCCTGCGGCAGGCGGCGGTCGACACTGACGGGGCTTGGGCGAGACCGAGCGCCGCCTGTTCAAGACAGCTGTCGGGTCTGTGGGAACAGCGGCTTCCGGAACGCCTCCTCGGCAGACCGCAGTTCCCTGTTGCCGTCGAGGGGTAGCGAAACGGGTAGCACAAGGGGTAGCGCGCCAGCGGGCCGTCCAGAGGTTCGCTGCTACCCCTCAGCACGGAACTGCCAGTGCCCGGGGCCAGCCCTATGACCAGGGCTTTCGCCGTCGAGCCCGAGAGGGGAATCGAACCCCTGACCTACGCATTACGAGTGCGTTGCTCTGCCGTCTGAGCTACCCGGGCGTGAGCAGCGCAGGTTAGCAGTGGCTGTCGACAGCCTCGAAGGACGAAACGGCCCTGCGGCGTGGCTTCCAGGCATCGGCCGCGCCGCGGGAATAGGCGGCGGAGCCGCCCGGCGGCCACCAGCGATCACGCCGATCGCCCGAGCGCGGGGAGCTGGGCCACGAGCGCCTGGAGCAGCAGGGTCTCGTTGGGGTAACGGACGAGGGCCAGCGCGGCGTCGTCGATGCGGCCCAATGCTTCGACCAGCGGCGCCGGCCGGGCCGCGGTCGGCAGCGCCTCCCGATAGGGGCCGGCGAGCGTCGCCAGCCCGAAGCGGAGCTCGGCGGCCCGGAATCGTCGGGCCTCCCTGCGGTGCCTGGTCTCGAGGTCACGCTTCGCGCCACCTCGTAGCCCGAACTGCTCGATCTCCTCGACCAGCTTCGCTGCCTCGGCGGCCTGCCGCTCCTGCAGCGGGCCTAGCGCCTCGTCGATCATCGCCTCCAGCTCGGCGACCACGACCGCAGCCTGGTGGCCGGTGCCGTCGACGCGACTGGGGATGTCGCGCCACGCGCGGCAGCGCAGTGTCAGGCGGGCATCGGTCGCCAGGGTGCGGGCCCGGTCGAGATCGCCGCCGGCCGCGTTGGCTGCGACCTCGGCATCGTCCGTCGGGAGCCCCTCGGCCGTCAGCCGGGCCACGATGGCCTCGGGGCTGAGCGGGCGGACGTCGACCCTGACACAACGGCTCGCGATCGTGACGAGCTCGGCTTCGACCTCGGTCGCCACCAACACGAACACCGTCGACGCCGACGGCTCCTCGACGGCCTTGAGCAGGTAGCCCGCGGCCTCGTCCTCCATCGCCTCGCAGCCGAGGCCGACGACGACCTTGCGGCTGCCCTCGACAGGAGCGAGCGAGGCGTGGCGGGCCAGGGTCTCGGCGTCGACCCGGCGGAACGTCATGCCCTCGGGCACCACCACCCGCAGGTCAGGGTGCTGCTCGGCCAGTGCCAGCCGCACGTGGCGCTCGGCATCGGCGCCGGTCGACCCGGCCGACAGCAGCCGTGCGGCGAACCCGCGGGCGAGCGCCCGCTTGCCGGCTCCGGACGGCCCCAGCAGCAGGTAGGCATGGACCGGCGCCCGGCTGGCGGCCTCGAGCTGGCGGATCGCATCCTGCTGACCGACGATGCCCGCCCACGCGTCCTGGCCCGCATCGCTGTCGATGGCCGAGGTCATAGGGGTCGTCCTGTTCACGCAAGCTCGGGAAGGCGGTCGGTCACCGCAGACCACACCATCTTCTCTACGTCGTCGGCGTGGGGCGTGCCGTCCACGACCACCCAGCGATTCGGATCTGCGCCCGCGAGCGTCCGGAAGCCCTCGGCCACCCGCCGATGGAACTCGCTGCCCGCCGACTCGAGCCGATCCGGCCGGCCGGCCTGGCGGCAGGCCGCGACGTCCAGCCCCACGTCCAGCAGGACCACGACGTCGGGCCACAGGCCGTCGGTCGCCCACAGCGACAGGTTCCGCACCTCGTCCAGCGGCAGGCCGCGGCCAAAGCCCTGGTAGGCGAGCGACGAGCCGATGTAGCGGTCGGTCACCACATGCCGTCCGGCAGCGAGCTCGGGCCGGACGACATCGGCCACGTGCTGGGCGCGGTCCGCAGCGAGAAGGAGAGCCTCGGCGCGGTCGGCGAGCTGCGTCGTCGGATCGAGCAGGATGGCCCGCAGCGCCGCACCCACCGGTGTCCCGCCAGGCTCGTAGGTCAGCACGGCGCCGATCCGCGACGCGAGCCGGGCCGCCTGGGTCGACTTGCCGCAGGCCTCACCACCCTCGAACGCCACGAACCGCCCGGTCACGACGGCCTCCGAGGATCGCACGCCCGAAGCGACGGGGCCTTCGCCCCGGGCTGGCGGACGGGCGGACCGGCAGACCAGCTCACGCGCGGCTCCGCCGCTCGCCTGTCGGAGCAACGCCGGAGGAACCGCCAGGGGCGGACCCCGCCGGACCGGCAGCGACACCCCCATCGGCCGGACTGGTCGCTGCGGCGGGCTCGCGCCGCGGCACCTCGCGGCGGGGTGCCCGCAACGACCGGGCCGCCAACACCGAGGCCAACAGCACCAGCACCCCCGCCAGCCACAAGGCCAACCGCACCCCGGGCACGGCGATCTCGACCCCGACGATCGACAGCTGGCGCTCGAACAGCTTGTCGGAGATCCGGTCGAGGAGGTCGGCCAGCAGCGGCCCGATGGCCATCGAGAACAACACGCACAGCTTGGCCAGGGTCAGCAGCCCGGCGAACACCCGGCCCCGCACCTCGTCGTCGATGTTCTCGTGGACCAGGGCGAAACCCAGCACGTACACGCTCCCGGCGAAGATCCCCATCAGCGCGACGGACAGCGCGGCCAGCGGCAATGTCCACATCGACGCGCCCAGGATGAGCGCCACCCCCGCGCTGAACACCGAGATGACGAACGCCCGGTCCTTCTGGATCGTGGCCTGGCGCGTGGACACGCCGATGATCCCCGCACCGACCCCGAGCCCGAGCGCGGCGACGAACACGCCGAACCCGCTGGTCCCGGCGCCGAGCACCTCCTTGGAGAACAGGTCGCCCAACGGGATCAGCATCCCGCCGCCGATCAACCCGGTCGCCAGCCCGATGTTGACCGCACGCACCACCGGGTTGAGGAAGGCGTAGTGCCAGCCCTCCTTGATGTCGGTGAAGACGGCCCCCAGGTCGATGGCCGGCTCGTCGTCGTGGCGGCGGATGTGGTCCTTGGGAATCGACAGCCGGCCGATGATCAGCGCGGCGATGAGATAGCAGCCGACCGCGACGCCGAACGCCACCGCCTCCTGGCTGGTCTTGAGGGCGTCGAGGACGCTGATCGAACCCAACCACTCCGACACCTCGGCGAGCAGTGCGAAGAGGATCGCGGCCACCGGGAAGCTGCCGTAGGCGGCGGCGAGCCCCAGCGAGCTGGCTGACGTCAGCCGGTCGGCGGGCACCAAGTTCGGGACCGCTGCTTCCTTGGCGGGGGCGAACAGCAGCGACGCCAGCTCGAGCACGAACACCGCGAAGACCAGGCCGAGCACGCTGTTGACGAACGGCAGCAGCGCCACCACCCCGGCCCGGACCACGTTGGTCACCACCATGACCTGCTTGCGGTCCATGCGGTCGATCAGCACGCCGGCGGGAGCGGCGAAGAACAGGCCGGGGATGATCCGAGCCGCCATCACGATGCCCACCGAGGCGCCCGCGGCACCGGCCCCGACCTCGCTGGCCAAGGTCACGGTGGCCAGGACGTTCAACCAGTCGCCCATCGACGTGACCGCCTGCGCCAACCACAGCCGGAAGAACGTCGCAGATCCGAAGACCCTGCGGCGGAACCCCTCGTCGTCGCCAGCATGGTCGCCGTCGACGCCGGCATCGTCGGCGCCGTCGGCGCCGCTCAGCCGGTCGGCCCCATGACCGTGACCATCCCGGTCACCCTCACCGGTCCCCCCGTCGACGCCACCGCTCCCGTTGCGGCGCCACAGGGCGCGCAGCTTGGCGACGAGACCCGAAGGGTCTTCGACGTCCTGCTCGACCGTGGGTTGCGGGCGGGGGTCGGACGCGCGGTCGGGAGTGTGTTCCGGGTCGTCCATCTGGTCATTGACGGTAGAGGCTGACCGCCCATCAGCTGCGGTCCTCACGTCAGGTGTCGTTCTTCTTCCTCGCCGCAGACTTCTTAGCCGCGGCCTTCTTCTTCGCGCCCACAACCTTCTTCGCCGTCGCCTTCTTGGCTGTCGCCTTCTTCGTCCCGCGGGCCCGGCGGGTGGACGGGCCCGCGTCACGCCGCGCCTGCAGCAGGTCGGCCGCACGCTCCAACGTGATCTCCTCGACGGAGTCGCCGTCGCGCTCCCGCAGCGAGGCGTTGGTCTCGCCGTCGGTCACGTACGGCCCGTACCGGCCACTGCGCACCGTCACCGGCTTGCCGCTGACAGGGTCGTCACCAAGCTCGCGGAGCGGCGTCGCCGCCGTGGCCTGGCGGCCCCGCCGCTTCGGCTCGGCGAACAGCCGCAGTGCTTCGTCCAACGTGACCGTGAACAGCTGCTCCTCGGCCGCCAGGCTGCGGCTGTCGCTGCCCTTGTCGGAGCCTTTGCGCAGGTAGGGGCCATAGCGGCCGTTCAGGGCGGTGATCTCGGCGCCACTCTCGGGATCGGTGCCCACCGCCCGGGGAAGGCTCAGCAGCCGCAGTGCGTCCTCGAGACCGACCGACGTAGGCGTCATGGTCTTGAACAGCGACTCCATCTTCGGCTTGGTGCCCTCGGGCAGGGTGTCGGCGTCACCGAGCTGGACGTACGGCCCGAACCGCCCGGTCTTGACGTAGACCGGCAGGCCGGACGCCGGGTCGGTGCCGATCGGCTCGTCGCCTTTCGGCGCCGCGAGCAGCTCGACGGCCCGTTCGACCGTTAGCTCGTCGGGCGCGACGTCGGCGGGGATCGACGCCGTGTCTTCCCCCCTCTTCACGTACGGGCCATAACGCCCGTTGCGAACGACGACCTCGTTGCCTTCGGCGTCCTTGCCCAGGGGAATCGCGTTGACGGCGGCCGGATCGGCATGGGCCATGGCCAGGTCGATGAGCGTCGTGAGCCCGACGGTGCCAACGCGCTCCGCGTCGTGCTCGCCGTTGGTCCCCCGCCCACCGCGGTCACCGCCTTTGCCGCGGCCGCCTTCGCTGCCGCTCCCGCCGTTGGCACGCTGGACCGACGAGGCGGTCGCCGCCTCGGCACCGTCGCCACCCGGCTCACCGAACCAGAACGCCCGCAGGAAGGGCACCCGGTCGCGCACGCCGACCGCGATCTCGTCGAGGTCGTCCTCCATGCGGGCGGTGAACGAGTAGTCGACTTCGGCGCTGAAGTGGCCTTCGAGCAGGTTCACCACGGCGAACGCCGTCCACGACGGGACCAGCGCCTGTCCCTTGCGCCACACGTAGCCGCGGTCCTGGATGGTCTGCATGATCGACGCGTAGGTCGAGGGGCGGCCGATGCCCAGCTCCTCCAGCCTCCGGACCAGCGACGCCTCGGTATAGCGGGCCGGTGGCTGGGTGGTGTGGCCCTCGGGCTCGAGATGCGGGGCAGGCAGGCGGTCGCCCGTCGCCATCGCTGGCAGCAGTCGCTCGCGGTCGTCGAGGTCGGCTTCTGGATCGTCGGAGCCTTCGACGTAGACCCGCAGGTAGCCGGCGAAGCCGATCGTGCGACCCGACGCCGTCCACTCGGTGACCAGGTCACCATCTCGGCCGGGCCCCACCGCGGACTCGGCGGCGGTCGCCGCCAGGGCGGTGATCGGAACCGGGGCCTCGATGCGCACCGACACCGACTGCCCGGTGGCGTCGGCCATCTGCGAGGCCACCGTCCGCTTCCAGATCAGCTCGTAGAGTCGCAGGTCGGCCCCGCTCAACTCGCCCTTGAGCTGGCTCGGCGTACGCCAGCGGTCGCCGGCCGGGCGGATGGCCTCGTGGGCCTCCTGGGCGTTCTTGACCTTCTTGCGGTACACCCGGGCGGCCTGCTGGGGCAGGAACGAGGGCCCGTACAGCTCGGTGATCTGGGCCCGCGCGGCTGCGACCGCTTCGTCCGACAGCGTGGTCGAATCGGTGCGCATGTAGGTGATGTAGCCCCGCTCGTAGAGGCCCTGGGCGGTGCGCATCACCTCGCGCGAGCTCATGCCTAGCTTGCGCCCGCCTTCCTGTTGCAGGGTCGAGGTGATGAACGGTGGCTTGGGCGACGAGCGGTAGGGCTTGGTCTCGACCGACGACACCGTGAACGGCGCGGTCGCCGTCTCGCCCCCGAGCCCCACGACCAGTGCCCGTGCCGAGGCCTCGTCGAGCGCGACGGCATCTGTCCGGCCGAGGTGACCCCGCGCGTCGAAGTCCTTGCCTGCGGCGACCCGGGCCTCCCCCAGCTTGGCCAGGCCCGCGGTGAACGACTGCCGGTTGCGGCCGTTGCCACCGCCGGTCGCGGCGTCGGCACCGGCGACCGGGAACGTCGCCTGCAGGCCCCAGTAGCCAGCGGCCACGAAGGCCATCCGCTCGCGCTCGCGCTCGACCACCAGCCGGACCGCGGGGCTCTGCACCCGCCCGGCGGACAACCCAGTCGAGATCTTCCGCCACAGCACCTCGGACACCGGGTAGCCGAACAGGCGGTCGACGATGCGCCGCGCCTCCTGCGCGTCGACCAGGCCCTGGTCGATGTCGCGGGACTGCTCGACGGCCTGCTCGATGGCCTGGCGCGTGATCTCGTGGAAGACCATCCGGCGCATCGGCACCCGCGGCTTGAGCACCTCGGTGAGATGCCACGCGATGGCCTCGCCCTCGCGGTCCTCATCGGTGGCGAGATAGAGGTGGTCGGCACCCGCGAGCGCGGCCCGGAGGCGCTTGACCACTTCTCTCTTGTTGTCCGGCACGACGTAGCTGGGCTTGAAGTCGGCGTCGATGTCCACGGCCAGCCCCTTCGGGTCGAGGTCGCGGACAGCACCGATGGACGCCTCCACCACGTAGTCTTCGCCAAGGAAGCGCCCGATGGTGCGGGCCTTGGCCGGCGACTCGACGATCACGAGCGACGTTGGCATCGGCGGACAGTTGATGGGTATTGGAAGTGCCGCGTCAAGTGACCAATTGAGAAGATCGGGGGTGGGGTGGGGGCATCCCCGATGTCGCGGCCCCCGGCCAACCCCTAGCGTTGGCACCGTGATCAAGGCGACCGCCGCACCGGCGGGCACCTAGTCGTGCCCCGGCAAAGGGCCGGCGATGTCGTTGGAGGACCGAGGTGAGCAGATCGCTGCTCGAAGTGCTGCGCAATGTGACCCTAGACCCGGGTGAGCACGCCGCGTTCTCAGCCGATCCTGCCGGCTACCTGGCGCAATACGGCTACGAGGACGTCCCGTCCGAGGATCTGGCCGAGGCGTTCAGCCTGGTCGCCGACACCCTGCCTGCCGACGTCGCCCAAGCCGTCTCCTCCGACTTCGGGGCCGAGGCGGGTGAAGTCGACGCTGGCGTCTTCGGGGCCGAGGGCACCCAGCTCGCGAGCGAAGGCTTCGCGGCCGGTCCGAGCCTGGACCCTGATCCGACCGAGACCACCTTCGGCGCGGTGAACGGTGACTTCGACGAAGGCGCCGGCACGGACCTGGCCGACGACCTCGACGGCGGGATCGGCGAAGCGACCGATGCGGTTGACCACCTCGACGGCGGGATCGGCGAAGCCGCCGGTACCGGTGCTGCCGACGACCAGCTCGGGGAACCGGGCGAGGCCGGCGTCGGCGACGGATTCGGGTTCGGCGAGGGGTCCGAGGCGCTCACCGGCGACTACGCCGGGACCGCCGACGGGCTCGGCGAGAGCATCGACGGGCTGGGCGCCGACGCCGGGCTCGGCTTCGACGACGCCGACGAGGCGGGCGACCTGGGGCTCGGCCCGGCCGAAGGTGGTGTCGATGACGACGCCAGCGACTTCGGCACGGGCACCAGCGACGCCACCGACGCCGACGACGACTTCGATCTCGACGACGGGCTCGACTTCGGCAGCTCCGACGAGATCGACATCGACGACATCGGCGCGTTCTAGACCTCGGTCCTCTCACCCGAGGCGATTCTCACCCCGAGGCGAAGGTGCCCGGCCCTGAGCGCCCGCTCGCTCGTGGCATTCTTTGACCGTCGATGGTTGGTGAGGAACCACTTCCGGTCAAAATGCGCCGCCACGGCCCGCGTGGCCCGCAGGTTGCGCCGCCCGACAGCACCTTGGGACGCCGGCACCACCCACCGTGGCCAGCTTCCACGCTCCCGCGCGGGTGGTGGGCCGACCTCCCATAGGGCCGACGAGAGCGCTACCCTGCGACCTGGCCGGGCGGGTCCCCCTGCGGGCGGAGTCCATCCCCTAGGGACGCTCCCGGTGACGACGGGGCGATCCCCGATGGCGGGCATGACGACTCGTCGTAGCGTGCCGACACGAGGTCACTCGACGGGCGGGTGACACTAGAGCAGGAGCTGCGGACAGAATGGCAAACATCGAAGACCTCACCGGCTTCTTCAGCGACTTCTTCGTCAACGAAGAGAGCCAGCAAGCTTTCCAGGAGAATCCCGAGGGGTTCTTGAACCAGAACGGTCTCACCAACGTGAGCGCGTTCGAGGTGGAGACGGCAGCGAACCGGGTGTTGGCTCCGGACCAGAGCGTCAACATCGGTGGCGGAGGCGGCGGCGGCGGGTTCGCTCACCCCCTTCCTGAGCGCGAGGCGCTCTCGGTCGCACCGGACGAGGGCGGGCTGCAGGGCGCGATCGACGCCATCAGCCACTACCAGACCACCTACCACACGCTGGTCGAGAACGAGAACTTCGACCTGTCGACGAACAACAACATCACGGCGTTCGGTGATGTCGAGCTGGATCAGGACATCGACCAGAACCTGGCGACCGGTGACGGCGCTGTGGCTGGCGAGTTCGACGGCGACG
>JBOGHK010000095.1:0-32603 GCA_050744325.1 Acidimicrobiales bacterium
ATCGAACAGGTGCCTTCCGATCCGGGACTGCGGCGTGTGAACAACCCGCATCATCCCAGCTCGGAAGGCACCTTTCGCGCACCCGAACGAACGTACGCGCGCCTAACTCACGTATTTAGGTCTGAGCGACGGCCATCGGGGAGAGTGCAAGGACTGCTTTCGCAGACAAGCGAAGGAGAGCTACGACTCCGCTCGGGCTGTGGAGCGCACACAGAAGTGGCGGGAGGCGAACCCAGAGCGATACCGGGTGTATCGGCGCGAATACAGCTCTCGTCCTGAGCGGAAGCGGAAGATGTGGGACCTTTTACTACCGGCGGACGTTCGGGATCTCGGCGGACGAGTTCGATGCTCTGCTGGAGAAGCAGGGCGGTGGGTGTGCGATCTGTGGGACGTGTCCGGAGCGGGTCGCGAGTCTCCATCTCGACCACGACCACGTGACCGGCCGAGGTGCGGGGCGTTCTCGCCTGTCGTGCAACCAAGGGATCGGCAAGTTCCGCGACGACGCAGACCTGCTGGAGCTGGCGGCGCAGTACCTGCGCACCGGGAGCGCTTCCTGAGGGCGCGAGCGAGGGTCCCGAGAGCCTGTAGCCTCCGTCGGCGATGACTCTGCCGATCTACCAAGCCGACGACGATCCCGGCCCGTCGTTCGTCGAGCTGCTGGCGCGCACGGGGCGCGCCCCTCGTTGGGAGGGCCTGAGCGCCACCAGCCACCCGCTGACCATCACCCACGGCACCACCGTGGTCGCCGTCCGTTGCGCCGACGGGGTGGTGATGGCGGGCGACCGGCGGGCGACCGCGGGCCACCTGATCAGCCACCGCACGATGGAGAAGGTGTTCCCCGCCGACCACCACTCCGGGGTCGCCATCGCTGGCGCAGCCGGCCCTGCCATGGAGATGGTGAAGCTGTTCCAGCTCCAGCTGGAGCACTACGAAAAGGTCGAAGGCGGCGGCCTGTCGCTCGAAGGCAAGGCCAACCAGCTCGGCCAGATGGTCCGCAGCCACCTCCCTGCCGCCATGCAGGGTCTGGCGGTGGTCCCGCTGTTCGCCGGGTTCGACACCTACCGGTCGCGGGGCCGGTTGTTCGAGTACGACGTCACCGGCGGTCGCTACGAGGAGAGCGACTTCGCGGCGACGGGCTCGGGCAGCCTGCACGCGGGCACGGTGATCAAGCTCGGCTACCGCGAGGGGCTCACCGTCGACGAGGCGATCGACCTGGTGATCAACGCGTTGTTCCAGGCCGCCGACGAGGACTCGGCCACCGGCGGTCCCGACCTGGTGCGCGGCATCTTCCCCGTGGTCGCGAGGATCAGTGCCGACGGGTTCACCCGGCTCGAGGACGACGAGGTGAGCGGGCGGTTCCGCGCGTTGCTCGACACCATGGCGGCGACCCATGGCAGCACGTCGCTGGGCGCGGCCCCCGGGGCGAAGCGCAAGGCAGCCAGGAAGGGTGCGAAGCCATGAGCATGCCCATCTACGTCGCGCCTGAGCAGTGGATGAAGGAGAAGGCGGACTTCGCCCGCAAGGGCATCGCCCGTGGCAGGGCGCTCGCGGCGCTGGAGTACGCCGACGGCATCCTCATCTGTGCCGAGAACACCTCGGCGACGCTGCGCAAGATCAGCGAGATCTACGACCGCATCGCCTTCGCTGGTGCCGGGCGCTACAACGAATACGACCGGCTGCGCATCGCCGGTGTCCGTCACGCCGATCTCAAGGGCTACGCGTTCAGCCGCGAGGACGTCGATGCCCACAGCCTCGCGAACGCCTACGCGCAGATGATCGGCGACGTGTTCACCCACGAGCTCAAGCCGATGGAGGTCGAGATCGTGGTCGCCGAGGTCGGTGAGGCCCCCGAGGGCGACCGCCTGTTCCACATCCTCTACGACGGCACGGTGGTCGACGAGACGGGCTTCACCGTGCTGGGCGGCGAGGCCGACGTCATCGGGAACCGCCTCGGAAGCACCTATCAGGAGGGCCTGTCAGAGGCCGACGCTCTGCAAGCGGCGGTGGCGGCCCTCGCCGGGCGCGATCGGCAGCTGACGCCCGACGACCTCGAGGTCGCGACGCTCTCGCGCATCACGAGTCGCCGGGCCTTCCAGCGGTTGACCGACACCCAGATCGCCGACCTGTTGGGGGCGGCGTCGCCCGCGACCGAGGGTGACGACGAGTCAGCTACGGTGGACGAGGGTGCTCCAACCGGCGAACAGTCCGCCACGAACGGTGAGCAGGCCGAAGGGTCGGATCCGGCCTCATGACGCAACGAGCACCCCGACGACAGCACAACTAGGGTGAGACGGCTCAGGAGACAGGCGGACACGTGTATTGCTCAAACTGTGGATACAACAACGCGGTCGGCGCCGCCCTGTGCGCGCAGTGTGGCGTCTCGTTAGCGGCTCCGCCGGGCACGCCGGAGACCCCGGCCGCGCCGGGAGGTCAGCCGACCCCGCCGCCGGCCGCTGACCCGGGGTATCCCCCACCGGGGCAGCAGCACCCGCCGCCGACGCCCTCCGGTGAATACCCACCACCGACGACGTCGGGGGAGTACCCGCCACCTGGTGGAGCAGCGCCGTACGGGGCTGCCCAGTACCCGCAGCCGGGGGGGCCCGGTTACCAGCCTCCTCCGGGCTATCCGCCGGCGCCGGGCTATGGCGGTCCAGGCGGACCCGGCGGCAAGTCGCAACGCAACCTCCTGCTGGTCGTCCTGGTCGTGCTGATCGTGGGGGCGGTGATCGCCGGGGCCGTGCTGGTGGTCGGCGGCGGCGATGGAGGCTCCGACGACGAGATCGTCCTCGAGCCGGTCGACATGGTCGTGGAGGACAGCTTCAGCGAGAACCTTGACGTCGGGGGCGACGTTGGCGAGGTCGCCGGTGCCGCGGCAGAGGCCGAGGACCCCCGCGAGGCCGACGTCGTCGATGTCGGCCTGTCCGGCCAGGTGGTCGGCGGGGCCGAGCCTGCGGTGTACGGGGGCAGTCGCGACCTCCAGGTCTGTGACGTCGCCGGCCTGTTGACCTTCATGCAGGACGAAGCCAACGCCGACAAGGCCGAGGCGTGGGCAGAAGCCTTAGGCATCGGCGTGCCCGACATCCCGACCTACCTCGAGAGCCTCACTGCGGTGCGCCTGCGCTACGACACCCGGGTCACCAACCACGGCTTCCGCGACGGCGCGGCCAACCCGTTCCAGTCGGTGCTCCAGGCTGGCACCGCCGTGCTGGTCGACGACACCGGGGTGCCGCGGGTCAAGTGCAACTGCGGCAACCCGCTGCTTCCGCCCGAGTCGCTCGGCGTCAGCGGCGACGCGGCGCTGAACCTCGACGACCTCGCCCAGAACGCCGAGGAGGCATGGGAGGGCTTCGAGCCGGGCGACGTGGTCACGGTCGAAGAGGCCGGGGATGCCGTGGACGCGATCACCATCGTCGACTTCGACACCGGCGACCTGATCGAGCGGCCTGTGGGCTCCGACGGTGTGAGCAAGCCCGACGTCGGCACCGGCGACGTCCAGATCACGCTGCAGTGGGAGTCCGACGCCGACCTCGACCTCCATGTCTTCGAGCCTGACGGCAACGAGATCTACTACGCGAACGCGGGTCCGTCGGACACGGGTGGCCAACTCGACGTCGACTCCAACGTCGGCTGCACCAACGACGGCAGCGTCGAGAACGTGTTCTGGCCGCCCGGCGAGGCTCCATCAGGCGACTTCACGGTCCAGGTGAACGGCTTCACCGTCGACGGCTGCGGGGGCGGTGAGTTCACCCTGACCATCGACGTCGCGGGCCAGGAGACACGGACCGAGACGGGCAGCGTCGGCGAGGACGAGGACGCCGAGTTCAGCTTCAGCGTCTGATCCTTCGGATCCTGCGAAGTCCGCACCAGCGCCCGCCGTCCTGCACGGCGGGCGCTAGGTTGCTCTTGTGGAGCGGCGAATCTTCGGCCTGGAGAACGAGTACGGGGTCACCTGCACGCTCCGCGGGCAGCGGCGCCTGAGCCCCGACGAGGTCGCCCGGTACCTGTTCCGGCGGGTGGTGTCGTGGGGGCGCAGCTCCAACGTGTTCCTGGCCAACGGGGCGCGGCTCTACCTCGACGTGGGCAGCCACCCCGAGTATGCGACGCCCGAGTGCGACTCGATCGGCGACCTGGTCACCCACGACAAGGCCGGCGAGCGCATCCTCGAGCAGTTGCTGGTCTCGGCCGAGCAGCGCCTTCGCGAGGAAGGCATCCGGGGCGTCATCTACCTGTTCAAGAACAACACCGACTCGGCGGGCAACTCCTACGGCTGCCATGAGAACTACCTGACCTCGCGCCGCGACGACTTCGGGCACTACGCCGAGGTCCTGATCCCGTTCTTCGTCTCGCGCCAGATCTACGCCGGCGCCGGCAAGGTGCTGCAGACCGCCCGCGGCGCGATGTACTGCATCGCCCAGCGGGCCGAGCACATCTGGGAGGGCGTCTCCTCGGCCACCACCCGCAGCCGGCCGATCATCAACACCCGCGACGAGCCCCACGCCGACGCCGAGCGCTATCGCCGGCTGCACGTGATCGTCGGGGACTCGAACATGAGCGAGTACACGACGTTCCTCAAGGTCGGGGCCACCTCGATCCTGCTGCGGATGCTGGAGGACCCGTCGTTCATGCTGCGCGACATGACCCTGGAGAACCCGATCCGGGCGATTCGCGAGATCAGCCACGACCTCACCTGCAAGCGCACCGTGCGGCTGGCGAACGGCCGCGAGGCGTCGGCGCTCGACATCCAGGGCGAGTACCTCGAACGGGCCAAGCGCTACGCCGAGACCAAGGGCCTGTCGCCCCTGGAGATGCAGGCCCTCGAGATGTGGGAGCACTGCCTCACCCTGTTGGCCCGCGATCCCTACCTGCTCGACCGGGAGTGCGACTGGGTCATCAAGCACAAGCTGATCGAGGCCTACTGCGGTCGCAACGACCTTCCGCTCAACCACCCGCGGGTGTCGCTGATCGACCTGCAGTACCACGACGTGAACCGCAAGCGCAGCCTGTTCTACAAGCTGCAGGACCGGGGGATGGTCGAGCGGGTCACGACCGACGAGGCGATCGACGACGCCGTGGAGACCCCACCCCAGACGACGCGGGCCCGGCTCCGCGGCGAGTTCATCCGCCGCGCGAAGGAGCGCAAGCGCGACTACACGGTCGACTGGGTCCACCTGAAGCTCAACGACCAGGCCCAGCGCACGGTCCTCTGCAAGGACCCGTTCCGCTCCCGCGACGAGCGGGTCGAGCGCCTGATCGCCAGCCTGTAGCGACTGCCGTTTGCTCCGTCGACCGTTCGATCCCGAGCGCGCGGGTCAAGCGAGGTAATTTCGGTCGATGCCACGGTTCGTCACCGCCGCCGTCACCGAGATCATCCAGGAGCGGCGCGGCCTACAGCGCGTGGCAACCGATGCCGGTCGCGCCTACGTGCTGGTCGACCTGATCGGGCCCGTCGAGATCGGCGACCGGGTCGTGCTGAACACCACCGCGGTCGACCTCGGTCTCGGCACCGGCGGTTGGCACGTGGTCCACTGGAACCTGGCGCGCGACGAGTGGTCGCAGCCAGGACGCGGCCACATCATGAAGCTGCGCTACACGAGCCTGCAGGCCGACACTGGGGCCGACGAGGAGCTCCACCCGGACCTGCCCTCGTCGCTGGACGGCACACCGGTGGTCGCATGCTCGCTGCACAGCCAGGTCGGCGTGGTGGTCGCCGTGGTACGTGAGCTGCGTCCCTCGGCCCACATCGCCTATGTCATGACCGACGGCGCGGCGTTGCCGTTGGCCCTGTCCGACCTGGTGCGCGATCTGAGGGACCGGGGTGTGCTCGACACGACGATCAGCGCCGGCCACGCGTTCGGCGGCGACATGGAGGCCGTTTCGGTCCCGTCGGCGCTGGTGCTGGCACGTCGGGTCGCACTGGCCGACGTGATCGTGGTGGGTATGGGCCCTGGCGTGGTGGGGACCGGCTCGGCGCTCGGCACGACCGCCGTCGAGGTTGCCGCAGTCGTCGACGTGGTCGACGCCTTAGGTGGCCAGCCGGCGATCTGCGTGCGCGCCTCCGACGCCGACCCCCGCGAACGCCACCACGGGATCAGCCACCACACCGAGACGATCCTCCAGCTGGCGCGCACCCGGCCCGCCGTCCCGCTACCGGCAGCCCTGGCGGCCGACGTGCCCGGAGCGGTGGTGGTAGAGCCGCCCGACGTCGCGGCCGTCCTCGACGACATGGCACTGCGGCTGACGTCGATGGGTCGGGGACCTCGCGACGACCCGGCCTTCTTCGCTGCGGCGGGCGCCGCCGGCGCGTGGGCTGCAGCGCTGCTCACCTGACGCCGTCACGGCGCTAGCTACGCTCGGGTCGATGTCCAAGGCCAAGCTCGAGCGGCTGCTGAACCTCACCGCGCTGCTGATCGAGACCGAGCGGCCGCTCACCGCGCAGGACATCGGCCAGCGGATGGAGGGCTATCCCGACGACGCCGTGGCGTTCCGGCAGGCCTTCGAGCGTGACAAGCGCGACCTGCGTGATATGGGGATCCCCCTGGTCATGGAGACCGTGCCCGGCAGCCTGCCCGCCGTCGACGGCTACCGCATTCCTAAGGACCACTACTACCTGGCCGACCCCGGCCTCGAGCGCGACGAGCTGGCGGCGTTGCACCTCGCCGCGTCGGTCGTACGGCTGGACGGTTCGGCCGCCGAGGAGGGCCTGGCGAAGCTCGGCACCTTTGCGGTCGGAGCTGCCGCTCCGGCAGGCAGCGAGGAGTTGGGAGTCGGCATCGCGGCGCTGCCCGCGAGGGCCGACCTGGGTGCGATGTTCGGTGCGGTCGTGGACCGTCGGCCGGTCCGCTTCCGCTACCGCGGCGAATGGCGCACGCTCGATCCCTATCGCCTCGACTTCCAGCGGGGTCGGTGGTACCTGAGCGGCCACGATCATGCCCGCGCCGCGTCGAGGATCTTCCGGCTCGACCGGATCGACGGCGAGGTCGAGGTGCTCGACGGCCCGCGGTTCACCCGGCCGACCAGCGACGCGCCGGGCGGGCCGGTCGACCCGTGGAGGCTCGGCGACGGCGACCCGGTCATGGCGAGGCTGTTGGTGGACGGGTCACATGCCCCGTGGGTCGTCGACTATCTGGGCCCCGAGGCGTTGGTCGAGCATCGCGGGGATGGCGGGGTGGTGGTCGAGCTGCCGGTCACCAACCGCGACAGCTTCCGGTCGTTCACGCTCACGTTCCTCGAGCACGCCGAGGTGCTCGATCCGCCCGAGCTCCGTGACGACCTGGTCGCCTGGCTCCAGAAGCTGGTGCTGTGAGCACGGGTGGGGGTGCGAGGCGGACGGCCGCCGACCGCGTCCTGCGAATGCTCAGCGTCGTGCCGTGGATCGCCGCCCATGACGGCCCGCGGGTCGACGAGGTCTGCACACGGTTCGGGTTGTCCCGGGCGCAGCTGATCGAGGACCTCAACGTCGTCCAGTTCGTCGGGTTGCCGCCCTACACGCCCGACATGTTGATCGAGGTCATCTTCGAGGGCGACCGGGTCTGGGTGCGCTTCGCGGACGTGTTCGCCCGGCCGCTCCGGCTGACCCCCGACCAGGCGCTGGCCCTGGTCGCAGCAGGCGCCGCCCTCGCCGATCCCGCAGCCGACGACACCGCCGGGGGGCCGTTGGCGACCGGTTTGGCCAAGCTGGCCGACCTCCTGGGCGTCGAGCCTGCCGACGCGATCGCGATCCGTCTGGGGTCGTCACGCCCCGAGGTGCTCGACAGCCTGCGCCAGGCGGTGCGCGAGCGGCGGCGGGTCCACCTCGACTACTTCGCCTACCACCGTGACGACTCCACCAGCAGGGACGTGGACCCGTACCGGGTGTTCGCGGCCGGTGGCGCCTGGTACCTGGTGGGTCACTGCCACCTGGCGAGCGCGATCCGCACGTTCCGGGTCGATCGGGTCTACGGCCTCGAGGTCCTCGAGGCGACCTTCGACCGGCCCGCCAGCGCAGACACCGAGCTGGGGACGCTCGACCTCGATCCCGACGCCCCGCGGGTGGTCCTCGACCTGGCGCCGGCGGCTCGTTGGGTTGTCGAGACGTACCCGGTCGACGACGTCGACGAGCAGCCGGACGGGTCGGTCCGCGCTCGGCTGGCGGTTGCGTCGACGACCTGGCTGGAGCGATTGCTCCTTCGGCTCGGCCCGGATGCCGAGGTCGTCGACACCACGGATCCGGCCCTCGCCGACGTCCGCCGGGCAGCAGCGCGCCGGGTGCTCGCCCGGTATTGACCGGCCGAGGCATGTACACCGACTTCCACCACCTTGCAGTAGCCTCGGCAGTGCTGTGCCCGACCCCCTCGACCAGCCGGTCGCCCCCCGTACGCCCGCCGCTTCCGACGACTCGGATGGTCGCGCCGAGGCTCGCCCGATGACAACGTCCGCCGGCGGCGCCGAAGCCGAGGCGGCTGCAGTCGAGGCCCCGACCAGGGCTGACGGCGACGGCAGTGCCCCGCCGAACGGGGGCTCACCCGGCGCCGGCACCATCGGCCAGGTCAGCGAGACAGTGGACGACGGCGACGAGCCGAGCGACGCCCCGGCCGGGGAGGGCGACGACGGCGACGAGGCCGCCAAGGGCGACGGCCAGAAGCGGAAGGCGCGCAGCCGCACCCGCACGGTCGTCGAATGGGCTGCGGTCATCGGCGGGGCGCTCCTTGTCGCCCTGGTGGTGCGCAGCACGCTGGCGCAAGCCTTCTGGATCCCGTCCCCTTCGATGGAGCCCACCCTCCAGGAGGGTGACCGGGTCCTCGTCAACAAGCTCTCCTACCGGCTTCACGACGTCCACCGGGGCGACGTCATCGTCTTCGAACGTCCGGAGAGCGCGATCAGCGCCAACCCCGAAGACGACATCTCCGATCTCATCAAGCGGGTGATCGGTTTGCCGGGCGACATCATCGAGTCACGCCCCGACGGGTCGGTCTACATCAACGATCACCGGCTCGACGAGCCCTATCTCCCCGAGGGGACGCGCACGACCAACCTCGTCCGCCAGGAGGTCCCCGCGGACCACGTGTTCGTGATGGGCGACAACCGCGGCAACAGCGCCGACAGCCGCGAGTTCGGGCCGGTCGAGGAGGGACTGATCGTCGGTCGCGCCTTCGTGCGGATCTGGCCCCTGGGTGACATCGGCGGCCTATGATGGACCCGGCGCGACCTGATGCGACGCAAGTCGGGCAAGTCGGGCTAGTCGGAATGGTCGGAATGGTCGGGATAGGCCTTGGCGAGCGCCTCGGTCAGCCGGTCGACATGATCGCTGTAGACCCCGTCGAGCCCCAGGTCGAACAGCTCGTCGAGGACCCGTGGCAGCTGTGCGTCCCAGCCGAAGCACGTCACGCCGAAACGATGGAACAGGGTGGCCAGTCCGCCGGTCCAATCGGCGTGATGCAGGTTGATCGCATCGATGCCAGCGCCCGCCAAGGTGGCCGCACGCCGCTCGGGCCCTTCGCCGATCCGCCGCAGACGGGTCGAGTCCACCAGCCGCACGGTGTCGACGCGGCGCCACTCGGCCACCAGCCTCCAGTCGGGATGACACAGCCACAGCTGGTCGAGAGCAGCGTCTCCTGCGGCGGTGGCGACGGCGATCACCTGGTCGAACGCCTCCGGGTCCTTGATGTCGAGCGAGAGCGCGAAGCTCGTCCCGCAGGTGGCGTACAGATCCTCGAGCGTGGGCATGTGGTCTGGCAGCTCGGCGCGCGACAGCTGGGCGATCCGACGTCGTGCGGGCCAACGGCCGATCGCCCCGTCGTGGTCGAGCACCGCCACGCCGTCGGCCGTGATCCAGACGTCGCTCTCGAGCCCGGTGGCACCTCGGGCGAGCGCCAGGCTGAAGGCCTCGAGGGTGTTCTCAGGCGCGTCGGCCCGGGCACCTCGATGGGCGAAGGCGATAGGAGGGATTCGCAGCGCTGGGAGTCGCGTGGTCATCTATCTACCTGCGCCCGGCAGTGGCGTCATGATCGGGTCTCACGCCCCTCTCTTGGGGTGGAGGGAAGCCAATGGCCACCGTGATCCGCGCAACGTGCAATGACTGCGGCGATATCGAGATCGGGACCTGCGACCTGGTCGTGCGGTTGTGCGAAGACACCGATGCAGGAACTTACGTGTTCCGGTGCCCGCGGTGCAGCACGCCGGTCGTTCGTTCCGCCGACCGCCCGACGATCGACCTCCTGGTGTCGTCTGGCGTTCGGTTGGAGCTGTGGTCGCTGCCGGCCGAGCTGATCGAGCCCAGGCCGATCGCCCCGCCGTTGAGCCACGACGACCTGCTGGACTTCCACGAGCTGCTGACCCGCAAGACCTGGTTCGACGAGCTCCTGGCCGCCCACCGCCGCTTCCGCTGAAGGATCGCGGGTCACGGCAGTAGCCTGCCGGCGTGGTGTTCCTGTGGGTGGTTCCAGCGGTGGCCGCGGCTGTCGGCGTGGCGATCGTGCTCAGCCGGATGCGGGCTCTCGAGGATCTGAGTGTCGACCTCCTGGCGGAGGTGCAGCGCACGCGTGAGCTGCATTCGCCGCTGGCGGCAGTGCGAAAGGAGATGGCGCTCAGCGGCCCGATCGTCGATCGGGTCGAGGAGCACTGGTCCGACGACGCACCACTACAGTCCTGACCATGTTCAACATCGGCCCCGGGGAGCTGATGGCGATAGCGGCTGTGGCGTTGATCGTCCTGGGGCCACAGCGGCTCCCGCAGGCACTGCGTTCGGTGGGCCGTGTCGTTGGCGAGCTACGGCGGATCTCGGGTGGCTTCCAGGACGAGTTGCGGCGGGCGATCGACGAGAGCGACGCGGACGCCGACGGGGCCGATGTCACCGAGGGTCGTCCGCCTCCCTCCGCCGTCGGTTCCGCACAGGGTTCGTCCACTGCCCCTGGGACGGCCGCCGGGCCGGCACCGACGGGGTCGCAGTCATCCGAAGCCGGCGACAACGACGAACCAGACAGGATGCTGGTGCCCGCCGAGACCGCTGAGACCGCTGAGACCGCTGAGACCGCTGAGCCCGAAGTGCCGCCGGACGACCGCGGGGCCCGAGATGACCGCGACGCCCTCGGCGACACCGACGACGCCAGCGATGGCGGCGGCGAGCGCGCGGTCTCGTAGCCATGGCCACCTCCACCTCGCACGGGCCGGGCGGACAGATGACCCTGGTCGAGCACCTGGCCGAGCTGCGCAACCGCCTGATCAAGTGCCTGCTTGCGGTGGCGTTCGGGATGGCGGTGATCACCGTCTTCTACAACCCGATCCTCGACATCCTCAAGGAGCCGTACTGCGACTCGATCGACGAGCGGGAATGTGAGTTCCAGCAGATCGAGCCGACCGAGGGCTTGAGCGTGCGATTCACCGTCACCGGGTACGGAGGGCTGGCGATCGCGATGCCCATCGTGCTGTGGCAGCTGTGGCGGTTCGTCAGCCCTGGCCTCTACGACCGAGAGAAGCGTTACGCCACGCCGTTCGTCGTCTCGGCACTCACCTTGTTCCTACTCGGTGCCGGGCTCGCCTACTCGACGTTGCCTCAAGCGCTGTCGTTCCTCAACGACATCGGCGGCGCCGACATCGAGACCAACTACCGACCCGGGGCATACATTCGCCTGGTCTCCTACATGATGCTGGCCTTCGGCGTGGGCTTCGAGTTTCCGATCCTGCTGGTGTTCCTCCAGATGGCCCGCATCCTCGACCCCGAGACGCTCCGGCGCGGCCGCCGCTACGCGATCGTCCTGATCTGCGTGCTGGTCGCGGTGATCACGCCCTCGGGCGATCCGATCAGCATGCTGGCCCTGTCGGTGCCGATGGTGATCTTCTACGAGATATCGATCCACATCGGCTCCTGGTTCGTACGAAGACAGGAAGCACGGGGAATCACATGACCTCCAGTCCGCCCCACGTAGCCTTGGGGGCGGGCTACGACTTCGAGCTCGACGGGTTCCAGGTCCGGGCACTGGAGGCGCTGGACCGCGGCGATTCGGTGCTCGTGGCCGCACCGACCGGCGCCGGGAAGACCGTCGTCGCCGAGCATGCGGTGGCGCGGGCGCTGGCCGAAGGCGGCAAGGCGTTCTACACCACGCCGATCAAGGCGCTGTCCAACCAGAAGTTCGCCGAGCTCGCCCGTCGCCACGGCCAGGCCCGGGTCGGCTTGCTCACCGGCGACAACGCCATCAACGGCGACGCCCCCGTGGTCGTGATGACCACCGAGGTGCTGCGGAACATGATCTATGCCGGGTCACCGACGCTACGTGGCCTGCGCTTCGTCATCCTCGACGAGGTCCACTACCTCCAGGACGCCTACCGCGGCCCGGTCTGGGAGGAGGTGATCATCCACCTGGCGGCCGACGTCAAGCTCGTGTGCCTCTCGGCCACGGTGTCGAACGCGGAGGAGGTGGCCGAGTGGCTGACGACCGTGCGTGGCAGTACGACGCTGGTGCTCGAGGAGGAGCGACCGGTCGAGCTGCGGAACCTCTACCTGGTGGGCGACCGGTCGAGCGACCGCATGCACCTGCTCCCCACCCTCGTGGATGGCCGGCCCAACCCCGAGGCCGACCGGCTCGACAGCGACGACGCCCGGGATCGGGGCTACGGCCGACGCGGCCAGCGACGGCCACGACGACGGTTCTTCGCGCCGCGGCGGCCCGAGGTCATCGAGCTGCTCGACGAGCGCGAGATGCTGCCCAACCTGTACTTCATCTTCAGCCGCGTGGGCTGCGAGGAGGCCGTGCGGGCCTGTCTGGACGCCGGCCTCCGGCTGACCACACCCGACGAACGGCAGCGGATACGGGCGATCGCGGAGGACCGGACCAGTGCGCTGACCGACGACGACCTCGACGTCCTGGACTACGACCTCTGGTTGGCCGCCCTGGAGGTCGGGCTGGCGGCGCACCATGCGGGCATGGTGCCGCCCTTCAAGGAGACCGTCGAGGCCTGCTTCGCCGAGGGTCTGGTCAAGGCGGTGTTCGCCACCGAGACGCTGGCGCTCGGCATCAACATGCCCGCCCGCTCCGTGGTCATCGAGCGGCTGACCAAGTTCACCGGTGAGGCCCGGGCGTTCCTCACGCCGGGGGAGTACACCCAGCTCACCGGGCGGGCAGGCCGCAGGGGCATCGACGAACTGGGCTATGCACTGGTGCTGTGGTCGCCGTTCGTCCCGTTCGAGCAGGTGGCGGCACTGGCGTCGAGCAGGGCCTACGCGCTGCGTTCGGCCTTCAGGCCCACCTACAACATGGCGGCCAACCTGGTGCGGCGGTACGAACCGGCCGATGCCCACCACCTGCTCAACCTGTCGTTCGCTCAGTTCCAGGCCGACCGCGCTGTGGTCCGGATGGAGACCCGCATCGAACGCCAGCAGGAGCGTCTCGCCGCCCTCCGCGCCGAGACCCGCTGCGACCTGGGCGACGTCGGCGAGTACCGGGCGTTGCTGCGGGCGGCTGGTGAGGAGCAGCGGGCACGGTCGGCCTCAACGGCCGGTGAGATCGAGTTCGGCCTGTCGCGGTTGGCTCCGGGCGACGTCGTCGAGGTCGCCGGCCAGCGGCTCGCCGTGCTGTCGGTGGCCTTTCGCAAGGGCGGTGCAGTCAAGGTCAGCGCGATCGACAGGAACGGCAACCGGGCGACCCTGGGCGTGGCCTCGGTGGACGGGCCGCCGCAGCGGCTCGGCGCCATCGACCTCCCGAGCCCGTACGCCCCCAACAACCGGGCGTTTCAGCACCGGGTGGCAGCGGCGCTGCGGCAGGCGCGTCTGGGGAAGCGATCGGCTGCCCGAGGCAAGGACCTCCGGCCCCGGCACGGCTACGTGGAGGACGACGGACACCGCGGCCAGCCCACCGCGGCCACTGAGCCCACCGAGCCCACCGAGACAGCCGAGGCGGCTGCGCTGGTGGCGGGTCACCCGGTCGACGCGTGCCCCGACCGCGATCGCCACGTGCGGGCGGCTGCGCAGCTCGAACGAGCCCAGGGCGAGCTGGCCAACCTCCGCAGCGAGGTGCGGGCGCGCACCGAGTCGCTGGCGCGACGGTTCGATCGAGTGCTCCGGCTGCTCGAGACGTGGGGCTACCTGGACGGCTGGGCCCTCACCGAGCGCGGGCAGGTTCTCGCCCGGACGTACCACGAGTGCGATCTCCTGGTGGCCGAGGCGATGTGTGGCGGCGTCCTGGACGGGCTGGATCCGGCGACGCTCGCCGGTCTGGTGTCCTGCTTCACCTACGAGCACCGAGGGCCGAACCTGGCCGCGGCGCCGTGGTTCCCCTCGCGCCAGGCACGCGAGCGCTGGGAGCAGATCGACCAGTTGGCTCGACAGCTCGTCACCGACGAGGCGGATGCAGGGCTTCCGGCGACGCGACCGCCGGACCCGGGCTTCCTGGCGCTGGCGCACGCCTGGGCCGCGGGCGAGCCTTTGGCCGAGGTGCTCGACGACGAGGACGTGTCCGGTGGCGACTTCGTCCGCAACATCAAGACTCTGATCGACCTCCTCCGCCAGATCGGCGACATCGCGCCCAGCCGCGAGACCGCTCGTGACGCCCGCCAAGCCGCCGACGAGCTGCATCGGGGCGTCGTGGCCGCGTCGTCGACGCTGGACGAGGTGGTCGACGACCAGGACGAGGACCAGGGTGGGGCGCTCGGCGGCGGCGAGGGCGCGACGCACGCCGCGGCGGTATCGGACGAGGCCCGCCGACGCGAGCGGCAGAGTGGCGAACCCGACGGCAACCGGGAGGACGAAGGCGGGTGACGGTCCGGCGGGGTGAGCCCTGGGGGGTCAGCGGCGGGCTACCAGACGACGGGGTGGTGGTGCGCAGCGATGCCGAGGCCCGGCGGGTCGTCGAGCGGTGCCGGCGGGCGGACCAGCCGGTGCCACCACTGGGCCTGCTCGGCGGCGACCTGTGCCGCACCCTGGGCGGTCGAGGCGACGAGGGGCGCCTGCGCTCGCCGGACGCGACCCAGGTCCCGGTGGATCTCGGCGCCGTCCTGGTCGACGGCCGCCTCCACTGGTTCTTGGCGCACCTGGTGGCCCGGCGGTCGTGGTGGCGGGGTCGCGTCGTCGCTGCGATGAACGCCGAGTTCTACGGTTCATGGGACGTCGCGCCGCGGTCCCACCCGAACGACGGGCGCCTCGACGTGCTCGACGCGGACCTGCCGTTCGGCGACCGTCTGAAGGCCCGGCGCCGTCTCGGTTCGGGGTCGCACGTGCCCCATCCGGCGATTCGGGAACGCCGGATCGACGCTGCGCAGTTCGAGTTCGGCACGCCGGTCGCGGTCTGGTTGGACGGTGAACGCGTGAGCTCAGCCCGCCGCCTGTCGGTGCGCGTCGAGCCCGATGCGCTCACGTGCGTCATCTGACGATCCGTCAGGCTCCGGATCCTCGCCGTGCCAGCTCACGAACAGGGTACGGAGGGCACCCCCGGAGGGTTAGTCTCGGCGATGCAGGGCGACAGTTGCTGGAACGACGTAGCGGAGTCGGGGGCATGGTCGAGCGGAGCGGAACAATCCGGATCGGGGTTGGCCTGGGGCCGACCACCTCGAGCGAGCCCAAGGACTTCGCCGCGCTGATCGACGGCCTCGAGGCGTTGGGGTTCGACTCGTTGTGGCTGTCCGAGCGCATGAGCGCCGGGCCGGACGCGCTGTCAGCGCTGACCTGGGCCGCGGCCCGCACCGATCGGCTCAAGCTCGGCACGGCGGTCACCGTGCTGCCAGGCCGCAATCCGGTGCTGCTGGCCAAGCAGCTCGCGACGCTGGACCGGCTGTCCGGGGGGCGGTTGCTGCCGGCGTTCGGCCTCGGGGTGGCCAGCGGGAAGGAGCAACAGGCGTTCGGCGTCGCCCGCGACGAGCGCGGCTCACGCTTCGACGAGATGCTGCCGCTCATCCACCGGTTCTGGACCGAGGACACCGTCGACCACAAGGGCCGCTGGTTCCGGTACGAGAAGGTGAAGGTTCGGCCCTACCCGGTGCAGGAGCCGTTGGAGGTGTGGCTGGGCGGCTCGGCGCCGAGCGAGCTGGACCGCTGTGGCCGGCTGGGCGACGGGTGGCTGCCGTCGTTCGTGCCGCCGGAGGCCGTCGCCAAGGGCCGTGCGCGGATCGAGAAGGTCGCGGACAAGGCCGGCCGGTCGATCGATGCCGACCACTTCGGTGCGTTGGTGCCCTATGTCGACGGCAGCGACATCCCCGACCGGCTGATCGCTCTCGTCCGGCGCCGCAAGCCCGACGTCGAGCCGACCGACGTGGTCGCGCAGGGCCTGAAGGGCCTTCGACCGCTTCTCGAGCGGTACATCGAGGCCGGGGCGTCGAAGTTCGTCGTGGTGCCGGTGGTCGAGCCCGCCAACTGGGACGACCACGTCGGAGACCTCGCCGACGCCGTCCACCCGCTCGAGACCTGAACCGGCGGCAGGCGCCGAGACGTAGCCGACGCGGTGTAGTCCCTAGCCTGCACGCCATGCGTGCGTGGATCCTCGACGAGTCGCCGGGTAGCTACCGCTACGGCGAGGTGCCCGACCCCGAGTTGGGAGCCGGCGATGTCCGCGTGCAGCCGGTGGCATCAGCGCTGAACCACATGGACCTGTGGCTGACCAGGGCGCTACCTCGACCAACGCTGCCCCATGTGCCCGGCTGCGACGTGGCTGGCGTGGTCGAGGCCGTCGGCGACGGGGTCACGAACGTTGCGCCGGGCGACGAGGTCGTGGTCAATCCCGCCGTCGCGCCCATCGAAGGTGTGGTGGCGTACGGCAACGACTCACCACTGGCGCCGGGGTTCCAGATCGTCGGCGAGCAGCGCTGGGGCGGCCACGCCGACGCGGTGGTGGTCCCCGCCCGCAACGTGGTGCCACGGCCGTCCGACAGGGCATGGGAGGAGTGCGCCGCCTATCCGTTGGCGACCCTGACGGCATGGCGGATGCTGCGCCGGGCGCGCCTGCAGGTCGGCGAATCGGTGTTGGTCGTAGGGATCGGGGGCGGCGTGAGCACCGCCGCGCTGGCGCTCGCTCGGCAGCTCGGCGCCCTCGTGTACGCGACTTCTCGTGACGCCGACAAGCGCCGCCAGGCTGTCGAGCTCGGTGCCGAGGCAGCGTTCGACTCCAACGAGGACTGGCCGGTCAAGGTCGACGTCGTGGTCGAGAGCGTCGGTCCGGCGACCTGGGACCGGTCGGTACGCGCGCTGGTTCCGGGTGGTCGCCTGGTCGTCTGCGGCGGCACCTCGGGACCTAGGGTCGAGCTCGACCTGCCCCGTCTGTTCTTCAAGCAGATCGAGGTCATCGGTTCGACGATGGGCTCGTACGAGGAGTTCGCGCACGTGAGCGGGCTGGTGGCGCAGGGCCTGCCTGTGAAGGTCGACGAGGTCCACGTCCTGGCGGACTATGCGAAGGCGTTGGACCGACTACGGCAGGGCGAGCAGTTGGGCAAGATCGTCCTCCGGCATCGGTCGTGACGGCCGGGGGGTAGGTTCACGAGATGGCTGCTCGCGACGCGGACGGGGTGAAGCAACGGCTGGCCGAGGAGGTCGAACGGCGGGCCGACGTCCTGTTGGACGTGTCACACCAGATCCACGCTCGTCCCGAGTTGAACTTCGAGGAGCACTTCGCCCACGACCTGCTGGCATCGGTTCTCGAGGGCGAGGGTCTGGAGGTCACCCGCGCCACCAGGGGTCTGGCGACCGCCTTCGAGGCCTGGGCGGGCAGCGACGGACCGACCGTCGCCGTGCTCTGCGAGTACGACGCGCTTCCCGCGATCGGCCACGCGTGCGGCCACAACATCATCGCTGCTGCCGGTCTCGGGGCCGGGCTGGCGGCCGCGGCGGTGGCCGAGGACGCAGGCGGCCGGGTGGTGGTGCTCGGCACCCCCGCCGAGGAGGGCGGTGGCGGCAAGGTCTACCTCGCCGAGCGTGGCGCCTTCGACGGCGTCGACGCAGCGATGATGGTGCATCCGGCCGAGGCCGACCTCACGCGTATGAACGTGATCGCCGTGCAGCAGGTGGTTGCCACCTATCACGGGGAAGCGGCCCACGCTGCGGCGTTCCCCCACAAGGGACGCAACGCCCTCGACGCGTGCGTGCTCGGCTACCTGAACGTGGCTGCGCTGCGCCAGCACATCACCGGTGGCGAACGCATCCACGGGATCATCACCAACGGCGGCGACAAGCCGAACATCGTGCCGCGGCTGACACGGTCGGAGTGGATGGTCCGGTCGCCGACGGTACCCCGGCTGCGGCGGCTCAAGGAGCGCTTCACCGCCTGCCTGGAGGCCGGGGCTCAGGCCGCAGGGTGCACGGTCGAGCTCGAGTGGCAGGACCCGATGTACTCGGACATGCTCGACAACCGGGCGATCGGCGACCGCTACCGGGCCAACGCCGAGGCTCTGGGGCGAACCGTCACCGAGCCGGACGCCGAGCTGCGGGTGGTCGGCAGCACCGACATGGGCAACGTGAGCTACGTGGTGCCGTCGATCCACCCGATGATCCAGGCCGCACCGAGAGGCGTCTCCATCCACACGCCGACGTTCGCCGAGTACGCGGCAGGCCACCAGGGCGACCAGGCCGTGATCGACGGAGCCAAGGCGCTGGCGTGGACGGTCGCCGACCTGTGGCTCGACACGGGCCTGGTGGCGACAGCCAGGCAGGAATGGGAGTCCTCCACTCACGCTTCGCGCTAGTTGCGTCACGTTGCGTGATATGCATTAGCATCCCCGACCCGAACTGGGCACGGACGTAGCATCGGCCTTCCTATGACCATGTACGTCGCCGAGGAGTTCACCGCCGAGGAGGCAGATGTCCTCCGGCGGTACTTCACCAACCTCGACGGGCCGGTGTTCGCTCTGGTCAACCTGCCCGAGGTGGTCAAGGGCGCTCTGTTCGCCCGCTACTCCCGTTCGCCGAAGAGCCTGCGTCGCCTGTTCCTCGACGAGTTCGTGGGCGATCTCGACATCTCCGGTGATGCCAGCATCGATGCCACGGTGGGCGTCCAGCGGGCCGAGCAGCTCTACGAGCGGGTGTTCGTCGAGTACGGCGACGATTCCGTGGCCCAGCTCGGCGGGGTCCACCTCGCCTGCGAGCAGGCATCGAACCTGCTCACCAAGGTCCTCGAGTGGGGCCGTCTGATGGCCTACCTCGAGCAGTCGACGCGGTACATCACCTACGACAGCCGTCTCGACGGGCGTTACCGCTACTACCGCGACCCCGAGGTGCTCGCCGGCCCGATCGGCCTGCGCTATGTCGGCGATCTCGACCGGCTGTTCGACAGCTATGCCGACATGGCCACGACGATGGTCGAGCGCTTCCGCACGCAGTTCCCCAAGCAGCCCGGTGACAGCGACTTCGTCCACCGACAGGCGACGCGGGCCAAGGCCCTCGACGCCGTCCGAGGGGTGCTGCCTGCCGCCACGCTGTCCAACGTCGGGATCTATGGCACCGGCCAGGCCTACGAAGCGCTCCTGCTACGGATGCGGGCTAACCCGCTGCCCGAGGCCCGTCGCTACGCCGACCTGATCCTCACCGAGCTACGCAAGGTGATCCCGAGCTTCCTGCGGCGGGTCGACCTGGCCGACCGGGGACTTGCAACCACTGCGTACCTGGAAGCGACCACGGCCTCGACGGCGGCGGTCGCCCGACAGCTCTTCGACGCGAACGAGCGTCACGAGTCGCAACCGGCGGTGACGCTCGTCGATTGGGACCCCGACGGCGAGGTGAAGACCGTCGCCTCGATGCTGTATCCCTACCTCGACCGACCCGAGGTCGAGATCGAAGACCGGGTGCGCGACATGACCGTCGCCGAACGGCTGGCGGTCATCCGGGCCTACGTCGGTGATCGGGCCAACCGCAGGCACCGGCCCGGACGGGCCTTCGAGCGGACGGCCTACCGCTTCGACGTCCTTGCCGACTACGGGGCGTTCCGCGACCTCCAACGTCACCGGATGTTGACCGTCGAATGGCAGCCGCTGACGCCGCGCCACGGCTACGCGCGGCCGCTCTCGGTCGAGCAGGCGGGCTTGGCCGGGGCGTTCGACGAGGCCATGGAACGTTCGGCCGAGCTCTACGACGCTCTGCTCGTCGATCATCCGGGCCACGCGTCATACGCCGTGGCCCTCGCCTACCGACTCCGCTTCGTGATGCAGATGAACACTCGCGAGGCCATGCACCTCATCGAGCTGCGAACCGCGCCGCAGGGCCATCCCGCCTACCGCGAGGTCGCCCAGCAGATGCACCGTCTGATTGCCGAACAGGCCGGGCATCGGGCGCTCGCGGAAGCGATGCGGTTCGCCGATCATTCGGCCACGGAGAGCCTCGAACGCCTCGATGCCGAGCGTCGGGCGGAACAGAAGCGCGCTTCGCGTTGATATGTCGCGAAGGTCGCTATCCTGCCCGCCCCATAGGCCGAGCGTGAAGGGACACGATGGCTGACGATGAGCTTTCCGACGACGTCGATCTGCCTGAGGGTGACGATTTCGAGGATGCCCCCGAGGAGATCGACGAAGACCTCGTCGATGACGACGTAGCCGCCGATGATGACGACGACGACGATTTCGTCGAGGCCGACGACGAGGTCGAAGAAGAAGAAGAGGTAGAAGCAGTCGTGGCTCCCGTGCCGGCGCCTGCCAAGCCACGGCGAGCGAACGACGACGAGGAGGAAGAAGAAGACGAGGACGATGTCTCCGACGACGACGTGGAGGCCGATCTAGACACCATCCTGAAGGACCGCATCGCGGCGCAACCGGTCGATGACGATGACGAGGAGGACGAGGCGCAGCCCGAGGCCGACGACCGCAGCGACGGCTCCGGCCGCATACAGCCCCGGCGTCCCGGCGAGTTCGTCTGCCAGTCGTGCTTCCTGGTCAAGCACCCGAGCCAACTGGCGGACTCGGACAGCATGCTGTGCACTGACTGCGTATGACGAAGGAAGACTCCACCGAGCTCGACCTCGCCCAGCTGTTGGGCAAGGCCTTCGACATCGTGCGCTACGCCCCGATCGGCGCCTTGCTGGACGGTCCGTCGCTTCTGCCCGAGCTGGCGGAGCGAGGCAAGGTCCACGTCAAGAACGCCGAGTTCCTGGGGCGGCTGGCCCTGAAGCAAGTCGCGACAGCAGCAGCACCGCAAGTGCAGGACTTCCTGCGGATGATGGGGTTGATACCCCCGGGTCAGGTGACACCGGCCCACGAGGCGCCCAAGGCCCGCGAGACCGCGATGCGAACGAACGCCGCGGCCCCCGAGGCCAGCACGCTCGCGATCCCGGATTACGACAGCCTCTCGGCCTCACAGGTCGTGAACCGTCTGCCGAGCCTGACACCAGACGAGCTGGAGGCCGTGCGGGCCTACGAGGCTGCCCATCGGGGCCGAAAGACGATCCTCAACAAGGCCGCGCAGCTTGGATGAGTCGATCCGGCCGGCCACATCCGACGACCTGGACGACCTGGTCCTGCTGGCCGAGGCGGCGATAGACGAGAAGCGCACCCAGAAGGGTGGCCTGGTCTGGGAGCGGCGCGAGAGCCGTGGGATGCCCGCTCGGGCGTCACTGGCCGGGGCGATGGCCGCCGACGACCATCAGGTGGTGGTGGGCCTGATCGACAGCACGCCCGTCGGCTACGGGGTGGTGCGGGCCGAGACGTTGGCCGACGGCGGGCGGCTCGGTGTGGTCGAGGACCTCTACGTCGACCCCGGCGCGCGGGAGGTCGGCATCGGCGAGGCGCTGATGGACCATCTGCTACAGTGGTGCCGCGACCAGGGCTGCTTCGGGGTCGACAGCTTGGCATTGCCCGGCGACCGGGCGACCAAGAACTTCTTCGAATCCTTCGGCCTGGTCGCCCGGGCCATCGTGGTGCACCGAGCGTTGCGTTAGCGCCCGGTCCAGCGTGGCGGCCGCTTCTCGATGAACGCGTTCAGGCCCTCGGCGAAGTCCTCGCTGGACATCGCCTTCGCCATTCCCTCCACCGACATCTTCCAGCCGACCTCGTCGGGGGCATGAGTCGCCTCCAGCACCACCCGCCGGCTCTCGCGTACGGCCACCGGGGCGTTCGCGCACACCGCCTCGGCGAGCTCGGTGGCCGCATCGAGGGCCTGTCCCGGCTCGACGAGCCGGTTGACCAGGCCGAAGTGGTGCGCCCGGGTGGCGTCGATCGGGTCGCCTGTGAGCGTGAGCTCCATAGCGATGTTGAACGGGACCTTGCGGCCCAGGCGGAACAGGCCGCCAGCCCCGGCCACCAGTGAACGCTTGACCTCGGGTATGCCGAAGGTGGCGGCGGTGGACGCGACGACCAGGTCGCAGGACAGGACGATCTCGGTGCCTCCGGCCAGCGCCGGGCCGTCCACGGCCGCGATCATCGGCTTGCTGCGGTCCCGCTGGACGATGCCCGCGAAGCCGCCGCGCTCGGTGGCCAGGGTGGCCGCACGGCCCGCGTTGATCTCCTTGAGGTCGGCCCCCGCACAGAAGACTGGGGGCTCGCCGGTGATGATCCCGACCCAGATGCTGTCGTCGGACTCGATCCGGTCGATGGCTTCCTCGACACCTTGGGCCACGGCGCCGTTGACGGCATTGCGGGCCTCGGGCCGGTTGATCTTGACGACGGCGAACGGTCCCTGGGTGGCGAATTCGACGGCCATGGGCGGGCACCCTAGTGACGCTTCGTTATATTGCGAGAGTCGAAGCGCCACCCAAGGTCGATCGGAACGGGAGCTGGGGCCGGATCCGATGAGTGACAACCCGGGGCATCTACAGTGCCCGTTCTGCGAGGCCTACGAGGTCGACCGGCTGTATCTGGGTTCGATCCAGGCGGACTCGTGCACCTGTCTGGCCTGCGGTGCCCGCTGGGATGAGGACGCCCAGACGGGGCGCTATCGAGGCCGCGGCGACCTCGACTCGGTGATCACGCCCCGTTCGCCGTAACCGCCTGCTTCTTCACCGGCCGGCGCGACTTCCGGTGCGTCGGAGCGGCCTCGGGCTCGATGTTGAAGATGTGCGCGATCTCGGGCAGCTGGACCCCGAACCGGGCGATGGTGGTGCGAAGCTCAGGGCCCACCTTGGTCGGTAGCGAGTGGGGCACGACCCGTCGGCGAATCGGTGAGTAGGCCAACGCATCGAGCACGGTCGCCCACCTCTGGGGGCCTGTCTCGGCGGTCAGGGCGGCCTCGGTAGCCTGGATGAGCTGCCCGGCGAGGTTGGGCGGCAGGGGAGCACCGGCCTTGGGCGGGCGGGAGCTGAGCCGCAGCGCACGGACGACCCGCCCTTCCCGGAGGTTCTCGGCAACCTCGTCGACCCACGCTGCCTGCTCGGTCTCGACTCGGCTGGCCAGAGCCTCTCGCAGCTGGTCGGCGACGGCGCGCCCTTCGTTGTCGCGCCCTGCGTCGCCAGCGGCGTTGACCACCGACCGTAGGTCGCGCAGGTCGAGGTCGTCGATGTGGGCCAACGCGGCGTCGGCACGGTCGCGCCAGAGGGCAGCCTGGGCCCGGTGGCGGAGCTTCTCGGCGACCTCGAGCAGGGGCTCGGGACTCACTTGCGGTTTTCCGTCCCCCTTGAGCTGCTCGTTCTGCTTCTCGATCGCCTGGCGGACCGCGGGAATGCCCCCCAGGAACAGCTGCTCGGCGATCGGGCGTTGCTCGGGCGCCAGCGCCTCGAGCAGCGTGCTGCGGTGCGCCTTGCCCGGCCGTAGGCGGCGCGGCTTGGGCTTGACCTCCGCCTTGGGCGCCGGACGCGCGGCCGGCGGTCGGTCGCGGCGCTCGCGGTTGTCTCGTCCGTCGCGGCGTTGTCGTCCGTCGCGGCCTTCGCGGCGGTCGCGTCCGTCGCGGCCGTCTCGGCGATCGTCGCGGGGACGGCGGGCCACCCGGGTGGTCACCAGGGGCGCATCGGAGCGTTGCGAGAGCAGTTCAATCTTCTCGGGCTCGGACCGTGTGGCGCGGGGAGGCAGGACGGCGGTGATGGTCAGCCCGTCCAGGAAGCCCTCGACCTCGACCCGCAGGACGTCGCCGACGCTGGCGGACGATGGCAACAACGCTGCGTCGAGGGTGCCCCTCGGTTGGCGCGCTCCAGCGGCACGCCACGTCCAGGTGCCGTCACCCCGGTCACTCGTCAGCTCGATCTCCATCCGCCGGGCCATAGGGATCCAACGCTAGCGCGCGGGCTCTGGACTCAGCTTCGTTCCAGTCAGGTCGCACTAGCGCCGTGCCCGCAACACCCGGCGAGACCACGCGCCGGGGTCGGCCAGAAGGTCGTCGAGCGGGGCTGGCAGGGTGTCGCTGGCGATGTCGGCGATGGTCACCTCCTCGAGCACGGCGCGGAGGGCGGCTCGGGTGGCGACCCAGACCCGCTGGAGCGAGCGCGCCGGCCCCGGGTAGTCGATCGCCTCGGGCGAGGTGCCCCGGACGTCGGCCAGTGGGCCTTCGACAGCACGGATGACGTCGGCCACGGTCACGGAGTCGGCGGGCTGCGCGAGGCGGTAGCCGCCTTCGGCGCCGCGCTGGCTGGCGATGAGGCTGGCTCGCCGCAGGTCGGCCAGGATGTTCTCCAGGTACTTGAGCGGGATGCCCTGCCGTTGGGCCAGTTGCTCGCCCTTGACCTGGGCGCCGTCAGCGGCTGCAAGCTCGATGACCGCTCGTACCGCGTAGTCGACCCTCGCTGTGACACGCACGTTCCGAGGATACGACGCGGCCCCGCGAGGGTTGATCGACACGGTCCTGACGGGGCGTTAGATTTGGAACACGTTTCAGTTTTGAGGGGGACAGGACACGTCGCATGCACGTTGCGTACACGCCTGAGCAGGAGGAGCTCCGCCGCACGCTGCGCGCATACTTTGCCGACCTCATGACCCCTGAGGTCCGGGAGGAGGCCGCCCGAGGCGATACCGGCGGGCAGCATTGCCTGGCCGCGGTCCGCCAGATGGGCCGCGACGGGTGGCTGGGGCTCGGGTGGCCAGCCGAGTACGGCGGCCAGGGCCGAGGCGACGTCGACCAGATGATCTTCTTCGACGAGGCGTGGCGTGCCGGTGCGCCGATCCCGTTCCTCACGATCAACACCGTCGGCAAGACCATCCAGGAGTTCGGTTCCGACCAGCAGAAGGACTTCTTCCTGCCCAAGATCCTGGCTGGGGAGCTGCACTTCTCGATCGGCTACACCGAGCCCACCGCGGGCACCGACCTCGCTTCGCTGCGAACGACAGCGACCAGGGACGGCGACGAGTGGGTGGTCTCGGGCCAGAAGATCTTCACCTCGCTGGCCAGCTATGCCGACTACATCTGGCTCGCGGTGCGTACCGACCCAGACGCCCCCAAGCACAAGGGCATCAGCATCTTCCTGGTGCCGACGACGGCGCCCGGCTTCTCGTACACCAAGATCGACACGATGGTGAACGCGTCGACGTTCACCACCTACTACGACGACGTCAGAGTGACCGCCGACGCCGTGGTCTACGGCGTGAACCGCGGTTGGGACCTGATCGTGAACCAGCTCAACTACGAGCGGGTGTCGCTAGCGCCGGCCGGCATGTTCTCGCGCCAGTACGAGGACGTCGTGGCCTGGGCGGCCACCACCAAGCTGCCCGGCAGTGGACAGAGAGTCATCGACCAGGAGTGGGTGCAGGTCAGCCTGGCCCGGGTCCACGCGCAGCTCGACGTCCTCAAGCTGCTCAACTGGAAGGTGGCGTCGAGCGAGCATCCGAACGCCGCGGACGCCAGTGCCACCAAGGTGTTCGGCACGGAGTTCTTCGTGGAGGGCTACCGCACCCTGATGGAGGTGCTCGGCCCGGCCGCGATCTACGACCGGGGGTCGCCTGGAGCCGTGCTCGCGGGGCGCCTTGCGCGGTCGGTGCAGGGGGCTCTGATCCTGACCTTCGGCGGCGGCGTGAACGAGATCCAGCGCGACCTCGTCGCCTTGTTCGGGCTCGGGCTCCCTCGGGTGCCGAGGACATAGCCATGGACTTCACCCTCGACGACCAGCAGCAGGCGATCAGCGACCTGGCCGACCGGATCTTGGGCGAGCGGACCGGATCCGACGCGTGGACGGCGCTGGTCGACGCGGACCTGGTGCAGCTCTGCCTTCCGGAAGAGGCGGGCGGCAGCGGTCTGGGCATCCTCGAGGCGTCGCTGGTGGCCCGACAGGTCGGCCGTCACGTGGCACAGGTGCCGTTCTGGAGCGCTGTCGCGGCCTCGCGGGCGGTTGCCCGACACGCTCATGTTCTGCTGCCGACCGGGACCGATCATCTCGCGGTGGCCGTATGGGGGACTGTTTCGGAGAACGAAGGATCGCGGCTCACCGGCGTGCTGTCCCCTGTGCCGTGGGCGCGTGGCGCCCGCGCCCTGCTGGTCGCAGCGCCGAGTGGACTTTTCGTGGTGGACACCGAGTCACCGGGAGCCGAGCTCGTCGACGAGCAGGTGATCACCGGTGAGCCCACGTGCACGGTGGAGCTGGAAGGCGTCGAGGGTGTGGCTCTGGGCGGTGGCCGCGTGGCACGGGAGTCGTTGCTGCAGTCGATCAGGCTGCTGATCGGCGGCACGATGCTCGGCGTGTGCGAGGAGGCCCTCGCGATGACCGCGCGCCACGCCAAGGAGCGCCAGCAGTTCGGTTCGCCGATCGGCACGTTCCAAGCGGTGGCCCACCGCTCGGCCGACGCGTACATCGACACCGAGGCCGTACGCCTGACCGTGCTCCAGGCGGCGTGGCAGCTCGACGCCGGATGGGATGCCACCGAGGCGGTGGCCACCGCGTCCTTCTGGGCCTGCGAGGCCGGTCACCGGGTGCTGCACGCCGCGCAGCACCTCCATGGCGGCATCGGCATGGACACCGACTACCCACTTCACCAGTACTTTCGCTGGGCGACCGCACTTGAGTCGCTCCTTGGCGGACCGCACGAGGCCTTGCTGCGCCTCGGGGCCTGCCTGTCGGCGGGTGAGCTTTCCGTGACCTAACGTGCTGTCCCGTTCGGAGGGGCAGACTCGGTGAACCAACAGGGGGAACCACGTGACTACACCGAGATGGCGAGCTGTTGTTCTCGTCGTGGCGCTCATCACCGCGCTCGCGTCCTGTTCGCGCTCGGAGGACGAGCCTCAAGGTGGCGAAGACGAAGACGACGGCGCCGACACCACTGAGGCGTCCGGTGAGAGCCACATCGCGAGCGGTGAGTTCGGCGATCTGGGCGTGGTCTGCCAGGACGGTGACGCCGCCGGTGCGACAGACACCGGCGTGACCGATACCGAGGTCCGCGTCGGCGTCTTGACCGACGAGAGCGCGGAGGCCAGCCCGGGCCTCAACCAGGAGATGTTCGACACGGCCGAGGCCTTCGCCGCCTGGTGCAACGAGCACGGCGGGATCAATGGCCGCGAGCTGGTGGTCGAGAAGCTCGACGCCGCCTTGTTCTCCTACGCCGATCGCATCGCCGAAGCCTGCAACGGCGACTACTTCGCCGTCGTCGGCGGTGGTGCCGTATTCGACGACGCCGACAACGGGGCCCGCGTCGACTGCGGCCTCCCCAGCCTCCCCGCCTACGTGGTCAGCGACGGTGCCCGCAGGGCCGATCTCCAGGTCCAGGCGGTGCCGAACCCGGCTGGCGAGTTCGCCCTGCTGCAGTACCAGGCGGTCCGCGAGCTCCACCCGGACGCCACTCGCTTCGGTGTGTTCTGGGTCGACGTCGGTGGTGTCGGCCTGGTCCACGAGCAACTGGTCGAGGCGGTCGAAGGCCTCGGCTTCAGCGTGGACTACGACAGGGTCTACGCCGTCCAGAACGAGACCAACTGGCCAACGTTCGTCCAGGAGATGCAGGAGGCCGACATCCAGGTGGTCGAGCTCATCGGCGAGCCGAACAACATGACCGCGCTGTTGGAGGCAATGGACGTGGCGGGCTGGCATCCCGAGGCGATGACCATGCAGGCCAACATGTACGACGAGACCTTCCGCCAGGAAGCCCAGTCCAGCGTTGGCACCGACATCTACATCCGTTCGGTGTTCGACTTCACCCAGACCAACGAGATGCCGGCTGTGGACGACTACTTCGAGCTGATGGAGACCTACAACCCCGAGGGCAAGTACCCCGCGGTGCTCGGAGCCACGAGCCTGTCGTCGTTCCTGCTGTTCGCCAGCGCTGCCACCGAGTGTGGTGACGACCTGACCCGCCAGTGCCTGCTCGATACCGCGGCCTCCAGGGACGGCTGGGCGGGAGGCGGTCTCCACGCGCCGACGACGCCCAGCAACGACGAGGTCCCCGAGTGCGGACTGCTCATCCAGCTGACCCCCGACGGCTTCGTCTACAACGAGGAGGCCACGGCGCCCGACGACGGCGTCTACAACTGCGAGCCTGACAACGTCCTCGACCTCGAGGGGTGATGGAGCAGTTCCTCCAAGCGACGATCTTCGGCCTGGCGACCGCCGCCATCCTGGCGGTCGCCGCGGCCGGTCTCGTCCTGACCTACACCACCACCGGCATCTTCAATTTCGCCCACGGCGCGCTCGGGATGCTGGGGGCGTTCACCTACTGGCAGCTTCGGGTGGACTGGGCCTGGCCCGCGCCGTTGGCTCTGCTCGTGGTACTGGGAGTGTTGGCCCCCCTGGCAGGGGTGGTGATCGAGCGAGTCATCATGCGCGGACTCGCCGATGCCCCCGAGACCGTCCGGGTCGTGGTCACCATCAGCCTGTTGGTTGCCCTCCTAGGGGCTGGGCTGTGGCTCTGGGACCCGTCGGAGCCCTATCCGCTGCAGCGGTTCTGGGGCAACGGCAGCTCGGTCGAGCTTGCCGGCGTCAACGTGACCTACCACGAGATCGCCGTGATGGCGGTCGCTGTGGGCCTCGCCCTGGGGCTGAGGTTGCTGCTGTTCCGTACCAGGTCCGGGATCGCGATGCGTGCCGCGGTCGACGATCGACCGCTGTCGTCGCTGAACGGGTCTCGTCCCGACCGCTCGGCCATGCTGGCCTGGGCGGTCGGATGCTCCTGTGCCGCACTCAGCGGCGTCCTCATGGCGCCGCTGATCCAACTCGGCCACGTCGCGCTGACGCTGCTGATCGTCAACGCCTACGCCGCCGCGATGTTCGGCCGCCTGCGCAGCCTGCCGATGACCTTCCTCGGTGCGGTGGTGGTCGGCGTGCTGG
Organism: Acidimicrobiales bacterium; assembly: GCA_050744325.1. Taxonomy (GTDB): domain Bacteria; phylum Actinomycetota; class Acidimicrobiia; order Acidimicrobiales; family VFJN01; genus DASXTK01. Next base: position 29,031 of record JBOGHK010000095.1, read on the forward strand.
GGTCGTGGGCGGCGGAGTACTTGCCCGAAGACAGCCTCATCCTCAACCAGTTCCGGTTTGCCTTGCCGGCGATCGTGCTGTTCGCGGTGCTGGTCGTGCTGCGTCAGCCCAGGCCCCGCGGGCACGGCCTGGTGCGCACCCGTGAGCTGATCCCTCGACCGTCCTGGGCAGGCGCCCTAGTCACGGCAGGGGCTTTCGTCGCCGCCGGACTGTACTTCGGTGAGGTCCTGACCGACGCCGATGCGTTGGCGGCGAGCCGCATCGTCGCGCTATCGATCATCGGTCTGTCTCTGGTCCCGCTGGTCGGGTTCGCCGGTCAGCTGTCCTTGTGCCAGATGAGCTTCGCGGCGATTGGCGCGATCGTGATGGCCCACCACGCGCCGGGAGGCGAGCCGATCGGCCTGGTCTATGCGACGCTGGCGGCGGCCGCGGTCGGTGCTCTGGTGGCCCTGCCGGCCATCCGGCTCGGCGGGCTGTACCTCGCCCTGGCCACCGGAGCGTTCGCGGTGATCCTCGACCGATGGATCCTCCAGTTGCGGCCCTTCGACCTCGGGCCGCTCGAGATCGAGATCTTCACCGCCGGCTCGCTGACCGTGCGACGGCCCGACGTCCCGGGCACGGACACTGACGGCGGGCTGCTGGTCGTGCTGTCGATCACGTTCGCGCTGCTCTACCTGCTGGTGGTCGCGATCCGGCGCAGCACCTTCGGTCATCGCCTCCTGGCCATGAAGGAGAGCCCGGCCGCCGCTGCGACCCTCGGCATCAACCTCACCGCTCTCAAGCTCTCGGTTTTCGTGCTGTCGGCGGCGATGGCGGGCTTGGGCGGCGCCCTTTACGCCGGGTCGGCCCAGGGGGCCGTCTCGGCCGACCAGTTCGCGTTCTTCACCAGCCTGCCTCTGCTGCTGCTCGGCGTGGTCGGCGGCATCGGGAGCGCTGCTGGGGCACTGCTGGCCGGGGTGCTGCTCGGTGGGATGCCGCTGGTCGTCGCCGAGTACGCGTGGTTCGCGAACATCAGCCGGGTCCTGCCCGGGACGATGGGCATCGCACTGGGTCGCAACCCGAACGGTGTCGTGCAGGAGCTGCGCGAGGGGTTCGCTCCGATGGCGCGGGCGCCCCTTGCGCTGCTGGTCACGCTGGTCAGCGTCGCTTCGGTGCTGGCGCTGCGGTGGGTCGACGTCGTGTCCGGCGTGTGGTTCGCGGTTGCGCTTGGCGCGGCAGCGTTGTCGGGCGGGCTGCTCCTGCGGTTCGGCCTGCTCGGTGGGAAGCGCCTGGCAGCCGAGCCGCTCCTGGCCGACGGCGCCGAGGACGAGGACGAGGTGCCACTGGAGTGGCTCGGGATCGAGCGGCCCTACACCCCGGCCGACGTTGCGGCACTCGACCGCGCGCTCGGCCTCGAGAGCGCAGGTGCGCGGTGAGCCTGCTCGCCGTCCATGACGTGGGCGTCCGTTTCGGAGGTCATGTCGCCCTCGACGGCGTCAGCATGGCCGCCGAGCCCGGCATGGTCACGGGGCTCATCGGACCCAACGGTGCTGGCAAGACCACGCTGTTCAACGTGATCACCGGTCTGCTCACCCCGCAGCGGGGCGAGGTCCGATTGGATGGCCACGACCTGAGGAGCCTGGCGCCCTACAAACGGGCACGTCTCGGCCTGGCACGGACCTTCCAGCGTCTGGAGCTGTTCGGCCTGTTGACGGTCCGGGAGAACGTCGAGCTCGCCGCGGCGGTCCGAGGCACCAGCTCGCCCGCGGCTCGTGCCGACGAGCTGCTGACGATGGTGGGCCTGACCGAGTTGGCGGCGGTCCGCGCCGACGAGCTGCCGACCGGCCGGGCTCGGCTGGTCGAGCTCGCTCGGGCCCTGGCTACCGAGCCGCGGGTGCTGCTGCTCGACGAGCCCGCATCCGGTCAGGACGACCAGGAGACCGAGGCGTTCGGTGAGCTGCTCGGCCGCATCGCCGGTGAGGACGTGGCGGTGGTCCTCGTCGAGCACGACGTGCAGTTGGTGATGCGTGCCTGCCAGATCGTCTACGTGCTGGACTTCGGCGCGGTGTTGGCGGTCGGGACCCCCGAGGAGATCCAGCGCGACGAGGCCGTCCTGTCGGCCTACCTCGGCTCGTCGACGAGCGGGATGGCGCTGTGAACGAGCGAGACGTCGAACCCATCGTCGAGCTGCGTGGCGTGCGAGCTGGCTACGGAGCCATCGAGGTGCTGCACGGCGTCGACCTCGCCATCCGCCCCGGCGAGGTGATGGCCGTCCTCGGCCCGAACGGCGCCGGCAAGAGCACCACGCTCAAGGTCCTGGCCGGCCTGCACCCTCTCACCGGTGGCGACGTGTGGGTCGCCGGCCGGCGGGTCAACGGCGCACGCCCCGAGGACCTGGCCGGCACCGGGCTGTGCGTGATCCCGGAGGGCCGGGGGATCTTCCCCAGCCTGACGGTGCGCGAGAACCTGCGTATGGCCACATACCGCGGCCGGTCGATGGCCAGGGTCGAGTCTGCGGTATACGAGCGGTTCCCCACGTTGCGTAACCGGCGTCGTCAGGTTGCCGGAACTCTGTCCGGCGGCGAGCAGCAGATGCTGGCCCTGGCCCGGGGCCTGGCGACCGACCCCGCCGTCCTGATCCTCGACGAGCTCTCGATGGGCCTGGCGCCCATCGTCGTCGAACAGCTCTATGCGCAGGTCGCCGACATGGCCCAGACGGGGGTGTCGATCCTGGTGGTCGAGCAGTTCGCCCGGGTCGTCCTCGGCGTGGCGGATCGAGCAGCCATCATGCTCGGTGGTCGGGTCACCGACGTCGGCCCACCGGCCGTGATCGAAACGAAGCTGTCCTCTGCCTACCTGGGTGGTTGAGCAATGAACGAGAACACCGACCGGATCGAGCAGTTCAAGGCCGAGGTGGCCGAGATGCGTCTGCGCGACCCCGCGACCTCATTGGACCGTCTGTTCCTTCGCCTCGGCTTCGTCGCCATGATCGCCGGCATCGGCCTCGGCATCGTCGCGTACTTCATGTCGCACGGGACGACGAACCAGCTGCAGCAGCGTGATGCCATCGTGCTTGCGCTGATCGGCGTGGCCGTCGTCGTGGCCGGAGCCGCCCTGTTCGTGAAGGCCGCCCTCGCAGGCTTCCTGCGGTTCTGGCTGGCTCGCCTCTGCTACGAGCAGCAGGCGCAGGCCGACCGGATCGTCGCGACCGTCCGGTCGGCCGACGCCTCGCTGCCCGAGCCCGGGCGGGTCGAGCGCGTCTGATTCTGTTTTCAGGGAGCGTTCCCCGCTGAGCGAGGTTTGGTGGCTGTTGCAGGCGGGGGTCGTGCAGCGCAGCCGGGTGTGTTGCTCTTGGGCCGGGCGGTGATCAGGCGGCCGGTATCTGAGATCGTCGTTGTCGTTGGCTGTTCTTGGGGTGGCGGGGGTCGTTGGGTGGGACGAATGCTCGCCGACCGGTGCCGGCGACAAGCGCCCATCGGTGGTGGGTCTTCAGTCGATGGCAGTGGGGGCACAGGGGATCGAGGGCGGCGAGGCGGGTGACGTGGGTCTTCGCCCAGTCCTCGCGATGGTCGTTCTCGACCCAGCCGTGTCCAC
>JBOGHK010000096.1:0-5346 GCA_050744325.1 Acidimicrobiales bacterium
CAGTGTGGCTGATCGTCCTCTCAGACCAGCTACCCGTCGTCGCCTTGGTGAGCCGTTACCTCACCAACAAGCTGATAGGCCGCGAGGCCCTCCCGAAGCAGCGGACCTTTCCTCATCTGGCCATGCGACCTGATGAGGACATCCGGTATTAGACCCCCTTTCGAGGGCTTATCCCAGACTTCGGGGCAGGTTCCTCACGTGTTACTCACCCGTTCGCCACTAGATCTTCCCCAGTGTTGCCACTGGTTGGACCTCGTTCGACTTGCATGTGTTAAGCACGCCGCCAGCGTTCGTCCTGAGCCAGGATCAAACTCTCCGTCGAAATCGCGAGCGCCGCCGCCAGGCGACGACACCCTTCGATAGAGACGCCTCGCACTCGAGCGGAATTCTCGAGCCCGAGGCACTGGCACCATCGGATGGTGCAAGCACCACCCGGATAATTGACGGTGCGTTTCGTTTCACACGACCGCGCCGGAAGAAGCTTCCGGAGCGGTCGCCCGCACTCGCTCTCTCGTCCTCTCTTCTGTTTTCAAGGAGCGAATCACGACCGACACGTGTCCAGACGGACGTTGGTGCCGTTAGCGCTCGTACTTCCTGGCCCTTGCACCGGCCTGAACCGGCCGTGCGGGGCGAAGGGACAATCTAACGACCGCCCCCAGGAACGTCAACCTGAGAATCGGCCCGATTCGGTGAATCAGTCGCCGCCGTCAGCGACCAGCACCGCATAGTGCTTCTTGCCCTTCCGGATCAGGGCGTAGCGACCGTGGCGAAGGTCGGCCGAACCGACCGTGTGACCCGTCGCCACCCGCTCGCCGTTCACGTACACCGCCCCCGCCTCGAGGTTGCGACGGGCATCGCTTCGCGACGACGCCAGGCCGCTGTCGACGAGAACGTCGACCACGTCAACACCGTTGTCCGCGGTGCCGTTCCCCGGCATGCCTGGCGCCCGGACGCTTGGCACCTCGGCGGCAAGCAACTCGAACGCGTCGGCCCCCACGTCGTCAACGGTCCCACCGAACAGCACGCGTGTCGCCTGCTCGGCGGCCACCGCAGCCCCGCGGCCGTGGACCAGCTGGGTGGCTTCGTGGGCGAGAACGCGCTGCGCAGCCCGGCGTTCGGGCGTCGTGTGGTGGTCGTCCACGATCTGGTCGATCTCGGCCACCGCAAGCAACGTGAACTTGCACAGCCGGTCGCGCACGTCGAGGTCGTCGGTCTGGATCCAGTGCTGGTAGAAGGCATAGGGGCTGGTCTTGGCCGGGTCGAGCCACACCCGGGCGCCGGTCGTCTTGCCCACCTTGGCCCCGCCGGCATCGGTCATCAGTGGCCAGGACAGCCCGTACGCCGCTATGCCGCGGACCCGCCGGATGAGGTCGATGCCCGACACGATGTTGCCCCACTGGTCGGAGCCGCCGATCTGCATCTCGACACCACGGTTGGTGTGCAGCCACAGGAAGTCGTGGGCCTGGAGCAGCATGTAGCTGAACTCGGTGTAGCTGATGCCCTGCTCGCTGGCCATGCGGGCCTTCACGGACTCGCGGGCGACCATCTGGTTGACAGTCACGTGCTTGCCGATGTTGCGCAGGAAGTCGAGCAGGGTGAGGTCGACGGTCCAGGTGCGGTTGTCGACCAGGAGCGCGCGGCTTTCGTCCCCGAGGTCGAGGATCCGCGCGATCTGGGCCTTGATGGCCCGGACATTGGCGTCCAGGGTTGCCTCGTCGAGCAGGTTGCGTTCCTCGGACCGACCGCTCGGGTCGCCCACCATGCCCGTCGCGCCGCCCGCCAGCGCGACCACCCGATGGCCGGCGTCCTGGAAGCGGCGTAGCACCAACAGACCGATCAGGTTTCCCACGTGCAGGCTGTCGGCGGTCGGGTCGCAGCCGTAGTACAGGGAGATCGGGCCCGAGGCGAGGCGTTTGGCCAGCTCGCCGCGATCGGTCGTGTCGTGGATCAGCCCCCGGGTGTCGAGCTCGTCGAGGATGGAGGGCGCAGGCGGTGTCGCGGCTTGGGTCATAGGAATAGACACCCATTGTGTCCCTACGGGAGCCTGGTGGCGTGCCAGTTACGTCGCCGTCGAGGCGTCACCCTGCGGTGGAAGCACTAGCAGCTCCGCCGCCGCGCCGCGGGTTCTGGAAACCGGTGCTGATCAGCATGGTCGTCGCGATGGTCGTCATGTGGGGCTACGTCTTGTACCTCGCGTTCGGGCCGGGCCGTCAGCCTCCCGTCGACCGGCTGGACGACCCGGCGTTCGCGGAGGCCGCGGAGACCCGCTGTGCAGAGGCCGTGACGGCCGTCGATCAGCTTCCCCCGGCCAACGAGCCGACCACTGCCGCGGGGCGCGCCGGCATCCTCGACCAGGCCAACCAACAGTTCGGGTTGATGCTCGACGACCTGGACGACCTGACGCGCCTGGCGCCCGCAGGCGACCAGCGCGACCGCGCTGCCGAGTGGCTGACCGACTGGCGCACGTTGCTGGGCAACCGGGTCGACTACGCCGGGGCCCTGCGAACCGACAGCGGGGCACGGCTGCTGATCTCCGAGAAGGGCGACACCGGGCGGCACGTGACCGGCTGGATCGACGAGTTCGCCAACGCCAACCAGATGGAGTCCTGCGCCACACCCACCGACGTGTGACCGTCGCCAAGTTCTGTACAGAATCGGTCGTGGGGTCAGCGGGGCAGCGTGCGCAGGGCGGCCAGGGCGCTATGGGCCATGCGGATGGTGCCCGGGTCGACGCCGAGGGCTGGAAGCTCGTCGAGCGTGAACCAGCCGAGATCGCGCGACTCGTGGTTGCGCACCGGTTCGGCCCCGGGTGGTGCGATGACCAGGTAGCGGACGTCGAAGTGCAGATGCCGAGGCTCACCGGGCGCGATGAACTCGTGGACATCGAGGTCGATGGCCGGCGCCGCGACGCGCAGCCCGGAGATCCCGGTCTCCTCGGTCGCCTCCTTGAGCGCCACGCCCGGCAGGGCGGCGTCACCGTCGGCGTGGCCACCCGGTTGGAGCCACAGGCCCACCTTGGCGTGCAGCATCAGGATGAAGCGATGCGACGCCGGATCGACCACCATCGCCGAGCCGGTCAGATGGCCCTCGGCGCAGCTGCGATGGAGCGCGTCCGGGTGCGCGTCGACGAAGGCCAGCATCCGCAGGCGCACGGCCTCGTGGGCGGGTGCACCAAGGAGCGCCGCATCCACGTGGGTGCGAGCAACGGCCAGCTCGCCGGCCGCTGCGAGCATCGGGTCATCCTTGTGGCACAGCCGGAGAGCCGACCGAGCGGCCGGCCGGGCGACAGGCTCCGTCATGGCCGACCGGTCATCGGCGGTCGAAGAGGTCGCGGCGGGGCTCGTCGGTGTAGACGGGCTCGCGGCCGGCGTCGAATGCTCGGATCGCCTCCTGCAGGTTCTCGGTGAAGCCCAGCATCAGCTGGTTGCGGTCCTCCAGTTCGATGGCGGTCTCAAGGCTTGCGATCTCGTGGCTGGCCCACAGCACATCCTTGGTCATCGCCAGGCCGTACGGGCTGAAGCGACACATGTCGGCAGCCATCCCGAGCGCTTCGTCGAGCACCTCGCCGTCGACGACGATCCGGGAGACCAGCCCGATCCCGCGGGCCTCGGCAGCATCGACCTTCCGCCCGGTCAGCAGCAGGTCGTTGGCCCGCGACGCCCCGATCAGCCGTGGCAGCAGCCAGCCGGCCGCCATCTCGGTGCTGGTCAACCCGTTGACGATGCCGGTGGCGTTGAACTCGGCGGTCTCCGCCGCGATCCGCAGGTCGGCCGCGAGGGCGAGGCACATGCCGCCGCCGTAGGCCGGGCCGTTGACCGCCGCGATCACCGGCTGGGGGATGCGACGCAAGGTCAGCACGATCTGGCTGTAGGCCCGCATGGAACGCTGAGCGATACGCCCGACGGTCAGCCCGTCGATCCCGGGCAGCACGCCGTAGTCCTTGAGGTCCAAGCCCGAGCAGAACCCTCGGCCCGCGCCGGTCAGCACCACCACCCAGGTGTCGTTGTCCGCGCCGACGTCCCACAGGGCCCGGTCCAGCTCGAGGGCCAGGTCGATCGACAGCGCGTTGAGCCGCTCCGGGCGGTTCAGGGTCACCACGGCGACGTGGGGCCGGGGCCGGTCGACAAGGACGTGTTCCATTCCGGGACGCTACCGGGCGCCGACGTGCGGCTCCGGCCGGGATACGTTCGGATCGCCCCGGACCCACCAGCGCCAGGGGTGCTCGACACCGGCGCTCAACCCGATCCGCAGTCCCTGGCCCGGCTGGCCGGGTGGTGCGGTGCCGTCGTCGACGATCGTCACACCGAGGTCGCCGACGACCAGGTCGGCGCCGTCGAACCGTCGGTCCAGGCCAAGCGCCTGGCACAGTTTGGCCGGCCCGCTGCACAGGTCGCGGTCCCGCCGGGCGGGCGGCCGCGCCGCCCGCATCTCGTCGAGACCGCACAGGGGCGCCAGCGCCCGGAGCAGCACCGCGATCCCCACGCCCACGTCGCCGCAGACGGCGTTCGCGCACCAGTGCATGCCGTAGGTGAAGTAGACGTAGAGCCCACCTGGCGGGCCGAACATCACCTTGTTGCGGGCGGTCATCCCGCGGTAGCTGTGGGCGCCGGGGTCCTCGGTGCCGCAGTAGGCCTCGGCCTCGACGATGCGTCCGGAGCGGCCGCCATGGACCAACACCTTGTTGAGCAGCTCGGGCGCGACCAACCGCGGGTCGCGGCGGTAGAAGTCGCGCGGTACGACGGAGGGCGTCACGTGAGAGCGCTGCGCACCTGTTCGGGGACCGGCGTCGGCTGGGTGGTGCCCGGGGCGACCGCGACGTAGGTCACCACCGCGTCGAACACCGGCCGCTCGCCGACCGACCCCTGGAACCCGATGTCGAAGCTGGTGTTGCCCCACCGTCGCGCGGCCACGTCGATGGCCAGCACGTCGCCGAAGCCCGCAGCGCCGTCCCAGGTGATGTCCACCCGCTTGAGCACCATGTCCAATGTCTGGATGTAGTCGTCGCCGAGCGCCGAGCGGAACCAGACGTCGACCGCGTCGTCGATGTATGCCAGGTAGTGAGCGTTGAACACGTGGCGCTGCATGTCCACCTCGCCGTAGCGGATCCGGAGCTCGTGGCGGAACGGCATGCCCGCAACCCTACGGGGGTGGGCGGTCCAGCGGCTGGCCCGCGGCGGCTGCCCGGTGGCTGCCCGGGGCCTGTCGCCGAAGCTCGCCGGCCTACCGCCGCCTCCGCAGACGCTCCGGCAGCGGCCGGCGACTTCGACGCCACCCCCACGCCGGCCTCGTCGGTGTGCGGGTCGCACCGCTGCTGTAGGTAAAGAAGGAGCGGTTGCTATGGTCAGG
>JBOGHK010000097.1:0-24508 GCA_050744325.1 Acidimicrobiales bacterium
GGGGAGACACGATACCCCGACGACGAGCAGGCACCGCCACATCAGCTACTACCGTACGGAGGACCCACCAACGGGTGGCATCCGGGGTCGGCGAAGAGGCAGGCGGGCATGGGCGAACTGGGCATGACGGTGCTGGCGGTCGACGTGGCGGACCTGGTCGATCGGTGGCGCGACCTCGGCGCCGAGCTGTGGGTCGCCGCAGGCGCGATCACCGCCGTGTGGTTCCTCGTCTTCGGGGCGCTCGCGGTGGCCACCAACCCCGGGCGGGTCGAGGCCGGGCCCGAGACCCTCGAGCTCGGCGGCCCCGAGCCCCCGGCCGTCGTCAACCTCCTCACCCGTGACTGGCGCCTCGGCCGCGAGGCGCTGCCCGCGACGCTGCTCGACCTTGCGGCGCGCCGCCACCTCGCCGTCGACCAGGTCGGCGACGAGACCCTGGTACGCACCCGAGCCCCGAGGGCCGCGACGACCGCGATGACCCCGACGACCCTATCCGGGGGCGACAGCGACCTGGCGCCCTACGAGCAGATGGTGCTCGACCACGTCCGCAGCCTCGCCGGACACGCCGACGACGGAGTCGTGCCGGCCGCCGCCCTCACGACCGGGCCGGACCAGCGCGCCAAGCGTTGGTGGCGCCGGTTCCACCACGCCGTCCACGACGACGCCCGCGCCCGCGGCCTCGCCCAGCCCCGCTGGTCGGGCTGGATGAAGCTCACCCTCGCGATCGCCGCCATGGGCGCCGGCGCCGCCGTGGCCCTGGCGGTGTCGGCCACGTGGCGCGAGACCGACTCCTCCTCCAGCGACAGCGACAGCGATCCCGTGACCTCCTCGATCGTCGGGGGTGTCGTCACCTTCGGTGCGATGATGGCCCTGGTCGGGGCGACCTCGACCGACCGCGACACGCCGGCGGGCCGGGCGGCCGCAGCCCGCTGGCTCGGGCTGCGCGACCTGCTGAGCACCGACCCGATCTTCGCCGAGCAACCGCCCGCCGGCGTCGCCATCTGGGATCGCCACCTGGCCTACGGCGCGAGCCTCGGGGTCGCTCACGGCGCAGTGCGCGCCCTGCCCCTCGGCGCGGAGAGCGACACCGAGGCATGGAGCTCGGTAGGCGGGCGGTGGCGCCTGGTGCGGGTCCGCTATCCGACGGGATCCCGCCGGGCTTCGGCCGACATCCGTTGCGGGTCGCGTTGGTGGGACTCCTGCAACTGGCGGTGTTCGGTTACGTCCTGAGCCAGCTCTCGGGCCTCCCAGACGCGATCGGCGACGCCGTGCGCGAGCTCAGCGACGACGAGCCGGCCTGGCTCGACCGCGTCGCCCAGGCGGTGACGATCACGTTGGCGGTAATCGCCGGTGCCGTCGTCCTGCGGGCGGCGACCATGGTCGTCGTCGGCGTGGCGGACCTGGTCGGCGGCCGCCGCACGATCGAAGGGCGGGTCCTCCGCCACCGGGTGCGCGGCGATGACGACAGCAAGCAGTGGCGGGTCGCCGTGGACGACGGCAGCGCCGAGACCGTCCGGGCCTGGCGCCTGTTCCGGACCGTCGACACTCCGCAGGGGTCGGTCGTCCGCGCCCAGGTGACCAGGCTCCTCGCCCACGTCAAGGAGCTCACACCTGTGCGACCAGCGGTGGCGGTCGACAGCCCCGGCGACCTGGAGGCGCTCGACGACCTGGACCGGGGGGACGAGCGCGCCGACCTCCACCAGCAGGTCGCCGCCTACACCGCCGCGCAGGGCGGCGCAGCGACCGGCCCGCCGCCGCCGTTGCCGACGCATCCCGTCCTGAGCCAGGCGACGCGGCGGCCGCTCACGCCCGACCCGGAGGCGACGCCCTATCCCCTGGCGCTCGGCGGCGCGTCCGCCTGCTACCACGGCCCCGACGGCGCCCGCATCCAGGTCGCCTGGGCGTCCCCGCTGGCGATCCAGGCGTTCTCGAGCCTTCCGCGGTTCCTCTACCGCCGGATCGAGGGCCTCGGCGACGAGGCGTACCGGTCGCGTTTCGGCGGCCACATCGCTGCCCGCCAAGGAAGCCGCGTCGCCGTGGTGATGACCAAGCTCCCGTCCAGCCCGGACTCCGAACGCGATGAGATAGGCGAGGCCGTGGCACGCGCCATGCTCCGGGAGGCGACCAGGTCATCGCCCCCGTCGCCGAGCGCGCGCGGGAACGCGGCTGATGCGACCTCCTGATCTCGGGCCGCCGGTAGTGTGTCGGACCATGGTGATCCGCGGCTTCGAGCGGCGCCTGGAGCGCATGGTCGAAGGAGCGTTCGCGCGCGCCTTCCGCTCGAGCATCCGGCCCGTCGAGCTGGCGCGGGGCCTGGCCCGCGAGATGGACAACCGCCTCTCGGTCGGTGTCCGCGGCACGCCGGTCGTCCCCAACCATTTCACCATCTACCTCTCGCCGACCGACCACACCGAGTTCGCCGAAGCCCAGGACGCCCTACGCCGCGAGCTGTGCGACGCCGTCCGCGAACACGCCCGCGACGAGCGCTACGGCTTCATGGGGCCGGTCGACGTCGAGCTCACGATGGACGAGCGCCTCGGCCTCGGTCGATTCGAGATCGAGGGCCGCTTCCGCGAGGGCGCTGGTGGCGCCGGCGCGGGCAGCCTGGTGCTCCCCACCGGCAACCGGTTCACGCTGTCCGAGCACGTCATCAGCATCGGACGGCGCCCCGAGTGCAACATCGTGCTCGCCGACCCCAACGTCAGCCGCACGCACGCCGAGATCCGGCCCCATGGCGAATCGTTCCTGCTCATCGATCTGGGGTCGACCAACGGCACGAAGGTCAACGGCGTCCGCGTCGACCAACACATCCTCCGCGACGGCGACGAGGTCGCCTTCGGCAACACCCAGATGGTGTTCGAGGCGAGCTAGCGCCCCGTCCCCCCGGGCCAGGACCACTACCTCTGCCCGACCCCCGCCCAGCCGCCCTTTGCGGCGTCGGCTTCGCCGACACAACTACGCTCCCACCCCGGTGCCCGATCAGCTCCTCAATCTGCTCAAGATCTTCCTCCTGGTCTTGCTGTACCTCTTCTTCCTTCGGGTACTGCGCGCCGTGTGGACCGAGATCAATCCCCGGCCCGCCGAAGCCCCGGTCGGCGCCGCGAGCAAGCAGAAGCCGCTCAAGCCCCGAGCCGCTCGCCGGGCGGCCCGCCGGGCGGGACGCTCGGGCCAGCCCCAGCTCCGGGTGCTCGAGCCGCCCGGGCTGCGAGGACGGGCCTATCCCCTGGACAGCGAGGTCACACTGGGGCGCGCCGCCGGGTGTCAGGTGCCACTCGAGGACTCGTACGCGAGCCAGGTTCATGCCCGCGTCTTCGAGCGTGACGGCCAGTGGTACGTCGAGGATCTAGGTTCGACGAATGGCACCTACCTCAATCGGCGCCGAGTGGCGGGGCCGATGGTGATGAAACGACGGGATCGCGTGCAGATCGGCAACACGGTGTTGGAGTTGGTGTGACGGCCATGGCCCATTCGACGGTCACGCGGTGGGCTGGGGCCACCGATGTCGGGCGGGTCCGCTCCGACAACCAGGACTCCTACCTGGCACGTCCCGGGTTGTGGGTGGTCGCAGACGGGATGGGTGGTCACCGCGGCGGCGAGATCGCGTCCGGGCTCGCCTGCGAGGCAATGGAGAACCATTTCGGCGAACCAACCGTAGAAGGGTTGGTGGAAGCGATCGACGCGGCGAACGCCGCCATCCACAACGCCGGCAACAACGACCCCGACCTCAGCGGCATGGGAACGACGGTGGTCGCGATCGCCCTGGTCGACGAGGACAGCGACGAGGTCCTCGCGGTCGCGAACGTGGGCGACTCACGGGCCTACCGCCTCACCGGCGGCCAGCTCGAGCAGCTCACCGAGGATCACAGCCTGGTTGCCGACATGGTCCGGGAAGGCAGCCTCTCGCCCGAGGAAGCGGCGACGCACCCGCAGCGCAACATCCTCACCCGGGTGCTCGGGGTCTACGACGAGATCCCTGTCGACATCCTCACGATCGAGCCACACGACGGCGAGCGCTACCTGCTGTGCTCCGACGGGCTGTTCAACGAGGTCACCGAAGACCGGATCGCCGCGGTGCTACGCCGTCTCGCCGACCCCGACGACGCCGCAGAGGAGCTGGTGCGCCTGGCCGTCGAGGGTGGGGGACGCGACAACGTCACCGCGGTGATCCTCGACGTCCTGTCCGACGGTGGGCAGGCCGAAGCCGCTTCCGCCGCTCTGGCCAGCGATGCCGACCTCGCACCCTTCAGCGGCGGTGCCTACACCGCCGAGACGGTCGACGAGCGCCGGGGCCGTCGGTTCCGCCGGGGCCGAGCCGCTGCCGATGCCGAGGCCGACGCCGGCGGCGACGAGGACGTGAGCGTCGACGGCGACCGACCCCGCCACCGGGCCCGCGGCCAACGCCGCGTCACCTGGCGGGTGGTGCTGTTCCTCCTGCTGGTGCTCGGGGTGGTCGGCGGGGCCTTCGCGCTCGTGCAGTGGTACGCGCGCTCCACCTACTACGTGGGGTTCTCCGACGACGAGGTGGCGATCTTCCGCGGTCGTCCTGGGGGCGTGGCCTGGATCGACCCCACCCTCGAGGAGAGCACGGGCATCAGCCGCGAGGACGTTCCGGCCGACTCCGTCGATGCCCTGGTGGACGGCCAGCAGGAGCCGAACCGCGAGGAGGCAGAGGCATACGTGGACAACCTGCGCGACCGCATCGACCGCACCGCCGAGGCCGCCGAGCGCGAGGAGTCGGCCACGACCACCACCACGACCCGACCGCCCGGCACCACGACCACGACCGCCGCGCCCGCCCCCTGACGGGCGCCAGAGCAGGGCAGGAGCGGAGGCGATGCGGTCGGTGCGGCGGAACACAGAACTGGGACTGCTGTTCCTGGCGACACTGGTGATCGTCGGCGCCTACGTCCTGGCGAGCCTCGCCCAGGACAGCCAGATCCCTGCCAACATCGGCCCGTTCCTCGTGGTCATCGTCGGTCTGCAACTGGTCGGGCACGTCGCGATCCGCCGACTCGCCCCGGAGGCCGACGGCATGCTGCTGCCGATCGCCAGCCTCCTCAACGGCCTGGGCTACGTGTTCATCGTCCGGCTCGACGAGGCCGACGGCGACCCCGCGGGCCTTGCCGGCCTGCAGGCGACATGGGCGATCCTGGGCATGGGCGCGTTCGTCGGCACCCTGGTGGTCTTCAGGCAGGCCCGCACCCTCGAGAAGTACAAGTACACGGCGGGCCTGATCGGTCTGGGGCTACTGATGCTCCCGCTCGTCCCTGGCCTGGGCCGGAACATCAACGGCAGCCGGATCTGGTTGTCGCTCGGGCCGGTCAACTTCCAGCCCGGAGAGTTCGCCAAGCTCGCGTTGGCCGTCTTCTTCGCCGGCTACCTCATCGACAACCGTGAGCTCCTCGCGGTCAACCGCGCCGTCGGCCCGTTCTCGCTGCCCGACCCCAAGCACCTCGGTCCGGTGATCATCGCCTGGGGGGCGTCGCTGGTGATCATGATCAGCCAGCGCGACCTCGGCTCGTCGCTGCTGTTCTTCACGATGTTCATCGTGCTGCTGTGGGTGGCCACCGAGCGCGCGTCCTACCTCGTCATCGGCTCGCTCCTGTTCGTGGCCGGCGCGGTGTTCTCGGTCAGCCAGTTCAGCCACGTCCAGGACCGCATCGACCTCTGGCAGGACCCGTGGGGTTCCGAGGCGTTCGGCGCCGGCCAGATCCGCGACGCCTCGTTCGCGATCGCCGACGGCGGGATCGTGGGCCGAGGGCTCAACCTCGGGACGCCCGAACGCATCCCGGTGGTCGAGACCGACTTCATCTTCGCCGCGATCACCGAGGAGCTCGGGCTGCTCGGGGCCAGCGCGATCCTGATGGCGTTCCTGCTGTTCGTCGGTGCCGGCCTGCGCATCGCGCTGCGGGCCGCGCACAACTTCGACCGACTGCTCGCCGTGGGCCTGACCACGCTGCTGGGCTTCCAGGCCTTCATCATCATCGGCGGAGTGATCCGCCTGCTGCCGCTGACCGGCGTGACGCTGCCGTTCGTGTCCTACGGCGGATCGTCGCTGTTGGCGAACTACGTGCTGTTGGCCGTGCTGCTGCGTGTCTCGGACAACGCCGAGCCGCGCACCGTCGACGCCACCGAGATGGTCGAGACGGTCTGACCGTGGGCGGCGACCGGTGACCAAGCAGATCCGCAACCTGGGGATGTTCCTGGTCGCCTGCTACGTCGCGCTGTTCCTGCAGGTGAACCGGCTGACCGTGTTCCAAGCCGACGAGTTGCAGGACAACCCGCAGAACAACCGCCAGGCCCTCCGCGACTTCGACGCACCCCGGGGGTCGATCGCGACCGCGGACGGGGTGGTGATCGCGCGATCCAGGCCCATCGAAGATCCCGAGCAAGGCCAGTTCACGACCCAGCGCGAGTACCCGCTCGGCCCCCGCTACGCGCACATCACCGGGTTCTTCAACCCCCTGTCGATCGGCACCGACGGCCTGGAGCAGGTCTACAACGACGAGCTGGCCGGGCGGACGGTGACCGACATCACCGACCTCGACTCGCTCGACCGGTTCGTCGAGGACTTCTTCGTCGACGAGGAGCACGTCGGCAACGTCACGCTCACCGTGCGTGACAACGTGCAGGCCGAGGCCGAGGCCGCGATCAACGAGCTGGGTGGACAGCGGGCCTCGGTGGTGGCCATCGACCCCCGGGACGGAGCGATCCTGGCCATGTACTCCAACCCGACCTACGACCCGAACACGCTCGCGGTCCACGACGCCGATCAGGCCACCGCGGTGAGCGAGGCGCTCAACGCCGACCCGACCAAGCCGCGGCTGTCCCGGGTCTACCAGGAGCGGTTCGCCCCCGGTTCGACGTTCAAGGTGGTCACGGGGTCGGCGGGCGTCGAGTCCGGCCGGGTCACACCGGACGACCCCGACTACCCGACCAGCGAGACCTACACCGCGCCGAGCGGCGGCAGTCCGATCCCCAACTTCGGCGGCTCGTCGTGTGGCGGGCGACTGTTCGAGATCCTGGCCGACTCGTGCAACACCGCCTTCGCGCAGATGGGCACCGAGGACGTCGGCGGCGACAACCTGACCTCGACCGCCGAGGCGTTCGGCTTCAACCAGGACGTACCGATCGACCTGCCCCGGCCGGCCGAGTCGAACTTCCCCGTCGAGAACGCCCAGGATGACGCGTTCCGTGCCCAGATCTCGATCGGCCAGAACGAGGTGTCGTCGACCCCGCTGCAGATGGCGCTGGTCGCGGCGGCCGTGGCCAACGGCGGCGAGGTCATGCGCCCCCACGTCATGTCCGAGATCCGCGACGAGGACGAAGAGGTCATCGAGTCCTACGACCCCGAGGTCTGGACGACCGCCATGTCCGGGAGCACCGCAGGGCTGATGCAGCAGGCCATGATCGGGGTCGTCGAGGGCGGCACCGCCGAGCGCCTCGACGAAAACGTGGACGACGACGTCGTGGTCGGCGGCAAGACCGGCACCGCGCAGCTCGGCGATACCGGCACGTCCCACGCCTGGATCATCGGTTTCGCCGGCCCCGAGGGCGGCGATCCCGAGGTCGCGGTGGCCGTGATCGTCGAGGCCCAGCCGGGGGCGAACGAGCAGACCGGCGGCCAGGTGGCAGCCCCGATCGCCGCTCGAATCATCGAGCAGGCGCTGACTCCGATCACCGCTCCGGACGAGGGCTCGACGTGAGACCGGAGTACTGTTCCTGGGTCGGCGCCAACCGTGCTGAGGCCCGAGGCGGCAGCGCGCTGGGCTGTGATGGCTGTCCGACCGACGGGGCGACGCTTCGTCGCCGATCGCGAACTCTCATAATCTGAGGTCCACATGTCGCAGCAGGGACCACACATGTCACAGCAGCAGGGGCCGGTGATCTTCAACGGTCGCTACGAGCTGCACCGCCGGCTGGGCCGCGGGGGGATGGCCGAGGTCTACCTCGCGCGCGACCAGATGCTCGACCGCGCCGTGGCGGTCAAGGTCCTGTTCCCGGCCCTCGCCACCGATCCGGGTTTCGTCGAGCGGTTCCGCCGCGAGGCCCAACGGGCTGCAGGCCTCAACCACCCCAACATCGTGGGCGTCTACGACTGGGGCGAGGCCAACGGCACCTACTTCATCGTGATGGAGTACGTCGAGGGCGAGAGCCTGGCCGAGCAGATCGCCCGTGAGGGTCGGCTCCACCCCGACCGTGCGGCCGAGGTCGCCGCCGACATCGCCGCGGCGCTGGGCTTCGCGCACCGCAACGGCGGGGTCATCCACCGCGACATCAAACCGGGGAACGTGCTGATAACCCGCGATGGCGCGGTCAAGGTCGCCGACTTCGGCATCGCCCGCGCCATCAGCGACGCCCCCGACCAGAACCTCACGAAGACCGGCTCGGTCATGGGCACGGCCACCTACTTCTCGCCCGAGCAGGCCCGGGGTGCGTCGGTCGACCCACGCAGCGACATCTACAGCCTGGGGTGCGTGCTGTACGAGATGATCACCGGGCATCCCCCGTTCGCCGGCGAGAACGCCGTCGCCATCGCGTACAAGCACGTCCAGGAGGCACCGGTCCCCCCGCGGCGCATCGACGCGGCGCTCCCCGAGACGCTCGAAGCGATCATCCTGAAGTGCCTGGCCAAGAACCCCCAGAACCGCTACCCGTCGGCCCAGGACATGCGGGCCGACCTGCGCCGCTACCTCGACGGCGCCCGGATCATGGCCGAGCCGGTGCTGGCCCCGCCGATGGATCCGGGGGCAACGGGCCTCATGGCGCCGACCGGCTATATGGAGCCCACGTCGGCCGCCGCGCCGACCCGCTGGGACGAGCCCTACGGCGACAACGACGGCTACGGGCGTTACGACGACTACGACGACTCCGACGAGGACGAGCCGAAGCGGTCGAAGGCCTTCCTGGCCGTGCTGGTGCTATTGCTGCTGATCCTGGCCGGGCTCCTGTTCCTGATGGTCCGGTCGCTCGGCGGCAACGGCAATGAGGACCCCACGACCATCGAGATGCCCAACGTGGTCGGCCAACCTCAGGCCGACGCCGAACGGATCCTGAACGATGCCGGCCTCCAGGCGGTGGTCGAGCCGGGTGCGAACGACCAGTACGAGGTGGGCGTGGTCTTCGAGCAGGACCCGCCAGCCACCGAGGAGGTCGAGGAGGGCGCGCAGGTCACGATCTTCGTGTCGACCGGGGTCGCCCAGGTCCCGGTGCCTGATGTGGTGAACCAACCCCGTGAGGAAGCCGAGCGGCTGCTTCGCGAAGCGGGGTTCACGCTGATCCAGGTCAACGAGGAACCCTCAGACACGGTGGAGGAAGGCTCGGTCACCAGGCAGGACCCCGCTGCCGCCCAACCGCTCGCGACCGACCAGCAGGTGACGATCTGGATCGCCGCTGGCGCCGAGACCGTCCAGGTCCCCGACGTCGTCGGCCGGCCGCAAGGCGAGGCCGAGCAGACCCTGCGCGACAACAACCTCACCCCGGTCGTTCAGCAGGCCCCGAGCAACGATCGTCCTGCGGGCGAGGTCATCAGCCAGGACCCGCAACCGGGCGCCGAGGTTCCCGAGGGCGGCAACGTGACCATCACTGTCTCCTCCGGCCCGAGCCAGGGCCAGGTGCCCGACGTCCTGGGCCGTCAGGAGGACGCGGCCCGTGGCATCCTCGAGAACGCCGGCTTCAACGTCGACGTGCAGGAGGAAGACGTCTTCAACCCGCAGGAGGACGGCCGGGTGATCGACCAGAGTCCTGACGGAGGCCAGACGGCCGAGCAGGACAGCACGGTCACGATCGTCATCGGCCGGTTCATCGGCGACGGCTCGACCGTCCCACCACCACCCGGGGACGACTAGCGGCCTTGTCCGAACCTGGCCCCAGGTTCGAGCGGGCATCGGGCGCGACCTAGCCTGCGGGCATGACCCACACCCTGGTCCTGCTGCGCCACGGCGAGAGCGAGTGGAACCTCAAGAACCTGTTCACCGGATGGTACGACTGCGACCTGTCAGCGGCCGGTGACGACCAGGCGATCGAAGCCGGGCGGCTGATGGCCGAGCACGACGTGCTACCCGACGTCGTGCACACGTCGGTCCAGCTGCGGGCGATCCGCACCGCCGAGCTGGCGCTCTGGGAGATGGACCGCTCGTGGATCCCGGTGCGGCGCAGCTGGCGTTTGAACGAACGTCACTACGGCGCTCTGCAGGGCCTCGACAAGAAGGCCACGGCAGACAAGTACGGCGACGAGCAGGTGAAGGTCTGGCGTCGCTCCTACGACGTGCCGCCGCCGCCGCTCGATCCCGCCGACGAGCGCAGCCCCCGCAACGACCCTCGCTACGCGAACCTGCCAGCCGAGCTGATCCCCGACGGCGAGTGCCTCAGGGACGTCGTCGAGCGGATGCTGCCCTACTGGTACGACGCCATCATCCCGGACCTGGTCGTCGAGACGGCGGTGCTGGTGTCCGCTCACGGCAACAGCCTGCGGGCACTGGTCAAGCACCTCGACGGCATCCCCGACGACGAGATCGCCGAGCTGAACATCCCCACCGGCGAGCCGTTGGTGTACGAGCTGGACGACGACTTCCGCCCCGTCGACGACGCCCCGATCGAGGAGCGCTATCTCTCCTCGCCCGAGGAGGTCACGGCAAAGGCCGAGGCCGTTGCCCAGCAGGCCACCGGCTGACCCGGCACCGCTTGCCCGGCAGTCGCCGACGGCGCGGTGGTCGGGGTGGTCAGAAGCGGATCAGGACGGCCCCGTCCGTAGCTGGGATCGGCCAGAGCACGACAGCGAGCAGAAATGTTGCGATCTCGGACCCGCTGTCGAGCGATTGGCCATAGTCCTTGTTGATGGCAACGATGACGCCGATGATCAACCAGAGCAGCAGAACCCACGAGATGCTGACGTTCCTGGTCATTGAGCCTCCTAGGTATGTCCCCAGCACGATTCATCCTCGTGCGGCGTGTACCCGGGCCGCGATCCGGCTACACGCGGCGGCCACGCTGGCCGGCTGGTGACCGGCTGGTGGCCGATGCGGAGGTGTCAGGCCTCAGGCGTCACGAGCTTCCGTTGGCACGCGAGGGTGACGTGGCCCCCAGGACCTGGCCGGCGCCGTCGGCCCGCTCGAGCAGATAGCCGCGGGAGCGCACGGTCCGGATCGCCAGCCCCAGTGGCGACAGCCGCCGGCGTAACCGCAGGACGTGGACGTCCAAGGCGTTACGGCTGGACGACCCGGCGGGCCAACCGACCCGGGTCAGGCTGGCGCGGCTGACGACCGCGCCGAACCCGTCGACCAGCACGCCGGCCAGGCGGGCCTCGACGGGCGGCAGCGCCACCCAACGGTCGTTCACGCGCAGCACCCCGTCCTCGTTGAGGTGTGGCTTGTCGAGCATCGCGGCCCCCAGACGCAGCCGTAGCGCTTCGACCCGCACCCGGAGGTCGACGTCGTCAGCCGGGAGCCGGATCCAATCCTCGCGGTGGTCGGCAGGAACAGGGGGAGCGCCTTGCTCGACCAGGAGCAGACGGGGCTCTCCGGCTTGTCGAAGCGCCTCGCGCCGCTCGGTCTCGGCGGGCCAGCGAACGAGCGACACCTTCACGGCAGCGACCGTACGGAGCGAGCGTTACCTCATTGTTTCGCTCTGATGAACCGCCACCGCTTCGGTGTGACGCGACCACGCCAAGCACTCACGCAG
The DNA here is from genome assembly GCA_050744325.1 of Acidimicrobiales bacterium. Lineage (GTDB taxonomy): Bacteria > Actinomycetota > Acidimicrobiia > Acidimicrobiales > VFJN01 > DASXTK01. The sequence goes on from JBOGHK010000097.1 coordinate 11,677, forward strand.
CGCCGCGAGACCACCGCTCGTATGATCCCCAGCCATGGCACGGGAGCAGTACCTCCAGCATCTGGCGTCGGTCCCCCTCTTTCGGGGCTTGACCAACAAGGAGCTGCGCGACATCGCCAAAGCGACGGTCGAGCTGGACATCGAGGAGGGCAAGGAGTTCGTCACCCAGGGCGACGTGGGTCGCGAGGCGTTCATCATCGTCGAGGGCACCGCCGAAGCGAGCCGCAACGGCCGCAAGATCGGCGAGCTCGGCCCGGGCGCGTGCGTCGGCGAGCTGGCGCTGCTCGACCACGGCCCGCGCACAGCCTCGGTGGTGGCGGCGACCCCGCTGACGGTGCTCGTCCTCGGGCCCCGCGAGTTCAGCGGAGTGCTCGACGAGGTCCCGACCCTCAACCACAAGCTGCTCGAAGCGCTGGCGGGCCGGGTCCGCGAGCTCGACGCGCGCATCTTCGGCTGATCTGTTACCCGTTGAGGCGGGTTACTGGCGGGAAATTCCATGCGTACCCACTGGTTTCGGTAGGTTCGCCCGCGTGAGCACGCGCCGGATCAGGCCCAACCACGTCGTCCTCGCGATCGGTCTCGGTTTCGCGGTCGTGACCGTCGCGTCAGGGGTTACGGCGACGATCTTCCAGTTCCACAGCGAGTCGTCGACCACCCGCGAAGTGTTCGGCGACATCCCGGCCGCGTGGAAGGCGGTGTTCTACACGATCCTGCCGGTGCTGATCGTCTACGGCGCCGTGCTGTTCGCGCAGCGGGTGCAGAACTGGGAGCGGGGCACCCCCGACGACCGGCGCACCACCACCAAGAACGTCGGCCGGCGCCTGAAGGACTTCCGTGCTGGCGTCTACATGCAGACCCTGCTGCGCGACCCGGCCGCGGGCGTCATGCACTCGCTGATCTACTTCAACTTCCTGGTCCTGCTGGCGGTCACCACCGTGCTCGAGATCGACCACCAGATGCCCGAGGACCTCAAGTTCCTCCACGGCCGCACCTACCAGTCCTACTCGCTGATCGGCGACGTCGCCGGCGCGCTGTTCCTGGTCGGTGTGGTCTGGGCTGTCCTCCGCCGCTACGTCCAGCGTCCGTACCGGATCCGCATCAAGTCCAAGCCCGAGCACGCGCTGATCCTGGGCACGTTCCTCGCCATCGGCGTGACCGGGTTCGGCACCGAGGCCTTCCGCATCGCCTTGGCCGGCCGCCCGGACTTCGAGAAGTGGTCGGTGATCAGCTACCCGCTGTCGGGGCTGGTGGACAGCATCGACGGGCTGTCGGGGTGGCACCAGGGCTGGTGGGTGGTCCACGTGATGGCGTTCCTGCTGTTCGTGCTGATCCTGCCGGTGACGATGATCCGCCACATGTTCACGTCGCCGCTGAACATGTACCTGCGTGACCACGAGCGTCCCAAGGGCGCGATGAAGGCGATGCCCAACCTGATGGAGACCGAGCTCGACACGTTCGGCGCGTCGACGGTCGAGGACTTCACCTGGAAGCAGTTGCTCGACACCGACGCCTGCACCATGTGCGGCCGTTGCACCAGCGTCTGTCCGGCCCACGCCACCGGCAAGTCGCTGGACCCCCGCGAGATCGTGCTCAAGACCGGCGAGGTGATGGCCGCCACGGGCACGCCACCGGTGTCGCCGCCGATCGGCGTCGACTCCGAGATCACGATCTCGGCGCCGTCGCTGTTCGAGCGGATCACCCCCGAGGAAGTGTGGGCCTGCACGTCGTGCAAGGCATGCGACGAGATCTGCCCGGTCGACATCGAGATCCTCGACAAGATCCTCGACATGCGGCGGTACCTGTCGCTGATGGAGTCGAACTTCCCCACCGAGCTCGGCACCGCCTACCGGTCCATGGAGAACTCCGGCAATCCGTGGGGGATGTCGCAGTCGGACCGTGGCGGCTGGACGTCCAAGGTCGAGGACGTGGCGATCGTCGAGCCCGCCGGCGACTTCGACCACGAGTACCTCTACTGGGTCGGCTGCGCCGGCAGCTTCGACGACAAGAACCAGAAGGTCACCATCGCCATGGCCAAGCTGATGCAGCGGGCCGGGCTGGACTTCGCGATCCTCGGGCCGTCCGAGAACTGCACCGGCGACCCGGCCCGACGGTCGGGCAACGAGTACATCTTCCAGATGCTGGCGATGCAGAACGTCGAGACCCTCAACGGGATGGGCGTCCGCAAGATCGTCACCCAGTGCCCCCACTGCTTCAACACGCTGGCCAACGAGTACCCGCAGCTCGGCGGCGACTACGAGGTGATCCATCACAGCCAGCTGCTCGACTGGCTGATCGCCGACGGCCGGCTCGACCTGAGCGATGCCCAGCTCGACGAGCGGATCGTCTACCACGACTCCTGCTACCTCGGACGCCACAACGACGTGTACCTGGCCCCGCGCCGGGTGATCGGCAAGCTCGGCGGCGTCGACGTCGTCGAAGCCGGACGCAACGGCACCAAGGGTATGTGCTGCGGTGCCGGCGGTGCCCGGATGTGGATGGAGGAGACCGTCGGCAAGAAGGTCAACGACGAGCGCAGCCAGGAGCTGATCGCCACCGGCGCCAGCCGCATCGCCGTCGCGTGCCCGTTCTGCTACATCATGATCGACGACGGCACGAAGGCTGCCGGCAAGGAGGAGGACGAGGTGAAGGTGGCCGACATCTCGATGCACCTCCTCGACGCGCTCGAGGCCCGCGACGCCCGCCGCTTGGAGCCTCTGGAGTCACCCGCCGAAACCTGGTGAGAAAACGCACACCAGCGGCGGTTTCTCACCAGATTTCGTGATGCGACCCATGCGGGGGCCTGATCCGCCGTGTCAGGCCCCCACCGGGATCCCCGCCAGGGAACGCCACGTGTCGTCGGCGTCGTCGCCGAACGCTCGGCCGTCGATGGTCGCCGCGACACCCTCGAGCTCCGGTCGCTGGGCCAGCGCGACCTGGAGGTCGCCACGGGCGCGGTCCAGCGCGTAGGCGGGCATCACGGCGACCAACCGCGTCGGGCTGAGCGCGGCGACGGTCTCACCGGCGCGGAAGACGAGACGCAGGGCTCGTCCCGTCGCAATCCGGGCGCTCATCTGGTCGGGGACGGGAACACCATGCAGATCGAGCCGCACCACCAGCGAGGCGAAGGCCACCGGGGGAGCGATGGTCAACGCGTCGCACTGGGCATGAAGCTCGCGCAGGCGGGCCCGGAGGAAGCCGCCGTTCACCAACCCGGTCACAGGGTCGGTGCACGACGCGGTAGAAACCACAGCGACCTGTTCCGCTGCCCAAGCCGCCAGGGCTCTCGCCACGAGAGCTACCGGGTCCAGCACCTGGTCGGGTGACGGGTGGTCAGTCACCTCGCCGGGCGCCGACGCACGGTCCGCCGACCGCGCGCTCACCAACCTGACCAGGGCTGTCAGATCGGCGGCCACTTCCTCCGCGGGATGGTCGGCGCCAGCGCGGGCCTGTGCGAAGGCCACGACCGCGGCATCGACCATCCGGGGCCCGCGCATCTCGCCCAACGTGGCCGCAAGTCCGCGGACCGTCGGATCGCACCACTCGGCGAACGGCAGGGACGTGCCGCAGGCCTTGTACCACTCGGCGAAAAGCTCGTCCGCCGGCCGGGGCGGGCACTCCGACCGGCTGACGAGCGAAACGAGACGTGACATTCCGGTCCAGCCCTGGGGGGAAAGGCCGGTCCTAGTCGACCGCTCGTTCATGCCCCTAAGGAGGGTGCGAACACTGCATCATGACGCTGGAGTCGAAGATTTTTCTGCTGGGACAAGGTTTTCCGGCCTTACCGCCGGTACCGCGTCGGCGTTTGTTCGTAAGGTGACGCTCTGAGGCGGGCTTGACCGACCAGGCGTGGGCGGATGACGACGACGGCACTATCGGACGCCGAGCTCCTCGAGCAGGCCCGTGGAGGCGACGAGGCCGCCTTCACCGAACTGTACGTGCGGCATCATGCCGCGGCCCGGCGCCTCGCCAGGAGCTATTCCCGTGCTGGCGATCCAGACGATCTCGTCAACGGGGCATTCGAACGGATTCTCCGTGCGTTGCGCCGCGGCGCGGGCCCGACCGAGGCCTTCCGCGCCTATCTGTTCGTCACGTTGCGTCGCTTCGCAGCGGACCAGATCGCCAAGTCGCGCGACGAGCCCGTCGACGACGTCCCCGAGCCGGTGCGGGCCGAGGCACACGACCCACCCTTGGAGCACGCCGAACGCCACCTGGTGATCACCGCCTACGAGTCACTGCCGGAGCGTACCCAGGCGGTGCTGTGGCAGACCGAGGTCGAGGGGCGGCAACCACGCGAGCTCGCCGGCGTCCTGGGGATGTCCGCGAACGCGGCGGCGGCGCTCGCCTACCGGGCGCGGGAGAAGCTGCGCCAGGCGTACCTCCAGGCGCATCTGCTCGCTGCGCCCCGTCCTCAGTGTGAACCCCATCGCTCGCGGTTGGGCGCGTACATCCGCGAGGGACTCGGCAACCGCGACCAGGCGTCGACCGCCGCCCACCTCGACGGCTGCGACGCATGCCAGTCACTGGTGGCCGAGCTGCTAGACGTCAACCGACTGCTGCGCAAGGGCCTCATCCCGCTGTTCGAGGCGACGGCGGGCCAGGTCGCGGCCACGGCTGCGGCGGTCGCCGGTGGCGCTGCGGTGGCAGGCGGCGGGGTCACACGGCTCGGCCAACGGTTGGGATCGAGGCTCAAGTCGAACGCCGGAGTCGTCGCCGGAGCCATGGCGCTCGCAGCCGCCGTGGCGTTCGCGCTGGTGGCCACCAGCAGCGACGAGCAGACGCTGCTACCCGGGTCGTCGCCCGAGGTGGTGGCGCCACCAGCCGCGGACGAGCCCGGGGAGCCTGCGGCGGATGAGCCCGAGTCGCCGGAGGTGACGCCGGACGAGCCGATCGTTCCGCCAGCGGCCGAGGCCGTGGCCACCACCGGGCCGCCGCCACGGGCGGCACCGAGCCCGCTCGCACCGCCGCAGATGTCGGTGCCGACCACGATGCCCCCGCCACCGCCGTCGACTCCGCCGCCACCGCCGACCACGATGCCTCCGCCTGCGCCTCGGCCAGCGCTGGTCGTCGTCTGGGTCGAGGTGCAGGGCAGGTTGCAGATCACGCTGACCAACAGTGCCGGCCTACCCACCGACGGGCTGCTGCTCGAGGTCAACCTGTCCGGTGGCGCGATGGTCGCCGGACCACCGTCGAACTGCGACACGTCGCTGTCGCTGTTCAGCGCCGTGTCGTGCGGCGTCGGCCCGCTCGGCCCCGGCGAGAGCGTGGTGGTGCGCATCCCGGTGACGCCCACAGCCGCCGGCCAGGGGGCGAGCACCCGAGCTTGCGAGACACCCCTGCTCGGCCTCGTATGCCTCGATGTCCTCGCCGAGGTCACCACCGCCCTGGGTGAGTAGTTCTCCCTCCCTCATCCTCGCCGACTGCTCGTGCGTCGCGCCTGTCGGTCGTTCGGCCGCTCGCGCTACCAGATGTCGAGGCAATAGCCGTCGCATCGACCACTTCGAGGTCGTAGCGGTCGGAGACCGACCACCATCGCCTCGAAGCGTGTTCGGTGACCACCATCGCCTCGCCAGGTCCCCACAGACGCGCCAACCCCCAGTGCCTGGCACCGGCTCTCGCCGCTCGCCGGTCGAGGCCCCCGAGGCATGGTCTGTCGCACTCCGCCAGCCTCCGCCGCCGTCATCGTCGCCCCCGCTCCGAGGGTGGCAAGGTGGACGCCGGAGGCACACGTCACGTGAAGGCACAACCCAGCCTGGACGCGCACGAGCGTCAGTGGAAGTTCTCCCAGTAACGGCTGGGCGTGGGGCCGCGCTGGTTCTGGTACTTCGACCCCTGTGCCTGGCCGTATGGCGCGTCGGCAGGCGTGGTCATCCGCAGGAAGCTGATCTGGCCCACCTTCATGCCCGGATACAGCGTGATCGGCAGGTTCGCCACGTTCGACAGCTCGAGCGTCAAGTGACCGGAGAACCCTGCGTCGATGAAGCCGGCTGTATTCCCGACCAGAACACCACCACTTCCCGCGACGAAGTTCTCGATCTTGCGACCGTTCGGTCGCACCTCGATGTCGAAGATCGCCTCGGCGGTGCCGGTGTCGTGGACGGCGACAACCTCGTCCCACAGCAGATCGCCATCCACCAGCCGATCCAGCTTGTGCTCGTTGTCCGGCGCGTATACCTGCCAGCACCGTCGAGCATTGCCCCGCGGCGGGCGAGCACAGCTCCCTGCCCGGCGACCGAGCCGAGCGAACAGCAGCAACAGATCGCCGACCAGCCCTTGCGAGGTGGTCCAAACCGAAGTCCGCCCGCCGTCCAGAGAGCCGTCGCCGTCGACGAGGCCGTCGAGGAACGCCTCGATCAGCGGTCTCGGCCAACCGAACACGATCGCCGGAACGCGCTTCGACGGCGCTTTACCGCCAGTACCCAGCCAGCCGAGCAGGGCTGACAGGATCGACGATCCGCAGGTGATCGCCTCTGGCCCACGATGGACGGTCAGACCGAGCCGACGAAGGACAGCGCCGACTCGATCGAGGATCGCCTGGTCCGTGTTGGCGACGACCACCTGTTGCGATCGGCGGTAGCCCTCGGCGACGTACATGCCCAGCAACCAGGCGAGCTCTGTGTCGACCTCGATCCGAGCGGGGAGCGGATTCCGACCGCCTTTCCAGCCAATCTCGTCGTCCGGACCCAGTGCCTCGATCAGTCCCGATACCAGCGCGGCTACCGGGAACGGCAGGCGGTCGGCACGGCGGTAGAACGTGCCTCCGTCGTATCCCTCGTCTCTGAGCAACCCGGTGAGCTCGGCTCCATAGGTCGAGAACGCCGCCGCGACCGTCTGGCCGCTGATCGTGACGTGGGCATAGTCGGATTCGGGCACCAGGTCGGCGACGACGATGTCGGCGGCCTCGTCGACGGGGTCGGGCATCGAGCGAGGAACGGCGACCCTCATCCCAGGCCGCAGCTCGCCGGTCCGGATCTTGGTCAGATTCCCCGCACGGTCGAGCGTGAACAGGTTGTGTCCCGCCGTGACGCGTACACGGCGCCCCGACGCGAGCTCGACCTCGTAGATCCGGTCGGGCGGACCCTCGTACCAGCCGGTGATCTCGTGGTAGCCGATCTCGAACGTGTCCGGGTCGCACGCCGCCACCATCGCTCGCTGCTGCTTGCGGACAACCTCCTCGATCGGCAGCGGCACCAGCTGCTCGCCATCGAAGACCAGCACGGGCTCGGAGCCCGGCAGGCTCGAATGGATGAGCAGGCCGAGGCGGCCGAGCGAGCTCTTGCCCTCGATGCGGGCCACGAGGTCGTCGGGAAGGCTGATCCGCTCCTGGGTGGAGGCCAGCACGAACTCGCCGGGGTGGAGGATGAAGGCGTCGTCGGGGTCGATCTCGACGAGGCGGGTCAGATCTTCGAGGTCCTGCTTCACGTCGATGACCGGCATCGTGTGGTTCAGGAACACCCGGAACAGCCGATCGAGGCGCAGGTCGACCGACGACGGTTGGATGCACCCTTCGTCGAGCGGCTCGATGGTGATGCGGCCCGCAGCCAGCTCTTCACGGATCGTGTGGTCGGACAGGATCATCGGGCGGCGAGCCTACTGGCGGCGATCGCGTGGCCTGATCAAGGATCGGCGACCCTTCGGCATCGTTGCAGCAGCCCGCCATGGCGCCTCTCCTTAGGGACGCCGGTAGTGCAGCCCGACCGCACCGTGCGCGAGCGTCGTCGTCTCGGCCAGCTCCCACGCCGATGCGGGCAGACCATCGGGAAGGAGCCGCAGACCACCGCCCACCATCGTTGGGACGACGGCCATGCGGAGGTCGTCGACGAGGTTGCTGCGCAGCAGCGCCTGGATGATGCTCGCGCTGTTGAGGACGAGGATGTCGCGGCCGGGCGCATCCTTGAGCGCCTTCACCTCCCCGTCCAGGTCCCGTGCGAGGCGCGCGTTCTCCCACTCGACAGTCTCCAACGTGCGAGAGAGCACCACCTTCTCGACTGCATCGAGCCAGGCTCCAAGGTCACGGGTGCGCGGCGGCATGCTGGGATCCCTCGTCATCGCCGGCCACGCCGCGTAGAAGCCCTCGTAGTTCGTCCGACCCAGTAAGGCAGTGCTGGCGCCACGCCAGATGCCCTCGAAGTAGGTCGAGGTCGCCTCCTGGCCGGCATGCTCATAGAGCCACGTGTCGTACTGCGGGCCACCGGGCCCGCTCGTGAACCCGTCCAACGACACGTTGGCCCACGCGACGACCCTGCGGCTCGCTCCGGCATCGGTGCTCCCACCATGGCATGCTCCTTTCGCCGTCGGTGCCTGGACGGCTGTCGCACGGGTAGACGACATCGCAGCGCAGAAGTCATCGCTTCGTCGGAGACGCGGCGGCCCGCTGCTGGTGGACGGGCCGCCGCCCTCACGCGTTGCTCGCGTGACCGTGGAGGCAGACTCGGCAGCGTGATGGTGACCGTTGGGGTCTGCGAGGGCCCCGTGCGGCTTGGCGGCCCGGCGGCCCGGGCGTGGCACCGCGCCAGCGGAGGGCGGCGGCCGGCGACATGGGGCACGTAGAGGCACGGCCGAGAGACGCTGCCTGCTGACCTGGGAAGATCGGCTAGCCTTCGGCGTCGTTCTGCGGGTGTAGTTCAATGGCAGAACATCAGCTTCCCAAGCTGACAATGCGGGTTCGATTCCCGTCACCCGCTCTCCCCGACCACGGTCCTGGTCAGCCCGCGTCCCGACGGCCGAGCCGCCGAGGTCCGACAGCTCCCCCGCCGACTGTCGTGCCAGATCCGTGCCAGACCATCCATCGGTGCTGTCGTCCTGGCCGTCGTCCAACAGGTGGCGATCGATCCCGTCCGCCGTGGCCCGGTGTCCCTCCGACGCGGCATGGAGGTAGATGAGCGCCGCCCGTTCGCTGCTGTGACCCATGCGTGCCATCAGCTCCCGAGGATTCGCACCGGTGGTCGCTACCCACGTGTTCCCGGTGTGGTTGGATCGGGCCGAGGCGCGGTGCCGGCGTTTCGGCTGGTCCGTTTCCTCGGCCCGTCCTCCGAACCGGACGTGCGGCTTCCACCGCATCCGGCTCTCCGCAGGGTCATGTCATGGGGCTGTGGCGACGGTCGTTGCCCATGGCGTGGCGTCGAGGATCTGTCCTCGGTAGCGGACCCAGGTGATGGGCACTGCTCCGGGGTCGAACATCGTCGCCTCGCCCTCGGTCGGCCACCACCCGGGCAGGTAGCGGCGTCGGAGCCATTTCCATGTGGCATGGGGATGCTTGTGGCGCAGCCAGTTGACGACCCGTGCCCATGTGTAGGCGCGCAGGTAGCCGAAGGTGGCCTTGGACACCCCGTGCCGGAAGTAGTTGGTCCAGCCCCGCAGCACCGGGTTGAGCCGGCGTAGCAGTTCGGATAGCGGCTCGTTTCGCCCTTGGCGGCTCAACGTCTTCACCGTGGCCATGACCTTCGCGAGGGAGGCCTTGGCCGGGTAGGTGTAGACGAAGTGCTTGGCAGTGCCTCGCTTGCGGTGGCGCTGGATGCGCCATCCGAGGAAGTCGAAGCCCTCGTCGATGTGGACGATGGTCGTCTTGGTGTCCGACAGGCGGAGCCCGACGGTGGCCAAGACGGCTGCTGTCTCCTCCTTGAGCGCTTCGGCGTCGGCTCGCTCGCCGTGGATGACCACGACGAAGTCGTCCGCATACCGGATCATCCGGTAGTTGGGCCGACCTGCTTGCCGTCGCTTCTTGCGCTGGTGAGTGGTTGCCATCTCGGTCTGCCACGCCTCGACGAAGTGATCGTCGAGGACCGACAGGGCGATGTTGGCCAGCAGCGGCGACAGGATGCCACCTTGGGGAGTGCCGGTGTCGGTGTCCCGGTTGATGCCGTGCTCGGAGAGGACGCCAGCTTTCAGGAACGCCTTCACCAGGCCCAGGACACGCTTGTCCCCGACTCGTTCTCGCACCCGGTCCATGAGGGCCGTGTGGTCGATCTCGTCGAAGCACGCCGTGATGTCACCCTCGAGGATCCACTCGTAGCGGACGCCGCTCAGGTGACGGATCTCGGCGATGGCGTCATGGGCTCGGCGTCCGGGGCGGAACCCGTGCGAACACGGGCGGAAGTCCGCCTCGAAGATCGGCTCCAACACCAGCTTGAGGGCCGCTTGCACGACCCGGTCACGGACGGTCGGGATGCCAAGCCGGCGCAGCTTGCCGCCGGTCTTGGGGATCATCGCCTCCCGCACCGGCAGCGGTTCGAACCGGCGGGTCTTGAGATCATCTCGCAGCCCGCCGAGCAGTTCCGCTGCCCCGAACACGACAGATCGCGGTGCGATGCCGTCGACTCCGGCCGACCTCGCTCCCCGGTTGCCCCGAACCCGCTCCCACGCAACCACGAGGAAAGCCGGGTCGTAGACGAGGTTGTAGAGGTCATCGAACCGACGCTTCGGATCGTCGGCCGCCCACTGATGCAACTTGGTCTGCATCCCCAGTACCCGCGCCCAGGCAGCATCGCTGTCGGGCCACGGCTCGCCGATGTTCACCGGCGAACTCCTGGCATTGCCGTCCCGCTGTTGCGAGCCTGCTGTCTCCCTTCGCCATGTGCACGGCTTTCCCGTGCTCGGACTACTACGGAGACTCCGTCCCATCCCCGGGCCGTCAGCCGACGGTGGGCCTGCCCGCCGCCGCCCTGGCCGGGCGGAGGGGAGGGCAACCCGGGGACGGTTCCCACGTTCACCATGTACCGGTCGGCAGGATCGGTGCCCAGCTCTGCCCCTGCAGCATCGCCATGGGTACGCCGCAGGCCTTCCCCATGGCCTCCTGGCCCGCTTGCGTATCGGGCGTCGGAGTCGCCTCGCTATCCGTTGGCTCGGCGCGCACTGCTCCCCGGCCCGTATCCACCAGGTTGGAGCCGGTTCCACGCTTGAGGGGGTTCAACCACTGGTTCACTCTCGTTACACCTGTCTGCCTCGCTTGCCGGACCCGCGCCGTCTGGTAGTACCGGCACGTCCCGTCGTTGTCAGGGCTGCTTGCCGCCCTCCCCTGCACCTCCAGGATCAGGCTGCCCTCAGCTTCAACCGGTCTGCTGCGACAGACCGACGGCGGGTCCTTTCACCCCGCCCGGGATACATGGCGCCTCGTGGCGCACCCGCAAATCGTGGAACCGGAACCCGGCTGGCAGCCCGGCTACCTTGACGGCGCTCGACCACGTCACTTGGAAGTTCGTCCGACGGATCGTGGCGCCCTTCGACCCGACGAACACCCGGCCATTAGGTCCCTTCTCCGAGAACGTCGCTAGGTGCTCGCGCACCATCGGGACGACCGACGCGGGAACGGTCACCATCCGCGGACTGGCCGTCGACTTCGGTGGTCCGACGACGATTCGACCCCGGACGTCCGACTGACCGGACACCCGAAGGGTGGGCGCCCTCAGGTCGACGTCTACCCGAGTAAGGCCCATCAGTTCACCCCACCAGAGACTCGCCGCGACCGCTAGCAATGCGAGTGCCCGCCACCGTTCCGGCATGGCCTCCACCAGCGCGAGCACCTGAGCGGGCGTCGCCACGGGCCGCTCGCCACTCATCTCGGCGCCAGCGCCCTTGATCCTGTACGGGTTACGACGGATCAGCTCGTCATCCTCGCCTGCGGTGTTGAGCACCGACCGGACAAGCCGGCAGCACTCCACCACGGTGACCTCGCCGACTCCGTCATCGAGCAGCGCTTTCCGCCAGCCACATACCCGGGCTGGTGTCAGGTCGGCCAGGTCGATGGCGCCGAGCTTCGGCGCTATGTGGAGCCGTAGGAGGTCCTCGTAGAGTGCCGTCGTTCTGGCCGAGAGTCCCGGTCGCTCGGCGATCCACCGTGCCGCGTACGGGCCGAGGCCGGGTGGCCGGAGTTGTGCTCCACCGTGTGGCGGATCTGCACTGTGGCACCGGCCGCAACAGCGCCCGCGCCACACTACCACTGCCGAGTTTGCCTCTACTGGATCAAGAGCGGCCAGCCGTGGGCCGGCCGCCGCCGGCTCCGGCCTTGCGGGCGGCGTTAGCGGCCGTCCTCGGCCTGCGCCCGGCGCAGCCCCCCCCACCATCGGCCCGACGTTGGCTTAAGAGCCAATCACGTCACATGGCACCCCACTCCACGGCGACCTGCAAGCCCACGGGCTGCATAAACAACATCAGAAGTGTCGTCACGGCGGTTGCCGCAGCGACACGTAGGGCAGTTGATCGACGCATTAGACGATCAAGGCATAACCGGCTTCATTCGACAAGGACCTTCGATGAAGATCGAAACCCCCTATCTCGTCCGGGCGACGGGCGAGAATCGCCGATGGGCCTCACGTGCTCGTTCGGTGCCACACCTGTGCCACAACGTCGAGGCAACCAAGCGCACTCACGGGCACGCCCGGTCACTCGGCCCCGCCCTCACCACCTGCTACGTCAGCCCAGGCAGAGCGGTAGGTTGCCCGGTCAGCAAAGGCGCTCCCAAGCTGACAATGCGGGTTCGATTCCCGTCACCCGCTCGCTGTGATCTCTCAAGAGATCCCGGACAGTCCGAACCCTCATTGGGGGTCGGGCTGTTGTGGTTTCGGCGTGGTGGTCCGGGTGGTCGGCCGGTGTGGTGGTTGTCGTGGTCGTGGCCGGTTGGGGTGGCTTGGGACGCGTCGTGTAGGCGGCGGCGGGGGTGGTGTGGCCGGTAAGGGGGCGGCGCTGGTTGTAGTGGTCGACGAACACGTCCACCAGGGCTTGGAGCTGGTCGACCAGCTTGTTGAAGTTCCCGCGTCGGGCGGCGCTGGAGCGCCGTCCTCGGCCGGGCTATCTGATTCGATCCGAGCCGCGCCTTCTACACGGCCCACAACGCGCCCCG
>JBOGHK010000098.1:0-19377 GCA_050744325.1 Acidimicrobiales bacterium
CGGCGAGCGCGACCACGAGCAACGACGGGACGATGCGGTTTCGTTGGATCGACACGGCAGGACCCCCCTTGTCTGCCATCCCCCGCCGTACTACCCGTCCAACCCTCCACGCGGTTTCACGCGGGGCTCTGCCCGCGGTGGAACGGTCGGCGAGAGAGGGCTTCTTGAAAACGATTTCGCAACCGTCCTAAGGTGGCCCCGACATCGTTCGGGGAGGGAGGCAGTCCCTTTGCGGCTTGCTCGCCACGACGTCTTGTTCCAGCCGTTGCAGGTTGGCGCGAAGACGTTCCGCAACCGCTTCTACTCGGTGCCGCACGCGTCGTTCCCGGTCGGCCGGCGGCTCTCGGACGTCGCGTTCCGGCGGACCAAGGCCGAGGGCGGCTGGGCGGCCGTGTGCGGCGGTGTGATCTCGCTCCGCTCCGACAGCTGGGGCGGCTTCGTGCCGCGGATCTGGCACGACGACGACCGCGCTGTCCTGGCCCGGGTCGCGACCGAGGTGCGCAGCCCGGGCGCCCTGGCCGGGATCGAGCTCGGCCACGGGGGCGGCCGGGGCGGCGGCGAGAAGTTCACGCCCGGCTTGGGCGTGTCGCAGGTGCTCGACCCCACGACCACGCGCTTCGTGCACAAGGAGATGCCGGCATCCGCCACGTGTGGCGGGTCGGCGACTGCGTCGCCCCGCGAGCGTTGGGGCTGGTGGTCGCCGACGGGCACCGCTTGGGGCGCGAGATCGAGAGCGACGCCGCGGCCATGCCCGCCACACCCCGCATGGAGCGTGACACCGACGCCGCCACAGCGTCGTTCTGCTGAACAGAGGAGAGCACGAATGCCCACCGCAACGACGACCCGCTCGCTCGACGACGAAACCATCGACCGGTTCCGGCGGGACGGTTTCGTGGTGATCGCCGGCCTGCTCGACCAGGACGAGCTCGACCGCTACGGGGCCGCGGTCACCGACGGGGTACGGGCCCGCACGGCCGACGACGGCCGCCCGCTCGCCGAACGCAGCCGGTACCAGCAGTCGTTCCTGCAATGCATGAACCTCTGGGAGGACTGCCCCGACGTCCGCCCGCTGACCTTCCATCCGCGCCTCGGGCAGGCGGCCGCCGAGCTGCTCGGCGTGGACGCCATCCGCCTCTGGCACGACCAGGCGCTCTACAAGGAGCCCGGTGGCCGCGGCACCGACGCGCACCAGGACCATCCCTACTGGCCGATCAAGGAGACGGCGTCGGTCACGGCGTGGATCCCGTTCGACGGGTCGAGGCGGGGTGCCGGCGCCATGGCCTACCTCCCCGGGAGCCACCTGATCGGGTTGCGCAAGTTCGTCAACATCTTCGAGGGCGACCCGGAGGACATCCTCGCGGACCCACAGGTGAGCGCAATCGAGCCGGTGCTCGTGGAGGTTCCCAAGGGCTCGGCCGCATTCCACCACGGGTTGACCGTGCACCTCGCCGAGGCGAACTCGCTCGACCGTCCCCGGGCGGTGCACACGATCATCTACTTCCCCGACGGGTCGACACGCGGGTACCCGAACGTGCACTTCGCCGTCGACCGGGGGAACATCCAGGTCGGCCAGCGCATCGATAGTGACACGACCCCGATCGTGTGGCCGCGCGAGCCCGGCGACCTCCCGCCCGTTCCGAGCGCGCCGATCACGCTGCGCGGCGAGTTCACCAACCCCGGCGCGATCCCGACCAAGTGACCCGCGGGACCCCTCCCCCCTCGTTCTTTGACCGCGAACGGCTGCTGGGCAACCACCGGCGGTCAAAGAACGCGCGGACGCCGGCCTCGCCAGGCCAGCCGTCAGCCGCCGATGGTCCGTTCGGTGGGCCAGTAGGGGGCGCGGAGCGCCCGCTTGTCGAGCTTGCCCATCGCCGAGCGGCCGACGGAGACGACCAGCTCGACCGACGTCGGGCACTTGTAGTGGGCCAGCCGCTGGCGGCAGTAGCGGATCAGCTCGTCGGCGTCCGGCGGCGCGTCGGCATCCGCCGGCTCGACCAGTGCCCGCACGGCCTCGCCGAGGTCGGGGTGGGGCACGCCGATCACCGCGACGTCGCGCACGGCGGGATGCTGCACCAGCACGGCCTCGGCCTCGGCCGGGTAGATGTTGACGCCTCCCGAGACGATCATGTCGACGGCCCGGTCGGTGATGTACACGTAGCCGTCCGGGTCGACGTAGCCCACGTCGCCGAGCGTGAACACCCCCGGCGCCAGGTGCGCCGCCGCCGTCTTGTCCGGCGCGTTGCGATACTCGATCCCCCGCCCGGTCAGGTCGCGGAAGTAGAGACGCCCGACCTCGCCGGGGCTGAGCACAGCGTCGTCCTCGCCGACGACGACGGGTTCGAAGTCGGGGATGCAGGTGCCCACCGAGCCGGGATGGTCGAGCCACTCCTTCGAGTCGATGAGGCAGACCACCCCGGCCTCGGTGCCGCCGTAGGCCTCCAGGACGACCGGCCCCATCCACTCGATCATGCGCCGCTTCAGCTCCACCGGGCACGAGGCGCCCGTGAGCCCGACCCACTCGATGCTCGACACGTCGGCCCCCTCGCGCACCTCCGCCGGCAGCGCCAACAGGCGCGAGAAGTGGGTCGGGACCATCACCATCGAACCCGGGCGGTACCGCTCGATGGCCCGCACCACCTCGGTGGCGTCGAACCTCGGGAGCACGACAGCACCGTGGCCGAGCACCCCCACGATCGCGGATGACAACGGGGCGATGTGGTGCATCGGCCCGACCACGAGGGTGGGTCGCAGGCTCGGCCCGATCTGGGTGGGGAGGTGGGCGAGCCACAGGCCGACGAGGTCGTCGACGGTGCGCGGCACGCTGGACAGACGCGACGTCGTGCCCTTGGGATGGCCGGTCGTGCCCGACGTGTAGAACAGGATGTCGGCCGAGGCGACGTCGGCGGCCGGCTCGTCGGCGGACTGCTCGGCGAGCCAGCGGACCCAGGCCACGAGATCGTCGTGGCCGTCGCAGCGCCAGCCGACGACGTGCGGCACACCGCTGTCAGCCGCGGCAGCGACGCCGACCGCCGCGGTCTCGGGCCCGACGAGCAGCACACCCGCGCCCGAGTCCCGGAGCAGGTACGCGACCTCGGCACGACCGAGCATCGGGTTGACCGGCACGCTGGCGACACCCGCGAGCAGGCCGCCCACATGGGCGAGGGCGGCTTCGGCAGCGTTGGACGCGAACACGGCCGCCGGCCGGTCCGGGCCCAGGCCGAGCGCGCGCAAGCCGTGGACGGTCCGGTTGAGCAGCGTGTTCACCTCGCGGCGCGACAGGCATCCGCGGTCGTCGACCAGGTGCGGGTCGTCTGCCGCACCGTCGCGGACGCGGATCACCATGTGCGGCCGCTCCTCACGGACGGCGACGCCGGAGGTGCCGCCGGAGGTGCCGCCGGACCGGTCGCGCCGAGGTGCATCCCGCAGAACGTGAGCGCGGCCGGGAGGTGGGCGCGCCACGGTCCTCCGACGGCCGGCTCGGGGGCGAGGCGGTAGGCCCGCGACGATGACGCCGGCCCGGCCCAGGACGAGGTCATGGTGCCCGCACACGAGCTGGACGACCCCAAGCTCGGCCAGGAGCCCCGGTAGGCTTCGATGGTGCGCCACGCCCCCACAGCTGGTTCAGGTTCGTAGTGGCGTCGATCAACGACGTGGCCCGGCTGGCTGGGGTTTCGGCGTCGACGGTGTCGCGGGTGATGAACGGAACCTGCGACGTCTCCGAGGCGAAGGTCGAGCGTGTTCGGGCCGCTGTCGCCAAGCTCGGCTACCAGCCCTTCGGCCCAGCCCGGGCGATGCGCCAGCAGCTCACCAACGTGTGGGCGGTCATCGTCGCCGACATCGAGAACCCGTTCTTCACTTCGGTCGTCCGCGGCATCGAGGACGGGGCCCGCGAGCGCGGCTACCGGGTGATGCTGGGCAACTCCGACGAGGACCTGGACCGCGAGCGCGCCTACATCGACGTGGCCATCGCCGAGCGCATGGGCGGTGTGATGATCGCGATGGCGTCGACCCGTCAATCCGACATCGAGCCGCTGCTGGACCGGGGGATCCCGGTCGTCGCCATCGACCGGCGACCGGTCGCCCACAGCATCGACAGTGTCCTGGTCGACAACCAGCTCGGGGCATTCGAGGCGACGTCGCACCTGATCGAGCGCGGGGCACGGCGCATCGGCTGCATCACCGGCCCGCGCCGCATCAGCACGGCGAACGAGCGACTCTCGGGTTACCGCCGGGCGTTGCGCGACGCCGGTATCGCCTACGACAGCGACCTCGTGGTTCGCCGGGACTTCCGCCAGCAGGGCGGCTACGACGCCACGCAACGTCTGTGCGGCGGCTCCCGGCGCTCCGACCGACCCGATGCGCTGTTCGTCGCCAACAACCAGATGTCGGTCGGCGCAGTGCAGGCATTGCAGGAGCTCGGCCGGGCCATGCCCGACGACGTCGCCGTCGTCGGCTTCGACGACTCGCCGTGGGCCACCCTCATCCGTCCGCAGCTGTCGGTGGTCGCCCAGCCCACCTACGACATCGGCTTCACCGCCGCCGAGCTGCTCGCCACCGCAGGCCAGCAGCGCGAGCGGGTGCAGCGCCAGATCGTCCTGCCTCCCAAGCTCGTCGTCAGGGAGAGCTCCGGCGCCTGAGGGCTCGTGAGCCAGCACACCGTCAGCGTAGCAAACCTCTGAAATCGTTTTCTTACCAGTTGCACCCCCAGCAGCCGGCGTCGTACTGTTTCATGAGAACGATTTCAAGAACACGCGATGCGATGGTCTGGTTCCGGCGACGAGGGCGACCACTATCCATGGACTACGTGAACCAGAGGGCCGGTGAGCGCCATCGACCGCCGTCGCGGTGACAGCGACGTCCAAGCCGGGTTGCTGGCGAGCCGCCGGGCGATCGATTGCGTCGTCGAGGCCGTCGCAGCGCTCTCCGATCGCGTCGGCGCGACCCGTCCGGTGATCGAGTTGGTCCTGGCGACGACAGGCAAGGTGGTCGTCACCGGGCTCGGGAAGTCGGGGCTGGTGGGAGCGAAGTTCGCCGCCACGCTCTCGAGCACCGGCACCGGCGCGTCGTTCGTGCACGCGGCCGATGCGCTCCACGGGGATGCTGGTGCCGTGGGTGCCGACGACCTGGTGATCGCGATCTCCAACTCGGGCGAGACACCGGAGGTGTGCTGGTTCGCCGAGATGCTGCGGAAGCGTGGCGTCCCGATCGTCGCGATGACGGGTTGCGGCGGTTCTTCGACGCTCGCGCGGCTGGCCGACGTCGTCGTCGACGTCGCGGTCACCCGCGAGGCCGACCCCTACGACCTCCTCCCGACGTGCTCGACGGTCGCCGCCTCCGTCGTCGGTGACGCCATCGCGATCGCCGCGATGGTGGCGCGAGGGTTCGGTCCCGAGGACTTCCACCGGTACCACCCGGGTGGCGCCCTCGGTCACCGGCTGCGGTCCGAGCCATGACCGGCGTCTGCGTGGTCGGCAGCTTCATGGCGGACCTCGTCGTCCGGGCCCCGCGGCGGCCGCGGCGCGGCGAGACCGTCATCGGCACGAGCTTCGAGACGTTCCTCGGCGGCAAGGGCTTCAACCAGGCGGTCGCTGCGGCCAGGTCGGGAGCGTCGACGGCGATGGTGGGACGGGTCGGCCCGGACGACCATGGTCGCCGCTTCCTGGCGATGCTGGCCAAGGAGGGCATCGACGCGACGCACGTGACCGATGATCCGGCCATCCCGACCGGGGTCGGCATGCCGCTCGTCGAAGATTCCGGCGACAACTCGATCATCGTCATCCCGCTGGCGAACCACGCGATGCGAGTCGAGCACGTGCGGGCCGCCGCGCCGCTCATCGAGTCGAGCCGCGTCCTCCTGCTCCAGCTCGAGCTCCCCCTGGGGGTGGTCGTCGAGGCCGCCCGGATCGCACGACGAGCCGGCGTCACCGTCGTGCTCAACCCGGCTCCGGCCATCGGCGACCTCTCGGCCTTCGCGGGGCTCGTGGACTACCTGGTGCCGAACGAGACCGAGGCCGAGATCCTCACGGGGGTGTCGTCCGACGGCGACCCGGCAGCGAGCGCCCGCACTCTGCTGTCACGAAACACGGTCGGCGGGGTCGTGTTGACCCTCGGCGCCCGTGGCGTGCTGGTCGCCACCGACGGCATCGACGAGGCGATCGACGGCTGGCCGGCGGACAGCGTCGACAGCGTCGGTGCCGGCGACGCGTTCTGCGGCGGGTTCGCCGCCGGCCTCGCGGTCGGCATGTCGCCACAGGAGGCGGCTCGCTACGGGAACGCCGCCGGCGCCATCGCAGTGACCCGTGCCGGTGCTGAACCGTCGATGCCGTATCGGGCCGAGGTCCTCGAGCTCCTCGCCCGGGTCGTCCCCCCGACGGAGAGCGGCCGGCTCGGCTGACAACCCGAGGCGATGGTGGCGAGCTAGTGGGGTGTCTGCACGGGATGGTGGCAGGCGACGAAGTGGTCCGGGCCGATCTCCTCCATCACCGGCTCCTGCGTCGCGCAGAGCTCGGTCGCCGCGGGGCAACGGGTGCGGAACCGGCAGCCGCTCGGCGGCCGGGTCGCCGAGGGGATCTCGCCCTCGAGGGCCGAGGCCCCGTTCGACGCGCCCAGCTGCGGGACCGACGCGAGAAGCGCCCGCGTGTAGTGGTGGGCCGGCTGGCCGTAGACCTGGTCGGCGTCGCCGATCTCGCACAGCTTGCCGAGGTACATGACCGCCAACCGGTCGCTCACGTTCTTCACCACCGCCAGGTCGTGGGCGATGAACAGCAGCGTCAGGTCGAACCGCTCCTGCATCGACGCCAGGAGGTTGATGATCTGCGCCTGGACCGACACGTCCAGCGACGACACCGGCTCGTCGCACACCAGCAGGCGGGGCCGGAGCACGAGCGCACGCGCGATGCTGATGCGCTGGGACTGGCCGCCGGAGAACTCGCGCGGCCGCCGGTTGCCGACCTGGTCGAGATCGAGACCGACGGCATCGAGCACCTCGCGGACGTCGCGCTCCCACTCGTCACGGCGGTCGCGGCGCCAGATCTGCAGCGGCTCCTGCACGATGTGCTCGACGTCGCGCAAGGGGTTCAGCGACGCGACCGGATCCTGGAAGATCATCTGGAAGCTGGGCCGGAGCCGCCGAAGCGACTCGGCGTCGAGCGCCGCGAGGTCGACGCCGTCGAGCTCGATCGTGCCCGACGTAGGCGCGACGAGCTGCACGACGGCGTGCGCCGTCGTCGACTTGCCGCAGCCCGACTCCCCGACCAGGCCCATCGTCTCGCCTTCGAGGATGTCGAAGCTCACGTCCGACACCGCCTGCACGCGTTCGTGGCCCCGGGTCGAGAACTCGACGACGAGGTCGGACACCGTGAGCACCGCGCGTGGGTCACGACGCAGGTGAGCGGTTCCGCTACCGGCCATGGGCCACCGAGTCCCGCTCCACCGCGTCCTGCTCCACCGGATGCCAGCACGCGAACGAGTGGTGGTCGCTGCCGTTGGTCAGCGCGGGGGCCTCGACGGCGCAGTCGGCCTGGGCCCACTCGCAACGGGGATGGAACGCGCAACCGGCCTGCGGCTCGACCATGCTCGGCGGTCGGCCGGGGATGACGGCGAGGAGCGTGCGCTTGGGCTGGTCGAGGCGGGGGGTCGCCCGCAGCAGGGCCTCGGTGTAGGGCATCCGCGGCGCCGAGACCAGCGCCGGCGTCGGTGCCTGCTCGACGATGCGGCCGCCGTACATCACCGCGATCTCGTCGGCCAGGCTGGCCACCACGGCGATGTCGTGGCTGACGAAGATCATCGCCATGTCGCGCTCGTCGCGCAGCTTGCGGAGCAGCGCGACGATCTGGGCCTGCACCGTGACGTCGAGCGCGGTCGTCGGCTCGTCGGCGATGAGGAGGTCGGGCTCGCCGGCCAGCGCCATCGCGATCGCGACCCGCTGGCGCATGCCGCCGGACAGCTCGTGGGGGTAGGAGCGCAGGCGCCGCTCGGGCTCGGGGATGCCGACCTGCTCGAGCAGCGCCGTCGCCTGGTCGGCCGCGGGATGCCGGCCGATCCCGAAGCGGTAGCGCAGGATCTCGCCGAGTTGCGTCCCGATGCGGAGCACAGGGTTGAGGGACCCGAGGGTGTTCTGGGGCACGATGCTGATGTGCCGCAACCAGGTACGCCGGCGCTCGGCTGCCGTCATGGCCCGGAGGTCGCGGCCGTCGAACCAGACGTGACCGTCGAAGCGGGCGTAGTTCGCCGCTGGCTGGATCCCCATGATCGAGCGGACCAGGACGCTCTTGCCCGAGCCCGACTCGCCGACGAGCCCGAGCGTGCGACCCCGGCTCAGCTCGAGGTCGACGTCGCTGACGGCGTGGAGCACGCCCCGATCGGTCTGGAACCACGTCGACAGCCCCTCAGCCCGCAGCAGGCTCATCGCGTCGACCGGTCCAACCCTTGGTGGTGCCGCAACAGCTTCTCGCCGAGGCTGTTGAGCGAGAGCACGGTCAGGAACATCGTCGCAGCCGGCACCAACGAGATGTGCAGCGACGAGCTCAGGAAGGTGCGGCCGTCGTTGATCATCCCGCCCCATGTCGGACGCTCGCGTGACAGCCCGAGCCCGAGGAAGCTGAGGCTGCCCTCGACCACGATGGCCACCGAGACCGTCACCAGGAAGTACGCGGCGATCGTGGGCGCGATGTTCGGCGCGATCTCGCGGAAGATGATCCGCCGTCGCGTGGCGCCGAGCGTCCGCGCGGCCTTGACGAACTCGCGCTCGGCGTAGGCGAGCGTCTGCGCGCGGGCGACCCGGGCGAACGCGGGCACCGCCAGCACCGAGATGGCCAGGATGATGTTGCGGACGCCGGGCCCGAGGAACGACGTGAGGACGATCACCATCAGCAGCGCCGGGGCGGCCAGCATGATGTCCATCCACCCCATGATCAGCGTCTCGCGCCAGCCGCGGAAGTAGCCGGCGAGCAGGCCCAGCAGCGACCCGACCACGGTGGCGAGGCCGGCAGAGACGAACCCGACCAGCAGCGACACCCGGGCGCCCTCGGCCAGCCTCGCCAGGAGGTCGCGGCTGAGGTTGTCGGTGCCCAGCCAGTGGCTCGACCGCGGCGCCTGGCGGACGGCACCGGGGTCGAGCGCGAGGGGGTCATCCAAGGGCAGCACCGGAGCGAGGACGGCGAGGAGGACCACCAGCGCCATCCAGCCCAGCGCCAGCCACAGACCCACCTCGCGGCGACGACGACGGGGACGGGTGCCGGTGGTCTCCTCCCTCGTCGCGCCGGTGAGGACCTCGGCGTCCGGGATCGTCTCAGCCACCGACACGGCGCAACCTCGGGTCGGCGACGACGTAGAGGATGTCGACGAGGAAGTTCACGATCACGTAGCCGACGGTCACCAAGGCGACGACGCCCTGCACCGTGACCAGGTCACGGTTGGTGACCGAGTCGACGGCCAGCCGGCCGAGACCCGGCAGGCCGAACAGCGACTCGACGATGACCGAGCCGCCGACCAGGGTGCCGACGCTGATGCCCATGATCGTGAGCAGCGAGAACGACGACGGCTTGAGCGCGTGACGTAGCAGCACCCGCCAGGTCGGGAGCCCGTTCGCCCGTGCCATGAGGATGTAGTCCTCCTGCAGGGTGGTCACCATCTCGGATCGCAGCAGGCGCGCGTAGACCGCGGCCTCGGGCGCGGCGAGGGTGATCGCGGGGAGGAGGAGCGACTTGAGGTTCTCGACCGGATCGTCGGTGAGGTGCGTGTAGCCGGTCGCCGGCAGCCACTCGAACCGCACCGCGACGACGTAGACGACGATCAGCCCACCGATGAACGTCGGTACGGCCAGCAGCCCGAACGACACGGTCGTCGTGGCCCGGTCGTAAAGGCGACCCGGTCGTAGTGCCGCAAGCGGCGCGACGACCAGGGCGAACCCGAGCGCGAAGACCTGCGCCATCACCATCAGCTGGAGCGTCACCGGCAGCCGCTCGGTGATGGCGTCGACGACGGGCTGGCGGGTGCGGTAGGAGCTGCCGAGGTCGCCGGTCACCGCGTTGCCGAGCCACTCGACGTACCGGACCGGCGGGGGCTCGTCGAGGTCGAGCTGCTGGCGTGCGGCCTCGATGGTCTCGGGGGTGACGTTGAACGTGTCGGCCCCGACGACGGCCAGCGCGGGGTCGCCCGGGAGCAGCTCGAACACCATCGACGTGAAGAACGTGACCGCGAGCAGCGTGACGACCAGCCGGATGAGGCGGCCGACTAGCGCCGACCGCACGATGCTCCAGGGGTCGCGGCCGGGACCAGCACCGTCACGTGGCCATCCGCTCTCGGTCGCCGGCGACCAGGTGGTGCGGCACCGGTGGGGCGAAGAACGAGTTGGTCCACGCCCGCCGCGGCGTCGAGCTGGCGTTCCCGCCGGCGCCGTGGATGGTGTAGGTGCTGTGGACGGTCGCTCCCCCCGCCTTCAGCCGACAGCACACCGCGGTCGACGGGTCGACGTCGACGACAC
This sequence comes from Acidimicrobiales bacterium, assembly GCA_050744325.1. Taxonomy (GTDB): domain Bacteria; phylum Actinomycetota; class Acidimicrobiia; order Acidimicrobiales; family VFJN01; genus DASXTK01. The sequence goes on from JBOGHK010000098.1 coordinate 10,484, forward strand.
GCCGGGCGCGGAAAGCCTCGTGAGCCGGGTCGCCGTCGATGAACTCGTAGGGCAGGAGACCGCGGCGGTGCGAGCCGGGGACGAACTCGAGGGCGCCCATGTCGGCGGTGACGTCCTGCAGGGCGAGCCAGACGGTCAGGCTGTCGGTGGGCTCGTAGGGGAGGCCGAGCATGGTGTCGAGGTGCTCGTGGAACGACTCGTCCTGGTGCCAGTGGGTGCGGCCCTCGCTGGCCGCGGGCTTGTGGAACAGGTTGCCGCCGCTGAACGACGCGGGCTGGGCGAGGAGCTGGTCCGCGACGGTTCGTGCGTTCCGGTACACCGTGGTCGCCATGAGCTCGGGCAGCACCAGCTCGGGCTGCAGGAACTGCTCGACGCTGCGATCCGCCTGGCCGCTGAAGTCGACGTACGACCCGTTGCGCACGGCGAGCACCTCGTCGTACCGCTCGTTGACCCACGCGACATCGTCGTCGTGGGTGAGCCGCTCGATCACGAGGTAGCCGGCGTCGGCGAAGAAGGCGACGTCGTCGCTGGTCAACTCGAGGTCGAGCTCTGCTGGGGGCGGAGGTACAGGCATCGGCGGCGCTCAGAGGTCGTTGCGCCAGAGCTCGTCGGCGACCAGCGCGATCGGGAAGTTGCCGAGGCTGCTCTCGCCGTCAGGACCGACCAGCGTGCCGAAGCCCTCGATCGAATCGCTGGTCACGACGGCGGCGGTGGCGTTGTGGACGAACAGCTGGACCATGTTGTCGGCGAGCTCCTGCTGGACGACGTCGTAGGCGGCCTTGCGCTCGTCGGGGTCGGTCGACGCCTCGCCGGTGAGCAGGCCCTCGGTCAGCGCGTCGCTGGAAAAGCCGGTGCCGTTGAGTATCGAGTCGGGCGCGAAGCGGCGGGTGTACTCGAACCAGGGGTCGATGAGGGGGAAGACCCCGGAGGTCGTGATGTCGTAGTCGCCGGTGCACGCCGTCGTCGGCGTGGGGGTGCAGTCCGCCGGCCGGAGGTAGCGGTTGACGTAGTCGTTGGGGTCGGTGGCGTCGACCACCTCGACCTCGATGCCGACGGCCCGGATCTGCTCGGCCAGCGCGAGCTTGAAGTTCGTGTTGGTCTCGTCGACGGGCGACAGGATCGACAGGCTGACCGGGCCGTCCTCGTCCTCGACCTCGGCGATCAGGTCGCTGGCTGCCTCGGGGTCGTATTCGGGGTACTCGAGGTCGGTGTACCACAGGCTGTCCGACGCGAACGGCGTCTCGAGGGGCTCGCCGACTCCGTTCCAGACCAGGTCGATCAGCGCCTGCTTGTCGATGGCCATCGCCACCGCCTCGCGCACCCGGATGTCGGGCACCCGTTCGACGTTGAAGAGGACGCCGCTGGCACCGAACGCCGACTCGTAGAGGTTGAACGCGCCATCCTCGCGGAACGACGCGATGTCGGCGGGGTTCGCCGTCGTGATGACGTCCACGTCGCCGGCTCGGAGGGCAGCGGCGCGGCCGGCGTCGTCGGGGATCGGTCGGAAGATGATCTGGTCGGCCCAGCCGCGGGTGTCCATGAAGAAGTCTTCGACCCGCTCGAGGGTGAGGTGGTCGTCGCGGACGTACTCGACAACGCGATAGGGACCGGCGCCCGTCGGATGGTCTCCGTAAGCCTCGCCGTACTCCTCGACCGCGTCGATCGAGACGATCGCGCCGATCTCGTCGGCCAGCACCTGCGGGAACACGCCGAACGGCTTGTCGAGGGTGATGTCGACGGTGAGGGGATCGACGACGTCCACGGCGGTGATGTAGGTGAACGAGGGCTCGGCCAGGGTCTCGAGGCGGAACCGGTCCATGCTCGCCTTGAGGGCTTCGGCGTCGAGCGGGTTCCCGTCGTGGAACACCAGGCCCTCGCGCAGCGTGACGGTCCAGACCGTGGCGTCCTCGTTGCCGGTCACCGACTCGGCCAGGTACGGCTCCCAGGTGCCGTCGGGCGTGGCTGCCGTCAGCGACCCGTACACGAGATGGTGGACCGCACGGGCGGGGAAGCCGATGTTGCCGTTGCCGGGATCGAAGCGATCGGTCTCGGCGTCGACGCCGATGACGATCGTGCCGCCCCGCTGGGGCTCACCGGGGCTGTCGTCCGGCTGGTCCCCCGAAGCGTCGTCCGAGTCGTCCCCGCCGCACGCGGTTGCCACCAGCGCGACGGCCAAGAACGCACTGGCGAGTCGCGCCCGGGATGCCCGAACCGGTTTGGTGCGCATCACGTCTTCCTCCCCCGTCTGCCAGGGCGTCGACCCACCGAAGCACGGCGACAGGTCGACGTTGGGGCTGAGTATGACACCGGCCGGTGATGCGGTCCAGGAATTCTTGAAATCGTTCTCAGACGATCCTGATGATCAGTTGAAATCGATTTCTGCCTGTGCCATGGTGAGTCTCCTGGAGGGTCGTCGATGACCGAGCCCATACCTGGCCAGCGAGCTGCGCAGCGGACCGTCGCCGCCGTCGGGGGCATCGGGGGCGTTGGCGAGAACGGTTTCATCGCCGATGGCCGCACCCGGCTGCTCGACACGCTCGACGCTGGATTCAGCCTCCCCTCGGACTGGTACGCGGATCCTGCGCTGTTCGCGCTGGAGACGCGCCAGCTGCTCCGGCGTTCGTGGCACTACGCCGCCCACGACGGTGAGATCCCGGCGCCCGGCGACCAGATCCCGGGCACCATCGCCGGCGTGCCGATCGTGCTCGTGCGCGGTGTCGACGGCGAGGTGCACGGGTTCGTCAACATCTGCCGGCACCGGGCACACCTCGTGGTGCTCGAGCCACGCAACCGCAAGGCGCTCACGTGCTCGTACCACGGGTGGACCTACGATCTGGACGGCCGCCTGAAGCACGCGCCCCGCGCGGACGCCGAGACCGAGCTCGACCGGTCGGCCTGCAGCCTCGCCCGGGTGCAGGTCGCCCGGTGGGGGCCGACGATCTGGGTCAACGTCGATCTCGACGCCCCGTCCTTCGACCAGTGGATCGCCGGGCTGCCAGAGCTGGTCGCCAGCCGAGGCGTCGACCTCGAGCGCCACGCCTTCGCCGTGGAGCGCAGCTGGGAGATCAGGGCCAACTGGAAGGTCTTCATGGACAACGCGATCGAGTGCTACCACTGCCCGACCGCGCACCCCGAGCTCAGCCGGGCCCTCGAGATGGACCCGGACCTCCAGGAGTCGTTGGTCGGCGGCCGGAACTGGATCGCCCACAGCATCCCCTTCCGCCGATCGGGCGCGGCCGCAGCCAACGGCGGCGAAGGCACCGAACCCGCCAGGGCCGTCTATCACTTCCACTGGATCTTCCCGACGACCTACCTGCAGTACGCGGGAGCGGGGTTCGACATCGGCACCGTCCGGGCGCTCGACGTCGACCGCATCTCCTTCCAGCACCTGGCCTTCGCGCCGGTCGATGCCGGGCCCGACGACATCGAACGGCTGCGGCTCCAGCTGAGGGAGGACCCGACGATCCTCCAGGACGTCGGGATCTGCGAGCGGGTGCAGACCGCCCACGCATCCGGCGCAGCCCAGCCCGGCCGCCTTCTCCCGCGCAGCGAGATGTTCGTCCAGCACTTCCAACGAGTCGTCGCCGAGACGCTGACCGCCGAGTGGTCGTCGTCCCGCATCGGTGAGACGAACACGCCTCGCCGGCCGGGTTCGCCGGCCCCCGGCTCGCCGGCCCTCGATCGGACACGTTGTCCGACCGCCGGGCTTGCTTGCGACTGACAGTCCGGTATGCGGGATGTTCTGATCCTCCAACGTCTTGGGCGCGCTCGCACCGCGCGTCATCGCGCCATCCATGGAGGCTGGGCATGTCCCATCGAGTCGTCGCCGGGATCCTCGGCCTGTCCCTCGCCGCTGCGTGCAGTGCAGCCGACTCGTCCGAGATTGCCAGCACAGGGGCGACGACGACCAGCGTGAGCGAGCAGGCTCCAGCCGCCGCCACCGATGCTGCTGCCACGCCGGGCCCGTCCGGTGTGACGACGACGGCGCCCGAGCCGGGCGCAGGTGGCGACGACGCGGGCATCGCGCCACGGGATAGCGACTGGCGTCCCGTGTCGTGCGCACCCTCGGGTGCGCGATCGACGAGGAGCGTCGTCACCCCGCAGTTCCCGTCGACCGACCGCGACCCGGTCGACAAGCGCCCGATCCTGGCGCTCCGGGGTCTGCAGCTGTGCTCCGGGCAGCCCCAGGCCTTCCGCGGCAGCCAGGACGCGACCGTCTCCGTGAACATGCTGTGGGGCATGGACATCCGCTGCACCTTCGCCGGCGACGACGGCACGCCCCACCAGCAGAGCCTTCGGCGGTCGGTCATGTCGACGCGCAACCACGGCGGCACGGGCCAGCAGTCACAGGCCGTGCGCTGGTTGTTCACCCCCGACCGCGACGGCATCTACGACTGCGAGGTCCGCGCCTGGGGGAAGACACCGGCCGGCGGCAGCGGGACGATGACCGTGGTCCCCGGTGCGGGCACGGAGCTGTCGGTGTCGGGGGTCGAACCAGGCGGCCGGGAGTGGCGTCAGGAGCAGAGCGCGTACCTGTGCCACGACAACCCGGACGACCCGGGATGCAGCCGCTCGGCGACGGTCCTCGACGACGTGTTCGAGGCCACCGACGCCGCCCGGACCATCGACGTGTACGCCGGGGTCGAGGCATCGGTCTGCACCAGCGCCTACGCGGACTGCACCTCGGGGACCGCCGGCACCCGTGACTTCACCATCCGGACCAGGCTGATCGCCACCCAGCTGGTCGGGCCTGACAGCCGGACCCTGTGCGACGGTGCACAGCCCCACGTGACGGACAGGACCACCGCGGTGCCGGGGGGCCAGCGGCTCAACCACGTCAAGGTCCATCTCGAGGACACGGCCGTGCCGGTGGTCCAGAACTCGAGCTGCTCCCCGTACTTCGCGATCAGGGTCCTGGTCGACTACGTCCGCACCCACCCTCCGGCGATCAACCACGGCGGCCTGGTCGAAGGCCGCGTTCCTGACAGCGGGACCAGCAACCCCGAGAACCTGAACCGCTACTACACCAACGCGATCGCGACCAACAACGTGTGACGCGCCCACCGCGTAGGGCGGCATCCCAGCACCGGGTCGCAGTTTTGTGCGATTGGCGCGCCCTTACGTCACAGCGTCGGGATCTCGGCTGATTCCCCCCTTTGGTCAGAAGGAGCGTCGCCCTGACCGCCCTGGGTGACGCCACTGGTGTTCCTGCCCTCGCCCGAGCTGGTCTGCCACCTGCAGGCCATCGGCCGTCTCGCGGTCTGCGGACGGGACCTGGGCCCGTCGCCGGGCCCGAGCCGGCGGCAGCGGCGACGGCGACGGGACGAGCTCCACTCCCCGGCATCGCCACCACCGTGAAGGACCCTGGCGAGCCCGGGTGACCCACCGGGCGATCACGCCCGGGCTGCGTCCTGGTCCGACCCGCACCGGACGACCGCCAGGGCGAGCTGCCCCGCCTGGTTGATCGGCCACGGGCAGACCGGTCTTGAGCTGGCGACCCACACGTCGTCCGAGGACACCGGCCTTGGCACCGCGCTGGCCGCTACCGAGCAAGTCTACCTGGCGCCCGAGGTCTTCTCGACCGAGAGCTCCTCGCTGGACGTGTTCTCCCTGGGAGCCCTGGCCTTCCTGCTGCTGGCCGGGCGCGCAACCTGACCCGGCCCGCCGCCACGTACATGATCGGGGAGCCCAGTGCTCGCCGAGGACCCGACCATGACCGTGGATCCGAACACAACCATATCGTACACCAGTTCGTGTCTCCAGAGCAGCCAACAGATACCGAAAGAACACTGGTGACCCCAGTCGACCGGCCCCCAGAAACCGGTCACGGCACCTAGACGACCTCGCGGGCGTCCTTGTCGGGCAGCGGCGGGAACGGTGCCAGCGGCAACGTCTGGTACCAGTAGGCGACGGTGGCGATGTCGTCCTGGAGGGGGAGGTAGCGACCGCCGGATCGCCAGCCGAGAGCCTGCATCGTCACCCGCAGGTCGGACCGGAACCGGATCGGATCCGTGATATGCCACCGGTAGAGGTTGAACCGCTGTTGCGAGCGGTAGGTGCCGTCGGGTCGCAGCACCAACGGCATCCCGGCATACGGGGTGGTGAACTCGGTGTACTGGCCGCCGATGTCGAAGTTGTACGAGCCGCTGAAGTAGTCCTCGGTGCCGGTGCCGCAGATCGTCGGGAACTCGCGGTCGTCGTCGACGAAGAACTTGACCTCGCCCTCGCCCCACCAGCCGCTGCTGTTCACTCCCCACGAGCAGGCCGTCCCGACGTATTGGCCGCGACCCTCGATGCCGTCCACGATGGTCACGACCTCGCCGTAGGGCAGCGGGTTCACCCGTCTGAACTGGGCACAGAACCGGGCTGCGTCGCCGGGCACGTCGCAGAGCGTGTAGTCGACCTGGTAGTAGAGGATCCGAGTCTTGTCGCCCTCGTTGGTCATCGTGATGCGCGCCCGCGAGGCGAAGGGCATCTCCCAGTAGCAGTTGAAGGCCCGCCCCGGGTTGACGCACACCGCGAGCGACGAGATGTGGCCGTACTCCCCCCAGCCCACGCCGAAGAAGTCGCCCACCGGGCACTCGACCGCCGGGTGGGGGTCGTCGTCCCAGAAGATCCGCAGGATCTGGTTGCGCCAGTCGCCGGTCGGTGTGAGCCACATGTGCTGGATCGCGCCCGAGCCCTCGATGTCGGCCATCACGAGCTCCTCGCCGGGCTCGATGCGCACGTAGGGCGACACCTTCCAGCCCTGCCCGAGATCCCGTGCCGCCGCGGCGGCGGCGCCGTCGGTGGCCATGCCACCCGCGCCGCGCCCGCCGGTGAGGTTCTCGGGGCTGATCGACCGTGACTCGCCGTCGGCCAGCTGCCACAGGTTCGCCATGCCCACGCCCAAGCCGTTCCACGCCATGTCGTCGTCGTCCTTCCTGGCTGGCGCCGGTGGTCAGGATCCGCGGCCGTCGGGCTCGTCGCAGCCCTTCGACGTCGTCCGGCGCTGCGGGGTCGGGGTCAGAGCCTCAGAGCCTCAGAGCCTCACGAAGTGGCCGTCGGCAACGTAGTGCGTGGGTGCCCCTCGGCCCTTGAGCGCACGGTGCGCATCGACCCAGGGCATGTTCAGGGGTTCGTCGAGGAACCGCGGCTTCACCTCGAACTCGGTCGGAAACGCGAGCCGCGGTCGGCCGGTCGTGTTCGGCGCGGTGTAGTGCAGGGTCCGTGAGTGGTGGAACGTCGCGCCACCAGCCGGCAGAGGGCACGCGACGGCGCCCGTCGTGTCGGCCTCGGCCTCGAGCACGTGCAGCGCGACGTCGCCATCCCGTGGCCGGTGTGACAACACGCCACCGCGGTGCGAGCCGGGGACGAACTGCATCGCGCCCATCTCCTCGGTCACCTCGTGCAGCGGCAGCCAACAGCCGAGGGCTTGGTACGCGAGCTCGGGCTCCCAGTAGGCCTCGTCCTGGTGCCACGGTGCCTCGCGGCCGCCCGGCAGCTTGCGGATCATGTGGCCCCAACAGGTCACCTGCTCGATCTCAGCACCAAGGAGAGCGGCAGCATACCGACGGGCGTTGCGGTTGAAGGTGGTCTCCAGCACCTCGGGGTAGTACATCTCCGGGAAGAAGGCCTGGCTGATGCCGGGCGCGTCGCCGTCCGCAGGGTCGTTGCTGCGGGCGACCGGTGCCCCCGGCTCGTCAGCGTTGGCCGGGGAGAAGATGTGCTCGTAGAGCTGCGTCAGCCAGTCGATCTCCTCGTCGGTCGTGATCCGATCGACAACGAGGTAGCCGTTCTCCGCGAAGAACTCGACCTGCTCACGCGACGGGCCCACCTCGAAGCTCGACGGCGGCGGAGGTCCGATCGTCAGGGTTCCCATCCCGACGGAGCCTAGATCAAAGCTGAAAACGATTTCAAGTTCCGCTACCCTGCTGGCACAGACGAGCGAGCGAGGAGCGGTCCATGTCCTACCCGCGAGCCAGCGTCGAGCAGATCTCAGCGTTCCGGGAGCACGGATGGATCGTGGTGGCCGACACCATCGATCCCGACGACCTGAGCGCGCTGGAGGCCAACTGTGCCGTGATCCTCGACAAGAAGGACAAGATGGCCTTCGACTGGGCATGGGAGGCGGGCAAGAGCCGCGACGAGCGCGACTTCCACATCGTCCAGTCGAGCCCCAGCATGTTCTGGCCCGAGCTGCGAGACGGCCGGGTGCAGCGCTGGGTGGTCGAGTTCGGGTCAGCGCTGCTCGGCCGCGACGTCGAGTTCTGGTATGACCAGTTCCTGGCCAAGCCGCCCCGGCACGGCGCTCGCACCCTTTGGCACCAGGACGAGGGGTACTGGGGCCGCAACCTCGACGACAAGGGGATCACGTGCTGGATCCCGTTCCACGACGTCGACGAGCAGAACGGGTGCATGCACTTCGTCGACGCCGGTCACTCGGGCGGCGTCCTGGAGCACAAGCGGCCCGAGTCGGTGCAGAGCGACCTCCTGTACTGCGAGCCGGACGAGTCCAGAGCCGTCGCCTGCCCCATCCGGTTGGGAAGCGTCACCTTCCACCACAGCAAGACGCCCCACATGACCACGCCGAACGCGAGCGACGACTGGCGACGGATCTGCACGATCCACATGCAGGCGGTCGGATGTGGGGGCGAGGGCGACCACTACCCGTGGAAGGTGTATGTGAACCAGGCGACCGGCGAGACCACCGTTCCCGAGCGCCGATGACACTCGCCGCGGCCTGGTAGGCCCGCCACTCCGCAGGCGGGTGGGTCGGGGTCGGCCGGACGGCGGGCTGCACTGGACCGTCTCGTCGTTTCGAGAATTCTCGAAAGGGTTGCGGCTGCCCCGGTGAGCACGGACCATCGGGGGCACACAGCGCTGTTGCTCATTGCTCATAGCGAGCTGACGAA
>JBOGHK010000099.1:0-3144 GCA_050744325.1 Acidimicrobiales bacterium
TCGCGACGCTCAGCGATCGTCTCGCCGCGCGGATGGTCGATGCCGGAGTCGAACCGGGTGACCGGGTCGCGCTGCTCCTCCCCAAGAGCCCTCTCGCCATCGTCGCGATCCATGCGGTGCTGAAGGCTGGCGGAGTCTACGTTCCCCTTGACGCCGAGAGTCCGACGCCTCGGTTGGGCCGCATCATCCGGGCTGCCGAGCCCACGCTGCTGCTCGCCGAGCCCGGGAGCGCCGCGCGGCTCCTAGGGTTGGCCGAGTCGCTCGCCCTGCCCCTGGTGGGTTCGGTCGACGACGAGCCGGTCGTCGGTCCCGACGGTCAGGTGCTCACCGGCTTCACCCGGTCCGAGTGGGACGTCCCGGTCGGGACGCCTCCCGACCGCCGCGGGCGTCCGGACGACGCGGCACACATCCTGTTCACGTCGGGTTCCACCGGCGATCCGAAGGGTGTCGTGATCACCCACGCGAACGTCGGCGCCTTCGTCTCCTGGGCCGTGGATTACTTCGGCATCCGGGCGACCGATCGCGTGTCCGGCCATCCGCCGCTGCACTTCGACCTCTCGACCTTCGACATCTACGGGGCCTTCGCCGCCCGCGCGGAACTGCACCTGGTCCCGCCGTCGCTGAGCATGAACCCGCGCCGGTTGGCGAGCTTCATCCGCGACCGGCAGTTGACCCAGTGGTTCTCGGTGCCCTCCGTGCTCACCTATCTGGCCCGGTTCGACGCGGTCGCCGAGGGCGACTTCCCTGCGTTGGAACGGCTGCTGTGGTGCGGGGAGGTGCTCCCGACACCGGTCCTGTGCCATTGGATGCGCCGCCTACCCCACGTGCGGTTCACCAACCTCTACGGTCCCACCGAGGCAACCATCGCCAGCAGCTACTTCACCCTGCCCGAGGTCCCGCAGGACGAGGCCCAGCCGGTCCCCATCGGGGAGGCCTGCGCCGACGAGGAGCTACTGGTCCTGGACGGCGACCTGCATGAGGTGCCGGTGGGCGAGATCGGTGACCTGTACATCGGGGGCGCCGGTCTCAGCCCCGGCTACTGGCGCGACGGGGACAAGACGGCGTCGGCCTTCCTCGCCGACCCCCGATCCCCACAAGTTGGCCGCCGTGTCTACCGGACCGGCGATCTGGCGTCCGTCGACAGCGAGGGACTGGTGCACTTCCACGGGCGGGCCGACTCGCAGATCAAGAGCCGTGGCTACCGCATCGAGCTCGGCGAAGTCGAGAACGCGCTCAATGCCGTCGACGGCATACGCGAGTGCGCGGTGGTCGGTGTCGAGTCCGACGACTTCGAGGGCACGGCCATCTGTGCGGCCTACGCCTCGGCGACGACGTTGGAGCCGCCGGAGCTGCGCTCCGAGCTGGTGCGGTCGCTCCCCAGCTACATGCTGCCGTCGCGCTGGCTGTCGCTCGAGGTGCTGCCGAAGAACCTCAACGGCAAGGTCGACCGGCCTGAGTTGCGCAAACGGTTCCTGGCCGAGCGCCTCGACCGTGAGGCCGGGCGCAGTGGCTGACGTCGCCGGTCTCGAGGACGACGTCGTGCAGCTCCTGCGGGACACGCTGCAGGTCGAGGTGGTCGAGCGCGACGCGAACCTGTTCGAGACTGGCACACTAGACTCGCTGGCGCTCATCTCGCTGATCGCCGAGATCGAGCTGCGCTTCGGTTTCGAGATCCCGCTCGACGACTTTGACCTGGACAGCTTCACCAGCGTCGAGCGGATCGCGGTGTTCGTCGCGGAGAACGGAACCAACGGCGCTGGCCCAGACGGGGCGTCGTAGCCGAGGGCTGGCGCGACTTCATGCGCCGAAGGCTCGACCTTGGGCTTGTGTCAGTTGATCTCGCAGTTCTCTCGGATGTAGGTCTCGATCTCGGTGAGGTTGGATTGGGCTTCGCTGAGGTCGGCGGCGAGGGCGGGGTCGGTGGGTGATTCGGCGTCGGCGATGGCTTGGTAGGCGGCGATGAGGTCGCGGTAGGGGTCGGCGATGTCGTCGGGTGGGTCGATGTCGTCGAGCTCGTCGAGGCGGCTGTTCAGGTCGTCGGGGTTGTCGGTGGCGGCGAGGTCGGTGAGGTCTTCGCCGGCCGATTGGAACTTCTCGCAGAAGGTCGATGCACCGCCTTCGTCATCGCTGCCGCCGCATGCAGCAAGGGCGGTGAGCACGATCCCAATCGTGGTCTGGCGGAGTCGCACCGGTCCCTCCTCCGTCTCGGGTAGTGAGCCGTCTTGTTGACGATCGTGGCCGAACCTACGCGAGTTGGTTGACTTGATTCGTCGGATTGTGCGTCAATCGGGGTGGGTTTGGTGTCCGGCGGCTCGCCGCTCCGTTTCTCCGGGCACGGAGTATCAGGGGGGTCTCTCGTGGGCAGTCGCCGACGTGGTATGACGCGTCGCGGAGTCGCGGCGCTGGCAGTTCTGGGCAGTATCGGCACAGGTGTGGTGCCGGCGTCGGCGGATCCTCCGCCGGATGGCGGTGAGCCGGAGATCGTGGATTGGTGGGACGATCTGGTGCCGCCGTCCCCGGATGACGATCCGGTCGCGCCGGTCGAGCCGACCGAGTCGGCGCCGCCGATCGTGGATCAGCCGTTCGAGGCGGCCGCCGACGCGGCTGTGGAGTTGCCGTCGCCGGGGACCGCCGAGTTGACGTTGGGTGGTGTGGGCACGGCTCGTCAGGCCGGGGACCTGCCGTTGGAAGTCGCGGCCGAGTCGGCGGCGACGCGTGGCGAGTCGCTGCGGGTGGAGGTGTTGGATCGCGAGGCCGCGGCGCGGGCGGGGGTGCGGGGTTTCGCGTTCCGGTTGACCAGCGGCGACGGAGCGACGCTGTCCTCGGCTACAGGTGAGGAGCTGCCGGCCAGCGTTGAGGTCGACTATTCGGGGTTCAGGGATCTCTACGGGGCGGGGTACGGCGATCGTCTGCGGGTTATCGGGCTGCCGGAGTGCGCGTTCGCGGACCCGGTCCCGGTGGGTTGTGAGCGGGTTCCGACGTTGTTGGCGTCGCGGAACGACCGCGAGGCGCAGCGGCTGGTGGTCAATGTTCCGGACCTGGCGGAGGTGCAGGGCGCGCCGGAGCTGGCCGCGACGGTCGCGCCTTCGCCCTCGCAGGACGCTGCCGCCGACGAGGACGCTGTCGTCACCGAGGGTTCCACTA
>JBOGHK010000100.1:0-8175 GCA_050744325.1 Acidimicrobiales bacterium
TCTCAGCGCGCTGTTGAGCGCTGAGAGACGCCAGGAGTAGAGGTCCGGCTCAGAACCCCAGGTCGATGAAGTCGTCCACGTTCTCGGAAGTCACCGTGGTGGCGGGCAGCTCGATGCGGCTCGGCACCTCTGGCTCGACCAGCTCCTCGAAGCCCTCCCCAAGTGCGATCAACCGCGCGATCCGGACCGCCGAGGCGGACATCGACGGGTTGTAGAGGAAGGTCGCGGCGTAGAGGCCGCCTTCCTGGATCCGCTCCATCGCATCGCGAGATCCACCGGCGCCGGTGAGAATCATCTCGTCCTCGCGACCGGCGTTCTCGATGGCCGAGACCACTCCGACGGCCATGTCGTCGTCATGGGTGTACACGGCATCGATGTCCGACTCGGCCTGCAGGATGGTCTCCATGACCTCCAAGCCCAGGTCAGGCAGGAAGTCGGCGGGCTGCTGGGCCACGATCTGGATCCCGTCACCGCAGAGCTGGTCGATGGTGTCCGCGAATCCCGCAGTGCGTAGCTCGGTCACCGAGATGCCGGCCAGGCCCTGGATCTCCACGACGTTGCCCTCGCAGTCGAGCTGTTCGGCGAGGTAGTTCGCGGCTGATACGCCGATGCCGTAGTTGTCGCCACCGATCCAGGTGCGGAAGGCGCCTTCGGAGGCGAACTCACGGTCGACGTTGACGACCGGGATCCCCGCCTCCATCGCCTCCAGCGCGACCGGCGTGAGCGGATCGCCCTCGTGGGGCAGGATGATCAGCACGTCGGGATCGTCGGCGATCAGTTGCTCGACCTGCGACACCTGGGCCGCCGAGTCGTTGGTGCCTTCCAGCAGCACGAACTCCACGTCGTCGTACTCCGCTGCCTCGGCCTCGGCGTTCTCGGTGATCGCCGCCAGCCAGCCGTGGTCGGCGCCGGGAGCGCTGAAGGCGATCGTGACCTGCTCGCCCTCCTCCACGGCGCCTTCGCCGGTGGCTTCTTCCTCTGAACCGGTCTCCTCGTCGTCGGCCGCATCGTCGTCGTCGCCGGACTCGCACGCGGCGAGCAGGAACGTCGTGGCGGCGAGCACGCCGAGTAGCCGGTGCTGTCGTCGTCTGGACATGTCGTGTTCCCCCTGTTGTGTGGGCCTTGTTGGTTCAGCGGTCGCGGCGTTGCAGTGCCGCGGCGCCGAGGATGATCACGCCCTTGGTCAGCTGCTGGAGCTCGGTCGGCATGTCGAGCAGGTTGAGCAGGTTGAAGACCAGGCCGAAGGTGATGACTCCGAGGAAGGTGCCGGTGATCGTCGCCCGACCACCGGCGAGGCTGGTGCCCCCGATCACGACCGCTGCGATCGCGTCGAGCTCGAGCAGGTTCCCCGACACGGGCGACGCGCTGCCGAGACGCCCGCTCAGCAGCACCGCGGCAAGACCGACGCACAGGCCTGACAGCGCGTAGACGCTGGTCACGATCATGGTGGGCCGGATCCCAGCCATGCGCGCCGCCTCACGGTTCCCGCCGACCGCCACGACGTGGCGGCCATAACGAGTGCGGTTGAGCAGCACCCAGCCGGCGGCGGTGATGGCGAGGAAGATCAGGGCCGCGTTGGGCACGCCGAGTGTCTTGCCGCGTCCCAGGTCGCGGACCACGTCGAGGTCGAGCAGGTCGATCGAGGTCCTGTCGCTCATCCACAGGGCGAGGCCCCGTGCTCCGGCGAACATCGCCAGTGTGGCGATGAACGGCACGATCCGGCCGTAGGAGATGGCGACACCGTTGACCAGCCCCAGCAGTAGCCCGAAGCCGATCGCGCCCAGCATGAACGGCAGCGACTGCTGCTCGCCCACCAGGCCGCCGGCGATCGACGCGGCCGCGAGCATCGAGCCGACCGACAGATCGATGCCCCCGGTCGCGATCACGAAGGTCATGCCCACCGCGACGACGCCCGTGACGCTGGCCTGCGTGAGCACGGTGAGCAGGTTGTCCTGGGTGAGGAACGAGTCGCGGTCGGTGATCGTGCCCGCGATCAGCAGCAGGATCACGACGACGGGCAGCGCCATCTCCTGGATCTGGATGCGGCGCCACGCGCCGCCGTTGAATCGTCCGGCGCCGGGCGGCTCGGCGATGGTCGTCGCGTCGTCCACGGTCGAGGTCACATCGCCTCCGTCGTCTCGGAGTCGGGCAGGGCATGCGCGAGCACGGCGGCCTCGGATGTCGGCGCCTCCAACAGCGCCGTCTGTGCGCCGTCGGCCAGGACCAGGATCCGGTCGCTCAGCGCGACCAGCTCGGCCAGCTCCGACGACACCAGCACCACGGCGATGCCCGCGTCGGCGAGCGTCCGGATGACCCGGTAGATCTCGCCCTTGGCCTGGACGTCGATGCCGCGGGTGGGCTCGTCGAGCAGCAGGACCCGGCAGTGGCGCAACAGCCAGCGGGCGAGCACCACCTTCTGCTGGTTGCCGCCCGACAGCTCGTTGACCAGGCGGTCCGGGTCGGATGGCGTCGTGTGGAGGGCCCGAAGGTGCTGCATGGCCTCGATGCGCTCGGCTCGCCGGTCGAGGAGCACCCGGCGCCGGAAGCGGCGCAGGTCGGCGACCGACACGTTCCGGACCAGGTCCCATCCTGGCCATAGGCCCTGGCTCTTGCGCTCCTCGGGGGCGAGCCCGATGCCGACGCGGCTGGCGACGTCCGGCCGTCCGGGCGGTAGGCGGCGGGTGCCGACGGTGATCGAGCCGGCGTCGGGACGGTCCAGGCCGGCGACCAGGCGCAGCAGCTCGGTGCGCCCTGCCCCGACCAGCCCGCCGAGGCCGAGGATCTCACCTTCGTGGACCGCGAACGAGACGTCGTTCACCGCTGGGGCCCGGGTCAACCCCTGGACCTGGAGGACGACCGGCCCCTGGTCCTGCGCGCTGTCCCGGTCGGGGAACACCTCGGTGAACTGGCGGCCGACCATGGCCGAGATCAACTCGGGCCGGGGGGTCCGCCCCGCGAGCCCGGCGGCGACGGTCTGGCCGTCGCGCAGGACGGTGATCGTGTCGCCGACTGCGGCGACCTCCTCCAACCGGTGCGAGATGTAGACCACCCCGACACCCTCGGCCGTGAGCCGGCGGATGACCTCGAACATCGTCTCGACCTCGTGGCGCCCGAGCACCGCCGACGGTTCGTCCATGATCAGCAGCCGGGCGTTGCGGGTCAGCGCCCGGGCGATCGACACGATCTGGCGGGTCGCCGGCGGCAGCGTGCCGACCAGGCGCCGCGGCGACACCTCCGGGTGGCCGAGGCGCGCCAGCACGGCGGACGCGGCGCGTCGGGTGGCCCTGCGGTCGAGCAGGGGGCCGCGCCGCAGCTCGTGGCCGAGGTACAGATTGTCGGCCACGAGCAGGTCGTCGACCAGATCCAGCTCCTGGTAGATGGTGGCGATGCCCCGGGCCAGCGCGGCCGCCGGGTCGCCAGGCGGGAGCGGCGTGCCGTCGGTCAGGATCTCGCCGCGGGTGGGCGTCACCAGGCCGGCGATGCACTTGATCAGCGTCGACTTCCCGGCCCCGTTCTGCCCGACCAGGCAGTGGACCTGACCGGCCGTGACCGTGAAGTCCACCCCGTCCAACGCCCGGACGCCGGGGTAGTCCTTGACCAGCCCCCGCACCTCCAGCAGCGGCGCGGCGCCGCTCACGCCGTCGCCTCCGACACCGTCCCGCCCGTGAGCGTCGCGTCGATCGCGTCGGGCGAGAGGATCTGCTCGATCACCGTCACGGCGCAGCCGATCACCCCGGCGCGGTCGTCGAGGCGGCTGCGGGCCAGCTCGAGATGGCGCGTGGCGAGCGCCGTCGAGCGGCGGTAGACGACCTCGCGGACCCCGGCGAAGAACTGCTCGTGGGCGTGCGCCAGGTCGCCGCCGATCACGATCACCGCGGGGTTGAAGAAGTTGACCGCCCCGGCGAGCACCTCGCCGACCAGCCGGCCCGCCTGGCGCACCATGGTCAGCGCTTGCGAGTTGCCGGCACGCACCAGCGCGACGACGTCGCGGCTGTGACGGGTCTCGATGCCGATCGAGCTCAGCTCACGGGCCAGCGCACCCCCGCTGGCCACGGCTTCGACGCAGCCCCGGTTGCCGCAGCGGCACAGCGCGTCCCCGGCGTCGGCGACCTGGACGTGGCCCAGGTCGCCGGCGGTACCGTCGGCGCCCCGGTGGATGGCACCGCCGCTGACGATGCCGCAGCCGATGCCGGTGGCGACCTTGATGAACAGCAGGTCGTCGCACGCGTGCCGCCAACTGGTCCAGTACTCGCCGAGGGCCATCACGTTCACGTCGTTGTCGACCAGCACGGGGACCTCGGGGTACCGCTCGGCGAAGGCAGGAGGGATCGGCACGCCGTCCCAGCCCGGCATGATCGGGGGGCTGACCGCTCGTCCGGCGGCGAACTCGACCGGGCCGGGCACGCCGATCCCGATGCCCCGCACGTCGGCTGGCGTACGGCCAGTCTCGGCGAGCAGCTCGGCGAAGCGCTCCTGCAGCCAGGCGAGCACGGCGTCGGGCCCGGCGGCGATGTCCTGCTCGGCGGGCTGCTCGGCTAGGACGTTGCAGGCCAGGTCGCTCACGGCGAGCCGACAGTGGGTGGCGCCGAGGTCGGCGGACAGCACGACGCCGCTGTGGGCGTCAAACACCAGCTGCGTCGGCGGCCGCCCCCCGGTCGACGTGCCGCCACCCTGCTCGACCAGCAGGCCGAGCCCGAGCAGAGCGTCGACCCGCTGCGACACGGTGGAGCGGGCCAACCCGGTGGTGCGGGCGAGGTCGGCGCGGCTGGAGGCCTGGCCTTGGCGGACGAGCTGGAACAGCACCCCGGGCGTGAGGGCATGTGGGCGGACCGTCGGGCGCGAGGCCATGCGCGGGTCGTAACACGTCAGCCTTTGTTCGGTCAACGGTCAAAGTCATGACAGTTTGAACACAAGATGCCGACTTGTGCTTGTCCTCCGGTCGAAGTCCGTCGTAGGTTCCGTGACCATGGAGGCGTTGCGCAGCGCGGTCGCCGGGACGGGGTTCATCGGACGGGTGCACGCGCGATCGGCGCGGCTGGCGGGAGGCCGGCTGGTGGGCGTGTCGGCGTCCTCGTCGGCGTCCGCGCAGGCTGCGGCTACGGATCTGCAGGCTGACCGGGCCTTCGCCTCCAGCGAGGAGCTGGTCGAGGCGCCCGACGTCGACGTCGTGCACCTGTGCACACCCAACCACCTACACGAGCCGCTGGCGCTGAAGGCCCTGGCTGCGGGCAAGCACGTCGTGTGCGAGAAGCCGGTCGCGCTGGACGAGCCGGGCGCCCGACGTATCGCCGAGGCGGCGGACGCAGCTGGTCGGGTGGTCGCGGTGCCGTTCGTCTACCGGTTCCATCCGATCGTGCGCGAGGCGCGGGCGCGGGTCGGGGCCGGTGAACTGGGCAGTCTGCGGCTGCTCCACGGCAGCTACCAGCAGGACTGGCTGCTCACCCCGGACGACGCGAACTGGCGCGTGGACGCGGGCCTCGGCGGGCAGTCGCGTGCCTTCGCGGACATCGGGTCACACTGGTGCGATCTCGTCGAGTTCGTCGCCGGTCACCGCATCAGCCGGCTCCTGGCACGGACCGCCACCGTCGTGCCCGAGCGGGTCACTGCGGCCCATGCGGTGACCTTCGGCGGCCCGGCATCAGGTGCGCCCCGGCAGCCGGTCGACACCGAGGACGTGGTCACCGTGCTGTTCGACACCGACGGTGGGGCAGTCGGGACACTGGTCGTGAGCCAGGTGTCCGCCGGGCGCAAGAACCGCCTGTGGTTCGAGCTCGACGGCGAGTCGGCGGCCCTGGTATTCGACCAGGAGCAGCCGGACAGCCTGTGGATCGGCCGCCGCGAGGGCGCGACCGTGGTCCCGAGGGACCCGACCCATCTCGCGCCGGAGGCCGCTCGGCTCGCCACGCTCCCGGCCGGGCACGGTCAGGGCTACCACGACTGCTTCGACCTGTTCGTCGCTGACGCGTACGCCGCGATTCGCGGCGAGACTCGGGACGGGCTACCGCTCATCGGTGACGGCGTGCGAGCTGCGACCATCACCGATGCCGTGCTGGCCTCCGCCCGATCACAGAGCTGGACCGAGGTGTCGCTGCCATGAAGCTCGGATTCCTGACTGCCTGCCTGCCGAAGCGCTCACTTGCCGACATCGCCGCCTGGGCCGAGGCACACGACTACGACGCCCTGGAGGTCGCGGCGTGGCCGGCGCTGGGCGACCGGCCGTTCACCGCCACCCACCTCGACGTGGCCGACTACGACCGTGACGCCGTGCTCGACCTCTTCGAGCGGCACGGGCTGACGCTGTCGTCGATCGCCTACTACGACAACAACCTCGATCCCGACCCCGCCGAGCGGACCGAGGTCAACGCGCACGTGCTGCGGTGCATCGACGCAGCGGCCGACCTCGGCTGCCCCACCGTTGGGACGTTCGTGGGCCGTCATCCCGGCCGGTCGGTGCGCGAGAACCTCGGCGATGCCGAGGAGGTGTTCGCGCCGCTGGTCGACCGGGCCGGCGAGCGGGGCGTCAAGCTGATCATCGAGAACTGCGTGATGGAGGGCTGGCACCCCGACGGTTACCCCGGCAACCTGGCCTACTCGCCCGAGCTGTGGGAGTGGATGTTCTCGATCGGGCTCTACCTCAACTTCGACCCCTCGCACCTGCTGTGGGTCGGGATCGACCCGGTCACCGCGGTGCGCCCCTACGTCGACCGGATACCCCACGCCCAGGCCAAGGACATCGAGCTGTTCGGTGGTCGACGCAACCGCTACGGGTTCTTCGGGCGGACGCTGGAGCGCGAGGACCCGTGGGACGTGGGCTGGTGGCGCTACCGGATCCCCGGGCTCGGAGAGGTCGACTGGGTGCGGTTGGTCGACGCGATGTACGAGGGCGGGTTCGGCGGCGTGCTGTCCGTCGAGCACGAGGATCCCGTGTGGGGCGGCACCGAGGAACGCATCGAAGCCGGCCTGGAGGTGGCCCACCGCACCCTCCGCCCCCTGCTCGTCCGCTGAGATAAGGCGGGCAGTTGAGGATCCCTGACGGTGGTTGACGACCGCTCGGCCTCGTGCGAGGATCCTGGACGTGCCGTGTAATTACAGCTCTGTGATCATTCCTGAGGAGCCGGCCGGTACATTCGTATCAGCCTATTCGGGGGCCGGTGGCCTCGACATTGGCTTCGCACTGGCCGGCTTCGTGCCGGTATGGGCGAACGATCTCGATGCGTGGGCGTGCGAGACGTATCGGCGAGCCTTCAAGCGACTACGCGACGAGTTCCCGCACCTTGAGAGGGTGACCCACGAGCCTTATGTCGGGTCGCTCGATGAGGCGCTGGCCGCCTCACCCCCACCCTCCGCGACACTTGTCATCGGCGGCCCACCGTGTCAGGGGTTCAGCGTCGCAGGGAAGATGGACCCAGACGATCCTCGCAGCAAGAACGTGTTCCGCTTCTTCGACGTCGTCGAGGCGGTTCAGCCAGAGGGCTTTGTCATGGAGAACGTGCGGGCGCTCTATGACAACGACCGGTGGGCGCAGCTGCGATCGGAGCTTCGGTCACGGGCTCACGTCGCCGGCTACTCGGCTGAGATGTTCCTACTCAAAGCCTCGCACTACGGAGTCCCTCAAGCACGGGAGCGGATGTTCTTCATCGGTCTGAAAGGTGCGACGCCGGTTGCCCCTCCAGCGGTCATGGCTGATGACGAACCCACGCTTCGTGATGCCCTGGGCCAGCTGCCGCCTTACGGTCAACCAGGCAACAACAGTCTTTGCCGCGCCAAGGTCACGATCGCTCGCAACCCTGTTCTCCGCCGATCACCTTGGGCAGGGATGCTGCTCAACGGGGCGGGTCGCCCGATGGATCTTGATCGTCCCGCACCTACGTTGCCCGCGTCGATGGGCGGCAACAAGACGCCAATCATCGACCAGCGCCAGTTGGATCAGGGCGCAGAACCCTGGATCCTCGGCTACCACGCCCATCTGTGGGCCGGAGGCGACCCATGGGAGGCGGCGCCCCCTTGGCTTCGCCGCATCACGGTGGAGGAGGCGGCGGCGATCCAGAGTAAGTGTTCAGGTCTTGGCTGACGCGAACGTGTGATCGTGGTGCTTGACGTCGCGCGTGTGTTCGGGTGTGCTGTGGGGCGTGTCGTCGGAGGCGGACCGGGTTGGGGAGCTGGAGGCGGAAAACG
>JBOGHK010000101.1:0-18662 GCA_050744325.1 Acidimicrobiales bacterium
CGGAGCCGAGCCTCGCCGGCCGCGAGCTCGCCGCCGTCGATCTCGACCACCGCGAGCTGCAACTCGGCATCGAGGCCAGGATCGTCGTATTGCAGCTGCACCAGCGACCGATGGACCAGGCCGGCCAGATGCTCGACCGGCTCGCCGTCGATGCCGCAGACCGTCGCCGCGGCCTCGGCCGTGCAGCCGCCGGCGAACACCGACAGGCGCCGCAACAGCGCCCGCCGCAGCTCGTCGAGCAGGTCGATGCTCCCGTCGACGACGTCGCGCAGGGTGCCGTGCGCGGTCGTGCCCCGCGGGATCTGCCCGGCAACCGCCGACAGCCGACCGTCCAGACCTGCGACCAGGTAGTCGAACGGGATCGACCCGATGGTCGGCGTTGTCGATCAACAGCAGCAGCTCGCGGCCGACGAGGTCGTCGACCAGATGGCGTTCGCCGGTCTGCACCAGGTCACGCGCGCCGACCACCTCGGCCACCGCCGCCTCTACCCGCTCGCGGGTGGGCAGGCCGACGAGGTCGCAGAACGCGACGCCGTGGTGGAAGCGGTCGGTCACCATCCCGGCGACCTCGACGGCGAGGCGGGTCTTGCCCACGCCGCCAGGCCCGACGACGGACACGAGCCGATGCCCCTCCATCGCGGCGATGAGCGTGCCGACCTCGGTCCTCGCGACCGACGAAGCTGGTCCGCGGCGCGGGCGGTGGACGCGGCCGGGACGCCATAGCGACCGGCACCGACGCCGGCATGGGCTGCTGGTCGGCCTCCGGGTGCCAATGGAGCTCGGGCTTCTGGAGCAGGATCGCCTCGTCGAGGGCCTGGAGCTCGGTCGCCACCTCGACGCGTCCGAGGACCCGGAAATCCATCGCTGCCTCCTGTGACCCACCGAGCCTAGGTATGGCACACGGTCAGCTTGACAACCAGGATGGCACGCTGGGTGAGGGTTGGTGACCGACTGTTCTGGAGCTTGGTCGGCTCGAACCTCGGCTCCGAGTGCCTGCGTGCCGCTGGGCCGTCACACTCGGCCCGTAGCATCAGCGCATGCCCTTCGGCACCTTCGACCGCGACGAGAACCTGGCCCGCTTGGCCTCGGGCACCTTCGACATGCTGGTGGTCGGCGGCGGCATCACCGGCGTCGGCGTGGCCCTCGATGCGGCGTCCCGTGGCCTGCGCACGGCTCTCGTCGAGCGCGACGACTTCGCGTCCGGCACCTCGTCGAAGTCGTCCAAGCTGGTGCACGGCGGCCTGCGCTATCTCCAGAACCGCGACGTCCGGCTCGTCTACCAGGCGTTGCGCGAACGCCAGCGGCTGCTGCACAATGCTCCCCACCTCGTGCGGGTGCTGCCCTTCCTGATCCCGGTGTTCTCGGGCCGCGACGGCCTCATCCCGCGGCAGCTGGCCAGGGCCCTCGGCACGATCATGTGGATGTACGACCTCACGGGTGGCCTGCGCATCGGCAAACTCCACAGTCGGGCCGACCGCGACGAGACCCTGGCCCACATGCCCACCCTCAACGAGCGCCTGGCCTGGTCCTACCTGTACTACGACGCGCAGGCCGACGACGCTCGCCTCACGCTCGCCGTGGCCCGCACAGCGGCGCTCGACCACGGTGCGGTCGTCGTCAACCACGCCGAGGTCGTCGGGTTCCGCAACGACGGCGACCGCATCGCCGGTGCGCTGGTCGACGCCGGCGGTCACCAGGTCGAGGTGCGGGCCAAAGCCGTGGTCAACGCGGCGGGCGTCTGGGCCGACGACGTCCGCGCCCACGACGAGGGCGTCCATCCGCAGTCGATCCGACCCGCCAAGGGCATCCACATCACCGTCCCATGGCACAAGGTGCGCAACGACATCGCCGCGGTGATCCCCGTGCGCCGCGACCGCCGGTCGATCTTCGTCGTCCCGTGGCCTGGCGCCGACGGCGAGCTGGGCGGCGAGGGCGGCTTCACCTATGTCGGCACCACCGACACCGACTACCAGGGCGACATCGACGACCCGCAGTGCACCGCCGAGGACATCGACTACCTGCTCGGCGCCATGAACGATGCGCTGACGACCCCACTGAGCCGGGCCGACGTGCAGGGATCGTGGGCCGGGCTCCGACCGCTGGTGCGACAGGCCCAGACCGGCAAGACCGCCGACCTCTCGCGACGCCATCAGGTCACCACGTCCGAAAGCGGGATGATCACCGTGACCGGCGGGAAGCTGACCACCTACCGCGAGATGGCCCAGGACGCCGTCGATGTCGTGGTCGAACAGCTGGCCGATCGGCTGGGACGCAGGGTGGGTCGCAGTCCGACAGCCCGCCTACGGCTGCGCGGCGCCGAGGGCTGGGAAGAGCAGCGCGAGCACGACCCGTGGCTGGCCGAGCGGTACGGCGGCGA
This sequence comes from Acidimicrobiales bacterium, assembly GCA_050744325.1. GTDB lineage: Bacteria > Actinomycetota > Acidimicrobiia > Acidimicrobiales > VFJN01 > DASXTK01. The sequence goes on from JBOGHK010000101.1 coordinate 2,378, forward strand.
GGCCCGGGTGGTCGAGGCGATGATCGACGCCGAGCCCACCCTGGGCGAGGCGCTCGTGCGCGGCCTGCCGTACCGCCGCGCCGAGGCCGTCTATGCCGTTCGTTACGAGATGGCGACCACCCTCGACGACGTGCTCAGCCGGCGCACCCGTGCCCGCCTGTTGGGCCGCGACGCCAGTGCAGTCGCCGCTGGCGACGTCGCCGGGCTGGTCGGGGCCGAGCTGGGATGGTCGGCCGACGAGCGCGCCCGCCAGGTGGCGGCCTACCGTCGGGCGGCCGAGCGCGAGCGCGAGGTCCCGGGCCTTCCCGAGACCGTCGCCCTCGCTCCCGTCCTCGGCCGATCCGAGAGCAGCCACCCGTGACCCGACGGACCAGCCCGAGTGCCATCGCCCCGACGTCGGTGCCGTCGCCCGGCCGGGGTGCACCCACCCCACCGATCGAGCTCGCAGGAGGTGCCGTCGCGGCGACCGCACGACTGGCCGCCGAGCGCGTCGATGTCACCGACTCGGTGCTCGCACGGCTCCGCGGTGCGTGCGACGACGTGGTCGTCGACCCAGCGCACGTCGCCGAGGCCAGTCGCGACTGGTGGCCGTTGGCGATGGCGTGGGCGACCGAGGGCCAGGTCGCCGGCCTGGCCAGCGTGGTCGTGCGGCCTCGCAGCACCGAGGACGTCGCCGACGTGCTCCACATCTGCCACGAGGCGACGGTCCCGCTCACCGCGGCGGCCGGCCGCAGCGGGGTGTGCGGCGCATCGGTCCCCCTGCACGGTGGCGTCGTGCTCGACCTCTCCGGCTTCGGCGGCATCGTCGACGTCGACGCCACGTCGCTCGTGCTCGACGTCGCCCCCGGTACCTTCGGCGACCACCTCGAAGCCCAGCTTCGAGCCGATCACGCCGCGACCCTCGGCCACTGGCCGCAGTCGATGGCATTGTCCACGGTCGGGGGCTGGCTCGCCTGCCGTTCGGCCGGCCAGCTCTCGACCCGCTACGGGAAGATCGAGGACATGGTGCTCGGCCTCGACGTCGTCCTGGCCGACGGTCGCCAGATCCGCACCGGTGGCGCACCCCGGGCCGCGATCGGCCCCGATCTGACCCAGCTGTTCGTGGGCAGCGAAGGCACCCTCGGCATCATCTGCGGTGCTCGTCTGAAGCTGCACCGTGCGCCTCGCGCCGAGCAGCGCGGTGCGTGGCTGGTGGGTTCGTTCGAAGCCGGCCTCGACGTTTTGCGCCGCATCCTCCAGCGCGGTGCGACGCCCGCGGTGCTGCGGCTCTACGACCCCGACGAAGCCGAACGCACCTACCACACCGATGGCAAGGCGCTGATCCTGGTGCTCGACGAAGGCGACCCCGAAGTCGTCGACGCCACCCTGCGCGTCGTCGCCCAGGAGATCGAATCCGCTTCCGGCGCCGACGTCGGTTCGGCCGAACCGGCCCCGAATGCACATGTCCAGCACTGGCTGGAGCACCGCAACGAGGTCTCGGCGTTGGAGGCCCTGATCAGCAAGGGCTACGTCGTCGACACGATGGAGGTGTCCGGCTCGTGGGCCGACCTCCCCCGCATCTACCGGGCCGGGCTCGATGCCCTGCTGGCGGTCGAAGGCACGCTGGCCGCGACCGCCCACCAGTCCCACAGCTATGTCACCGGCGGCTGCATCTACTTCACGTTCGCCGGCCAGGTCGACGCCGAGCGGCGCGACGACTACTACCGCGCGCTCTGGGATGCCGGGGAGCGCGCGGTCCTGGCCAACGGTGGCGCGCTGAGCCACCACCACGGCGTGGGACTCAACCGCGGACGGTTCATGGACGAGGCACTGGGTGGTGGCCTCGAGGTTCTCGCGGCCACCAAGAGGACGCTCGACCCACGCGGCATCCTCAACCCCGGCAAGCTCGGCCTTCCGTCCCCTTGGGGCCCCGTCGACGGCTGGTACGGGTCGTGATCCGCGGGCGGGTGGATCCAGTGCCGATCGCGACCGGTGCCGTCGTGGGTCTGGTGGGCTTGGTCCTGGTCGGTGTCGTCGTCGGCATCACCGACGCCAGCGATGACGACAGCCGGCTCGCGCTCGCGATCCCGCTCCTCGCGATCGCCCTGCTCAGCCTGACGGCTGGCGGCCGGATCGCCGCCAGCCGCAGCCACCGGATGCCGCTGGTCCACGCAGCGGTGGCGGCAACGGCGGCGGTCGCTCTCGCCGACCTCTTCGTGATCGTGCGGCAGCTGGTCACCGACGATCCGATCGCGTGGGCCGAGGCGGCGGCATGGCTCCTGCTCGGGCTGGCGGCGGGGCTGCTCGGCGGCCGCCGGGCGCTGCGCCCCCGGCGTCGGGCAGACTCCCCCGGGTGACAAGCGACTCCATACTGGTCGTCGACGTCGGGACGTCGGGTGTCCGGGGGGCGGTCCTCAGGGCGGATGCCACCGTCGCCGCCGTGCAGCATCGCGAGGTGCTGCCGTCATCGCCGGCCGCCGGGCTGGTCGAGTTCGACCCGGCGGCCATGGCCAAGGCTGCACTCGAAGTCGCGGCCGCGGCGCTGGCCGAGGCCGGGCCGGTGGCGGCGGTCGGTGTGGCGAACCAGCGGGCGTCGGCGGTGATCTGGGACCGGTCCACTGGCGAGCCCGTCGGGCCAGGGCTCGGCTGGCAGGACCTGCGAACGGTCGGGACCTGCCTGGTCCTCCAGAGCCAAGGCGTCCACCTGGCGCCCAACCAGTCGGCCACCAAGTTCGCCCACCTGCTGGACGAGGTCGATCCGCAGCGAGACCGCGACCTGTGCCTGGGGACGGTCGACAGCTGGGTCGCCTGGCAGCTCTCCGGCGGATCGGTGCACGCGACCGACCTCTCCAACGCGGCCGTGACCGGGTTGCTGGGCCCGGACCACCGCTCGTGGGATGGTGTGCTGCTCGAGACGCTGCGAATCCCGGAAGCCGCCCTGCCGCGGATGGTCGACTCCTCTGGCCCGATCGGCTCGGCGAGCGCGCTGGGCGGCGGACCTCCGATCATGGCGCTGGTGGGCGACCAGCAGGCCTCACTCGTGGGTCAGGGCTGTGTGCGACCGGGGTTGGCGAAGATCACCTTCGGCACCGGTGCGATGCTCGACGTCTGTGTCGGCGACGATCGGCCCGCGTTCGAGCGCCAAGGCCCAGCCGGGTGCTTCCCGATCGTTGCGTGGCGTGAGGCCGGTGCTCTCACCTGGGGAGTCGAGGCCATCGCGCTCGCCGCGGGCACCAACGTCGAGTGGCTCCGCGACGACCTCGGCGTGATCGACTCGTCCTCGCAGTCCCACGACGTCGCCGCCCAGTGCGACCACACCGACGGGGTGGTGTTCGTCCCGGCTCTGCTGGGCTTCGGCACGCCCCGCTGGGACTACGGCGCCCGGGGCACGCTGCTCGGCGTCACCCGCGGTACCGGGCGACCGCAGCTGGTACGGGCCGTGCTGGAGGGGATCGCCCATACCGGGGCCGACCTGGTCGACGCCGCCGAGCAGGACACGGGTCGCTCCCTTCCCACGCTGCGCATCGACGGCGGCATGAGCGACAACCCGACGTTCGTCCAGGCCCTGGCCGACGCCTCGCAACGGAACGTCGAGCTGTCCCCCGAACGCGAGGCGACGACGCGTGGTGCCGCGTTCCTCGCCGGCCTGGCGGCGGGCACCTGGGGCGGCTGGGACGACCTCGCCACCATGTGGAGGCCCCGCGCGATCATCGAGCCACAGGGCAGCCTCGACCGCGACCGCTGGCGCGACGCCTGCGACCGAGCCGCCGAGTGGATCCCGGAGCTCAGCGCGATCACCTTCTGACGTCCTCCGCGAAAGCGCTGGTCACCCAGCACTTCGGCGCGGGAACTTCTAGTGTTCCGCTCCGTGTTCACGTCCCGCACGCAACGGGTCGCTGCGGCCGCAGCGGTCGTGGTCGTCATACTCGCCGCCGCCGGATGGTGGTTCTTCATCCGCGACGATGCTCCGGAGGAAGCCAGCATCGACGACGCCCAGGCAGCGGCCGAGGCCGAGAGGTCCGGCGACGACGTCGATGCCGAGGGCTCCGATGGCGACGGCAACGGCGACGAGGCAGCCGGCACGACGATTGACGGCACCTGGACCATTGATGCCCGTGTCGGCAGCTTCGACGACTTCAGCAGCGCCTACGTCGGTTACCGCGTCCAGGAGGAGTTGGCCACGATCGGCGCCAACGAGGCCGTCGGCCGAACGCCCGACGTGACCGGCACCGTCACGATCGACGGCAACGAGGTCACGGACGGGTCGTTCGAGGCCGACATGACCACGCTGCGGAGCGACCAGAGCCTGCGCGACAACCAGCTGCGGGGCCGCGGGCTCGAGACCGACGCCTTCCCCACCGCGAGCTTCGTGCTGACCGAGCCGGTCGAACTGCCCGACGACGCCACATCGGGCGACCAGATCACGTTCACCGCCACCGGCGACCTCACCCTCCACGGGGTGACCAACGCCGTGACCCTCGACTTCGACGCCACCTTCACCGACGGCATCATCGCCATCGTCGGGCAGGCACCGATCGCACTGTCCGACTACGACATCGAGCCGCCCGAGGGCTTCTCGGTGGTGTCGGTCGCCGACGAGGGCACCTTCGAGTTCCAGCTGTTCCTGTCCCGGTAGCGCCGGGCCTCGGAGGTAGCCTGTCGGTGACGGTGAGTCGGCCCGGTGGCCGCGGCACCGCCTTCGGGCGTGCCGAGGAAAGTCCGGGCTCCACAGGGCAAGGGTGCTGGCGAGAGCCAGGGCGGGGTGACCTGTCGGATCAGGGCAACAGAGAGCAGACCGCCGATGGCGGGTGCCGGTTCCGCCGGATGCCCGCACAGGCAAGGGTGAAACGGTGCGGTAAGAGCGCACCAGCGTCGGGGGCGACCCCGGCGGCTGGCAACCCCCACCCGGAGCAAGGCCAAACGTGGGAGGGCTGGCCCGGCCAATCTCCCCAGGTAGGCCGCTCAGATGGATGGCCACCCAAGCGGTGTCCCGCAAGGGCCCCGCTGGACAGGACCCGGCTTACAAGCCGGCTCACCGTCACCCACTATCTAGCCGTCACCAGAGCGGCGCTGGAGCTGGTCGACCACCTTGTCGGCGAGCGAGTCAGGGATCGCAGCAGCAAGCGCTTCGACGAAGGCCTCGTCGTCGACGTCGCCGGGTTGCTGCGCCAGCAGGGTTGCTGCCAGCGCGTCGATCTTGTTGCTCAGGGTCCCGGTGCGAAGGTTGACCTGGTTGAAGGTGCTCTCCACCTTGGTGCGGATGGTGTCCAACTCGCGGTCGAGCCACCGGCGTTCCTCTGGGGTCATGCGCTCCTCCTGTAGAGCCGCCAACGCTGCCCGGTCGCCGAAGAACTGGTTGAGATCGACGTTCCCGGGGATCCCGGGGCACCGGCCACTTTGCGTGTACTGCCAGAACGTGAATCGGGGCCAGCCGCCGTACAACGCGCCCGGCGAGCTGGTGTAGGCCGAATGCCACAACGGGCCGAGATCGGCGCCGAACGGATCGCCGAGCACGCCTCGCCAGTACCAGCGCCCCGTGTAGATCACCAGCGGATGCCCGCCGGCGAGCCGATCGAACTCCCCTTTGAAGGCGCGAGCCTGCGCAGCGGTCGGACGGCTCGCGCCCGACGACTCGACGTCCAACGCCGCCATCGAGCCCGACAGCTCGCCGACCACCGCCAGGAAGTGACGCGCCTGCGCACGGGGATCGGAGTCCGAGCGCAGGAAGTGATAGGCCCCTCGCACTATCCCGTTGGCGCGGGTGCCGGCCCAGTTCGGGCCGAACCGTGAATCGCGGAACGAGGTGCCCTCGCTGGCCTTGCACCACGCGAAGGCCTGGCCCGACCGCGCGACCGCACGCCAGTCGATAGCACCCTGATGGTGGGAAACGTCTACACCGCTCAACATGTCCGCGCCTCCAGCGGATCAGACTCCGCAGAAGGTTATGTCGCCGTCGTCCCCGCGAAGCCCCCGTGGCTACCAGGATTTCTGGGATGTCGTAGCCTGAGCGCTCGTGGCGGGTGCTGGAACGAGAGCGGGCACGACGGCGCTGGTCGCGGTCCTCGGCGTCGCGGGGATCGTGGTGGCCCTACGTCAGGGCGGCGACGGCCCGGGCCCGGAGTCCACCGCGGAGGACTACGTCGCCGCATGGCAGGACGGCGACATGGACGTGATGGCCGACCTGGTCATCGACCCTCCGAACGACTTCGCCGAGATCCATCAGGCGGTGCTCGACGACCTGGGGACCAGCGAAGCGACCTACGAGCTCGGCGACGTGAGCACCGATGAGGACAACAGCCTCGCGATCGCCCACTTCGACGCCACGCTGGCCTTCGCCGACCTCGGCGAGTGGTCCTACGAAGGCACGTTCAACCTGCTCCAGGAAGGCGACGGCGACAACCCGTGGCGGGTCGACTGGTCGCCGGCCTCCATCCATCCGCGCCTCGCTCGTGGCCTGACCCTGACCAGCACCCGGGTCCAGCCCGAGCGGGCACCGATCACCGATGCGGCGGGCGAACCGCTCGTCGCCGCTGGTCCCGGCATGCGGATCGGCATCGAGCCCCAGCGGATGCAGGATCGCCAGCAGGTGAGCGACGCTCTCTCCACCCACCTGGGCGTCGACCCAGCCACCGTCGATGCTCGACTGGACGCACCGGGGGTCGAGCCCGACCACTTCGTCGAGATCGTGACCGTCCCTCGGGCCCGCTACGACGAGGTGCGGGCGGCGATCTTCGACGTCCCGGGCCTGCTGTTCCGCGAGACCACCGTCCGCACCGCGCCGAGCGACGGCTTCGCCCGTCACGTCCTGGGCAGTACCGGTGAGATCACCGCCGAACAGCTCGACGAGCTGGGCGAGCCCTACGGGGTCGGTGACATCGTCGGTCGTACGGGCCTGGAGGCCCGCTTCGAGCGCGAGCTCGCAGGAACTCCGTCCGGCGAGATCCAGCTGTTGGACCCGACGGGGGCGGTCGTCGAGGTGATCGACCAGATCGAAGGCACAGCGCCCACTCCGGTGGCGACGACGCTGGATCCTCAGGTCCAAGCGGCGGTCGAGAGTGGTCTGGCAGGTGTCACGTTGCCGGCCGCCGTCGTCGTGGTCGACGCGGCCGGCAACGTGCGCGCTGCAGCGTCGCGACCGCTCGACGAGTTCAACCGCGCCCTCGCCGGCCTCTACCCACCAGGATCGACGATGAAGATCGTCACCACCAGCGGCCTGCTCGACAGCGGCATCACCGCCGAGACCCCGGTGGACTGCCCCGAGACCCTCAACGCCGGCGGCCGGGTGTTCCGGAACTTCGAGGGCGGCAGCCTCGGCGTCGTTCCCTTCGGTACTGCGTTCGCCGAGTCGTGCAACACGGCGTTCATCAACGTGACCGCGGACCGCGACCCCGCGGACATGGTCGCGGCAGCCGAGCAGTTCGGCTTCAACACGACCTACTCCGTCGGGCTGGACACCGAGTCCGCGAGCTTCCCCGAGCCCGCGGACGCGACCGAGAAGGCCGCGGCCGCTATCGGGCAGGCCGAGGTGGTCGCCAGCCCGCTGCACATGGCGACGGTCGCCGCCACCGTCATCGACGGGACCTGGGAGCCGCCGACGTTGCTGCCCGAGGTCGACACCGGCGACCGGCCCGAGCCGACCCAGCTCGAGGCCACCAGCCGGGAGACGTTGGCAGCGTTGATGCGGCGGGTGGTCACCGAGGGCAGCGGCAGCGCCGCCGCCGTCGACAACTGCGAGGTAGCCGGCAAGACCGGGACAGCGGAGTTCGGCTCCGGGGACCCTCTGCCGACCCACGCCTGGTTCGTCGGCATCTGCGGCGACCTGGCCCTCGCGATCGTCATCGAGGACGGAGGCGTCGGGGGCCGCGACGCCGCGCCGATCGCCGGCGCGATCTTCGACGCCCTTCCCGCACCCTGACCGACCGGCCTCGTCGCCGCGTCGCCTCGTCGCCGCGTCGCCTCATCGCCGCGTCGCCGCGTCGCCTCGTCGCCTCGTCGCCTCACCGCCTCGTCGCCGATCAGTCGAGGTGGGCGATCTCGTTGAAGGAGTGCAGGGAGCGCCGCGCTCCGGACACCGCGATGCGTGTGATCGAGGCGGGCGCGACGAACAGCCGCCACGCGACCTCGTCGCCCACCCCGAGAGCCCAGGCCACCGCGGCCTTGATCGGCGACACGTGCGTGACCACGACCACGTCGTCGCCACCGCGGCGCAGATCCGGACGACCCGGGCCTCCGGGATCGGTCGGGACGCCATGGGTCCAGGCGAGCTCCTCGCAGGCGGCACGGACCCGCTCGCCCAACACCGCCAGCGACTCGCCACCCTGCGGTGCCCAGCTCAGGTCCGTGGTCCACGCGACCCAGGTTTCCCTCGACACCATGGCCGTGGGGGTGCCCTCCAGCTCGCCGTAGTCCAACTCGATCCAGCGTTCGTCGACGGTGACCGCGCTGCCGAGGCGCGTCGCCACCGCCTCCGCTGTCTGGCGACAGCGGGCCAGCGGGCTGGACACCACCCGGGCGACCCGCCCGCCGGTCGCGGCACGCACCGTCGCGGCCAGTGCCAGCGCCTGCCGCTGACCCTCGTGGTCCAGCTCGGGGTCGTCGCGGCCGAGCAGTAGCCCGCCGGCGTTCGCCTCGGTCCGACCGTGCCGCAACAGCAGGATCATGGACGCCCCGCGACCACGTCACGGTCCAGTTGCCCGGTCCGCCAGAACCGGGCGCGCCGGTCGGCCCGGGCCAGTCCGAATCGTTGCCACGCCCACCACAACGCCGCCGCACCGGCCACCTCGAGCACCACGTCGAAGGCACCCCGTGACAGCTCGGGTAGCTCGGCCGAGCTCCACGCCCACCCGGTGAACGGCCACCAGAAGGCAGTGGTGTCCGTCCACGCGCCGTCGAGGACCAGATGGAGGAACACACCGATGGGGATCGCCACCAGGCGACGCTGCATCAGACGACGACGCGGGGTAGCCAGCATCGCCAGTGCCAGCAACACAACGCTGCCGGCCAGGCTGTGCAGGACCCGAGGATGGCCGAAGGGCAGCTCCACCAGCGGCAACACCGCACCCACCATCACCAGCCGGTAGTCCACGGCGGGACTCCGGAAGATCAGCCACACCGCCAGGAACGACATCCCGGCGAACCAGAGGAACACGTCGCCTGTGCCCGGTCAGGAGCGGACCAGCAGCCGGCCGCACTCCTCGCAGTGGACCGGGTCGTCCGTGGCGAGGTGCCGGATCCGGTCGATCTCGACGGCGCTCAACCCGAGGTGGCATCCCTGACAGGTGGACCCGACCAGCCGGGCGATCGCGATGCCTCCCAGCCGGGAGCGCAACCGGTCGTACTCGGCCCAGAGCCCCTCGTCGACCGCGGTCGCCGCCTTGTCGCGGTCCTCGCGGACCGTCGCCAGCTCGGCCTCGATGTCGGCCTCGGCCTCGGCCAGCTCGGCACGCAACGACTTGGCCTGCTCGTCGAGGGCGTCGCGGCCGCGGAGCAGGTGGACGCGCTCGGCGTCGACCGGCTCGAGCAGCTCCATGATCTCGAGCTCGTCGTCCTCGAGCTTCGAGACCCGTCGCTGCAGCGATGCGATGTCGTCCTGGAGGGCCTGGAGCTCACGCGGGTTGTTGGTCGCCCCGGAGTACAGCTGCTTGTCGGCCTGCGCGACGCGGGTCTGGAACGTCGCGATCTCGTCCTCGAGCCTCCGCTGCTCGCGGTCGAGCTCGGCCCGACGTCGGTCGACGCCCTCGAGCTGGCGGTCGACAGCCGCTGTCCGGTCCTCCATGTCGGCAAGTGACGCGCGCACGGGGAGCGTGCGCAGACGGTGAGCGAGCTGATCGAGGTGGGTATCAAGCTCCTGGACGGAGAGAAGCGGTTCCCATCGGGACATCAGCGCCCGACCCTATCCGGCCAGCGACGAGGTCGTGGCCGTTGTCTGCATCGGTCGTCAGTCGTCAGCCGGCTCGTTCGGCACGCTGAAGGTCGGCAGGGTGGGGTCGCCCCCGCCACCACCGCCTCCTCCACCTCCACCGCCACCACCGGGACCGCCACGAGGACCGCCACCACCGGGAGGCGTCGGGGGCGGCGCAGGTGGCGTCGGGGTCAGGCCACCTGGGTCGATCTCACGCGGCACCTGCAGGAACTGCCCGGGGCGGGCGGGCTCGGGGTTGGGGAAGTCTACGACCTCGAGGCCCTCGTGCCACTGGGACATGTAGGTACCCCAGATAGGAGCCGCCACCCGTCCGCCGGTCAGCGGCCCGCCGCCGTAGGTCACGGAGATCTGGGCTCCCATGGCACCGACCCACACCGCCGTCGACATCTGCGGGGTGTAGCCCACGAACCAGCCGTCCGCAGCAGCCTGCGTCGTGCCGGTCTTCCCGGCGGCAGGCCGACCACCGGGGAGCCTTGCCCTAGTACCGGTGCCGCTGAGGACGTTCTGCTCCAGCACCTGGCTGACCAAGCGTGCGGTCTGGGCGGTCACGGCCTGCTGGGGGTTGGGCTGGTGCTCCCACAGAACTCGGCCCTGAGCGTCCTCGACCCGCTGGATGTAGTAGGGGGCGTTGTAGACGCCGTCGTTGGCGAAGGCGGCGTAGGCCGCGGCCATCTCGACGGCCGGGGCGCCCTGGGCACCGAGCGCCGTGGACGGGTTCGGATCGAGCTGGGTGGTGACGCCGAGGCGGCGGGTCAGGTCGACGACGTTCTGCATCCCGGCGATGTAGCCCAGCCGGACGAAGGCGCAGTTCACCGAGCCGAGGGTCTGCGCCGTGAGCGTGTCGATCCCCCTCGCGTCGGATTCGGAGTAGTTCGACGGCCGGTAGGGATTCGGGTTGACCCTCGGGTCGGTGAACGTACAGGGGCTGGTGCCGTCGACGAGATCGGCAGGCGAGTGGCCCTGCTCGAAGAGCGTCGCGAGCACGAAGGTCTTGAACGCCGAGCCCACCTGGCGCGGTGGGTTGGTCTGGGTGGCGAGGTTGTACTGGTACTGGTCGTAGCCGGGGCCGCCGACCATCGACCGCACCGCGCCGGTGGCCGGCTCGACCGACGCGATCGCGGCGGTGCCCGGCAGGGTCAGCGGCTGGCCGGTCGCCGGGTCGACGTTGAGGACGTTGCCGGCCTCGTCGGTGTACGGCTGGCCGGTGGCCGGGTTGACTGCCGGCCCGGCCGGGAAGGTCGCCGCGCCCCCGAACGCCTGGTCCCGAGCCTGGAGCGCCAGCGTCTGCGCTCGGGGATCGAAGGTGGTGAACACCCGGATCCCGCTGGCGAAGACCGCCTGCTCACGCTCGTCCCGGGTCGCCCCCAACCGTGGGTCGTCGAGCAGTTGCTGCTTGACCTCCTCGACGAAGTAGTCGTTCGGCTCGGGCACGACCTCCTGGACCTCGGTCGGCACCGGGAGGGCGTTGATGTAGGTGACCTCGTCCTCGGTCACGATCCCCTGGTCCAGCATCCGGTCCAGGGCGACCGACCGCCGCTCGGTGGCCCGCTCCGGGAAGCGGATCGGGTTGTAGGCCGACGGATTGCGGATCAGCGCCGCCAGCAGCGCGGTCTGAGCCAGGTCGAGATCCTGCACCGAGACCCCGAAGTAGGTCTCCGCCGCGGTCTGGATGCCGTAGGAATGGTTGCCGAAGTACACGAGGTTCAGGTAGCGGGTGAGGATCTCCTCCTTGGTCAGCTCACGTTCGAGCCGGCGCGCCATGATGATCTCCTGCAGCTTGCGGTCCAGGGTCTGCTCGGGGCCCAGGAGCGACAGCTTGACCAGCTGCTGGGTGATGGTCGATCCGCCCTGGGCGACCTCGCCCTCACCGAGGTTCACGCTGAACGCCCGGAGCAGTGCCCGACCGTCGGTGCCGTCGTGGGTCCAAAAACCGGCGTCCTCGACGGCGAGGATGCTGTCGACCACGTGCTGGGGAACGTCGGCCAGGTCGACGGGCTGGCGGTTGAACTCCTCGTGCAGCCGGGCTAGCACGGTCGTCCCGTCGGCGGCGTAGATGTAGGACCGCTGCTCGAGGCTCTCGAGGAACAGCTCGGTCGGTTCGCCGGTGCTCGCCTCGTCGAGCAGACCGGCGGGCACGCCGAGCGCGGCCACCGCCAGCGTCATCACCGCGGCGGAGGCCGTGATGACCAGACCGAGACGAGTCAGCGTGCGCAGCATCACGAGCAACGCGGCGGCTCCGCGCCGCCACAGCAATGCACCCTAGCCAAGGAACACTCCAGGAGTTCGGCGGCGCAGGCCTGGCTGGATGAAAACGAGGCTTCCGTCCGGCCGACGCTCATAAGGTGAGCCGCATGGGCCATCCTCGACCGTTCCGCTTCGGTGTCCAGTTGGCAAGCGCACGCAGTGGCGCGGAATGGGCCGAGCTCGCCCGCAAGGCCGAGGACCTCGGCTACTCCACCCTGTTCATGCCCGACCACTTCGAGGACACGCTGGCACCGGTCCCGGCTCTGATGGCCGCGGCCGATGCCACCCACGACCTGCGGATCGGCCCGCTCGTCCTGGACAACGACTACAAGCACCCGGTGGTCACGGCCAAGGAGGCCGCCACCATCGACCTGCTCAGCGACGGGCGGCTCGAGCTCGGCGTCGGAGGCGGTTGGATGGCCAGCGACTACGACCGCTCGGGCATCCCGATGGACGAGCCCGCGGTCCGCATCGACCGCTTGGCCGAGGGGATCGCCGTGTTGAAGGGGCTCTTCGCCGAAGGCCCGTTCAGCTTCAGCGGTGAGCACTACCAGGTGACCGAGCTCGACGGCCGGCCCAAGTCGGTCCAGAGGCCCCATCCGCCGCTACTGGTGGGCGGTGGCGGCCCACGGGTGCTTCGGCTCGCGGCCCGCGAGGCCGACATCGTCGGCGTCAACCCCGCCGTCCGTGGTGGGCGGGTCACCGCCGACGCCGGACAGGACGGTGCTGCAGCCAGGACGGACCAGAAGCTGCGGTGGGTGCGCGAGGCCGCTGCCGACCGCTACGAGGACATCGAGATCAACTTCCTGGTCTATGCCTGTGTCGTGACCGACGATCGCCAGGGCACGATCGAGTCCCTGGCACCGCTGTTCGGGCTCGAGTCGACCGACCTCGACGCCTATCCGCACGCCTGGATCGGCACCGCCGACCAGATCTGCGACGAACTGCACGCCGCCCGCGAGCGATGGGATGCCTCGTATCTGGTCGTCCAGGGGGCGGATGCCATGACCGCCGCGGCACCGATCGTCTCGCGCCTGGCTGGTACCTGAGCGTGCCCTTCGAGGCCAGGGCCGCATACGCTCCGGCCTGTGGCATCGATCGACGATGCACGACGACTGATTCAGCTCGACGCTGGGCTTGCCACGCTGTCGTCGGTCCGTCCGGACGGCTCGGTGCAGCTGACCGTGGTCAACGCAGGGATCGTGGTGCATCCGACCACCCACGACGAGGTCGCGGCCTTCGTCGCGCGCAGTGGCACCCACAAGGTCGACTACCTGCGCGCCCATCCCCGAACGGCACTGAACTGGCGCGCCGGTTGGGCGTGGGTCACCGTCGAAGGGACGGTCGAGTTGTGTGGGCCGGACGATCCGCTGAAAGGCGTCGACGACGAGGCGATGCGGCTGTTGATGCGATCGATCGCCCGGGCCTCGGGCATGGACCACGACGACTGGCCCGAATACGACCGCGTGGTCGCAGCCGAGCGTCGCTCCGCGGTGCTGATCACTCCGGAGCGGATCTACCAGAACCCTTAGGCCTCCGAGCCGGTGACCTCGCCGTCGCCGTCGCCATCCTCGACGGCGGGCGGGCCGACGCCTAAGAACTCGGCGAGCGCCTCGTTGAACGCCAGCGGATCCTCGATGTTCGGGAGATGGCCGACGTTGGGGACGATGACCAGCTCACCCTTGAGCAGAAGGCGCACGCTGCGGGCGTCGGCGATCGGTGTGATGCGGTCGAGCTCGCCGACCACGACCAGCGACGGCACCTTGGTCTGCCGGAGCAGGAGCATCGAGTCCGGCCGGTCCTTCATGGCCTCCAGCGCGCCGATCCATCCCTCGGGCGACGCACCGTCGGCAAGAGCGTGGACGTAGCTCACGAGCTCGGGACGGGCCATCGAGCTGCCCGACAGCAGACCCTCGACGGTCCCCTTGGCCAAGGACCCGAGCTCGTAGCCCGATTGCACCTGCTGCTGGATCTCCGAGCGGCGGCCGAACGCCGCGACGTCGTCGGACGTCGCCTTGGTGTCCGACAGCACCAGCCGCTCGACCCGGTCGGGATGGTGCCGCAGCATTGCCATCGCGAGATAGCCGCCCATCGAGCAACCGACGACCGTCGCCTTGTCGACACCGAGCTGGTCGAGCGCGCCGTCCACCAACCGTGCCCATCTCTGCATCGACGAGCGACCCGGATCGGCCGGCGGCGGCGACTCGCCGAAGCCGGGAAGGTCGATGGCCAGGCACCGATGGGTGCCCTCGAACGCATCGATCTGGTAGTCCCACATGGCTGCCTGCAGCGGGAAGGCGTGCAGGAACAGCAAGGCCTCTCCGGACCCCCGGTCGGTCACATGGATCTGGTCGTCGTTGACCTCGAGCAACGGCACGAGCAACTCCTCAGCTGGTGTTCCCCCACCAGTACCCCAAGCCGAGGTACGAAAGCGAGTCGGCACGAAAACTCTTGCAAAATGTGGGTGAATCGCCACATTAGGTACGTCTTGAGACAGTGTGCCCGGAACTGCTGAGCGAATCTCAGTTCGCGAGGTGTCGGGTGCAGATCCGAGGCTTGTGGATCTGATGCCGGGGTGCCGCAGGAGGCATCGCCGCCGACAGCTCCGGGTGCTCTCGGGCGATGAGGCCGTACTCGGGATGGGCGGCGAGCCAGCCTCCAGCTCGGGCCGGCAGACGCTCCACGATCTCGTGGCCATCGGTGACCGGACCGCCCTCCACGACCGGTAGGAGCACGCACAGGTGGGTGAGAAGGCTTGCCAGGTCCGTCGTGGTCGACAGCCACAGGGACCCGTCAGCGCCGAGCTCCAGGTCGTAGCCGAGTGGTGCGAACAACCGCCGTGCCCGGTCCTCCAGATCGCCGCACGGCCGCGCCGGTGCCTGAACCTCGAAGTGGCGTGCGGAGTCACCAGCTGCCGGATCGGGGTGCTCGTCCCGGATCGCAGTCTCGAACACCGTGGCGAGCACGAGCGCCAACGAAGCCAACGGCGTTCGCAACTGGTCGGCGGACGGCTGCACCAGCACTGCGGCCGTGCAACGGGCGCTGTCGTGCTGGGGGAAGAACACCAGCGCCTCGCCGAAGGCGAAGCGACAGGTGCGCACGTCGTCGGGATCGGCAAGCAACAGCCGACTGAGATCCGTTGCGGGCCGTTGAGTCGTGGTGATCGTGAGAAGCATGTGGAATCGCCGCCCGCCTGGCGCCGAACCGCACGCACGGTCTAGCAGATATCGCGCGGAGAGAGTTCATCCCTACACTTTCCGCGCGACGCCGCGACTAGTCGCGTCCAGTTGCTTTCGTTCTGCGCTGGACATGGCAGCGATGCCACGTCCAGGCAGGAGAACTGGTGGAGCGACTGTATTCCAGGCCTGCGCTATTCCTCCGGATACGCCGTAAGCACCACTCGGACCTCCCGGACCTGTCACGCCTCGGCGCCGACCTCGACCTGGCCCTCGCCCGGTCTCTAGGAACCATCAAGCCGCCTGGGGTGTGACCGTCCACTCGGTGCAGCCGGGGCTGTACGCCACCGACCGGCTCAGCCAGCTGTACCAGGGCGACCTGTCGACGGTGGCGGCCCACCTCCCCACCGGCGAGGTGGGTCGGCCCCAGGACTTCGGGGCCATGGTGGCCTTCCTGTGCTCGGACGCCACCGGCTTCGTGACCGGTGCCGCGATCCCGGTCGACGGCGGCGCCTACCAGGGTCTGCTGTAGGCCTGGAGAGAGGACACGCCGTGACCATTCGCCACATGGGAATGACGGTCAGACTTGGCCCCGCGTGATGACCTCGGCCGGCCCCACGTCGTCACGCTCCGTGAGATGAGGCGGCGGTCCTCTCACGAGCAGATCGATCCTGCCGAATCGGTCGCGCGCTCGGTCTGCGGTCTGGTTCGCACCACGACGGTGTTGAGTAGGTGCGGTCGGAGCGCCGATGAGAAGTGGCGCCGGCAGTCGTCTGAGTACGGTCCGGTGAACGTGCGGCGGGCATCAAGGGAGAGCAACGAGTTGAGACCACTTCGATACTCGATCAACGTCACGCTCGACGGCTGCTGCCATCACGAGGCAGGGCTCCCCCCGGACGAGGAGTCGATGCGCTACTGGACCGCTGAGATGGAACGAGCCGATGCCCTGCTATTCGGCCGGGTG